>CACZCN010000035.1:0-28486 GCA_902779665.1 uncultured Prevotellaceae bacterium | reverse complement strand
TCGAGATGCGGTCTTCTTTCTTGTAAAAGGTTCGTTGTTTCATTTTTTATACTTTAATTGGTTTGAGAAAAGTGTAAACCAATTTCAGTATAAGACAAATTATGAAATAGGGCAACAGATTCTATTAGTGATAACTCATCATCTGCCATAACTCTCATTATATGAAAGCATTTATTATAAAAAGGAAGACGCAAGGAATTGCTCCCTTGCGCCTTTTTTAACAAAAACCTAAAACTTTTTTTCAATCATTCATTATCTCTTTACTTTCTAAATGCTTTTTTCCTCTGCCCCCACAAGAGGAATAATTATTACGGATTAGATTATAAAATTAATTGATACCCCTCTGGGGTGAAGGGGATCTTACAGACTTATAGCTTCGGTGAAGCTTTCTGAGTATATTTCTGTGTCTTTCTGTGTCGGCTTTCCGCTCTCGAATGTGCCGATGTCAGGATTGTCGCCAGAATATGGGGTGCCAACGTATGTACCTGCATTTCTGAGCTTTGAATTTTGAGTGAGACGGAATAATGGGGTTTGAGGAAGTGAACCGTCAGCCTGACGCTTTGCGAGAATGTATTTTTGACAGTCAACAGACTTGAAGTCCTCTACAGATGCTTCAATGCCCTGTGTATCCCATGTGTTGTTCGTGTGAACGGTTGTAGCAGTTTTCAATACATCGCTTCTCTGACCATCAATGCTTATGCTGTTGCGGATAGCGAGTTTGCCGCCCTCTTCCTTGTTGTGGAATCCGTAGTTCTCACCATTCTGGTAGCTGGTGTTGTTATACAAGCACATACTGCCGAGGTTGTTGTTCTGGTCGAATCCCTTCACTCTGTTCTTTACGGATATGCAGTTCTTCACGGTTACATTGTGAACTGTGCGCTTGCCGCCGAGCTTGAAGCCGTTGCCGTTGCCGTAGTTGGTGTAGTGCTTGAGTGATACGTGTCCCGGCTGACCGTCGTTGTCGGTGATGTCGATGCCTTCGCCCTTGAACTGGTCGAACCATTCCTTGTCGGTTTCATAGCGAGGATGCTTGCGTACATCGTACTCCTCAGGACCATTACCGAAGCAGATGCAATCTTCGATGACTGTGCCGCCATAGTAAGCTGTTGAGTGTGCGTAGAAGTCCCATCCATCGTCGGAGTTGTTCCATGCGCGGCAGCCGCGGTAGGTGTTTCCACCGCCGTAGTACTGCTTGTCGGCGAAGCCGTCGGCGTTGCCTCCGAAGTCGGCTGCGTCGATGCCCTTGAGTTTATAGTCGAAGTTATCGTGAGAGTCGCAGTTGAGTATGAGGTTGCTGTGACCGTTCTTCATCTGGATGCCGGTATCTCCGTTGCCATAGACGTCGAGATTCTCGAATACGCTGTAAGAACCGATGTTGAAGAGTCCGTTCTTGCCAGTGTAGCGTATGGTGATACCTTTTATATACATATTGTCGGACTCAACCATGATGCCGCGTTTGCCGTATTCCTGCTTGCGGAAATCGAAGATTGGCTTTTCGTTCTTGTATGCCATGATAACTGTGCGGTTGTCCTTGAATCCGTCTTTGTTCTTGATGTGAATGGTGTTTTTCAAGTTATATTGACCTCCGCGGCAGTACAGGGTATCTGCGCGTGACATTTTTTCTATGCCCGTAGCGAAATCGACTGGAGAAGCGATTGTTCCTTCAGCTGTCGCACTTCCGTTAGGGGAGCAGAAATATGTCTTCTGCGCGAGTGCCGTAATCGTACATAATAGTACTCCTATTGTCAATATAACATTTTTCATAACAAATTGGTATTATTATCGAAATAAGGATCACTATATATTTGGAAATAAATGTAGACCGTAGTCTGTTCTTTTGTGGCAAATATACAAAAAATAAGAGTAACCTCCAAGAAAAAATGCACTTTTTTTACAAAATTGCACTATTTTTCTTCTTTTTGAGCAATATTTCGCAATATTTGGACACTTTTACGTTGCGATTTTGCAACGTTTGGAGTTGAGGGGAAAGAAGGGAAATTATCTTTAATGATACATTGGGAAAGAAATAAACGCTGCACTTTACTTTGAAACATTAATCAACGTGAGTTCGACGAATTGCTTTTTGCTGTCGCATAACATTAATTAGGACATAAATCTAACATTAATTGTGACATTAATTGGGCTCACGGCTTTAATCCTCACAAATTTTTGTCGAATTCACGTTAATTATTGTCACTTCAGCACTGGAGGAGTGTGTATGTAAATGAAAACACCCACAACCTTCACAGGCTATGGGTGCATATTAACCTTAATAATCTAAATACCATGAAAAACACGTTGCAAAGATAATGAATTTTTTTTTAGAATGCAAGAAAAAAAGCGGAAATTTTGTGTCGTGTGCATTGTTTTTCACCACTTTCAAATAATATTTTTATTTTCCGTAGGAAATCACTAATTTTACAGAATATGAAAAGAGGTGCTTCCAAATTGGAAACACCCCTCTTGAAGTTTGTTGTTATGGCTTTAAAGCCATGTTTATTTCAATTCCTGACCAGCAACATTGTATGTCTTGCCGTTCTTGAGGATGACAATCTTCTCGTCCTTGAAGAATTTCTTAGGAGCATTCATTGTTGTGGGAAATGTAACAGTTTCGATTGCTGTGGCTGTGCTTGCGTCAACCTCAGGACCGAAACCGCCGCGTGTATTTGCGATACGGAACTTACCCTCAGTTGGGCGATCTGTTGTAATCTTGCCATCAACGAGGAATACGCTACCCTTGTCTTTGTCAGTAACCTGAGCAGCAATCTTGTCAGGAGCCCACTCGCCGAAGATGTTTGCTACGGTGTATTGTGCGGCCTCATCATCAGAGAGAACGGTCTCAAATTCATTGTTGCCAGAAGAGTGGGTGAACTTAATCACATTGCTCTTTGGAGTAGTGATGGTACCCTCAGAGTTGGTTGTTGCATACTCCTTGAACTTGTCTGCTGCTACGTTCATACCTTCGATGGTGAAACGGGAAGAAGCGAGAGAGTTGTCAAGAATCTGAGTGCGGATGAACTGAGCCTTTGACTTGCCTCCCCATGAACGTGCAAATGTGAAGTCGTTACACAGACTTGAGATGTTACAATCGAGGAATACGTATCCCCATGTGCATGACTCGGAAGTGTTAGGAGCACAGATAACGACAGAACCGCTCTTCTTGTCCTTTGCACGAGACTCGTTAACGAACTTGCTACGGTTGAATACAACATCGCCATCACCGCAGACATAGTCAACACATCCATGAAGTTCACTATCCTCCCAGTAGAACTTACTTGCCTTGTTAGAGTAGTATGTATCCTGGTGAGAGAACATCTTCACGTTCTTGCAGATTGTATTCTCACCCTTATCCTGCAAGCAAACAGCACGAGCTGTGCCGCCTACAGCATAGTAGTCGAGGTCGTTTCTGAGAGTAAGATCCTGCAAATAGAGGTTCTTAGAGTTGTTCACGAAAATAGCGGTTGTACCGATACCCTCTGTAGTTTTGTCTGGAGCATTGCGGATGATGGTATTGTCCATTGACTCACCGATGATAGACACGTTGTTTGCATAGATTTGTGTGAGTACGGTCTCTCCAAGGTCGTATGTGCCATTAGGGAGGAAAATCTTATCACCATCCTTAACAGTCTTGAGAGCAAGTAAAAGACTTGCAGCATCGTTAGGAGCAATCTCGTAATAGTGAGTATTCTCATCGTAAGAGAGGAAGTCCTCAACATTATATACCTCAATGCCGTGGATGTAAGCGCTACCAACTGGGAATGTGAATGTGAGGGTTGTTTCAGAACCGTCATACTTGATTGTTGTTGTTTCACCGTCGGTAGCAACAGGGAGATCGAATTTTGCAATCTCCTTGATTCCTGCACTCTTTACTGTGACGGTCTGTTGTGCAGAATACTGGCAGTTCTTAATGTTTACATAGCACTTGCCTGCAACCTGAAGCTGGATAGTACCGTTAGCACCTATAATCCAACCGTGCTTGCCGTCCTTGCTGAAGTATTCACCATTCTCGATGTCGATGAGCTCATGGTCGTCAACATACCAGTTCTTCTTTGTCAGATCGTACTCGAAGTGAGTGCCTACCATTGCTCTCTCTATGGCAGTAACCTTAGCGTAGAGCTTGATATCCTCATTTACAACAGTACCCTGCTGAACTTTCTCCGCGGTAGCAGCCTTGCTATTGAACCATCCGCGGAATGCGTGGCCAGAAGGTATTGTTATATCAGCAGAAGAATACTTGAAATCGAGTTTTGAACCGCTTTCAACTGTCTCCTCACCGATGAGTTTGCCGTCGGTGTTGTAGTAAGCAACAGTAACAGATGGAGTATATTCGCATGCCTCAGCCTTGAAGAATGGGCAGTATTTGCCGAGATTGAACTTCAAAGTTGCTGGCTGTTCCTCATTATATGTATATTCTGCAAAATAGTTGTACTGGCCAAATTCGTCGTCGCATTTTTCGCTAAGGGTCTCAATGTCAATAGGAGCACCACCATCAATACTTACGGTTGCTTTGTCGGTGTATTTGCAACTACCGATAGAGAAATGAACAGGACCGTCAACTTGTACGGTCAACTCTACTTTTTCGAAACCATGCTGGGCATCGTGGAAACTGCCAGCGTCAAGGCTAACGCCTTTTAGATCTTTATTGTCCTGTGTTAGAGTAAAAGGCGCCTGTGACTCTGACACCTTACGGAAGTCCATAACGAAGCTTACGAAAGTGCGTTCTTCAACCTCTACCTTGCCGTTGATGACGAGAGAAGTTAAGAAAGCATACTGATTATCTGCTATGTTGAAGAACTGCAACTGAACGTTTGTGCGGTTCACTTTGACTGTTACCTCTTGACCTGCAGAAGGGTCAGCAACGGCATTTGACAGTACAACCCAGTCATCGTCACCGTCACCCTTTACCTTCAAGCCCCAGCCACGGTTGCTGCCAGTAGCTGCATGAACGAATGTCAGGCTTGTGATGTTGTCGAATGCTGAAGTCGTGATTGTAGCACCACTTGTTGCATTTTCAATCTTGTCCTTTTTCTCAGCCTGAAGATAGCCTGTAGTAATACATTCAGATGTGAGCTTCTTTGCTACATCGTCAGATGTTGGGCCATCAGGAACCACATGTGTGCCATAGAGACTGAATGTAATTTCCTGACCGTCTGTAGTGTTTACCTTGATTGAAGGATTGTCTTTTGCCTGTGAAGCTGTCCAATCCTGGAACTTGGTTGAATAGATAGCCTTTTCCTTGACGTTGTCAGGAAGAACCTCAATCTTCTCAACCTTCAGTAATGGGCAATACTGTCCACAATAAACGATAAGAGTTGTAGCTTCACCTTTGTATTCGAATGTAGCTACATTACTTTTGTCTTGGTGGTAGCATTTTTCTGTCTTGTTCTTGATGTCACCGAGCTTTGTGCCTTTGTCATCAGTTACATAGCCCTCATAGCCGTCGCTGATGTACTGACATCCTCCAAGGGTGATCTTTACAGGACCGTCAACTGCGAACTTAGCGGCAAACCAACACCAACCGTGGTTTATGTCGCCATTTGGCTGTGCTCCATTCTGTGGATAGGAAGCCAGAGTTACGTTGTCCGGAATAACCGGCTCTGCCGTCGTAAGGTCAATCGAGAAGTCCTTGAAGGTACTTCCGTCAGCGGCCATTGCGGATGTCGCACCTATAAAGATGAGGCATAACGCAAGAAAAGTGTAAATCTTTCTCATAGTTAATTTTTTAATTTATTTTTATAATAATGTATGTATTATCGAAGTCTGTGTGCAAAGGTAATATATTTTTTTCTTTTATAGTGCTTTTTTCTTTATAAAAAGGTAAATCTCGTAGGATTTTCTGCATAAAACGTAAAAAACGGAAGAAGAGCAAGACTCTTCCTCCGTTTTCTTTCTGTTAATTATCTTGTATTATGATGCTATTCCTCTAAGGTCAGCTTCAGTTTGTTTACGATTTCTGCTACTATGTTCTGCAACTCATGGTAGTAAGCCATGTTTTCCTTGCGGAGAGCATCCTCGGTGTAGTTATCAAAGAAGGCATAAGTCCTTATTTCCTTCAGTTCCTCTGCCGTTGGCGCATGCTTTGCCTTCAGCGCCATGTATCTGCGGTACTTGCCTATCTCGATATCGGTTGTCAGCTTACTCTGCTGATAAACGGTATCGGCACTCTCAATGTTTGCCATAGTAGTGAATGCAGCCCTCCTTTTTACGTTGTCAAACTTCACGGTGAACTGTTTGTTGTCACACTCGAAGGTGAGTAATGTGGTGAGATAGCATTTAGAGTAGCTGTCGGCCTTGTAAAGCACCAAAGGCTTCATTACAATCTTACATCTGCGAGCGTCTTCGCTGACTATGATATCCCTGAAATTCTGTAAGTTGGTAGCAAACCACTTCTTTGCAATCTGATATTTGTTTCTTGCGGGAGTATTGTTCTCGAATACAGCACAATAGGAATTGTTTCTCAGATCAACACTGTCTGGGATGACTTGCGCGAATACTGAATTGGCACAAATCAAAAGGAAAAATATAACATACCTTTTCATGTCTTATCGGATTTATTGCTGCAAAATTAATATTTTATTTCAAAACAACAAAATATTTTATGTTTTATCTATGCTTTTTTATGGCTCGTAAGGTGTATTTTGCCGTTAAAGCGTCATAAAAATTGTAAAAACCGACAAAAATACAGAAAAAAACAGTAATTTTGCCATCGCTTAACATGAAACTTGACAGGCAATTATATTTGACATACATATTCACGATAACTAATATTTATTAACAACGAAATGAAAAATTATCTGCTAAAGTGCGTTGCGCTATTACTTGTCGGCTCATTGGCAATAGCCTGTGGCAAAGACGAGAAAGACGATGAGCTTCTCTCTGAGGAGAAGACAGAGGAAACCTCTGAAGGTACATCGTCATCATCTAGTGATAAAACCGATGAAGGAGAGGGGGGGGAGAAAAACGATTCTACTTCAACATCAACATCGACATCGACTACAGATTCAGGGACTGGATCAGAGTCGGTTTCTACTGCTGTTCCTGAGGAAATCGTGCCGGTGAAAATCGACGCGAAAACATTTCCTGACCCTAAGTTCAGGGCTTTGCTTTTAGGTCGTGACTACGATAGAAACGGTGACGGAACTTTGGACAAGCAGGAAATTATCTATCTCCGCAATATCTACTGTCAGAATATGGGCATTAAGTCGCTCAAGGGTATTGAGTATCTGAAAGAGCTCCGCGGCATCTATTGTATGGACAACGAGATTGCTGACTGGGACCTCAGCCATAACAAGTTGCTTACAGGTATCTGGTGTTCTGGAAACAAGTTCTCCAAGCTCGACTTCACAGGTCTGGATGATCTTATCTGGGTGTATTGTCACGACAACCCTAATCTTACTACACTCAACGTAAGGAACAACCCGAAGATGGCGTATATAGAGTGTAATACTACTCCGCTTAAAGATTTGGACGTTACTCAAAACCCAGAGTTGGAGCATCTTATGTGTGGTTCTTGCGGACTCAAGAAACTTGATCTGAGTAAGAATCCAAAGCTCCAGCACTTGGACGCTTTCCGCAATAAGTTCACATCGTTGGATCTTTCGCATAACCCTTTGATGAAACGTCTCGATATTTGGGACAACGAACAGCTCGGCAACGTTAACATCAATAATATGAAGGGCTTGCAGACTTACAACTGTGCCAAGACTGGTATTAAGAAATTGGATCTAAGCCACCATCCTGAGCTTTACAAGTTGATTTGCAGTTACAACTCACTCACTTCATTGGATCTGTCAAAGAATCCGAAGCTTGTAATAGTCCAGTGTCAGGACAATGCAATTACCTCATTAAACCTCTCAAAGAACCCACAGCTCCGCTTCTTGTGGGCTGCTCATAATAAGTTCACATCTTTGGACCTCAGCAGTAACCCATACCTTATTAAGGTTTACCACGAAGGTACTTATGTGAAAGAGACTAAGGTTGATCATGAATGGTATATAAATCTTGGCGGAGATGTATCTACAGGTGATGATAATAAGTTTTACCTTTGGGTTAACATTGATGTGAAGATAAACGACGTTTCAAACGGCACACCGGCAGCTAAAGAGAAATATTCTCCGCTGGATCCTGGCGTAAAGGAAAGCGACTGTCTTACACGTGGATACGTGATGAATTATCTCTATGAAATGGCAGGAAAGCCAAACGTTTCAAAATACAAGACAAGTTTCAAGGATGTAGCAGGCACAAAATACGAGGATGCCATCGTTTGGGGTGAGTTGAGAGCTATGACTATGGGCTTCCCAGAGTTCTTGGGCGACTATTTCGCTCCTAACAAATGGATTACCCGTCAGGACCTCACGTTTATGCTTATGAGATACGCAGAGGCATTCAATCTGAAACGTGAAATAGACTTCGGACGTAGTGACGAGTACATTGACTATTATGACATCGATTCTGACCACTGGGAGGCTATTTGCTGGTGCGCTACCTGGCATATCATCGAAGGTAAGGGCGGCTCACAAAAGAGTCAGCAGAAGTTCGACCCATACGGACGTATTACAATAGCCGACCTCAAACTGGCAATCGCAAACCTGAAAGAGGTAAACGGTTTATAAGTTTGAACTGATGCGAGGGAAAATCGTTAATCCGCTGTGATTCCGATTTTCCCTCGTTTCTCTTCCATAGATCCAAGGAACCAAACTCGCTGAATCTCCGCTCTTAAATCGACCCTTCACCGACTTTGCACCGACTTTGCACCGACTTTGGTACGGAGGATCATAGGAGGATCATAGGAGGAAAAGCGAATTCACATAGTCTATTGCTTTGATGTTTTTGGTAGCACGAATTTACAATTTACAGAGTATGTGTCAAAGGTGGAAAAACGCAGGTTCTCGGATTTGCATAACATGAGAGTTTTGAAGAAAAATTTGCAAAAAAATGTAAAAATGCGTATGCTTTTTTGCTCAATTTGTTGTTTTTTGTCAAAAATCACTTGTTGGCGTCATTTTTTTTGAAAAAAATTTGGTGTGTTCGCAAACAATTAGTAATTTTGCACCGTCTTAAGAAAGTAAAGGCTTTCGATAACGGTAAAAGATTATATTCAAATAACGGATAACATAAAAACAAAGTTCCAATCTATATTGGTAGATTAAGGCTTGTTTAGGTAAAAAGATAGAAAAAATTTAATTGTTAATAATGATATGCTCATTTAGGTACGAGCTTTTATAGGGAAAAGATTGTTATTACAGGTTAAATTGAAAATTACAGGGTAAACGATACACTGTTTCCTAAAGGTAAAAAATTAAAAAGAGATAAGAATAACGAAGCATCAGTAATGAATGCTCCGTTTTTTTTATGTCCCATGAAAAATGTAAAATATATTATATTTAATGCTCATTTTCGTCTGTTATGCAATAATTGTATGTACGCGCACGTTATTATTTATAATAATAAACAAGAACACAATGTAAAAGGCTATGATAGAATACATTAAAGGCGAACTGACGGAGGTGACCCCAACGCAGGCGGTTGTAGAGGCTGCCGGTGTAGGGTACGGTATCAACATCTCACTAAATACCTATACGGCTATCCAGACAAAGAAGGAGGTGAAACTTTACATCCACGAGGCAATTATGACTGGTGGACGTGATGATTCATATACCCTTTATGGCTTTGTGAACAAACAGGAGAGAGAGCTCTATCGAATGCTGATAACCGTTAGCGGCGTTGGCAGCAATACCGCTCGTATGATTCTGTCGGCAATCTCACCAACGGAATTGGTGAATGTTATCTCCTCTGGCAATGAGAGATCGCTGAAGTCAGTCAAGGGCATAGGACTCCGCACGGCTCAGCGCATCATCGTGGATCTCCGTGACAAGATGTTGGCAAGCGGACTTATTGCAGATTTGCAGTCAAGTGCTGCGGCTGCCGGTATGCCTGTGCTCTCCGCAGAGCAGAATGAGGTTCGCGACGAGGCTGTCGGAGCTCTTACGATGCTCGGCTTCTCACCAGCTCCAAGTCAGAAGGTGGTTGTTGATATACTCAAGGCTCATCCTGATATGCCTGTAGAGCAGGTGATAAAGCAGGCGTTGAAGTTGATAAAATAAGTCCCCTAACCCCGACCTCATCATCATACCCCGATATTATCCATCGGACGACCCTCCGTGATAGGGAAGGGGATGCAGATAAATGAAAAAACGCAGTTCCTTGAAGAAAATATTCTCTGACCAGTTGTTTTTTAGAAAGGCTTGGTTTGGAGTCGTTCTCATCGTTATCTCGACGATGATATGGGGAACTGTGTCTGCTCAGGACGATAAGACAGCCAGAAGACAAAGAAATACAACGTCTACACAAGGTGTTCCGGAAGAGCAGGTGGATGATGAAAATACGCAAAAGCCAAAGGAACGCAAAAGGGATATAAGAAGGCAGATCACAATTCAGGAAGACACTATTCCTGACAGTCTTCTTCATCCACGATGGAAGATTCAGCGTACCATGCCTATAACATACGATGACCTCGGACAGGGGGCGGCAGACCTCAGTCGTCCGGAGAATCTGAAGCAGGATGTCGTGTATAACGATACCCTTGACCGCTATGTGATAGGTTCGAAGATTGGAAACACATGGGTTGCTGCTCCTGTGATGATGTCGTTGCCGGAATACCAGAAGTGGGTTGAAAAGCAGAAACTGACAGAATTCTTCCGCTCAAAGAATGACGAGATCTATCAGGCCAAGGGCAAGGATAAGTTCAGTTTCACGGATATGCACTTTGAGTTAGGACCGGCAGAGAAGATATTCGGTCCTGGTGGAGTGCGAATCAAGACACAGGGATCTGCCGAGCTGAAGTTCGGTGCTACTATTAAATCTATAGACAATCCGTCATTGCCTATACGAAACAGGAACACCACATCCATCGACTTTGACGAGAAGATAAACCTCAATGTCACAGGTAAGGTGGGAGACAAGGTGAACATGAACCTTAATTACAATACCGAAGCTACCTTCAATTTCGATGCTCAGAATATGAAGTTGAAGTACGAGGGCAAGGAAGATGAGATAATAAAACTCGTGGAGGCTGGTAATGTGAGCTTCCCTACAAACTCGTCTCTCGTCACCGGTGCTACGTCACTCTTCGGTATAAGAACCGATATGCAGTTCGGTAAACTCAAGCTCCAGACTGTCGTGTCTCAGAAGAAGTCAAATTCAAAGAGCGTGAGCAGTAAGGGTGGGGCACAGTTTACGCCTTTTGAGATAGACGTAGCCGACTATGAGGAGAACCGTCACTTCTTCCTCTCGCAATATTTCCGTGATATGTATGACAAGGCGCTCAGTAAGTTGCCGATCATGACATCGGGAGTCAATATCACCAATGTGGAGATATGGGTGACGAATAAGACTGGTCAGACGACAGATACCCGTAACATCATTGCGCTTACTGACCTGGGTGAGGGAAAACCGAAAAATTCCAGGTGGACTGGGACAATTGGAAATGTTGTGCCTGACAATAATGCCAACACCGAGTATAATGAAATTATTACAACGTATGCTGATGCCCGGAATATAGACCAGACAGCGTCTGTGCTTGACGGTATAACAGGTTTTGTCGGCGGTGTTGACTACGAGAAACTCGAAAAGGCACGTAAGCTCTCTCCTTCAGAATATACAGTCAATTCGGCACTCGGCTATGTTTCTTTGAAATCCTCGCTCCAGACGGATCAGGTACTTGCCGTGGCTTTCGAATATACACATAACGGCCAGGTTCATCGTGTGGGAGAACTGGCTTCTCAGGGTAATGGCGATGTGGATAAGGCACTCATTGTGAAGTCGCTGAAGAATACGTCAAACAATCCTCAACAAGGCAACTGGCCGTTGATGATGAAGAACGTATATTACCTCGCACAAACAGTGGAGAAGCAGAAGTTCAGACTCGATATCAAGTACCAGAGTGATACGGCTGGTGTCTATCTCAACTATATTCCAGAACAAAAGCTAAAATCAACTCCTTTGCTTAGGATTATTGGTGCAGACCGTATAGATAACAACAATAAGCCGAATTCTAACGGTTACTTCGATTTCGTTGAAGATTATACCGTATCTAATGGTCGTGTGTTCCTTCCGAAGGTGGAGCCTTTCGGAAAAAGTCTCTATGATTCTCTTAGGCATAGAGGTCTTGATTCATTACAGGCAAGTAAGTATGTCTATAAAGAGTTGTACGATTCAACGAAAACAGTGGCGAAGCAGATAGCCGAGAAGGATAAGTATATACTTCAGGGACAGTTCAGGGGTACTGCTGCCAATGTTATTTCCTTGGGTGCGTATAATGTGCCTCAGGGCTCTGTTGTCGTTACAGCCGGTGCCGAGACATTGGTAGAGGGCAGTGACTATTCGGTTGACTATTCGCTAGGTGAGGTTACGATTCTCAACCAGAATATCATAGATGCTGGTACTGCCATAAATGTTTCACTTGAGAGTAATACCGACTGGGGCCAGCAGCGAAAGACCATGTTCGGACTCAACTGGGAGTATGACTTTACGAAAGACTTCCAGATGAGCGGTACGATGCAGCATCTTTCAGAGCAGAGCCTTACGACAAAGGTGCAGATGGGTGCAGAGCCTCTGAACAATACGATATGGGGCGTGAACCTCAACTGGAAGAAAGAGAGCCAATGGTTGACCAATGTGCTTAACAAGGTGCCGTTCCTGCATGTAACGCAACCTTCAAATATTCAGCTTAGCGGTGAGTTCGCTCAACTCATAGCTGGTCAGGCAAGTGGTACACAGGACAATGCTTCGTATATTGATGACTTTGAATCAACAAAGTCAGGCCTTAGTGTCAGCTCACCTACAACGTGGATGCTTTCAAGTGTACCATCAACTTTCAAGGAATCGGCTGATAAGTCAGGCTTGACAAGTGGCTTTAATCGTGCACGTCTTGCGTGGTACACAATTGACCCTCTGTTCACAAGGAACGGTTCTACACTTACACCGAGTCATATCAAGAGCGATGTAGAGCAGTTGTCAAATCACTATGTTCGTGAAGTATATACCAAAGAGGTGTTCCCTAATCGCGATCAGAGTGCATATTCCGGTGTTTCAAGTACCTTGTCAATACTTAATCTTGCGTATTATCCAGAGGAAAGAGGTCCTTATAACTTTACCACAGATATTAATCAGGCAGGTCATCTCACCCAGCCTCGTAATGCGTGGGGTGGTATGATGCGAAAGCTTGACAATAGTGATTTCGAGGCTTCCAATATCGAGTATATCGAGTTCTGGATGCTTGACCCATTTATCTATACACGTGAGGATGGTACGGCATCACAACATGGTGGTGACCTCTATTTCAATCTTGGAGATATATCTGAGGATGTGCTCCGTGACGGAAAGAAGTTCTATGAGAGTGGTATGCCTGTGGATGGCAGTCAGTCATTTACTTGGTCCCAATGGGGTAAGATACCTACGCAGAATACGGTGACATACGCTTTTGCCACTACAGGAGGCTCACGCGACAAGCAGGATGTGGGTTTGAATGGACTTACTGACGAGGAAGAGAGAAGTCAGTATCGTGACTTCCTTACATACGTTAATGCTAACGTGACAGGTCCTGCTCTCGACTCTATCAATGCCGACCCTGCTGGTGATAACTATCGCTATTTCCGTGGTGCTGAGCTTGATCAGCGTAAGGCATCCATCCTTGAGAGATACAAGTATATCAACAATCCTCAGGGGAACTCTCCTGAGAGTAATAGCAGCTTTGATTCTTCATATAAGACAACCCCTGATGTGGAGGATATAAATCAGGACTACACCCTGAACGAATACGAGAACTATTATCAGTATAGGGTCAGCATCCGTCCAGAGGATTTCGTAGTCGGTTCTAATTATATCGTTGACAAACGTAGTGCCACACGTACCTTGAAGAATGGTCAGAGATCGGTTGTTGACTGGTATCAGTTCCGTATTCCTATCAAGTCTCCTGACAGGGAGAGGATTGGTTCTATCAACGGTTTCACCAGCATCCGCTTTATGCGTATGTTCATGACCAACTTCGAGAAACCGATAGTATTGCGTTTCGCAAACCTCGACCTCGTTCGTGGTGAATGGCGTGTGTATGAGCAGAATCTTAGTGTAAGCTCTGCCAATACTGCTCAGATGGCAGTCAGCGATGTGAATATTGAGGAGAATGGAGAAAAGACACCTGTCAACTATGTTCTTCCTCCTGGTATCACACGTGTTGTTGACCCTTCACAGCCACAGCTCACAGAAAGCAATGAGTCGGCAATGAACTTTATGCTTACCGGTATGAGTACGGGTGATGCAAAGGCTGTGTATAAGAATATGACGCTGGATATGCGTCAGTACAATAATATGCAGATGTTCGTACATGCAAATGCTCTTGAGCCTAATGTCAGCAATCTTCAGGATGATCAGTTGGCTCTCTTCATTAGACTTGGTTCTGACTACAAGAGCAACTACTACGAGTATGAGATCCCGCTCAAACTTACACCTCCGGGTAAGTACAGCACATATTCTGGTGCTGATTGCCGTGCTGTTTGGCCGGAGGAAAATATGCTGAATATCAGGCTTAGCAAGTTTACTGCGCTGAAGAAGGCACGTAACAAGGCAAAGAATGCAGGCCTTGCATCCTACAATGTCGAGTTCAGCGTCTATGACGATGATACACCGAAGAACAAGATAAGCATCATGGGTAATCCTACTCTTGGTGAAGTGAAGACTATGGTCATTGGCGTGAGAAACCTTGCCGGTACGGAGAAGAGCGGTGAGGTGTGGGTTAATGAGCTTCGTCTTCTTGATCCGGAAAACTCTGGCGGATGGGCTGCACAGGGAAATCTCAATGTGCAGTTGTCGGATTTCGGCAATGTCAATGCTACTGGCAGATACACAAGTGAGGGATTCGGCGGACTAGAAGAAGGCGTGGCTTCACGCTCTACTGACAACTTTACCACATATAGCATCACCACCAATTTCGAACTTGGTAAGTTCTTCCCAGAGAAGGCAAAGGTGCAGGCTCCGTTGTATTATAGTATGACACGCGAAAAGACTGCTCCGAAGTTCAATCCTCTTGATACTGATATGGAACTTGATGATGCTTTGGAGTCGGCTGGCAGTAAGCACGAGAAAGACTCCATTTCGAGCATTGCCATAAAGAAGAACGTCAGTACGAACTTCTCGCTTTCTGGCGTGAGAGTGGGAATTGCCACGAAGCGTCATCCTATGCCTTACGACCCTGCTAACTTCACGTTCTCATACAGCCACTCTCATAACAATACTACAGGTGAGACAACCGTATATGAGAATGAAGATAACTGGAAAGGTACGCTGTCATATTCATGGACTCCTGTGTATAAGCCGTTTGAGCCTTTCAAGAAGATAAAGAGCAAGTCAAAGTATTATGATATCGTCAAGCGATTCAGCCTATACTGGTTGCCTCAGAATGTATCGTTCAATAGCGATATAAATCGCTATCGATATGAGTTTCTGGAACGTGATATGGAGGATCTCGGAGCCTCCGAATCAATCCCTGCGACCTTAAATTCACAGTTCCAGTGGAATCGTGATTTCAGTATAAGGTGGGATCTTACCAAGAACCTTCACCTCAATTTCCAGAGCGCTACTCATGCAGAGATAGAGGAACTTCCTTATACGCAGAAAGATAAAGACCTCTATTGGGATCGTCTCGACGCATACAGGGATTCTGTTGTCGGCCAGAGTCTCAAACATATGGGTACTCCGTTGGATTATCAGCAGTCGTTCTCTGCTTCCTATAAGCTACCACTCAATCTCATACCTGTATTCAGCTGGCTTGATGCTAATGCCAACTACACCTCAAGCTATAACTGGCAGAGGGGCACCCTTGCAGATAATGGAACCTCGTATGGTAATACGATAGCTATGAACCGTCTGTTGACAATCAACAGTACATTGAATCTGGAGAAGCTGTATGATCAGATTCCTTACCTTAAGAAAGTAAACGAGCGTTTCAAGAAGGCGGTGAAGCGTGTTCCGAAGAAGAGTAATACAAGTAGTAAAAAGGAGAAAGAAGAAAGTATAAAGGGCAAGGATGCTAAGGCAAAGGATACTAAGGAACTTGCCGAGGAAAAAAAGGAACGTGAGCAGAAGGAGAAAGAAGAGAAAAAGGCTGAGGCTGAGAAGAAAAAACAACTCGCTCAAAACCGTAACCGGTTTGAGAAGGAGGTAACTGTCAAGGCTGATACATCAACCGTGCTTGTTCATGGCAAAAAGTCCAAAAGCCTAACTGTTACTGCGCGCAATGCAGAGGGCAAGCTCATCCCTGTCAAGTATAAGGTGATGGATGAAAACAAGATAAGGATTATCAACAAGGCAGACTCTGCCGTCACCATGAAGGTTACGGTAGTTGCCAAGCCAAAGAAGGATGACCAGCAATGGTACAAGCTTACGCAGTCATTTGCCCGTCTTCTCATGATGGTCCGTAGCATAGATATCAAATACAGCAACCAGTATTCTTTGTCTTTGCCAGGATACTTGCCTTCTGTAGGTGATGTGTTGGGACAGAAATCTACGAATACGGGAAGTGATAATGCATTAGCTCCGGGTTTGGGGTTCGCTTTCGGATTCGTGGGCGACGACTATGTAGGAAAAGCATTGGAAAATGGGTGGCTTGCCAGTGATACGCTTGCTACCACTCCGGCAGCAACCAATAAGACCGAGGACTTTACTCTGAAGGTTACCCTTGAACCTGCCCGTAACCTGAAGATAGACCTCAATGCTTCTCGTATTATGACTAAAAATAAGTCAATGCAGTTTATGTATAAGGATGCAGGCTTTAACTTCCCGATAAGCCATAGTGGACAATTCGCAATGACCACTATTTCCATCAAGTCTGCATTTGAGGGTATGGGAACTGCGGAGAATGGCTTCCATTCTGCATCGTTTGAGAAGTTCTGCAACTCTCTTGACGGTTTCCGGGCAAGAGTACAGGCACAGTATGCTGGTGCAATATACCGAGACGGAGAAAAATCAGGTCAGCCATTTAATCCAAATGAGGATCCTGGCGTCAATAAATATAGTGCTGATGTCATGGTTCCTGCATTCCTCAGTACCTATGCAGGTACCGATGGCTTAAGTATATTCCCAGCCCTGACGAAGATATTGCCAAACTGGAGAGTTAGATATAATGGATTGAGTAATATGACATTCTTCCAGAACATCTTCAAGAGTGTCAACCTTAACCACGCATATAGGAGCGAGTATACAGTTGGCTCATATCAGTCTTACCTGACATTCAGGTCATATATGGGCGATAATCTTGGTTTCATCACGGATGGTACAAATGGAAAAGATATACCTGTGCTGAACAGTATATACAATGTTTCTCAAGTAAGTATCAACGAGGCATTCTATCCACTGATCGGAGTTGATGTGACGATGAAGAACAACATGACGTTCAAACTCGAGTATCGTACTACTCGCATCCTTACCCTGTCAATGGCAAGTGTAATGCTCAACGAAACACTCTCGAAGGATTTTGTTATCGGCTGTGGATATAAGATAAATGACTTCCGCTTCTCAGGACGCAATAGGCGAATCGTGAAGTCTGGGAACAATAGGGGCAAGGATGGAAGTAGTGATGATGAGGACAAGAGCAAGTCAAAGACGTCATCAAAGAACTCTAAGTCGTTCAATCACGACATGAACCTGCGTCTTGATATCAGTCTGCGCAATCAGGCTTCCATCAATCGCAACATCGAAAAAAGAGAGAGTTCGGCAAACAGCGGAAACAAGGCATTTAAACTGAGCTTCACAGCTGATTATACCTTATCGAAGTTGCTCACCATGAGTTTCTTCTATGACTCTCAGACGAATACCCCATTGCTTACGTCGAGCAGCTATCCTACTACGACGCACGACTTCGGTCTGGCAATGAAGTTCTCGTTGACAAGGTAGGTACAGGTCTTTTAGTTGAATTTGATATTATTGAAATAGATAACAGATAATTAGTAATTCGTAATTAGTTATGAAATACAAATATGACTTCCTCATCATCGGTGCAGGTGTTGCCGGTATGAGCTATGCCCTCAAGATTGCAAGGGCTAAGAAAGGTAAGGTCTGCATTATATGTAAGACGGCATTAGACGAGGCAAACACTTCGTTTGCTCAGGGTGGCGTGGCTTCAGTCACAAACCTTGTGGTTGATAACTTCGAGAAGCATATCGAAGACACCATGATTGCCGGCGATTTCATATCCGACCGTGCTGCCGTGGAGCAGGTAGTGCGTATGGCTCCTTCACAGATAAAGGAACTGGTGGAGTGGGGCGTTAACTTCGACAAGAAGGAAGACGGTACGTTCGACCTTCACCGTGAGGGTGGTCATTCAGAGTTCCGTATCCTTCATCATGCCGATGATACAGGTGCCGAGATTCAACGCGGACTCATTGCTGCCGTGCGTGCCAATCCTGACATTGAGGTTAAGGAGCACCACTTCGCCGTGGAGATTATCACTCAGCATCACCTCGGTGTTACCGTGACACGCCGCAATAAGGACATAAAGTGCTATGGCGCATACGTTCTCAATCCTGAGACGCAGAAAGTGGATACGTATCTTAGTAAGGTGACACTCATGTGTACCGGTGGTTGTGGAGCTGTTTATCAGACCACAACAAATCCAATCATTGCTACTGGTGATGGTGAGGCAATGGTATATCGTGCAAAGGGTACCGTTGCCGATATGGAGTTTGTACAGTTCCATCCTACGGCTCTCTTCCATCCGGGTGAGACGCATCCGGCATTCCTTATCACCGAGGCTATGCGCGGATATGGCGGTATTCTCCGTCTGCCTAACGGAGAGACGTTCATGGAGAAGTACGACGAGCGCTTGAGCCTTGCTCCTCGTGATATCGTGGCACGTGCCATAGACAAGGAAATGAAGATTCACGGTCTTGACCACGTATGTCTTGATGTCACCCATAAGCCTGCAGAGGAAACTCGCAAGCACTTCCCTAATATCTACCATAAATGTCTGACTATCGGTATTGACATAACGACTGACTATATCCCGGTTCGTCCGGCTGCCCATTATATGTGTGGCGGTATCAAGGTTGATCTCAATGGATGTTCTTCTATCAGTCGTCTCTATGCCATAGGTGAGTGTTCATGCACAGGTCTTCATGGTGGTAACCGACTTGCAAGTAACTCTCTCATTGAGGCTGTAGTATATGCAGAGACAGCTGCCCGTCACTCTCTAGCACATGTTGATGAATATGATTTCAATACACTCGTGCCGGAGTGGAACGATGAGGGTACTATGACTAACGAAGAAAAAGTGCTCATCACCCAGAGTGTAAAGGAAGTTGGTGAGATAATGGCAAACTATGTCGGTATAGTACGCTCCAACCTCCGTTTGCAAAGGGCATGGACACGTCTCGACGTGCTCTATGAGGAAACAGAGAAACTCTTCAAGCGCGTGAAGGCAACAAGGGATATATGCGAGCTCCGCAATATGATTAACACCGCATATCTCATTACCCGATGGGCTATTGAGAGAAAGGAATGCCGCGGCTTGCATTATACTACGGACTATCCTCATAAGTAGGATTCGTAACCAAAACGATAACCATAGCTAAGACTTTCTGAATTGAAAAAAAAGAATACCATACTTATTTCCCCAGTTGTGGGGCTGCTGACTCTCATCTGCCTTCTCTTCATGGCTGCACCAGTTGATGGTAAGGTCAAGAAGAGGAAACCGAAGCGCAAGCCGGTTGTGGTGAAGGTAGAACAGCAGAAGCAGATGCAGGAGGAAGTCATAGATGCGTTTAATGATTCCCTCGCTGCTGATGCCCTTGCCCTTCTCGGTGACACTCTAACCAACGACACCCTGCCTTGGCCAGAATCGCTCAGAGCTCGTCTTGACACTATCATCATGAAGAGTCGCACGGTGAAGACATCGCAGTTCGCGGTCATGATTTACGACCTTACTGCAGACTCGCTGCTCTATGCCGTCAACGAGAAACAGACGCTGCGCCCAGCCTCAACCATGAAGTTGCTCACCGCCATATCGGCTCTCGACAAATTGGGAGGCTCGTATCAATTCCAGACATTTCTGAAGTATACGGGCGCGGTGGTTGATTCTACTCGCACACTCAAGGGCAACGTATATGTTGTAGGTGGCATGGATCCACGTTTCAACCGTGATGACCTAATAGCCTTTGTGGAGTCATTGAAGAAAATGGGCGTTGACACCATAGAAGGAAACCTCTGCGCAGACCGTTCTTTCAAGGAAAAGGATCTCTTGGGAGAAGGGTGGTGCTGGGATGACGACAATCCCGTTCTCTCGCCTTTAGTCTATTCGCGTAAGGACCAGATGATGGAGAAACTCATGGCTGAGATGGAAGGACAGGGCATAGTCCTAAAGGGTGGGGTGATTGAAGAGAAAACGCCGTTCCTAGCAAATGATATATGTTCACGCGCGCATAGCATAGACCAGATTCTAAGTAGGATGATGAAGGAAAGTGACAATCTCTATGCAGAATCGATGTTCTATCATCTTGCCGCATCATTCAACAAACCTGCACGTGCTTCAAGCGCAAAGGCCTTTGAGCAGAGCCTGATCCGCAGAATGGGATTCAATCCCTCAGACTACCGTTTGGCCGACGGTTCAGGACTATCGCTCTACAACTACGTAACAGCTGAGCTTGAAGTGGCATTTCTGAGATATGCCTACGAGAATAGCACCATATATAACCAACTGATTCCGTCGCTACCGCTCGCTGCCTATGATGGTACGCTTGCAAAACGTCTCAAGGGAACGAAGGCGCAGGGCTGTATAAGGGCAAAGACAGGAACATTGGCTTGCGTTAGCAGTCTCGCCGGCTATGCCAAGGCAGCCAACGGTCATGTTCTAGCTTTCAGCATCATGAATCAAGGAGTGCTCAGGGCACAGAATGCCAAGGACTTCCAAGATTTGATTTGTGTTGCGATGTGTAAGTAGGATTCCGGGTTATCCGGATAATCTGGAAATTCCGGAAAATCCAGAAAAATAAAACTAAAAAACTCTAAAACTCTAAACTATATGCGAAAACTAATTCTATTATTTATGCTCTCATTTGGCGCCATCTCCATGCAGGCGCAGAGCAGTTTGAAGAAACAGGTTGAGGAAGGCATTGAGGAAAGTATCCGACTAACTCAGGAAAGGGAGTGGCGGGAAGCCTTCGCTACATGCCGCGCACTTGATTCTGCCATAGGCAAGGGTAATCCTGATCTTCATTATCTTGTAGCGAAGGAGCGTTTCCGTATGTATTCACGCATCAACAAGCCTAATGATGCACGTTCACAGATGGAGAAGATGGAGGACTATGCACGTCAGTCGGGCAAGAGCGATGTCATCGAGGATATGCTCATAGCCAAGGGTGCCTATTCTGCAAAGACAGGTAATGTGAGTCTTGCGCAGAAATGCTACAGGGAGGTGTTCAACCGCCGTGCCAAGGGCAAGGATGACGCAGGCATAGACAAATGCTTCCAGAGCATGGTGGCAGAGGCAAAGGGTAAGGAGAATGCCCTTATGGCAAGTATGCTCGAGAAGATGTACACACAATGGAAGGACTCCATTGCAAGCGATCGTGCTGCTGCTGAACTCAAGGCAGTGAAAGCTCAGTATGCCGAGGCTCAGGAGGACATTGACAGCAAGGCAACCAAGATTGCAGTACAGTGGGGCTTCATCATCGTACTCATCATTATTGCCGTGGTACTGGCATTGGCTTTGGTATTCTTCGTCTTGCTCAAGTTCAAGAACATGCTGAAGATAAAGAAACTCAATGACAGTCTTGAGATTGCCAATAATAATAATGAGAGGAAGAGTCTCTTCATAAACAATATCAGCGAACAGATAAATCCATCGCTCGATGCCATCGCACGGGGTGATAGTAAGCAGGTGACTGCTCTCCAGAACTTCATGCAGCATATCAAGGAGTATATGGTGCTTGAGAACTCACGCGAGGAACTCTATGAGCAGGACGATCTCAACATGGAGCGCCTTTGCATGGATGTGGTAAATGAGGTAAGACAGAGCGTGTCTGCCGACCTCCCTATCAAGATGGACGCTCACGGCATTACCTTCCCGTCAAATGAGGAGGCACTAAAGCAACTGCTTGTATCCCTTATAGCCGAACTTGCAAAGAGCAATGAAACGGAGCGCATCAGTCTTGAGTTCAAAAAACGCAATCCGCATACTGGCAATTTCATTGTCTCAGGCATCGGATACTCTATGCCTGATGAAAGACGCGATATCGCATTCCAGGCGTTTGCCGAGGTGAGAGACCTTGCCGAGGATGATGGAATGTTGCTTCCAACTTGTGCCCTCATTGCATATAAACTCAACGGCAACCTGCATCTCGATGATGAATTCGCGCAGGGTACCCGCTTTGTAGTGGAATTGCATTGCTAACAATCTGTAACCATTATTACTCTTTAGTGTCAAGAATTATAGTTTTAAGGCGAAAAATATGTTAATATTCTTATAATTTGAAAGAAATACTGACATTTTGATAAGAAATTTTGCTGAAAACTATAATTCTTGACATTTTTTTTATACCTTTGCATCCGCAATGGACGAAAGTAGATAGAATAAGGAATAGGGTTTAATACAAACAACCCTTAATCCCTAATCCATAGTCCTTTAACTTTCAGCAAACAACCAATAAATAATATAGATATAAAAATGAAAAAGATTAGAGCAGCCGTAGTAGGTTACGGTAACATCGGTAAGTACACCATTGAGGCTCTTGAGGCTTCTGAGGATTTCGAGATTGCTGGCGTTGTACGTCGTAATGGCGCAGAGAACAAGCCTGCAGAACTTGCACAGTATGATGTTGTTAAGGACATCACAGAACTCAAGGACGTTGACGTGGCTATCCTTGCTACTCCAACACGTTCTTGCGAGGAATACGCAAAGAAAATCCTTGCACTGGGTATCAATACCGTTGACTCATTCGATATCCACACAAGCATTCTTGACTATCGCGCAGCCCTCATGCCAGTAGCAAAGAAGAACGGCACCGTTGCCATCATCTCTGCTGGTTGGGATCCAGGTTCTGACTCTATCGTTCGCACTCTCATGCAGAGCCTCGCACCAAAGGGACTCTCTTACACCAACTTCGGTCCTGGCCGTTCTATGGGACACTCTGTATGTGTTCGCTCAAAGGCTGGTGTTAAGGACGCACTCTCAATGACCATCCCTGTAGGTGAGGGTATCCATCGCCGTATGGTATATGTAGAGCTTGAGGAAGGTGCTGACCTTGCAGAGGTTACAAAGGCTATCAAGGCTGACCCTTACTTCGCAAGCGACGAGACACACGTATTCCAGGTAGAGAGCGTTGACGCACTCAATGATGTTGGTCATGGCGTAAACCTCACTCGTAAGGGTGTTTCAGGTAAGACTCACAACCAGCTCTTCGAGTTCAACATGAAGATCAATAACCCTGCACTTACTGCACAGGTACTCGTAAACGTAGCACGCGCTTCTCTCAAGCAGCAGCCTGGTTGCTACACTATGATCGAGGTTCCTGTAATCGATATGCTCCCAGGCGATCGTGAGAGCCTTATCGCACACCTCGTGTAATATTTAGAGTTTAGAGATTAGAGGTTAGTGTTTAGTGTTTAGAGATTAGAGTTTAGAAGTTAGGGGTTAGAGTTATTACCTTTTACCTCGACATTATAAATTTAAAACCACATTCGTGAATGACGAATGTGGTTTTTTATTATCAAGGGCAGTCATAGAGCCAATTATCTCTAAACCCTAACCTCTAAACCCTAAACCCTACTTCTCCTCAAACTTATGTTTCTTACTCTCCATCAGGTCATCGTAGAACTCAAGTGATTCCTTCGAGAAGCGGAGAGCATTCTGACGCATAGAGTGATAGGCTGAGAAATAGCCGAGGGTAGTTGGATTGGTGAAGTTACGGATAGGATTTGAAGAAGAACGCTCAGCAATGAAGAGAGCATAGAGGTAGTCGTATGTGCGCTTGTCAATCTTTCTCACCTCCACGGCAATCTCCTCACCGTCTTGGAGAATGTCCTTGTTGTCCTTGTCGAGGTCGCAATACACAAAGCATCCCACGTTGATAGCCGTCATGTCGTCAAATCCCTTATTGTCGAGAATAGACCACTTATACGGCTTGCCATTGCGTGTTACGAGGGTGTAGAAATAGCCGATATTATCTGTATTATAGCCTGTTACATCAACGTGGTAGTACACCACTTCGTCTTCAAGCATCTGCACCTTATACATGTAGGTGTCATCGATATTGAAATGCTCCTGCATCTGCGATGTTGACTCCGTGACATAATCGCCAATCTGCACCCTGATGGTATATTCATGCCCTTCCACGCCCTTTATCTCTGAAGAAGAATAGCAGCCTGCGCTATCGAGCTTGAGGATGCATCTCTCTCCGTTGTCGGAGGTGATGACAACCTGAGCATCACTTACCGGGCGCTTGCCAATCTCATCGGTCACGTTCTGTGTCTGCGAGATTCGTGCCACAGCTCCTTCCTCTGAAATGCCAGCCTCCACCACGTATAGCGGCTCAACCGTGTGATAGTCCATGTCGATTTCTTTTTCGCATGAGGTAAGGAGAAAAATGCCCACAAGCCCCCAAATGCCTAACCAAGCCTTCCCAAAGGGAAGGATGTTTGATAGTATATTCGTTTTATTATTCATAATTAATATTTACTATTTAGCTATTTACTAATTACTATTTATTTACTATTCTATTATATTTACTATTTTCATTTACCATTTACCATTATGCTATTGATTGTTGAAAATAGTACATCAACCAAATAGTACATAAATAGTAATTAGTAAATCTGTAAATAGTAAATAAAGTTTACCATTTCAGCGAGAACGACACAAACGGAATTGCACCGAATAGGGCTGTCTGAGTGGCTTTTGTGCCGCTTGCTGAGTTGTCGTCCTCTGAGAACGTGATAACGTAAGGGTTCTCGCGATTATAGATGTTATATATTCCGAAAGCCCACTGACGCTCACAACGCTTGAGTTTCTTTGAGTAGGTGGCACTCAGGTCGAGGTGGTGCGTTGCAGGTGCACGATAGCCGTTGCGCTCTGCGTAGTAATACACCGTAGAGCCGTCAATCTGGTACTTCGCACTCGGAGCCGTGAGAGCCTGTCCTGAGTTGAATATGAACGATGCGGAAACATTCCAGAAATCATTGAGCTGATACATTCCCACGAGATTCACATCGTGAAAGCGGTCGTTGTTGGCTGTGTACCAGCGGTTGTTGTTGATGCCGTCAATCTTGTTCTCGCTCCATGAGAGGGTGTAGGAAATCCATCCCGTGAGGCGTCCGTTGTTCTTGTGGGCACTTAGTTCCATGCCGTATGCACGTCCCTTACCGCCAAGAATAATATTCTCAATGGCAATGTCCGACTCAAAGTTCTTGCCGTCCTTGTAGTCGTAGATGTCGCGCACCCACTTGTAATAGCCCTCAATGCTGAAGTCATAGTCGCCTTCCTTCGTCATGCCGAAATATCCGAGACTCACCTGATCAGCCTTCTCCGGCTTTATAAAGTCCGTGCTCAGGGTGTAGCGGTCCATTGGCATTGAAGTGCTTGAATTTCGTATTGCGTGAATGTTCTGCGCCGTGCGGCTATATCCGCTCTTGATGCAATGCAGTTCGTTGATATTCAATTTCATACTTGCGCGCGGCTCTATTGCATCGTATTTCTTGAAGTGGTTATACCTCAATCCAAGCGACATCTCCAGCCATTTCGCAACCTTCCAGTCATCATTCACCCAACCGGCTATTTCCGTGCCGTAGCGCTGCTCCTTTTCGTGGATGGTGAGATATTCCCATTCTGCTGAGACGATGTCATCGTATGAGGCCTGTGCACCGATGGAGAAGGCGTGATTGGAAGATGGTCGCCAGTCGATGTTCTCCTTCAGGATGGTCTGCTCTATGTGTCCGTTCATCTTATAGTCGAGGTGGGTGGCATTGAATCCCATCTTACTCTTGTATCTGTTAAATGAGAGTGTGGTATTGAAGCGCAGCTTCTCGCTAAGCATGTATTTCCAACCGCCTGACACCGCCATGTTACCCCATCGCATCTCGGCAAGGTCGTCAATCTCCATATTGTCCTTACCCTTGTAGAATGACACGAACACCTTGTTAGCCGGTGATATGTCGAAGTCGGTGCGGAAGTTCACATCATAGAAATTCATGGTGTTCTCCCTATATTTCTCGCTCAGCTTAAGAAACAAGTCGAGGTATGACCTTCGTGCTGAGAATAGCATGCTCAACTTGTCCTTCACTATCGGACCGTCAACCTCCACCTTACTTGCAAGAAGTCCGATGCTTACGCCTGTGTGCCAGTTGCTCATATCGCCTGCCTTGCTCGCCACGTCGAGTACCGATGAAGTAGCTCCGCCGAACATTGCCGGAATCTGTCCCTTGTAGAGTGAGGCTGTCTGCATTGCCTCGTCGTTGAAGGCTGAGAATAGTCCTACGAAATGCCCTGGGTTGTATATTGGGGCATTGTCAATCAGCACAAGATTCTGCGCAGCCGTACCGCCTCTTACCTCGAATCCGCAAGAGCCCTCGCTCTCTGCCTTCACACCCGGAAGCATCTGAATGGATTTCAGAATGTCCTTCTCGCCAAACAAGGTCGGAATCTGTGTCATCTTCCCGATATCAATCTTTTCAACACCAATCTGCACCTCCTTCATCCTCTTACTTGCAGATTGCGAGGAAGTGACAACCACCTCCCGTAGTTTCTGTACTTTCGTCGTACTGTCTTTGACTTCTTGTGCCTGAATAGCCTGAATACCTAATGTTACACATAAAGTCGTCAGCAATAAACATTTTCTCATTTTCATCATTTTTTTCAAGGGCGTTCATCTTTCTCACCCTTAGGGGTTATAAATCTATTTCGAGTGACAATGTGTTTCGCACTTCGCACTTTTGCCTTCCGGCTCCCTCCCTACGGGGGAGGACGGGGGGAAAGGCCGCTTCCAATTTCCGAGTGCAAAGTTACAATGAATTCTTTGCAATTTGGTTGCAAATGGAATATTATTTCGGAAATACCGACAAATGATGATGTGTGATAACAATTGATATTGCAAGTAAAAAAAGTGCGTGAATCTTGTAATTTTTGGTGATTTTTTGCGTCATCAGTTTAAAAACAACACCTAATAAAAGGGGCACATCATCTTACCACACCTCTTGCATTTGCCATCCATAGACAGAAGTTGTGCTCCGTGTGAATAGATGGGGGCGTGAATCACGGAGTCATCAGCATAGAGATATAACTAAACCAGTACCCAGAAATAGGGATGTGGTTTTACATATATGTTAACGTGAGTTCGACAAATTCCACGGATGCATCTCCGATGCTTGTGATTTACATAAAATTAATGCGAAATTAATGTGATATTAATGGGAAATTATATGTTTTCGCTTTGCGAACCTACATTAATTAGCACAAATGACACATTAATGTCGCATTAATTTCTTCTTGTAGCAAGCGGTTTGTTTTATTCGCCAAGCGAATAATTCGTATAGGGTGTGTGTAAAAAATATAGAACTATGGAACCATAGAACCAAATTGCAGCCATTTATCGGAATGTAACCGCTCGTATTCCTAATCCTCACTTGTCACCCAGCGCTTGAACTCCTTCGCTTGTGGAGGTTTACTTGAAAGGATCAGGGCATAAAGACCGCTCTCGTTGGTGAGCATTGTCTTGCTCTTGTAGTTAGAACCAGGGCACTGAATCAGTGCGTTGGTTTTATCTTCCTCTTCTACATGCTCTCTGATGGCTTTGGCAGTCTGCGCATACCCAAGCATCATTGCCACGTCCTTACCCACGAACCAAGGTTCAACGTTTATCACCATTGTCTTCATTTCCACGAAACTCTCATCCCTATTATGGGCTTATATCTCCGATATATGGGAACGGACTTGAAACGGACCAGGAACGGAGGTGGAACGGACCTGAAACGGCCATCTAAATCTGACACCTACTCGGAGATACTCAATCTCCATCCCCCTGTTTTTGGTTCTATGGTTCTATAGTTCTATAATTTTTAGAGACACCCTCTATTTTTCGGACTTCCACTTCATAATATATAATATATATAATTATATTATATATATTATATATTATGACTCGGAAAGCGAGTTTTGTAGGGTGTGTGTAAAAAATATAGAACTATAGAACCATAGAACCATTTGAAAAAGTGATTTGTCTTTTCCTAAAAAAGGTTGACTCTTTTCAGGCTTAGATTTTTAACATTTAGCTACCCATACTGAAAAGGTTGACTACCAGTACTGGGAAATGTTGACTGCTTTCACTGAGTTGGTTGACTCTTTTCCTAATAACGCTGACTTTCGACTGATATTGTTTACTACTCATACTGTTTTTGTTGACTTTGTACTGAAAAAGTTGACTACCACATGCGTGGCTGTATCCCTGTTTCGTTG
>CACZCN010000034.1:0-28759 GCA_902779665.1 uncultured Prevotellaceae bacterium | reverse complement strand
AATATTTATCAGAAATTAACGCAAGTTTGTAAAACATTTTTTCTACCTTTGCATTTGAAATTCCCACGCACAAAATGAAAACGCACCTTTGGTGCTTGTAGAGTGGAACAAAAATAAATGTCAAGATGCAGATATCAGTTCATAACAAGACATTAGACTTATCAACCCCACAGGTGATGGGAATACTCAATGTGACTCCCGATAGTTTCTATGCAGGAAGTCGCAAGCAGACAGAACTAGAAATAGCCGAACGGACAAATCAGATAATACAGGAAGGTGGCAAGATAATCGACGTTGGCGCCTTCTCCACCCGACCGGGATCTGCTGATGTCAGCGAGGAGGAAGAACTTCTCCGTATGCGAAACGGACTTGCCATCGCTCGTCGTGAACAGCCAGACGCCTTGGTTTCTATCGACACCTTCCGACCATCAGTTGCCCGTATGGCTGTTGAGGAGTTTGGAGCAGATATCATAAATGACATTTCAGAAGGACGAGGCTACTACAACAATACCGCCAACGCAAATGCAAAAGTGGATGTTGACGTAAACGAAGACAAGCCTTCGGACATTCTTCTTGAAGTTGCCCGTTTGCATGTACCTTATATATTAATGTCGCTTCAAGCGGATCTTGAGAATACAGTTTCTGTCTTCCTCAAGAAAATCAAGGTCCTCAACTCAATCGGTGTTAAGGATATCATTCTTGATCCTGGTTACGGTTTTGGAAAGGACATCATCGCTGGCAACTACTCATTACTCTCTGCCCAGCAGCAGCTCAAGGACACATTCAATCTGCCACTTCTCGTTGGCATCTCAAGAAAGCGCATGATTTGGCAGTTACTTGATTCTTCTGCTGATGAAGCCCTCAACGGCACGACCGTCCTCAACACCCTCGCCCTCGAACGAGGTGCCGACATTCTTAGAGTTCATGATGTACGTGCCGCCGTAGAAGCCGTAAAAATCTTCACGGCACTTCGAGACAATAGTTAAGAAAGTAAATTACCAATAAATTCGAATCAGCAAATCAATTTACTGGATATAATTTCTTCGCAAAGCTCTGGCGCTACACGAAGTCCTTCCAATTTACTTTCCACAAAAAGAATTTATCTAAAAATTTGATTTCTATATGAAAACATTCTTCAACGCAAAAGACCTTGGCGATATAACAGCAGCTCTTGCCGAGGCACAGGAAGTAAAGGCAAACCGCTATGGTTATCAGCACCTTGGAAAGAACAAGACCCTGCTCATGGTGTTCTTCAACAACTCTCTCCGCACACGTCTCTCTACCCAGAAGGCGGCTATGAACCTCGGAATGAACGTTATCGTTCTCGATGTTAATGCTGGTGCCTGGAAACTCGAAACTGAGCGTGGCGTAATCATGGACGGCGATAAGTCAGAGCACCTCCTCGAGGCTATTCCTGTGATGGGAAGTTTCTGCGACCTTATCGGTATCCGTTCTTTCGCAGGCCTCACAGATCGTGAGTACGACTATGCAGAGACTATCGTAAACCAGTTCGTGAAATATGCCGGCAAGCCAGTCTTCGCAATGGAGACAGCTACAGTACATCCTCTTCAGGCTTTCGCCGACCTTATTACTATAGAGGAACACAAGACAACAGAGCGCGTTAAGGCTGTCCTCACATGGGCACCTCATTGCCGTTGTCTCCCACAGGCTGTGCCAAACTCATTCGCAGAGTGGATGCTCGCAGCTCCAGATGTAGATCTCGTTATCACTCACCCAGAGGGCTATGAGCTTGATCCTAAGTTCACCGAGGGTGCAACTATCGAATACGATCAGAAGAAAGCATTCGAGGGCGCAGATTTCATTTATGCAAAGAACTGGTCTTGCCCGGGCGTAACCGTTCCTGAGAAATACGGTAAGATTCTGACAGACTACAAGGAAATGGCTCATTGGACTGTTGATGCAGAGCACATGTCATGGACCAACAATGGTAAGTTCCTACATTGTCTCCCTGTTCGTCGTGGTCTTATTGTTACCGATGATGTTATCGAGAGTAAGAACTCACTCGTAATCCCAGAGGCAGCCAACCGCGAAATCTCCGCTCAGGTTGTAATCAAGAGAATGCTTGAAGCACTATAAGTTAAGAGTGAAAAGTGAAGAGTGAAAAATTTAAGTTAGTAAGGTAAACCACAGTCTGTTACCAATAAATGCTAACTTAAATTCTTCACTCTTCGCTTTTCACTCCTCACTCACCTGTCGGGGTGACCAGACTCGAACTGGCGACTCCTACGTCCCGAACGTAGTGCGCTACCAACTGCGCTACACCCCGCTATCTGTGATGTTTTTTTCATGAAAAACACCTTGCTATCTCAAACAGCGTCGCAAAATTACAAATAAAATCTGACAATCACAAAATTTTTATTCCTAAAATTTCACTACGCCTAAAATTATTCTTTTCCCTACTGCTACACTACTCCTTTTCACCTCCGTTTAAGGTCCGTTTCTAATCCGTTTCAAGTCCGTTCCAAATCCTATGCAAATCCCATTCACCTCCCTTCTCTAAAAAGGGCGATAGAGTGGAATCATAGTGGAGGCATAAAAGTCGTATTTTTGGCAATGTCAAGATTACAAACGTATTTTATGCGAGAGTTTTTAAGGGGAGGGGTGCACTTTTACCCTTTTATAGGTGTAACGTGCTGAAAACCAACAGATAACAAATCGTGTACCCCCCCCCCTGAAGGAAACCTGTAAAAATGGCATTTATATGGGGGGAGGTGCACTCTACTTAAATCGTTGAAATTCAGCACACAAAAGCGATAAAATAGGCAAAAGTGTCCCCCCCTCTCTCAAAACTCTCCCGATTTTTTTTTCAAAAGCTACTTGAATGATATCTGGTATTTTTCTTGCTAAACGCACGTCAAAACAGCTATCACACTGATAATCAGTCGTATTTTGTTTTTACATTGATCTAAAAGTTTAAAAACACCTTACTATGCTTGTAAAATATCTTTACAACAAAACATATAGGCCTCTTATGTTACACAAAAGTATCTGAGTTTTTCATTCTTCGGATTCTTTCGGGAGAAAACGACAAAAAAAGTCAAAAAAGTTTGGGTTCTCATATTTTATTAGTAATTTTGTAGCATAATAATTGTGTAAAAAATTCTATAAACCTAAAATGAAGAAACTATCTATTCTTGGATTGGGCTTGTTGCTATCTGCTTCAAGCCTGATGGCGCAGAATGTGCGCCCTGTTACTAATTTGAGAAACGGGCAGTTCCCACAACTTACTGCCGATAACCGTGGTATTTTCCAACTAAAGGCTCCTGATGCAAAGGAAGTCATCGTGGATATTGGTGGCAAGAAGTACCCTATGACAAAAGATGGTAATGGCGTGTGGACAGCTACTACTGATGTACTGATGTCTGGTATTAACTATTACTTCCTTTATGTGGATGGTGTTCAGATAAGCGACCCTGCCAGCGAGACATTCTATGGCTGTAGTCGTATGTCTAGCTGTATTGAGGTGCCTTATAAAAAAGGTGACGTGCGCTTCGAGCTTGCTAACGTGCCACATGGCGAGACAACTATGCGCAGATACTACTCAAACAACGAGGGTGCTTGGCGCAGAATGTTCATCTATCTTCCACCATCTTATCAGAAAGACCTCTCAAAGACCTACCCTGTGCTCTACATACAGCATGGCGGTGGTGAGGATGAGCGCGGATGGGCCCTTCAGGGAAGAACTGACATTATCCTTGACAACCTCATTGCACAAGGAAAGGCAAACGAGATGATCGTTGTGATGAGCGACGGTAACTGCAAGGACTTCATCAAGGAACTCACAGAAGAGTGCATTCCACTCGTAGAGAAGACCTACCGCGTGAAGAAGGATGCAGCCAACCGTGCTATGGCAGGACTTTCAATGGGTGGAATACAGACTCTCAACATTGCTGTGGCTAAGCCTGAGTTATTCCAGTATGTTGGAGTGTTCAGTTCCGGTTGGTTTGCAAGACCTTTCGGCAATAACCCTTCAATGAGCGCTGACGACAACTACAAGAAACTTGCCGAGCGAAAGGATTTCTACAACAAGCAGTTCAAGCAGTTCTATCTCACTATGGGTGGAGAAGAGGATATCGCCTTCAATAACTGTAAGACTATGCGTGCAAAGTTCGATGAAATCGGCATAAAATACACATATTTCGAGACTCCGGGCGGTCACACTTGGCCTGTGTGGCGTGAAAGTCTATACCAATTCGCACAGTTACTCTGGAAGTAAATTCCTAGACAGATAACGACAATATACAAATTTCCCGTTACATTCCCCGCTCTCACGAGTAGGGAATATAACGGGAAATTTATTGTGCCTTCTGGTAAATCATTCGGTTACTTATAAGAAGTGTCTGAATTCCCCCATATAAAGGAAATAGAATATCTTTACTTATCTGTCCTTAAAAATGCTATTCAGTTTTCGTTCATTAATTCATTAAATTGGAAATAAATGTAAAAAATTATGAATATAACCACATGTGTGTGGCAGGGGTATATCTTTATTTTCTTACCAGACGCCAAAACTTGAGGCGGTATCTGGGTTATCTTCGCACAATATAGCAGGTGATTTAGATCCTGCGCCCTTTGGAGTTGAAGCATTAATGCTTAATCCAAGAATCCTACAGCCTGGTGACAAGAGCGATAATAGTACCATGTACAACGTTCTTGGGAAATAGAATAAAGTGCGTCGATTCTTTTTCATTGTCTTATGAGTTTTTAACTTAGGCTCGGAAAATACCAGTTTTAAGAGTAGTATGACTAATTTCTGGGTGCAACGTGCTAAGCATCTTCGCACTCGAAAGATAGCGAACGTCGGCTGCAAGCCAGTGCGTGTTTCAATCTTTCGAGTGCAAAATTACTGCCTTTTCCCCAAACCCTTATGTAATATTTCGTCAAAAATTTGTATTTTTTCGTCAAAATGGCTATTCTATGCCTAAATAACGTGAGTTCGACGAAAATAAACGCTGCGCTTGGCTACATGAATTTCCATGAATTATCGCGAATTAATCGATAATTTTTATCCCGAATAATTCGAATATTCGAAAAAATCGGGACAGAGAAAAAAATAATTCGTGGAAAATTTGTGAGTATTAATGGTAATTTTTCGCTGAAGCTCAACAAGCTGAAGCAAGTCGTGTAGCTCCACGCAGTGGTTAAGGCAGCTTGCTGCCATTCGTAGAATTCGTCGAACTGACGTTAAATAACCACTAATTCACAACGAAATAAGAGAAAAGAACATAAAAAGAAAAAAGTCAAGTTCAGCAAACTCTGCTAAACTTGACCTTTTCTTTCCCCTTTTTGTCGGATGTTCTTCGCATCCTATTCATAATCCCTTAACATTTATTTCCGATTGCAAATTTACAACAAAATAATTTAACTTGCAAGAAAAAAGCAGGGAAAAGTGTCAAAATTACAACAATGCTATAATTTTTACATTTACGCAACAAATTTGCCTTTTATAAAGAATCCACTTCAAAATACCAAAAACCTTTGAAATTATAAAAAGGAGAGTCAAAGAAACAATAGAAAACGGAAAGATTTTTCTTCATTTCGCTTTTCCTTCCTCGCAACTTTTTCTTTACAGATATGCAATTATCAGAAAACTGCGGTTTCATCGAAGAAAAACCTCCAAAAAACAGTAAAAATTCATTATATACCTTATTTATATTAGATATAAGTGCTTAAAAATGTACAAGTTACACTTCTTGATTTATGTCAAACATTTACATATTTGCATCATTTTTCTTAAAAAAAATTTGCACAAACAGAAAAAAGTTCATACCTTTGCATCAGAGATCAAAACAAAATAGTTTGACACTCTCATAAATTATTACATTTATTTCCACTTTTAAAAAATTTAAGTTATGACTACCTCATTCTTCAATAGAATCATCCTCACAGCAGTGCTCACTTTCTCGTTCGCTGCAAACGGAATGGCAAAGGAGCCTAGCTTAATGGATTATAATGGAATTGAATATTTCACTTGGAATATCGACGATAACGGCACTCTTCATATAACCCCTCTTGCTGATGTAACACCTGATTTCCAGGAGTCTCCATTCATCAAGTACAGAAAGCAGATCACAAGCATCGTTTTCGAGGAGGACTTCTACAATGAGACTACATTAAGCAAGATCGGCAAGAACCTTTTCAAAGGTCTTGACAAAGTAAAGAGCGTTACCCTTCCTAACAGCATCAAGAGCGTTGACGCAACAGTATTCGAAGGTTGCACTTCTCTCAAGAACCTGTCAGCAGAAACATCCAACGACATCAATGCAGACTCTGAGATTCAGGGATGCGCAGATATCGAGGAAAATTACAATGAACAGTTTTACACAATGTTATAATATAATATACCGTCTTTATTAACCCCTACGTGAGTAGGCATTCGTCTTCATGTATAAACAACACAAAATCTAATCATCTTGAATATCATGGACACACAAAGCGCGCGGAACCTGTTGGCTTCCGCGCTTTTTCTTTTGCGTAAACAGCTAGTTTCCGAAAGGCATGCAAAGATGCCTGAATCATTGTATATGACACGAAACTATAGCAGTTTCAGAGCGTTTTATGCATATTTTTCGATTTTTAGGAATAAAGTCATGAAAAAATTTGGTGGTTTCAAAAAATAGTTGTACCTTTGCACTCGCAATTGAGAAACACCTCTCATTGCAAGACATAAATGGTGCCATAGCTCAGTTGGTAGAGCAACGGACTGAAAATCCGTGTGTCCCCGGTTCGATTCCTGGTGGTACCACCTCCTCCTTTTTTGAAAAGCCTTGCTTAAGATTCGTCTTCTGCAAGGCTTTTTCTGTTTATTATGTTGATTTTTGTCAATTCTCGTAAAATTCTTTGGAAAAAGAAGATATATTCTAATTTTTTTAATTAAATTTGCAAACGATTTATATATTTGGTGAACAAGAACAAAACCCAAAATAATTATTATTTTTTTTATTTCGTAAAGTTATGCAGAAAAGAATTCTTTTTCTGGTTGTCACAGTAATGATGATAGTCTCATCTGCTATGGCACAAGTAACAACTTCCGGCATTAGCGGTAAAGTAACAATGAACGATGCCAATGGCGAAGGTATCATTGGTGCCTCAATATTGGCAGTTCATGTACCTTCTGGCACACGCTATAGTGCCACTACAAATGTTAAGGGTGCATTCGCTATTAAAGGTATGCGTACTGGTGGTCCATACACCATCAACGTCTCCTACATCGGAATGCAATCCAAGTTTTTCCAGAATATAACCCTGTCACTCGGTGAAACATACCATATTAACGTATGGCTCAAGGATGACGAAAAGACACTCGGCGAGGTTGTTGTCAAGGGACAGCTCGGTCTGAACAAAACCCGTACTGGAGCTGCTCAGTCAATAAACAATGCCCGTCTTCAAGAGCTCCCTTCCATAAGCCATAGTGTTGCTGATATTGCCCGTATAAACCCATTCGTCAAGGTTACCGAGGGTGGTGCTATGACGATTGCAGGCTCCAACAACCGATATAATGCCATCCAGATTGACGGTGCGATGTCAAATGACGTATTCGGCCTGACATCAAACGGAGCTAACGGCGGTATGGCAGGAACACAGCCGTTCTCAATGGAGACTGTCGACCAGCTTCAAGTCAGCATCGCTCCATTCGATGTCCGTCAGAGCGGTTTCACAGGCGGTTCTGTCAATGCCATAACAAAGTCAGGTACCAACGAGTTCCACGGCAGTTTCTACTCATACTACCAGAATGACGGAATGGTTTCCGACAAGTACAAGATGCACAACGGAAATATGTCAAATCCTTACGGAAGTATGACAAACTATACCATAGGTGCAACCCTCGGCGGTCCTATCGTTAAGAACAAACTCTTTGCGTTCCTCAACTTCGAACGCATCAATAATGAGTACGACAATGCGTATTCTGCACCTGGCAGCCAGTCTAAAGTGGATTTCGGTGTAGCACAGCAGATCTACGACTACATCAAGACACAGGCCCCTCACTACACAGGCAAACTGGGAACGCCAAAGGAATACTCATATTCTGACAAAGTTGGTATCAAACTTGACTGGAACATCAACGACCGCAACCATGCATCTCTTCGCTGGAGCTTTGTTGATGCAAAGCAGAACAACAACACTTCAAGTGCCTCACAGCTCGTAACAAGCGACTATGCATACGACTTTGTGTCAAAGACCAATTCGCTTGTATTTGAACTCAACAGCCGTTTGGGCAAGAACATAAGTAACAAATTCCACGCAACCTGGACATCTGTCCGTGATAAACGCAACCCTGGCAATCCATTCCCTATGATTCAGATCTCAAATGTCGGCGGTGGCACTCTGTGCATTGGTAACGAGCGTTCTTCAATGGCTAATGGCCTTGATCAAGACATCTATACCCTCACAGACAACCTCACGTGGACTCTCCAGGATCACGAGATCACACTCGGCACACACAATGAACTGTACAACTTCGGAAACCTCTTCTGTCAGGATCTCTACGGAACATATATGTATCAGAGTCCTGACGACTTCTTCGCAGGCAAGATCAACCGTTTCCGCTATGGACAGGGCGTTGAGTCTGTAACAGGCACAAAACGCTGGAATGCAACATTCGGTGCAGGTCAGCTCGGCTTCTACATTCAGGACAGGTGGGATATTCTCCAAAATCTCTACTTATCATTCGGTTTGCGTGCAGATATTCCTTTCATGCTTGACACCCCTACTGCAAACAAAGAGTTCTATGACTATGCAAACAAGACACAGAACTGGGGCTTTCAAACTGACCAGAGAATAGCAAAGAAGCCAATGTGGTCTCCACGTTTCGGTTTCCGTTGGAAAACATTTAACGACAATTCCCTCATTATCCGTGGCGGTATCGGTGTCTTCACAGGACGTGTGCCTTACGTATGGATATCTAACAATATCTCAAATACAGGTATTCAACAGATGTCATACAGCACATTCAATACAGAAAACATCACTCCTCAATACAATGCGAACAATGCTGTATATGCAGATCCGACCCTCACACCATCTGCTCCTGATCAGGGACAGCAGACAATTAATGTTTTCAACAAGAACTTCAAGTATGCACAACAGCTTCGTGCAGACCTTGCAGTTGACTACACCGACCCATTCGTAGGCATCAACTGGACACTTGAGGGAATCTACTCCAAGACTATCAATGATATGATTGTCAAGAACTACGATATCACTTCTACCGGCAAGACATTCGCAAGCGAATATGGAATCACTATTGGCGACAACCGTCCTATGTTCCAGACATCAACTGTACCATATTCTGGAATCTACGTACTTGACAACGTTTCAAAGGGTTACAGCTATAACATCTCTATAAAGGCAGAAAAGTCATTCGATTTCGGTCTTGATGCTATGGCAAGCTATACATACGGCAAGTCTAAGACTATAAACAATGGTTCTTCTTCTGTAGCTGCTTCATGCTGGACATACAACTACACACACGGCAATCCTAATGAACCAGAGCTTGCAAACTCAAACTTCAACATACCTCATCAGGTAATGGTATCTCTCTATGAGCACTTCAAGTGGAACAAGGATATCAAGGACACATACGACAACATAACCACCATCGGCCTTATCTATACAGGCAACTCAGGCTCTCCATTCAATGTATATGTCAATGGTGATGTGAACGGCGATAACGGTTACAACGACCTGATGTATATTCCAACCGATAGTGAGATTGACGCTATGCTTAATGCTGGCATGTTTAACGCAACTGCTGCATATACAGCAGAGGCACAGGCATCAAACCTTAAGCAATGGCTCGCCAACGAGTACTACCTCAAGGATCACCGTGGTGAGTACTATGAGCGCAATGCAGCTAACGAGAAGTGGGAAAACCGTCTTGACTTCCACATCGACCACAAGTTCGGTTTCAAGTGGGGCAACGACATCAAGTACTTCCAGGTAGGTTTCGACATCATCAACTTCACAAACCTTCTGAACAAGAGCTGGGGTGCTACTCTCTCACACGAATACAACACCTATAACTACTATAGCCCACTGTCATTCTCTAAAGGCAAGTATCAGTTCCTCCACGATGCGAACTACGATATGCGCTCATACAATAACTACAATAGTCGCTGGAGAATGCAGCTAACAGCCAAGTTCATCTTCTAATCATTAGTAAAACACTGAAAGATTCGTATATGAAAAAGATATTTGTAATCGCACTGGTTGCTTTGATGACATCAATGTCAGCTAACGCCCAGTTCTATGACCCCAACAAGAATAAGGCTAAGGAAAAACCAGCTTCAGAATTCAATCCTGACTGGTTTGTAAACTTGCAGGGAGGCATCCAACTACCTAACACCCCTGGTATGGGCAGACTCGTAGCACCTACTTTCAGCCTCAATGTAGGACGTAATATAACCTCGCTTGTATCTGCCCGTATGGGCATCGAGGGATGCAACTCAAGGGTTTTCAACGAATACACCGGCAAGAAGAGAACATTCAAATTCTTCACTACCTCTGCCGATGCAATGCTCAATCTCTCCAACTGCTTCTCATGCACTTCATGCCCGGTGAACTTCTACTTCATCGCCGGTATTGGTGCCAACTGGTCAGCAATGGAGACAACAAATTCTTCACACTTCTCTCCAAATGTTCGCCTTGGAGGTATGGCAGACTGGCGTATCAACCGCAATCTCGCCCTTAACCTTGAATATCGTGCAGACAACACCAACGACCAGTTCAACGGTCGCTTAGAAACAGGAACACATGACTGGTACACATCTATCTTGTTCGGTATTTCTCTCGTCCTTCCTGACGCAAAGCCTATAGTCATAAAGGAAGACAACTCTGCCCAGATTGCCGCCCTCAACGACGAAATCAACAAGCTTCGTGCAGAGAATCTGGAGCTCAAGAATCGCAAACCACAGGTTGAAACCAAGACCATCGAGGTTGAGAAGAAGGTAGTAGAGAGAATCGCCGTTCTTCCATTTGTATTCTTCGACTGTGGCAAGACTACAATCAGCAGACACCAGGCACTCAACGTAAAAGCTATCGCTGACTACATGAAGTCAAACAAGGAGACAAAGGTTACAATCACTGGCTATGCATCTCCAGAAGGCAAGCCTGAGCTGAACCAGAAACTCTCAGAAGAACGCGCAAAGGCTGTTGCCAAGATGCTGACAGAGAAGTATGGCATTGACGCAGACCGCATCTCTACGGCTGCTGGTGGTGCTACCAGCGACATTCTCCCAGAGGCAGACCTCAACCGCGTCTGTGTCTCTGTAGCAAAGTAAGATTTATCCACAATAATAAAAACTTCCGCCTGTAGATCATTGATGATTCTACAGGCGGATTTTCTATATAAAATTTGGAATTGTAAGGAAAAAGCATTACTTTTGCAGACTAATGAAAATAGGCAATATTCAATTCCCAGACAGACCACTATTCCTCGCACCAATGGAGGATGTGACAGACATCGGTTTCAGAATGCTTTGCAAGCGTTTTGGAGCGCAGATGGTATATACCGAATTCGTCAGCGCAGAAGCCCTTATACGCTCAATAAAAAGCACCGTTAATAAACTGAATATAGCAGACGAGGAAAGGCCTGTAGGAATACAAATCTATGGTCGTGACACAGAAGCCGTAGTAGAAGCAGCAAAGATAGTAGAGGATCAGGCTCATCCCGATGTAATCGACTTAAACTTCGGCTGTCCTGTAAAGAAAGTGGCGGGAAAGGGAGCTGGTGCAGGTATGCTACAAAACCTCCCAAAACTCCTTGATATCACAAAGCAAGTTGTAGATGCAGTAAAGACACCTGTAACCGTAAAGACAAGACTCGGCTGGAATGCTGAAGATCTCACCTCTTCAAGATTGAATCCCGAAAGCGGAAGAGCGCAGATTATAGACCTTGCTGAAGCCCTTCAGGACTGTGGCATTCAGGCTCTCACAATACACGGCAGAACACGCGCCCAAATGTACACAGGTGATGCCGATTGGACGCTCATTGGTGAAGTGAAGAATAATCCAAAAATCCACATCCCTATCATAGGTAATGGAGATATAAAATCCATTGAAGATGCCAACAAGGCATTCGACACATACGGTGTAGATGCCGTAATGATAGGAAGAGCTACATTCGGTTGCCCTTGGCTCTTCTCTCCTACTCCACTAACGCTCGACGAGAAGATAGACACTCTGCTCGAACAGCTCCACATCAACGTGGAAAGACTCGACGAGAAGCGCGGAATCCTACATACGAGACGACATCTCGCAGCAAGTCCTTTGTTCAAGGGCATTCCAGACTTCCGCCAGACAAGAATTGCAATGCTAAGAGCAGATACCGTAGAAGACCTTACGAAGATCATTGAAGACACCCGTATTATGCTCAAGGATATGGAATCGCAAGACCTTCAGTAAAAACATATATGCCTATCCCGCCTCATTATCAAACAAAGGCATGATAGGCATTAAACATAAATATCATTTCACAAATGGGGATTGGGGAAGTTGTGCCGACATTATCCCAGAAACGTTGTCAATAACAGGTAACGGGTAACAATAAGAAAAATAGTGTAGGTAGCTGCCTATATTTATTATATATATATATAATAAGGTATATAAACTCCTTAGAATAATTCTGTAAAATTTTGGCATGCACTAAAATCCTTATTGTTACCCGTTACCTGTTACTGATCGTGTTTTTCTTGCTTGCTGAGCGAGACTCATATCTTGTTTACAGCCATCTAAAACAAAGATAATGAGGCTGTTATATACAAGTCACAGACTAGAGTGTAGGCGGCTGATAGTCTCAATAGCATAACAATAAGCATTAATTTCGGGCTGATTCACCTTATTTTAAATGCTCGAAAACAATGTAAAAATGCGATAAATGCTCTGATAACAATTATTCCATTAACTCAACTTTCGCAAGTTCAGAATTGCCTGGAAGGCAATACTATTAGTAACCCCGTACATACGAGTGTAACGAGGATGTGCGGGGATTACGATATCCCTTTCTATATACTGCCTGGAGGGCAGTACATCGTGGAAGTTGCATAAGGAGAAATCAGGTACAGCCTTCCAGGCTGATTAAGAATAGGTGTTTTCTATCCGAGGGCATCCTCTCCTTCGTCGAGTATGCACCTCGGTTACTCATGGTATTGCCTTCCAGGCAATTCTGAACATTCGAAACTTGGATTCGTTAATTTCAATAGCAATCACAAAATGCACATTATCCATAAAAAGAACGCGAAAAACATTCCACCCCCATCCAACCAACTTAATACTGGCTTCAATGAGATTCTGCGAGAACTTCCAGCTCCTTCCAATGCTGGTCCGTTGTAGGTCCGTTGTAAGTCCGTTTCAGGTCCGTTCATCCTATAGTCCTAAGAGCGGACTCAGAGCGAGGGCATAGCGAGGGCACAGCGTTTCTACCCCTGCGGTAACAAGTAACAGGTAACAATAAGGATTTCAGTGTTAACGTATCTTATTTCAGCCATAGTACCACCATCTGGATATGCTCTGTTGGGCGGGATTGATGTTAACGAGATGTTATGGCATACTTGAGGGTATGGAAGGTGATGTAAAAAAAGGGAAGGATAATCAAAAGGGCTGATACTTCATGTAAGTACCAGCCCTGAATATATCTAATCAAAAAAATTTTTACCGGACAGCAATAATCTTAATTCCTCTTTCTATACTCAGAAGGACTCATTCCCACGTTCTCGCGGAAATACTTGCCAAGGAATGACTGGCTCGGGAAATTAAGGTCCTCAGCAATCTCGCTTATCTTCTTATTGGTATTGCTAAGCTGATTGCGGATTTCCGTAGTTACATATTTGTCAATCCAGTCGTTAGGAGTACGCTTACTTGTAGTACTTATGATTTCAGAGAGATACTTAGGGGTAAGTCCCATCTGATTTGCATACCAACTAACTCTTCTTTCACTCCTGAAGTTCTGCTCAACAAGTTGTATGAACTTTACAAAGCACCTCTTAGCCTTTGAGCTGTTTGCAGGCTCTGTGCCTTCCTTCTCCATCACTCGCATAATGGCAGTTCCGATGTCATATATCATTGCGATGATAAGAAGTCTTACTACTTCCTTCTTAAAGCGATAATCGTCGAAGAGAAGGCGTTCCTTAACTATTTCAACGAACTCTTTAACCTTGTCCTGCTCATTGCTGTTTAGCGGGAATACCGGATGCTCACGTGCAAGTAGGAAGAGGCTACTCACATCACGCAGTTCCTTGAAGATTTCATCGATGAAACTTCTTGAGATAAGCATAGCATAGCCTTTTGCATCATCGCTCATCCAGATTTCATTCACAATCTGACCTTCAGTCAGGATAAGGGCATCACCAGGTTTGATAGAATGTTTACTCTCATTGAGAGTATAGCCTCCCTCTCCATCAGTACATATACCGATTATGATACAATTCATACGTCTTGGCTCATCCAATTGCGGAAGCATTTGGATATCCTCAAAGAGAAGGAGATCATCTCCGATACTTGGAATTTCATGGCTTTCCCTAAGTCGGTCGAGGCTTACAGTTTCAATTTTGTTCATAAATGCTATTATTTTTCAATTAGTTGTATTAGTTCTATATTCATTGAAGTCGGCATTGGCTTGCCTTCTTCCGGACTTATTTCTATCCTATTAGCTGTTATTGTTGAGAATCTCGTGAAGAACTGTTCATCATATCCGCCACGGCCTCTGTATTTCATGCCGTTGATACGAATCACATCACCTTTTTTCACTCCACGAAGCGTAACCCTTAACTGTCCACTTACCGTTTGCGGAAAATAGAAAGTTGCGGAGTTTTCCGTTATCACCTGTCTCTCTGGTACGACCGTCCTGTAAGGTCTTAAGGATTTGTCCGGAATTATCGGATAATTAGTCACAGGCTGTACTACTGTTGCAGGAATCCAGTCAATACCGAAGTCTTGTTTTGTTTTCCAGGTGCTATTATAAGAATATGTTGCATCAAAGTCCTCACCATTGAAGTTTGAATAGGCAGGAGCAAGGTGGCACATCCATTTTGAACGACTGTCACACAACACCTCGCTGCGCTTCTTGTGCTGCACATAGATTTCCGCCGAAACCATTCCCCAAGGTACTTGCTTCAAGCCAACTATCGGCGCGTACCATAGTGCGATTACATTATTCCCGCTTTTCACAAGTCTGGTGACGTCAATAACACTCTCTGCCACACCTTCCCTGTTCATAGGCCTTGAAGGCCATATAGAGGCTCTGAAAGCTATTCTGCCGTTGATATACGGAAGGACATAGCCTGTTGTAGCGAGTCTCAAGTAAATCCTGTCAGACGTGTCATTACTCACGAACGGGCATTGAAACCACACCTGTTCATTCGGAAATGCAGATGGATGTAAAAGGTATGTTCCTGCCCAGGTCCTTACAGAAGAAATCACCACAAGGACGAAAGTCAGGAACCATATATACCTTTTGCTCTGCATTCTATATTTTATGCGTCAATATTGGCGTATGTCGCATTTTCTTCGATGAACTGGCGACGTGGCTCTACATCATCGCCCATCAGCATTGAGAATATCTCGTCGGCTTCAGCGGCATTCTGTATCGTCACCTGTTTCAGCAGACGTGACTCAGGATTCATAGTCGTATCCCAAAGCTGCTCTGGGTTCATCTCACCAAGACCTTTGTATCGCTGGGTATGAAGCTTGGTGTCATCCGCATTACCCTCACAGTATTTGTCAATGAAGCGAAGTCTGTCTTCCTCTGTGTAGCAATACTCCTTCACGTTCTTGTAAGAACACTGGTAAAGCGGAGGTGTAGCTATATAGAGGTGTCCTTCCTGAATGACCTGTGGCATGAAGCGGAAGAAGAGCGTCATTATCAGAGTGTCGATGTGAGAACCATCGACGTCGGCATCGGTCATGATGATGATCTTGTCGTAACGCAACTTCTCGATGTTTGCCTCCTTGGTGTCAGAACCGTCAATACCGAAACGTACACCGATAGCCTGAAGGATGATGTTCACAGACTCTGACTCGAACACCTTGTGCCATTGTACCTTCTCCACGTTAAGGATCTTACCACGAAGTGGAAGGATAGCCTGAGTATTACGGTCACGTCCCTGCTTTGCAGAACCACCAGCCGAATCACCCTCGACGAGGAATATCTCTGTCTGCTTTGGATCACGGCAAGAGCAGTCAGCCAACTTACCAGGAAGGCCACCACCGGTCATTGGGTTCTTGCGCTGTACATTCTCGCGAGCCTTACGTGCTGCAATACGAGCGGTTGCTGCAAGGATAACCTTTTCGCATATCTTCTTTGCCTCGTTAGGATGTTCTTCAAGATAGTTTGAAAGAGCCTCGCCCACAGCCTGCTGAACAGCACCTGCAACCTCTGAGTTTCCGAGCTTTGTCTTTGTCTGACCCTCGAACTGAGGCTCTGCAACCTTAACAGAAATAACGGCTGTGATACCCTCACGGAAGTCCTCACCTGAAATCTCGATCTTAGCCTTCTCAATCTGCTTTGAGAGAGCAGGATCATTGTCTGCGTATGTCTTCAGAGTACGTGTAAGAGCCGTACGGAAACCCTGCAAGTGAGTACCACCCTCGATAGTGTTGATATTGTTTACGTAAGAGTGGATGTTCTCTGAGTAATCGGTGTTGTACATAATGGCAACCTCGATAGGAACACCAGCCTTCTCTGTCTTCAAATAAATAACGTCGTCAAAGAGATGTGTGCGGTGACGGTCAACGTAGCGCACGAACTCCTTCAGACCATCCTGAGCGTGGAACACCTCAGTCTTTGGTTTCCAGTCCTCTGGAACATTGCCGTCCTCGTCTGCCTCCGGACGCATATCCGTGAGGATGATCTTTATTCCGGCATTAAGGAATGCAAGCTCACGCATACGACGTGCGATGATATCGTACTTGTATGTCGTGGTGGTGAAGATACTTCCATCAGGCCAGAACTGCTGACGTGTACCGCGCTTGTCAGTCTCACCTACGATCTTAACGTCATAGAGAGGCTTACCCTTCGCATATTCCTGCTGGTATATCTTGCCGTCACGGAAAACCTGTGAGAGCATGCGAGTGGAAAGAGCATTCACACAACTTACACCTACACCGTGAAGACCGCCTGATACCTTGTAAGAACCCTTGTCAAACTTACCACCGGCATGAAGCACAGTCATTACGACCTCAAGAGCCGACTTGTGCATCTTCGGATGCTCGTCAACCGGAATACCACGTCCGTTGTCCTGAACAGTAATAGAGTTGTCCTCGTTGATTGTAACTTCGATGTCAGTACAGAAGCCTGCCATTGCCTCATCGATAGAGTTATCGACGGTCTCGTTTACGAGATGGTGAAGGCCCTTTTCTGAAATATCGCCGATGTACATTGCCGGACGCTTACGCACAGCTTCAAGTCCCTCAAGGACTTGAATACTACTGCCGGTGTAATTACTTTCCTGATTTTGTATTTCTTCCATTTCTTGAATTTTCGATATTATTTCTTTGCAAAGGTACAAAAAAAAATGGATATTTCCAAAAAATTCAAAGAATTTTCGCGCGCGTACACGTGTAGGAATGAATTTTTCCGATAAATTATGTTAATTCATGGAACCCGCCTGAAAAATATAGGAGGCTGCTACCCTCGGCGGGCTGCGGCCTCCAACTTAAATTTATTATGGAAACAATCATGTGTATATACAAACACAAAGAAAGCCCTTGAACAGGGCTATCTGGAAGTGCTTAACCAAGCTTGTTTACGTGAAGAGCAAGACTTGACTTGATGTTAGCTGCCTTGTTCTTGTGGATGATGTTACGCTTTGCAAGCTTATCGAGCATCTTCTGGATAACTGGAAGCTGCTTTACGCACTCTTCCTTGTCTGTTGTTGAACGGAACTTGCGAACTGCATTACGCATTGTCTTAGCGTAGTACTTGTTGTGAAGAGTCTTGGTCTTGGTCTGACGAATTCTCTTTACAGATGACTTGTGATTTGCCATTTTTTTGATTAAAACTTTAATTTTGTTTGGTTGAAAAAAAATAATTAACCAGTCATGGGTCTTGCGCGTGTCAATGCTGCCCTAACAGATTTCTTGCGAAATCCACCGCCACCATATTTTATCGAAATCACACGAGATGACGGATTGGTTTGTAGTCCCTAGGAGAGTCGAACTCCTCTTTAGAGAATGAAAATCTCTCGTCCTAACCGATAGACGAAGGGACCGTCCAGCATGCAATTTACCTCACATCAACATATGTTTTTGTCAATTGCGGATGCAAAGGTACACCTTTTTTGGCGATTCTCCAAATTTTTTCACGAAAAACTTTCGTAATTTACTGAATTTTCGTACTTTTGTGCCTATTAGCGATTATTTTATCATCACTTATGCTGGAAAAAACACGCTGCATAGTGCTCAGAACCGTGAAATACGGCGACAACAGTATCATTGTTGACCTGCTGACAAGAGAAGTCGGCAGACTTAGCGTCGTGTGGCGAATGCCAAAAACGGGAAAAGGCAAGACGAAGCGCCAGATTTTCCAGATTCTCAACATCCTTGATGTCTATTACGAAAGCCGTTCTTCCAACAGCCTTCCTATAATCAAGGAGGCGCATATAATAGAGCCTTACTCCAGCATTCCCTTTGATTCCGTAAAGCTCTCTGTCTCATTCTTCATCGCCGAGTTCCTATGCTTCTCCACCCGTGCTGAGCAGAGCGACCATCTCCTCTACGACTTTATCGAGAACAGCCTCAAGTGGTACGACACATCCGTATCGGCTCCTGCCAACTTCCACCTTATGTTTATGATTAAGGTGTCACGATTCCTTGGCTTCTACCCCAACCTTGAGGAGTTCACGGAGCACTCATACTTCGATCTACGTGCCGGACAGTTCACTGGCGAGGCTCCTTGTCATAGCGATTTCCTCAAGCCTTCGGAAACGCATGATTTCATCAATCTGATGAGAATGACGCCTGAGAATATGCACCTTTTCCGTCTCTCACATTCTGAGAGAAACCGTATCATTAACGTCATGATGCAATTCTACGGCTTTCACATCCCTGGATTCAAGGAACTCAAAAGCCTTGAAGTGCTGAGAGAGATTTTCAAGTAACCCCACCTCGCTTTTTTATATAAAAGGAGTATAAAGAAAGGAGCAAAGCCGCACGCAGGAAAAGTTCCCTATGATGCACCTTTGCCCCTATATATAGCTTATTTTACTTTCTTAGCAGCCTTCTCAGCCTTCTCTACAGCCTTTTGGGCTGCCATCTGCGCCTTTATCGACTTTGCCTGAAGTTTCAGGTCATCCGAATTCTGAGCGGCTTTGTCAATAGCCTTCTGAGCTTTCTCTTGTGCGGCCTTGGCTTTTTCCTGAGCTTTCTTTGCATTGTCAGCCAGTTTCTTCTGTCTTTCAGCCTCCTTCTGCTTCTTCAGCATCTTTTTCTCCTCGGCTTTTCTTTCCTTCTCTGCTTTTGCAGCAGCCTTCTCTGCAGCCTTAGCCTTCTTCTCAGCTTCCTTCTGCGCCTCTATTGCCTTCTTTTCCGCATCAGCAGCCTGTTTCTCAGCTTTCTTCTGTGCGTCAAGTGCCTTCTTCTCAGCTTCGGCAGCTTGTTTCTCTGCCTTCTTCTGCGCTTCTAACGCCTTCTTCTCTGCTTCAGCAGCCTGTTTCTCTGCCTCTACCTGTATTTTAGCCTGTTGCTCAGTCACAGTCTGTTGTCCCATCAGAGCCTGTTGCTCTGGTGTAACTATGTCCTGCGCCCATAAATTCTGCGCTCCTATCAGCATAGTGACAGCCAGCGCCATTTTCATAAAAGTCTTTTTCATAATATACGTTTTATGTTATTTAAACGCCACAAAGGTACAAAAAAATTTGTCTTCCGTAAAAGAAACTTTATAAAATAATCCTAAATCTTACCAATCAATGTTATTTCACGGCAATACTGCATTATTTTTCCCATTCAAGCCTTCCAACTTCAGGCGTACCGCGCATTCTGTCTTCCTCCGTCAATTCTCCGCTCTTCCTCCGTAGATACTCCATCGTTTGTCCATCGTTACTCCATCGATCCTCCATCGAAACGATGGACCATCGATGGAGTATCGATGGAGTATCGATGGAGCATCCTCGGACTTAAAGCCTTGTTTCTTCCTTGAAACTAAGAAGCGAAAAACAAGGAAAAAATTGCATTATTAAAACTTTTTTATTACTTTTGCAACCGAATATAAAAATATCCACAGAAAATAAAAGTTATGACAGAAAAGACAAAAGCTATAATTATACTTATTGCAGTTGCTATCGTTTATAATCTCTTTATTGGAGTCATTCAGTTCGTACCAATCTATCTGCTTTCTGGTAATGGACTATTTGACCCTGTCTCTCCTTTGTACGAGTTTCGTACATCAATAAATTACCTTATGGCAGTTTTAGCGCAAGCCATATTTATATTCGTCTTGTTTAAAGTGATTAATACTAACAGAAAGTGCACGAATGGCAAGTTCAATTACAATATTGACAAGTTCTTCTACATAGCACTTGCATTAGGAATACTGAAAATATCCCACGTTTTGGTATTCTCGGATGTGCACTACTTGGATTCTCATAACATAGCCGACTATGTAATATCAGAATTGATAAGCATTATCGTTTTCTCCATAATTACCGAGTTGTTCTACCGCCACTGGACTATCACATTTCTCGAAAAATACGATTTCCAGCCAAGAACCATATGTATAACCTCTGTCATAATGTATTATGTAATGAAACATCTCTATCTACTATCTGCAATAGAACTGAATTTGGGTAGCGTGGTGTTTGATGCTTTATTCTATATTATAAGTGGTATTATTTTATATCAACTTTATACAAAGACAAGGGATGTGCGCTATTGCATAATAATGCAGATGATTATCGCCGCTACAGGTGCTATTATCACAGCCTTCCATTCATTTATGTTACCACACGCTTATTAAATTTGACAGAATATCGAAAAACTCTATGTTAAAGAATCAATTAAGACTATTAATTTTGCTGTTATTTTCAACTGTTTCAATTTCATCTTTTGCCAATAAGACTCTCGATAATGACGATACAACCGAGACTTTGACACATAATGATAGTTTGGCACTAAAAGTTATCGAGATATTTACTCTTGACCAAGGGATTCGAGATTCTTCAATCAAAACACCCGACAATAAATGCAAAGTTATATCACAGCTTGATTCCATTTGTTTTAGCAAAGCAATCATGTTTATCAAAAAACATGGTTGGCCTACTGCGAAGATGCTTGGGAAATACAAGAATTATGAAGCTGCTCGTGCAGGTTTCCTACCAATAATGCTTCATCACCCTGATAAGATGAATAATCCAAAGGTTCATGATATTTTAGTAAAAGAGGTTCTCAAAGGAAACCTGAATCCCCAAACCTGTGCTTTGTTCTTTGATAAATACTGGGTTTGTTATGAACATAAAAGCATGTATAATACCGCTTTCAAAGCATGGACAAAACACAATGGGGTTTTACGAGAAGATAGAAAAAAGTCCGATGAACTCATGAGAGAACTCGGACTTGATATTTTACCCGAAAGTGATTTCGTTGATAAGAAGGAATAATCCTTTACACTATCTACTTTACACTATCTACTTTACACTTTACCCTATTTCGTTATACTCTTCAGATAGTCATCCGACATAACAAGTCGCTTGGCTTCCTGAATCTGCTTATCATAGCCATTCTGATAGGCTATTGCTCCTTTCTGATAGTAGTAAGCCGCTATGATATCAGCCTCAAGCACTCGACGAATCTGCTTCTCGTTCTTCTCAAGTTCACGAGAAAGATTATGCTGTAGCTTTTTCTTCAAGGCCTCAAACTCATCCTTGTTGTCTTCATAATAGCCTTCCATCTTTGCAACCTTTATGAGCTCATCGTAGATCTTAACGGTTTCACGGTCGTATTTGAAGCCGGCATCAACTACCGCCTTTGAGAAATCCTTCCACTCACTCTCTGAGAGTCTGAACTCTTCCGGCTTTGCTATTGAGTCATGCTTCATTATATAATCTACAACCCAGTTGAACATAACCTCCGTAGAGTCGAGTCCTGAACTTGCCAGATATACGGCAATATTTGGGATTGTGTCGCCCTTGAACTCAACATCAGGCTTGATGCCACCTCCATCTCTCACCTCACGACCATTAGCCGTATGGAACACATGGGTTAGCGAATCTGGGATATGCTCCTTATAGCCACCACCTGTATGCTTGTAGTTGATTGCCTGAATGCAACGGCCACTTGGGATATAGTACTTTGAAGTGGTCAGTTTCATACTCGTATTGTGAGGCAGATCCATTGGAACCTGTACGAGTCCCTTACCATAGGTGCGTGTTCCGAAGACCACAGCTCTGTCAAGGTCTTGTAAAGAACCGGCAGTAATCTCACTCGCAGAAGCAGTTTGGCCATTCACCATAACGACAACAGGCATCACGGTATCAACAGGCTGGGCATCAGTCTTATACTCATGGTTCACCTTCTTCATCTTACCCTTTGTAGTAACGAGAGTGATACCCTTTGGCACGAACATATTAACTATCTTTATTGCCTCCTGAAGAGAACCACCGCCATTATTTCTAAGGTCGAACACGAAACCTTTCATTCCCTGTTGACGAAGCTCGATAAATGCACGACGAACATCCTGTGAACAACCCTCTGTGAACTGATTCAAGGCTATATACCCCACATTCTCGTCAAGCATACCATAATAAGGTACGGAAGGCAACTGAATAGCTCTACGCTTTACCTTTACCTCTGAAGGCTTCTTCTCTCCAGGACGCTTATACTTCAGCAAAAAGGTAGAACCTGCATCGCCACGCAGATGGCTTGATACATAGCTCACGTCCTTGCCCACCATAGTAGAATCGTCGATAGAGAGAATCTCATCTCCTTTTTTAAGACCTACCTCCTGCGCAGGCATACCGAAGTAAGGCTCGTCAATACATACGTTACCCGTCTTCAGATTCTTCCTCACAATAGCGCCAATACCAGCATACTTACCCGTCAGCATCTGCTTGAGATTCTTCACCTCATCAGATGCATAGTATTCTGTATAAGGATCGAGAGACCTGAGCATAGCCTTTATGCCTGTACCGACAACCTCTGACGCGTCAAGCGTATCAACATACATCATATTGAGATTCTTGTATATTGCAGAGAAAATCTCAAGATTACGGGCTACATCGTAGTTATGGTTCTTCTGTGCAGAAGCAGAGAGGCTGATGGCCAAAAATATAATTGTTATTATTTTCTTCATTGTCTGTTTTCAAAAAATTGCTACAAAGATACTAAAATTCACGAAAATAAACTAACTTTACAAGCAATTTAACTTACATTTAAGACAAAGTTCGCCAAAACATCATCATACAAGGCATTTATTAGCTTCTTTGACAATATTTTCCTTATTTACGACAACCAGTCTTTCTTCTATGTACCCAACACCCGAATAATCAGCTTTACCTCCTCAGACACCACATACTGCATTGTTTCAAGGTTCCTACAATGGAATAAAAGTCACAACGCAGGAAATACGTCTAAGAGCATATTTGCCCTCTGAAAAACAAAGCAAAACTGCAAAAAACAGATTTTTTTCAAGATTTTATTCAAATTTCTCGAAAAAAGTTTGGTAGTCTCGGAAAATCGTTGTACCTTTGCATCGCAATTAAGAAATAACGCTTATTGCTAACAAAAAAGCTTCAGTAGCTCAGTTGGTTAGAGCACATGACTGTTAATCATGGGGTCGTTGGTTCAAGCCCATCCTGGAGCGCAAAAAGAGATACTTTCGAGTATCTCTTTTTTGTTTTTCAAGCCTATTCGTCCTCCCATAGCTTCACCTCCGTTCCAGGTCCGTTACAAATCCGTTCCAGGTCCGTTCCCTATAATCGGAGAAAAATGGGACTTACAAGGGAATCACATAGGACTTACTTGGGACTTGCAGTAAAGGCAAAATAGAATCAACCTCAAAAAACAGAATTTTTACATAACTCTGCAACTCGTCACCCATAGCGCCATAAAGTTTTCTGTGTCAGAGAGTTGTAGCGGTGATTCATTTCACTTCACTCGTCACCCACTCATCACCCTCGCGTGTGTATCATCTTGATACATAACTATTTGCGTTATCAATTCACTCGTCACCCTAAAAACGTTGACAAGTGGTGACGAGTGATTCGCGTGTATATTCTCCACATACTCAACAAGATACAAAGATTTCGGTGATGAGTGGGTGACGAGTGCTTTAAAATGAATCACCGCTGTAACCAAAAGAGTAACAACAACTTGCAGCGTTGAGGGTGACGAGTTGCAGAGTTGTTCTAAAATTCTTTTTTTCAAAGCGTTGTTAGCCACTATGTACGTGTTTGGCGTTTAATTCTAAAAAATGCAAAGGCAGATTTTGCGATGTTTGGATTACAAGTGTATTTTTTCGTGAAAGTTTTTATAGGGAGGTGCACTTTTACCCCTTTTTATGTATAAAACATTGATAATCAACCGAAAATAACGAGTGCACCTCCCCCTAAGAAGCATAATTGTTTTTGGGGGGAGATGCACTCCGCCTAACACATTGATAATCAGAGGGGAAATGCATTATGCTCAGTACAAATCTCCCCTCCCCCTTTTGCCATATCTATATTACAAGTGCGATTTTTTTCAGAATTTCGCGTAAACATGTACATGGTGGTATAATTGGCATCTTAACATCCTGTATATCAACCCGTTCTCTTCATGTACATATTAGTCAAACATATACATAAGTTGTACATGTTTTTTTCACAATTTCAAGCATGACGACTCATGTACATGTCATGTATATGTTAGACCAACATGTACATGCTCTTAACATTCTCATTCCTAGTCCTTTCACCCTCATCTTACCCCACCATGTACATGTTTGTGCAAAATTCTGAAAAAAATCTTATTATGAGATAATGTGATAATTTTATTTCTTAACACGCACAGGGCGGACGGAAAGTCCAATACAGCGACTTGCTACTGTAGCAAAAGTAATCTGTTCAGAATTAGAATATAACATATATGTACTACTACAATTATACTTATTGATTGAACGTGACCAACAACTAAAGCAACCACTGGTACCTGTATCATTGTGACTTGTATCACTATAATAGCCAGAAGCAGGTAAAAAAAGCGTCTTGCCATTTTTATTACTTGTTATCATACGTCCACTTATACCATTTAACGTCATCCACTTTGTGGTGGTATATGATGAATTATATAATTCTTTTATCTGGTCTTCGGTTGGGATACACCAATTGCTGCCCCAATTTACTGTAGCTGCATCATCCTCTGAATCAAGTTCAGTCTTATTATCAACTGTTCCATAACCACTGCTCGTACAATACTTGGTAAATGTTTTATTCGAACCTTTACACCATTTATAGGTATTATATGAATACTCGTTCTTGGGTGCTGTCTCTCCCCATGCAAAGTAATCACCATATTCTTCAGGTTTGCTTGCGCCTACGTTGTATGTAGCCCAAAGAGTACCACTAGGGAGTCCAAGGTCTACATATTCATGATTAACATTAACACTACAAGTAGCCTTAACACCACTACCATCATTTGCGACTACATAAATCGTTGCTGAACCTACGGCTTTTGCAGTCACCTTACCAGTTGCATCAACGGTTGCTATATTATCATCAGATGAAATCCATGTGACTGCACTGTTTGAAGCATTCTCAGGTGTTATTGTTGCTGATAAAGTTTCTACATCTTCAACATTCAGAGACAATGATGATTTGTTTAGAAAAATTGACGATACCTTGACAGCATTATATGTACTTTGTACTCGAACAGGACGCACGGAGTACCCGCAACAGCGATCAGCGTCAGTTAAGCCAATGCCCCCCGAAACAAAGTCTAATAGATAAGCGCAACTTGAGTTGTCGGCATAGAGCGAACGAGACCAATAGTAACCACTGAAACCAACATTAGAGCGCGAACTATAGGGGCAACATCCAGCCGCTGGCAGAAAGATAGTTTTCCCGTTCTTCTTACTTGTTATCAAACGACCGTTAACGCCATTCAACGTAATCCACTCAGTATCGGTATAAGAAGAGTTTACAAGTTCCTCTTGTTGCTCACGAGTCGGCATACACCAGTTATCGCCCCAATTAGTAGTGACCACATCGTCTTCAGATTCAAGTTCGGTATTGTTATCAATCGTACCCCAAAAACTGTTTGTACAATACTTGGTTATTGTATCGTATGAGCCTTTACACCATTTATATTTCTCCCAGTTAAACTGATGAGCAATAAAAGTATCACCTGTATATCCTATCGTCTCTCCCCAAGCAAAATATAGGCCGTATTCTTCTGGTAAATTCGCTCCAACATTACAAGTTGCCCAAAGAGTACCACTTGGAAGTCCTAGATCTACATATTCATGTTCTTTCTCATCGGTAAAGATAACCTTTACTTTTTTTGATGATGTATATGTAGGTGTACTGCTAAGGTTTCCGTTATCATCATATTCGTAAACTTTAATGGTTTGTGCACTTGTAACGAGAGCTATTACAAGTGCTATTATTGTAAGAAATATCTTTTTCATGTTATTTGTTTTTTAGTTATATTATTCCTCTTCTTCGTAATCACAGTAGATAGATTTACTTTCCATCTTGTCCGTTGTACCATCACCGAAACTCAATGCTATTATAGTTGGGAGTTTCACTTCTTTTATTTCAAGAAATGGCTTTGTGTATTTATTCTTGCTCATACTTTTTACTTGATTACTGTTTTCTTTCCATTCACTATGTAGATTCCTGTGGTTGGATATTCTACCTTTCTGCCTTGCAGGTCATAGTAAACAGCTTTTGTAGCTTTTACAATGTCCTCAACACCAGTAGTTACATTATCCTCATTAAAGATAATGCTAAGCTTTGCTCCATTTGAAGCTACGGGATTATAGGAAAGGTTGAGGTATGCCTTGTCTGCAACAAAAGATGTACCTGTGTATTGCAGAAATTTGTCACCATTCAATACAAAATTATATCCACTTGTTGGAACATCGGCAAGAGATCCATCTACATTTGTGGTTGCAAGAAGGTCGTTGTTTGATAAGGTTGTAGTGGTAGATGATGCAAGCAACTGGGCAGAAGTTGAAGGCGTACCATGAAGGATAACACCATTACCAGCAGGAATAATGCCATCAGCTATCTCCGTACAAATAATTTTATCACCATCAACTTTGGCTGTATATGCTTTCATAAAATCGCTTGATAGCTGCATATCAGCCTTGAACGAAAGAGTTGCATAGCCCTGAGAATTAAGCGTAACTAACGGATATTTTATTCCGTAGGTGACTTCTACATTATCTACGCTTGACAAATCGATTCGCTTTGTTTCTACACCATTTACTTCAATAACAAGAAAGTTGTTATCGTAAGTGATTGTCGGAGTTCCGCTAATAAGATAACAATCGTAAGTTGTGGGCGATGTCCAGACATAAATGGCATCATACGGCAACTCTGTCGCTTGCGAGACTCCAACACAAAGCAATAAGCCTAATGAAAATAAGAGTTTCTTCATGGGATAAAAATTAAAAGGGCGCAGACTTTCCGATAGTCCTCGTCCTTACTCTTAGGTCACGACCAAGAAACCTTCATACGTAGACAAGTATATACGGTTAAGTCCACGTCCTAAACGGACATGGAACTTTTCGCATACTTGTTCTCACGTACATTGAAAATTGGTCGTATTCAAGAGTAAGAGAACAAGAGCAAAAGCTCTATGTTATATTATTGTCGAGAGAATCGGTAGTTGCTCACCCAAGTTAATAAATAAATTGATAACTATTTGCCGAGAATGTCTGAGACTATCATCAGCTTTAGGGGAACGTTACCGTTCGTCTGAGTTTTTTTTCTAAAATTTACTTTCTGTTTCTTATTAATTTGACTTTAAGGGTTAATAATGCATATTATATTATTTAGAATAAATCAGAATGAGAACCTGTATCAACAAGGATTAGTTCTAATTCCCGATCATTCTGACGCCATATCAACAACCAGTCTGGCTGCATATGACATTCCCAGCATCCAGCATATTCACCAACAAGTTTATGCGGTTTATATTCTTGTGGCAACATTCCTGTTTCCTGAAGCATATCCAAGGTGTCTGTGAATATCTTAAGATCAAGACCTCTCTTGACACATTTCTTTAAGGATTTCTTGAACTGCCCAGTATATATAACGCTGTACATGTCTATCCAAATATTTGTTTTACCAAATCGGCTGAGTTTTCTGCACGATAGACGTTACCTTTCTTGATATCCTCAAGTCCGCGCTCAATACCAGCCTTTTTCTTTGGAGTCAGGGCGCTCATTGTCCACCCCATGCCAGCAATAAGTTTCTTCAGCATTGAAACATCTGCTGTTGGTACTGTTATTTGAAAAGTTGTTGTATTCATATTACGATATTTTTTCTGCTGCAAAAATATACAAAAAATCTTAGACCACCAAATTTTATCATGAAAAAAGGAAATACAGGCTCATATAACAAATAATCTCCGTGTCTCAGCGCCTTTGCGTTCGATATTATTGACGATCCTGCCTTCTGGTGAAAATCAAAAAAAGAGCCTCAGAAATATAATTCTGAAGCTCTCTGTCTGAAAGGAGGCGGCTACCTACTCTCCCGCATTGCATTGCAGTACCATCGGCGCAAGCAGGCTTAACTTCTCTGTTCGGAATGGGAAGAGGTGGAACCCT
>CACZCN010000033.1:0-31677 GCA_902779665.1 uncultured Prevotellaceae bacterium | reverse complement strand
CCTGAGCCAGGATCAAACTCTCCATTGTAAAATCTCTTTATAATGAGCTCTTCGTTTTACGGAAGAGCATCGTTGTCTTGCTCGGGACGACTATCCTTTTATTTATTAAGAAGTCTTTTCTCTTTTCCTCCTATTAAGGAGGAGAATTGATCGGTTCGTTTATTACCCAAGTGAGTCTTGCTCACTTGCTTCTTGTACTACTACTTTCTGTTTATGTAAATCTTGTCAAAGAACTCTTTCTTCATGCCCTCTTCCTAGCGGTGTCTGCCACCGTTTTTCCGAAAGCGAGTGCAAAGGTACTGCTTTTTCACGACATGGCAAAATTTTTCACGGATTATTTTTCAGAAAATGTCGATTTTCTTGGTTTCGATGACGAAAATCAAGGTTTCACGCCCTTCTTTTGATGTTTCGTGCGGGATATTGTGAAAAACACGGGGATTCTGCAGTTGAGGTGTTTTCGCCCTGTCCTGCCTTTATGCCCACGGTCTTACTCCGATGTGATTCCGCTCTTACTCCCTACAAAACTCGATGATCCTCCGCTCCCCCACCGACTTTGCACCGACTTTGCACCGACTTTGGTACGGAGGAAGAGCGGAGGATGAGCGGAGGGAGAACGGAGGATTTACGGAGGGGCAAAAGCCTAATCCCTCAGTTTTTCTATACGGAGTGTGCGTGAGCAATAATCAACAACAGCAGGACGATGAGTAATAAAAATAATCGTATGCTGACTCGACTTCATAATATTGGCAAGTAGGTTCTTTTCCGTCTCAGGGTCAAGAGCACTTGTAGCCTCATCGAGAAGAAGGATTCCACGATTACGAAGAAGCGCACGGGCAATACAGATCCTCTGAGCCTGCCCTTCGCTTAATCCTCCGCCGTTCTCAGAACAGGTGGTGTCAAGGCCTTCCGGCAACGCGAACACGAATTCGGCACACGCTATTGTGAGCACCTCTCGCATCTGCTCATCCGTTGCATTCTCATCTGCAAGAAGAAGGTTATCACGAATCGTGCCACTGAGAAGAGTATTTCCTTGAGGCACATATACAATATTACAGCGAGTAAGAGGACTCACTTCTATACTTTCCTCCTTATTATATATATAAAGAGAACCAGAATCCGGACGAAGAAGAGCCTGAATAAGTCTGATAATGGTCGTCTTTCCCGCACCTGTCTCGCCAAGGATAGCCGTACACTCACCTGGACGGAAGTCGAATGAAAGATCACGAATGACAGGATGAGCCTTGTCATCCTCATATCCGTAAGTTACATTCTCAAGACGGATTCCGCAAGGACAACCAAGCAGAATATCATCGCCCTGTTCTTCAAGAGGTGTCTCCTCAAGAAGCATCAATCTCTCCGCAGCAGTAAAAACGCCTACAAAAGCAGGAGCCAGTTTCATGATACTACGGGCTGGCGACTGTATCCTATTCACAAGTTGCAGAAATGCAGTCATACCTCCAAAGGAAAGCGTACCTGCCGACATTCGCAGAGCACTCCACGCAAAAGCGATGAGATAGCAGAATGCAAAACCGAAATTAAGAATGAAATTAGAGAAAAGGCGGAATTTCGTTCTTTTCTCCACATTACTCTGCAACATACGATGCTGGTCGTCAAGTCGCTCCACCATCATTTCTTCACTCTCAAGCGTCTTTACGAGCATACGGTTCTGCACAGTTTCCTGCAGAATGCTCTGTACACGGGAATCGGAATCACGCACGTCACGCGAAAGCTGTCGCATACGACGGACATATATCTTACTCAGAATGGCAAAGAACGGAATCATCACCACAATGATTAGTGCCAGCCTACGATCCATAAGATACAGATATGAGAAAGCGCCAAGGAACATCGCAAGGACGGAAAGCGTATTTGGAAGAGTCTCGGTAAGGAACACCACAACCTGATTCACATCCTGTTCAAGGCGATTTATGACATCACCACTATGAAGACTTTCCTTTCCATGCCACTCAGAACGCAAGATTCGGTCAAGCATCCGTCTCTGCATGCGGTTCTGAGCCCGGACGCCAAGGATATTCTTCACCCAGACCGCAGTCATATTGATTGCAAAGTTACAAAGGACAAGTCCTCCCATTATTCCTACAGCCATAAGCACATCCCCTTCAACAGAATGAGATGCCACATCAATGGCATGCTTTACGGCCCACACAGAAGCAAGACTTACTCCAACCTCAAGCAAGCCAAGAAACGCATTCAACGAGGCCTGGAAGTAATTTCCACGCCACGAACGCAATAGCCAGCGAAATATCTGTTTGGAGGAATAAGCCTTTGGTCCCATGGTAGAAACAATCTATTTATCTCTGGTCAGCGCCCCACATCATCTTTTCCCTAAGAGTAGAGAAATAGCGATGATCGCAGAAACGCACAACCTTTGCGGTATAATCAGCCTTACGTATAGTGATGAGCGTACCCTCAGGAAGGCTCTCAGAACGACCATCCACAGCAATAAGGAAATTATGGCTGCGGCTCTCCACCTTCAAGGTAACAACGGAATTGTCAGGAATAACTATCGGGCGGACATTCAAGCTATGAGGAGCCACAGGAGTAAGACAAATAATATCAGTTTCAGGAGTAATGATAGGACCGCCGTTGCTAAGAGAATAGGCAGTAGAGCCCATAGGAGTAGTAACAATCAGTCCGTCAGCCTGATAAGTAACCACATACTCGTCATTTACGCTCGTGCGAATAGCTATCATGGAAGCAGAGTCACGCTTCAGCACAGCAATATCATTAAGAGCATAAGGGCATTCCTTAATAGGAGAACCATCACTCTCGACTACAAGAATCGCGTGTTCACTAACCACATAATCTCCAGAATAAAGATTTGCGATAGCACGCTCAAGCTCTGTAGGATTCACATCAGCAAGGAAACCCAATCTGCCGATATTTACACCAACGATAGGAATATCCTTACGACCTACACGAGCCGCAGTCTTCAGCAAAGTACCGTCACCGCCCATTGATACAGCAAAATCCGCATCAAAATCATCACCTTCAAAAACGCCATCAACATCCAGGTCAAGATGCTGTCCCTTTGTTAGGAAGTCATAGAAAGAGCGGTCAATAAGAATCTCTCCCTCACGCTGATTAAGAAGCGAAAGGATTTTCTGAATCGCCGCAGACTTCTTTGCCTGATACTGATTGCCGAAAATTGCAAAGCGAAGTGACTTATCTGACATAAAATTATGAGTATTATTATCTTTATGAAGTGAAATATTTTGAATTATCAGGAAACTTTCGTATATTTGCAAATGATTTTGCAATGCAAAAATAACAAATTAAATTCAAAAAGCAGAATAAATAACAAAAAAAATAAAATATTATGGCAAAAGTATATGAATTTCTTGCCAACGGCACAGAAGAAGTCGAGGCTCTAATCACGATTGATATCCTCAGAAGAGGTGGTGTTGACGTTAAGATGGTCAGCACAACAGGTTCGGAATACATTGAGTCTGCACATGGAATTGTAATCAAGTGCGACCAAATGATTGAGGACTCTGATTTCTCAGACGCAGATATGCTGCTGCTACCAGGCGGACAGCCTGGCACAACGCACCTTCTTAATCATGAAGGCGTGAGAAAAGCGATTTCTGCACACTACGCAGCCGGCAAGAAAATCGGTGCTATTTGTGCAGCTCCAATGATTCTTGGCGACCTCGGAATTCTCAAAGGCAAGAAGGCTACATGCTATCCAGGATGTGAGAACGGCATGATTGGTGCGGAATACACCCGCGAACTCTTCACTATTGACGGCAATATCATCACAGGAGAAGGTCCTGCGGCTACATTCCCCTATGCCTATGCCATTCTCGAAATGCTGGCAGACAAGGCAACAACCGACCGTCTCAGGGAAGGAATGAGGTTCAATCATCTTATGGGCAAGTAATTATGGACTATGTCATTATAGTTGCAGGAGGCAAGGGATTGAGAATGGGAGGAGACATCCCTAAGCAATTCCTGCCTATCGGCGGTAAGCCCGTCCTGATGAGGACAATCGACCGTTTTCGTGAATATGACAAAGAAATCCGTATTATACTTGTCTTGCCCAAAGAACAACAGGATTACTGGAAAGAATTGTGTCAGAAATACCCTTCCTTCAATTCAGAAGGAATACAGATAGCTGATGGTGGACAGACTAGATTCCACTCTGTACAAAACGGCCTCAACCTCGTGCCTGACGATGCACATGGAGTGGTCGGCGTGCATGATGGCGTGCGACCCTTCGTATCTATCGAAACTATCAGGAGGTGCTATGAAACGGCCCGAGAAGTCAAAGCCGTACTCCCTGTAACTGAAGTAGTAGAGACTCTCAGATACACACCGGAAAACAGGAACGTTTTCAGAGGCGACTACCGACTCGTACAGACTCCACAGGTATTCGACATCCAACTTCTCAAGGAAGCCAACAAGCAGCAGTATAAGGACTCTTTCACGGATGATGCCTCTGTTGTGGAAGGTATTGGTCAAAAGGTGACAATGGTTGAAGGCAATCGCGAGAACATAAAGATAACAACCCCATTCGACATAAAAATAGCTGAAGCATTGCTTGGATAATGAGCAACATTCTGAAACAAGACATAATGTACGTTAACGGTGTAGGGCCGACAAAGAAACAGATACTCAACAAGGAGTTGGGAATCATGACCTTTGGCGATATGCTGGAATACTATCCATATAAATATGTGGATAGAAGCCACGTCTATACCATTAGCTCGCTTACTCAAGACATGTCTTTCGTTCAGATTAAAGGTCGTATTCTATCTTTCGAGACTTTCCAGACAGGGGTAAAGAAGAAAAGACTCGTTGCTCATTTCGGCGACGGCACAGGAGTTGTTGACCTCGTATGGTTCTCCGGAACACAATACATTACCAAGAATTTCAAGGTAGGAATTGACTACATCGTCTTCGGCAAACCAACCGTATTCGGAGGACGGTTTCAGTTCACGCATCCAGAGATAGAAAAGGCCGAAAACCTTCAACTCTCTCAAATGGGTATGCAGCCATACTATGTGACGACGGAGAAGATGAAGAACTCCGGCCTCACTTCCCGATCGATGGAAAAGATAGCCAAGGCTATACTCACGAAGATGCCGGAACTGCCAGAAACCCTTCCCGATTACATCACCATCCCACTCCACCTTGTCAGCCGTGACACAGCTGTGCGAAATGTGCATTATCCTAAGTCACAACAGGATATGCAGAAGGCAAGGGAGAGACTGAAATTCGAGGAACTGTTCTATGTTCAGCTCAACATTCTCCGCTACACAGCCAACCACAGACGCAAGTACAAGGGGTATATGCTTCCGAGAATCGGCGAGCACTTCAAGGATTTCTTCAGCAAGAACCTGAAATTTGAACTCACAGGAGCTCAGAAACGTGTAATGCATGAGATTCAGGCAGATATGAATACTGGCCGTCAGATGAACCGTCTTGTGCAAGGCGATGTGGGTTCAGGAAAAACCCTCGTTGCTCTTATGGCTATGCTGATAGCTGTTGACAATGGTTTTCAGGCTTGTATCATGGCACCTACCGAAATACTTGCCGAACAACATCTTGCCACTGTACAGGAGTTTCTCAAAGGACTTGACGTTAAGGTTGAACTACTCACTGGCATAGTGAAAGGCAAGAAGAGAAAAGAAGTTCTCGAACAACTCGTTACTGGCGAAATTGATATTCTCGTAGGCACTCACGCCCTTATAGAAGAGACCGTGCAGTTCAAGAATCTCGGACTTGCCGTTGTTGACGAGCAACATCGTTTTGGAGTAGCACAAAGGGCAAAGCTCTGGGCAAAAAACGAGAATCCTCCTCACATTCTCGTAATGACGGCAACGCCTATTCCACGAACTCTTGCTATGACTATCTATGGCGACTTGGACGTAAGCGTTATCGACGAGCTTCCTCCAGGAAGAAAGCCAATACAGACCCTGCACAAATACGATAACCAGACAACGAGTCTGTTCAACGGCATCAGACAGCAGATAGGTCTTGGCCGTCAGGTTTATATCGTCTATCCTCTCATAACCGAGAGCGAGAAAATCGACCTCAAGAATCTTGAAGAAGGCTATGAGTATCTGCAAGGAGTTTTCCCCGAGTACAAAATGAGTAAGGTACACGGAAGGATGAAGTCTGCAGAGAAAGAAGAGGAAATGCAGAAATTCATCTCAGGCGAGACACAGATTCTCGTTGCGACCACCGTTATAGAGGTTGGAGTAAACGTGCCAAATGCCTCTGTGATGGTGATAATGGACGCTCAGAGATTCGGTCTTTCACAGTTGCACCAGCTCCGTGGACGAGTAGGACGAGGTGCCGACCAAAGCTATTGCATCCTCGTCACAAGTCACGAACTCGCTCAGGAAACCCGCAAGCGCATGGAGATAATGACCGAGACAAACGACGGTTTCCGCATAGCAGAGGCAGATCTGAAACTTAGAGGTCCGGGTGATCTTGAAGGTACTCAGCAATCAGGACTTGCTTTCGACCTCAAGATTGCCGACATTGCAAGAGACGGACAACTCGTTCAGCTTGCAAGAGACGAGGCTCAGAAGATAATAGATGATGATCCAGAATGTAACTCACCTCATCACGCTATGCTTTGGAGGCGTCTCAACGAATTAAGGAAAGATGATGTGGATTGGGCTCAGATAAGCTAAAGAGCCCCACCCCGCCCCTCCCGAGGGAGGGAGTTGGAAGGCGACAAACCTCATCTTCAACTATCAATTAACAATTAAGAATTAACATGCCTTTCACGACAAATACTATAATAAAAGACTCCCCCTCGGGGGCAGGGGGGGCTATAACCAGCGCTCAAAACCCGAAGATAAAGCGATTGCTTCAGCTACAACAGAAGTCTTCCGAGAGAAGGAAGGCTGGTTTGTTTGTTGTTGAAGGCATAAGAGAAGTGGAGAGATGTGTGGAAAAGGGCTATGAGATTGACACTATTTTCTACCTAAATAAACCTATGGCGGAAAATATATCAGAAATCATAGAGAAGAATAAAGGCATCAAATTATTTGAGGTTTCTCCTACCATCTATGAGAAGATAGCGTATCGTGGTAGTACAGAGGGGGTTATTGCCGAGGTAAAGACAAAAGACAAGACGCTTAATGACTTGAACCTCTCAAAGAATCCGCTTGTCGTGGTATTAGAGAGCGTTGAGAAACCGGGAAATCTTGGTGCTATTCTACGTTCTGCAGATGCCGCTGGAGCAGATGCCCTTATCGTCTGTGATCCTCTTACGGATCTCTACAACCCGAATCTCATAAGAAACAGTACAGGTGCAATCTTCAGTGTACCTTGCGTTGCCTGTACTTCCGAGGAATGTATCAAATTCCTGAAAGAGAACTACATTCAGATTCTAACCGCCCAGCTTCAAGACTCAGAACTATATTATGATACCGACATGAAACGCGGAACAGCAATCGTTATGGGCACAGAAGCCACAGGATTAACCGACATCTGGCGCAAAGTTGCCGATGCCCATATCCGAATTCCTATGCTCGGAATTACCGATTCCTTGAACGTTTCTGTAAGTGCAGCGATATTGCTTTATGAGGCGGTGAGGCAGAGAAGCAACCCCTAACAACAAAAAATAATGTGTGTCCAACATATTTTTATAGAGCAATCAGCTAGCTGCTTTTAACTGACAATAATTACCAATCTTCACAATCTTATCCCAATAATTATTCTGTTTGATGTCATATTTATTGGTGGAATATTGGTTAATTGGGCAATTATTGTCAATTCATTTGTATGCCAACATAGACATCACATTGTTCTAGTGTGCGACTCGAAAGTTCTCCATTGCTGGTTACGGATGAAAACAACTATAAGGATTACGCCAACTATCAATACAGCCAACCTAACCGATACATATTCTGTGTCCACAAAACCCACAATATAATCATATAGGATAAAAGACCGATGTATCCAACAAAAGTTATAGGCTATAGACAGTACCGTTGCAAGGATAAACCACAACAATCCATATCCGAACAGAAAGTCTGTCAATTGGCATTCTGTGCCAGTCAGCAGGGTATACGCAAGATGGACGACAATCCAGAACGTTCCAATGGTTGGGACTGCACCAAGAAGAAACTTCCCTATACATCTCGCCCTTTTCAACCCGACCTTATATATGATATAGCGGTCTATAACTGCTATCTTGTTAATACGGTTCATCGCAATAAAAAAGTATAGATTCCCATGTTCTCTTCTCAATTAGTATTAAGGAAACAACGCTTAATTACTCCCTTCAAGCGTCCATTATGAACAAAAAGCCAAGGGACTAATTATGTGACCAACCTTATGCCTGAGAAGAATCATTTGACTGGGATGCTGCTTGTTTTCTTTTTATGCAGTCAATTAGCATCTTTGAGTATTGCTCACCGTCAACATAGTTTCCGAGGAGATGAATAGCTTCCTGCTCATCATCAAAGCGTCCAAGCTCTCGGTAGCACTCAACAAGCATCTCACAGCATATCTTGGCTATTCCTTCCCTGCCAAAGTTCTCTACATCTTCATCAACAGCAAGACGATACTCTGCTGCGGCTTCTTCGCACTTACCTGAGAGTTTTAACTCATTGGCTTTCTTCTGATGGCTTATGATGGAGTCAAAATGAGCCTGATCGCTTTTCCTTTTCTCTTCCATCCTTCGCATTTCCTCGTTAAACGCATCATTTTCTGCCTTTGCTACGGCCGCCCTGATATTTGCAAGATTAGTCTTGGCCTTCTCATACTCCTCGTCTAACTTTTCACTTCTGCTTTTCTTTGCTGCGTTCTCCACAATGAAGACGACAAGGATGAATATCACGCCAAGCAAAATAAAAATAGTCTCATTCATATTATAAATTATTAAGAGTTAAACAAATATGCATATTTAATGCAAAAAGGCTAAGGTAACTTTTCCCTTGCCCCTTTACGGGGAAAGGATGCCCGCAGGGCAGGAAAGGGGTCTTTACTTAATCGTAACTCTTCCCGAACCTGTAACGGTAGTATAATGAGCCTTGATGTCGCCTGACAGCTTCACGTCGCCACTACCCTTGATAGTAGCTGTTACGTTGTCACAGTCAACCTTACCCGTCAAGTTACCGCTACCGCGAATTTCCACATTGACAACATCAACCTTACCGCTAACAGCCACGTTCCCCGACCCGTTGATAGTCGCAGTCAGCTTCTGGCTGATTTTCATACCGTTATATTCCACGTTTCCGCTACCGTTAATCTCAGCCTCAGCAGAGGTAGCCTTCAGTTCACCAATCTCGATATTACCACTACCGATGACATCAGCCTTCATTTCCTTACATTCCACCTTCTTCGTCTTCAGCACACCGCTACCCTTAACGGATAAGGTAAGATCCTTGCCCAATGTGTTTACTGGAGTCTGTACCGTAACGTTACCGGAACCGAGGACTGTCACCGACTCAATAGAAGGCGACTCCACATTGATTTTCACGTTCTTTGTCTCCTTGATGAAGGTGTTGTCCTCCATCTCTATCTTCAGAACGCCATCCTCCACATAGGTGTTGATTTTGTCAACCTGCTCCTGTGGGGCAACGATTGAAACCCTTACGGATTCACCCTGCTTGTAGAATACGTTGCATGGGGTATTGTTTTCCATAGCCGTGAAGGTGGAGCAGTTGCGTTCCACAGTTACCGGCTTGGGCTTAGACTTTGACTTTGATGCCATCAGAGGAGCCATTTCAGTCATAGCCCCGCCACTGACAGTAGCAAAAGCGGTCATTCCGACGAAAAATAAAGCTATCGCTGTAAATGTTTTGGTATTCATAATAATTATGTTTTTAGGTTGGAAGTCTAAGGACTAAGGTCTAAAGACTAAAGGCAATGGACTGATGATTGAAGACCTTTGACTTTTCGACTGCAAAGATAAACAATTATTTTCATATCAACAACGATTTTCGCGAAAAATTACTTTCAAACGGCCAACACCACCCCATTTCTTCTTTTCACGGATTTCCCGTTGAGGGGTGCAAAATATAACGGAAACGTTCATTTTAAAAGTATCAGAAAATATTGCTACGACAAATTTGCGCAAATATTTGCAGAAAAATTGCAAATTATTTGCGAATATGAAAATAAATGTATAATTTTGCACTCTGGAAAAATATCAGATACTGTAAGTAATTCGCAATACACTAACAAAACGTGGGATAACAGACGGGCGACAAAAAATGAAGACATTTACTCTAAACATACCTAAAGGCATCAGAAACTGGAGCTATGCTCTGGATGCAAAGACGATATTATGCAGTAGGTCATGGATCATATTCAATGAAGACAACGTAAAGGAAGTGTATATCTTCCAAGAAGACGGAACGCTGATTCTTTCATATAACGGAAAGGTTTGCAAGACGAGATGGGAATACATTGCGCAAAATACATCGTTAATCATTGAGGACACAGAATCCGACACCTACATGCTCAAGCCTGCATACTACGACAACAAGATGCTCATATTGCAAGTTGACGGAATGGATGAATATGCAATAATGGTCAACGAGAACCATATCGGGGAGCTGATGCTTGATTCCATCGACAAGATAAAGCAATACATAGAAGGCCAGCAGAATATGGCAAGTCAGGTTAAAGAGGCATCATTCGCCCTCAACAAGAACTACCTTGATCATTTCACCAATGCAAAGGCAGAAAACGACTTGAAACCTCACGAGGCAAGAACGAAACTGATAAAGAGCAGGCAAAAGAGGAAGAACATAAACATAGGCATAGGCATCACATCCGTCTCATTCCTCGTCTATTCGGTGCTTAACTATGAGATTCTTTCAATATATGCCTTCGGAATCTTCTCGCTCATCATCATAGCCTTGCTTATCGTGCTCATCTTCAGGGAGTCACACCGCAACAGCGAATACAACACTTTCTTGAAGATAGAGAAGAAACACCCGTTGCAATGGTTTAACCAATAAAAAAGGAAAAGAGAATTTTACACATACTTGACTTTTAAAACTAAAATTCTCAGGTTGCGTGTCGGAAACGGCACGCAACCATTGTTTTGGTTATCACTATAATATACAGATGTTCATGCAAAGATTATCATTCCTGTAAGTTTTTTCCCATATTCCCTTTGTGATATTAGGATTTTTGTATATTTTTGCAAGCAAAATCAGCATACGAAATAATTTCATAATGAAAACAATAAAGACATTATTAATTTTAATTGCCATACCTTTGCTTGCATGCACACAAAACAATAGTGGCTCAATCAAAGTGGAACCTTTCACGGAATATCCACAAGAAATAGACGGAGGTTCTTGTGAATTTTATTTGAACAAAGATGATATGTCCAACGATCGATATATCATGGTTAATGATTTTGCCCAACAGACATATTTGAAAATAAATGGCAAAATGGAGCTTCTTTTACTGAAGAATGATTCAGAAAAGGAAATGGAGTATTCAAACGATTCATATTCTGTTACAATAGAAATCTCCTCTAATACAGATACAGGAAATGAATCTTATACTCTAAAAGGTAAAATAAGCGTCAAAAACGCGAAAGGAGAAACTGTAAGTTTTCCTTTTATCGGCCAATGTGGTTGTTAGAAACATCTGCGTTTTTTCAAGAATTTCCTTTGTGATATTAGGATTTTTGTTTACTTTTGCCAACAGAATTAGAATTCGAAACTAAGTTATGAAGAAAGAACTACTACTTATAATATTAAACATATGTTTGTCATTTAGCGCAAATGCCCAAGCAAACAAATATGCAGTTTGTGACACTATCACAGATATATGGGGAAAGCAGGTTATTGGCAAAACAATCTTTAAAGCAGCTACCAACGAAATTAACCGCGAAAAGACGTGTCTGTATTTTTTGAAAGGAAACAATGAGGATTCTCTTATCGTTGTTTCTGATTTATCTAGCAGCGATTTTTCGTTGGGAGGACCTTACGAACAAACAAGAGATTCTGTTTTACGACAAAAATTCAGCACATATAAAGATGTTATAAACATTACACAAGACAGAATGGATTTACCAGAAACAGAATATGGTCCACCATATTTGTTTTCGGTTGTAATTGGCAATGATACGATAGAATATCAATCCGACTTAAAGAAACAAAACTATTATGGATTTGCAGAAGCATTCATAAATGATTCGATATTCAGTTTCGCTGGTTGCCAAGTAGGAAAACATATAAAAGAGACTTTATTCGGAACTCATATCGCGGACAAAACAATAAAGAAAATCAAGAATATCGAAGTATGGCCTAGTCATTATATACATCTTCAAAATGTAGAACATAATATTGATGAAGACTGGTTTTTATCTATAGATATTGATGAGGGGTATATAAAAAGATTATTTGTTTATTCAAATGGATATTACTAATTTTCTGTTGCCTTTCCCCTGAAACAACCAAATAGAACTAACAATACTTCATAGTTTGTTCATCCTTCGCTCTTCCTCCGTACCAAACTCGATGAAACTCCCCTCCTCCACCGACTTTGCACCGACTTTGCACCGACTTTGGTACGGAGGAAGAGCGAAGGAACAAGGGAGGATGAACGGAGGAAGACACGAGGCACTTCTTGGGTTTACTTTTCATTTCTCCATATCACATAGACAAAACAACACAACATAGCCATAATTACAAATTGTAAGCATTTTTAGGTTTTTACATTACAATTTATAATTAAAATAGTTTTTATACGAAACAAAATATCACACCTAAGATTTGCGCATTTACTTTTTGTTATATTTTATTGCACATTCATAGCATTTTGTCTAACTTTGCACCCGATTTCAAGACATATTGAAAGCAAAACAACAGTAAACTTAACACAAATAAAAGAGAAAGGTCAATAATTATGAAAAAGCGTTGGATTATTCTTATGGCCATTATGGTCATCATCGCCTTTGGTGGTTTGTTCGCCAGCGAACCTTCGTTCGAGTGTGACATGTCGAAGATTGACGGGGCTGATGTTGCGTGGCTCATCACAGCAACGATCTTCGTTTTGATGATGACACCGGGACTGTCTTTCTTCTATGGTGGTATGGTAGGAGCACGAAATGTGATCTCTACTATGTTGCAGAGCTTTATTGCTATGGGACTTATCTCTGTCCTTTGGGTAGCATTCGGATTCAGTCTTGCTTTCGGCGACGATATTGGTGGCGTGGTAGGTAATCCGTTGACTTTCTTGATGTTCCAGAACGTAGGTGGTGATGTCTATACCACTCCTACAGGTCACATCATGGGTGGAGCGACAATACCTCTCGCACTCTTCGCCCTCTTCCAAATGAAGTTCGCAATCATAACGCCTTCACTTATCACAGGATCATTTGCTGAGCGTGTCCGTTTCTCTGGTTATCTCTGGTTCATGCTCTTCTTCTTTGTGGTAATCTATTGTCCGCTTGCACACATGACTTGGCATCCTGACGGACTCTTCCTGAAATGGGGAGTTGTTGACTTTGCCGGTGGTATCGTGGTACACGCATCATCAGGTATAGCTGCCCTTGCTGGAGCTATCTTTTTAGGTCGCAGACGCGCTTCAACACGCAACTCAGAACCAGCCAATATCCCATTCGTTCTCCTTGGTGCAGCTATGCTTTGGTTAGGTTGGTTCGGTTTTAATGCAGGAAGTTCCCTTCATGCTGACGGACAGGCAGTTAAGGCATTCCTCAACACCACTACAGCATCAGGTGTGGCTATGATGACTTGGATATTCTTCGACTGTCTCAAAGGTCGTAAGCCAAGTGCTATGGGTGCAGCTATCGGTTGTGTAGTAGGTCTTGTGGCAATAACACCTTCTGCCGGCTACGTAACAGTTGGTCAGAGTATCTTTATCTCATTCGTAATCACCCTTATCTGTAACACAGCCGTTTACTGGGGAAGCAAGACAAACGTTGACGATGCCCTCGATGTATTCCCAACACACGGAACGGGCGGTATCTTCGGAACAGTTCTGACGGGTATCTTCATTCAGGAAGGACTGATAGCCGGCACTTGGGAAGGTTTCGTAATATTCCTTTACCATCTCCTTGCAATCGTTGTGGTTATCGTTTATACGTTCATAATGAGCTACTTCGGATATTGGCTCATCGACCACTTCATCCCAATGCGTGTTAGCGAGAAGAGCGAGCATATCGGTCTTGACATCTCACAGCACGCCGAGCATTATGGTCTTGCTCACGTGGCAGAACGCGAGATTGCTGAGTACGAGGAGTACGAGCATAGCAAGAAATGAAAGTGATTTTTGGGGCACTTTCAAAGAAAAGATCTTGTTTTTATCACTAAAACATTCTCATGTTGCGTGTCAGAAATGGCACGCAACTTTTTTGTTCTCTTTTCCATGAAGAAAAGGTAGGAACTATTTCCGTCACGACTCCGTTGTGGCTACTATGTAAATACCATAGAAATACTATAAAATCACCATAAAGATACCATTATATTACCATAGTTTATGGTATTATCATCAAAGGAAAGGTGGCAGAAGAAGTTACACATAGTATATCAATCCTATTAATGAATACAAAAAAAAGACAAACATCACAAAATGCTTGTTGAGTATGTAAACTTTGTATTATATTTGCAAATAAATCTTGTTTGCAAAAGGCTACACAAGTTGCCATTACAACATAAATAACAATTCGTAAGCAAAAGCAAAGCATTTTCTTACCATTTGTAACATTTATAGCACAAACAAATACCAATATGCAACATTATAACGACATAATATTTCTTTTTGCTACCTTTTCTTGGCTTTTTATTACATTTTGCTTATCTTTGCACTTGAATTTATAACATTAGGTAAAACAACAACACAAACACATTATTGAGATGAGTATTAGCATTAAAGAATTAACAAGTAGTAGGGATACGGTAAACAGATGGATGGAGCGGTATGGGGTTCGCTTCGGTGTTTACAAGAATGGCCTGTTCAACGAACAGCTCTTTCCGTTTGATTCCGTACCGAGAGTGATTAGCCACAGCGACTGGGAATATCTTGAAAAAGGGCTCAGCCAGCGTGTGAAGGCACTCAACATGTTCCTATGGGACATATATCACGAGAAGAACATTATCAAGGAAGGTATCGTACCAGAGGAGTTTGTTTATTCGTCAAAAGGCTATATGCCTGAATGTGAGGGCATCAATCCACAAGGAAAAATCTACTCGCATATCTCTGGCATCGACCTCGTTGAGGGTAAGGATGACAAATGGTATGTGCTCGAAGATAACCTCCGCATCCCTTCTGGTGCAAGCTATCCGATGATAGCACGTAGCGTGAGCCGTAAGGTATCACCTTACACATTTGCCACAAATGCCATTGCCGACAACCGCAACTATGCCGACTTGCTCCGCAATATGATGGACGATATGAACGATGACCGTGGCATTTCCGTCATCTTCACCCCAGGACGCTATAACTCAGCATTCTTCGAACATTCATATCTTGCAGAAAAGACGGGCGCAACACTCGCCTACCCTGGTGACTTATTCGTAGAGAACGACATTGTATATTATGCCGGAATGTTCCACGAGAAGACGCGTGTGGGTTGCATTTATCGCCGTATAAGCGATGAATATATGGATCCTATGGTATTCGAATCATCCTCATTGCTCGGAATACCTAACGTCATGCAAGCCTACAAAGCTGGAAACGTGGCTCTCATCAATGGCATAGGAAACGGTGTGGCTGATGACAAAGGCATATACTATTTCGTGCCTAAGATGGTGAAATACTATCTCGGGGAGGATAGCATATTGCAGAATGCTCCTACCTATCTGCCCTACTTCAAGGAGGATTACGACTATGTGCTTGCCAACATCGACAAGCTCGTAATCAAGGATGTAAGCGAGGCTGGCGGCTACGGCGTGGTGTTCGGTAGCGAACTGTCAGCCGAGAGGCTTGCAGAACTAAAAGAACTCGTAATCAAGGAGCCTCGTCGATGGATAGCACAGGAGGTCGTGGAGTTCAAGGATCTTGAGATTCTTGAAGGTGACGAACTTGTATGGCGCAAGGCAGACCTTCGCGCTTTCGTGATAAGCAGCAGCAAGGACGTAAAAGTATGGAAAAGCGGTCTAACCCGTTTCTCTCGCAACCCCAACAGTTATGTGGTCAATTCATCGCAGGGCGGCGGATTCAAGGACACGTGGGTTTCGTTAGAATAACGCCCCTTCCTTCTCCCCCCGAGGGGAGAGATTTTCAGTTACAAATAATACTATCTAAAGTTCCTCCCCCCGTGGAGAGAAGATGGGGGGGCTAATCTTTCAAATAATATGGCAAAGAACTTAATTATATCTGCAAGCAAAGCCAATCAGCTATACTGGCTCGGTCGTTATCAAGAGCGTGTCTATATGACGCTGCACTTTCTGCGTAAGTGCTACGACCAGATGATTGACGGTAATCCAGAGAGCTACCACCATCTCAGGGATACACTCGACCCAGCGCATAGCAATCTCAGTAACGAGGAGTTCGCACTTGGAATGGTATATGACGAGACAAACCCTTCAAGCGTATTCTCTGCCCTCAACCGTGCCATGGACAATGCCATTCTCCTACGCGAGGACATCTATACCGAGACGCTGTCATACATAGAGATGAGCATTGCCTTGATGAAGAAATGCAAGAAGGAGAACAAGATAAACATGACGCTTCTCCAATACATCACCGACTGGTCACTTGCCTTCTGGGGCTCTGCCGAACAGCGCATATACAACACTCGCATTCTCAACATCATGATGATTGGCCGTCATGTGGAGTTTCTCGATATGATGCTACGCTATAGCGACGATTTCAAGCGCATAACCATCGCTTACAAACATCTGAAGAAATACCTCAACGAACTGCCAGCATCGGTTGACAATGATGTTGCCGGACAGCTTGACGCACTCATCGTAGAAGAGGCATTCGACCTCTCAAACGAAGAATACAAGCAGAAGGTAACGAAGTATATCAACAAAATGATTAAGATATGAAAAGATACCTGTACTGTTACAACACCATCGTATCATTCTCCGAGCCTGTCGGCAACCATGAATTTCTCATTCGTTGCCAACCAGTATTAGGCGAGTATATGAGCGTGGAAGAGGAACATCTGGTTCTGCCTCCCGACTACTGGAAGCATCACGGTACAGACACATTCAACAACCGTATTGTCTATGGAGGCAACCGCGAACAGCATCGTTCCCTGGCTTATGTAAGTACCGGGATAGTCTCAATGCAGACATACAGAATACATAGTGACTCCATGCCTCTTTCCGTATGGCTCCAGCCAACACATCTCACATCTCTTCATTCATTCACTTCATTAAAACTCAATTTCCCCATGGCTGAAATGAGTTGTATGGAAAAGGCGGAGTCAATTATGCATCATATCAATTCCATCCTTACCTACGCACCTCAATCCACAGATATCGAGACAACGGCACAGGAGGTCATTGATTCGGGAAAGGGTGTGTGTCAGGACTTTGCACATCTGATGATAGCCGTATGCCGTCATTTCGGTATTCATGCGCGATATGTATGCGGATTCGTCGAGGGTACTGGTGAGACTCACGCATGGGTAGAGGTGTTTGATGCCCAACAGAGCTACTGGTTCGGTTTCGACCCCACCAATGATCACATTATAGACTTAGGCTACGTGAAGCTTGCCCATGGGCGTGATGCTGCCGACTGCCCCGTGTCAAGGGGGCAATACAATGGTTTCTCGAATCAGGAAACGAGGATTAGTGTAATCTTAAAAGAAGTTTAAGAAAAGCCCCCAAAGGAGGAGTTTTATTACTATGATTAAAACCATAATATCTTCCGAACTGCCTATTGATGAGCAGTTTCGCATTCAGAAGAACGTAATAACGAACGGTAAAGTCACGAAGCGCGTCTGCATCGTGACTGGTACCCACGGTGACGAACTCGAGGGACAGATGGTATGCTATGAGCTTGTGAGGATTATTCAGGCGAATATCAATCAGCTTAACGGCATTGTTGAGATTTACCCAGCTCTCAACCCACTCGGCATAGACACCATACAACGTGGCATTCCGAATTTCGACCTCGACATGAACCGTATCTTCCCAGGCATAAAGCACGGAACGCTTGCCGAACAGGCAGCCTATCAGATTATCGAGGACCTGAAGGGCGCAGACCTAGTTCTCGATGTTCATTCGAGCAACCTCTACCTACGTGAGACACCACAGGTACGTATCAACGTGAATGATGAAGAAACGCTTGTACCTCTTGCCCATCATCTCGGTATCGATTTCATCTGGGTTCACGATGCCGCCACCGTACTCGAATCCACCCTTGCCCACTCGCTCAACTCCATCGGCACCCCTTGTCTGGTGGCAGAAATGGGAGTCGGTGAGCGTATCAACCGCAAGATGTGCATCCGACTCGTCACAGGCATACTCAACCTCATGAGGGAAATGGAGATGTGGAGCGGTGATGTGGACGACACCCAACTAAAAGAGTTGCCGTATGTATGTAAGGGTGACAGCGTGGAGTTTCTAAATGCGGAAGCAAGCGGAATATTCCTTACCGACATGACCACTGGAAACATGGTCAACAAAGGCGATGAGATAGGCCAGATAGTATCGCCTCTCGAAGGTAAGATTCTCAGTCGTGTCGTCTCTCCATGCCACGGATTCCTCTTCACCATTCGCGCCTACCCTATCGTTTACGAAGGTTCACTCATGGCAAGAATATTTAAGATCAAAGAATAACCTAATGGAAAAAGTAACACTATACAGCATGTCGTCACCCTATCGTGATGAGTTCCGCATCAACGGATATTGGTTTGGTGAGGGCGAAAAGACCGTTGCCATCGTAGGTGCTATGCGAGGCGACGAGATTCAGCAGCAATATATCTGTGCCCGACTGATCCAACGCATTACGGAGATTGAGGCAGAGGGCAAGATAGCAAAAGGTAAGCGCATCCTCGTCATCCCTTCATGCAACCCATTCTCCATGAACGTATCACGACGTTTCTGGACGATGGACAACACCGACATCAACCGCATGTTCCCCGGATACGACAAGGGCGAAACAACCCAGCGCATCGCAGCCGCTATTTTCAAGTGCCTCGAAGGATTCGAGTTCGGCATACAGATGGCAAGCTTCTACATCCCCGGCGACTTCGTTCCCCACGTCCGTATACTGAAGACCGGCTATGAGGATATTGCCGATGCCCGACTCTTCGGACTTCCCTTCGTCACCACACGCATCCCCCTTCCCTACGACACCACTCTCCTCAACTACAACTGGCAACTATGGAACACCAAGGCATTCAGCATCTATGCAGGCCAGACAAATCACGTTGAGCATTCCACATCCGACCAGACAATCGACTCCATACTGCGTTTCCTAAACAAGATAGGCGTGAGTCAATACGAGGTGCGGAGCATTGGCTACGAGAGTATCCTCATGGAGGAAGAAGAGCTTATCAACATCCGCGCCCACCGTGCCGGAATATTCTACCGAATTGTTGGTGCCGGGCAGAATGTCCTTCGAGGCGACACCCTCGCCCGAATACTCGCCCCTTACGACTGCTCCGTGCTTGAAGAGGTAAAAGCCCCTGAGTCAGGCATTGTATTCTTCGCTCACAACAGGCCGTTAGCCCTCGAGCACAACATCATCTACAGGATTCAGCGACATTAGCTAACCCTACTCACCTCAACAGTTGTTATTTCCCCAAGAGTTGCGTGTCAGAAATGGCACGCAACTTTTTTGTCCATTTTTCCAAGGCGAAAGGTAGGGAACAATCCCGTTGTGCCTCCGTTATAGCTCCTATGTAAATACCATTATAATGGTATTATCATCGAAGGAAAGTCGATAGAAAACACCTCCAAGAAAAGAACAAGAAAATCCTATCTATAGGATAACATTATTATCTTCACTTATATACGAGGAATGAAAGATGTTCAGCATTTTTCCACATTGTAAAAGCCATCAGTTAATGTCTTAGTGGGGCAATACGCGTGATTTCATCACTTTTCAAAGAAAAGATTTTGATTTGTCGCGTTTTTTTAGTAATTTTGCAACTTGTAATTTGGGTGTTGGGTGATGGTTGCGGGGTAATTTGCTTTCGCCATCTAAAAAAAACAGGATAAAACCAATAAAAACATATAAAAACAAAATGTTTTATTTTGTGTTCTTTTGTTTTAATTGGTTTTTCTAAATAGCGAAAGCAACTAAACTCTAAACACTAAACCCTAAACACTAAACTTTAAACACTAAACCCAAGAAAAGGAAAATTCGTAAATAAAAAATATAGACATGATTCTTTTTTTCAAGACCCCATCACAGAACATCATCGCTACTGAGGTAGATCATAAGCTCAGTCAGGATGAGACAAACGAACTTTGTTGGCTGTACGGCAACGCATCACTTGTTGATGCTGAGTCTTTGGACGGATACTATGTAGGTCCACGCCGTGAAATGATTACTCCTTGGAGTACCAATGCCGTTGAGATTACCCAGAACATGGCTCTCAAGGGCATTTCGCGTATTGAGGAGTATTTCCCTGTTTCGTCTATGGACGCTGAGCATGACCCTATGCTCCAGCGTATGTACAACGGATTGAACCAGGACATCTTCACCGTTAACATCAAGCCTGAGCCTATCAAACACGTTGATAACCTGGAGGCTTACAACGAGCAGGAAGGTCTCGCCCTTTCAAAGGAGGAGATTGACTATCTGCACAAGGTGGAGGGACAGCTCGGCCGTCCGCTTACCGACTCTGAGATATTCGGTTTCGCACAGATCAACTCTGAGCATTGCCGTCACAAGATCTTTGGCGGTACGTTCATCATCGATGGCGAGGAGAAGGAGTCAAGTCTCTTCCAGATGATCAAGAAGACAACTAACGAGAATCCTAACAAGATTCTCTCTGCATACAAGGATAACGTGGCATTCTCAGAAGGTCCTGAGATTGAGCAGTTCTCTCCTACCGACCACTCTCAGCCAGATCTCTACAAGATCAAGAAGGTGAAGTCTGTTATCTCACTCAAGGCTGAGACTCACAACTTCCCAACAACCGTAGAGCCATTCAACGGTGCTGCTACCGGTACTGGTGGTGAGATCCGTGACCGTATGGGCGGTGGTGTAGGTTCTTGGCCAATAGCAGGTACAGCCGTCTATATGACTTCTTACCCTCGTAAGAACGAGACTGACCCTGTTGTTAAGAACCTCCCTGCAAATACTCCACAGTGGAGTAACGAGAGCGACTGCCACGGATGGGAAAAAATTCTTCCAGTTCGTCAGTGGTTGTATCAGACACCAGAGCAGATTCTTATCAAGGCATCAAATGGTGCTTCTGATTTCGGAAACAAGTTCGGTCAGCCACTTATCTGCGGTTCCGTTCTTACATTCGAGCACAACGAGAACAACGAGCAGTACGCATACGACAAGGTTATCATGCTTGCCGGTGGTGTAGGCTACGGCATTCAGCGCGACTGCCTCAAGGGCGAGCCACAGCCAGGCAACAAGGTTGTAGTGATGGGGGGTGAGAACTACCGCATCGGTCTTGGTGGCGGTTCGGTTTCTTCTGTAGAGACAGGTCGCTATTCAAGCGGTATCGAGCTCAACGCCGTTCAGCGTGCCAACCCTGAGATGCAGAAGCGTGCATACAACGTAATCCGCGCTCTCGGCGAAGAGGATTCAAACCCAGTAGTATCTATCCACGACCACGGTTCAGCAGGTCACGTAAACTGTCTCTCAGAACTTGTAGAGGAGTGTGGCGGATTGATTCACATGGATAAGCTCCCTGTAGGCGATAAGACCCTTTCGGCAAAGGAAATCATCGCTAACGAGTCTCAGGAGCGTATGGGCTTGCTCATCGACGAGTCAGCTATTGAGCATGTGCAGAAGATCGCAGATCGTGAGCGTGCTCCAATGTACACCGTAGGTGAGACAACAGGCGACCATCGCTTTGCTTTCGAGCAGGCTGACGGCGTTCGTCCGTTCGACCTCGCAGTAGAGCAGATGTTCGGCAGTTCTCCAAAGACAATCATGGAGGACAAGACCGTGAAGCGCACATACGATGTAGTGACATACGACCTCTCAGGTCTCTCTAACCACTCAACACTCAACGCTCAGCTCGTTGACTATCTGAAGAACGTACTTCAGCTTGAGGCTGTGGCTTGTAAGGACTGGTTGACAAACAAGGTTGACCGTTGCGTATCAGGTCGCGTGGCACGTCAGCAATGTCAGGGTGAGTTGCAGTTGCCATTGTCCGACTGCGGTGTTGTAGCCCTCGACTATACAGGCACAAAGGGTATCGCAACATCACTCGGTCATGCTCCACAGGCTGCTCTCGCTAATCCAGCCGCAGGTTCTGTGCTCTCTGTTGCAGAGTCACTCACAAACCTCGTTTGGGCACCTTTGGCTGACGGTATGGATAGCATTTCACTTTCAGCAAACTGGATGTGGCCTTGCCGCGCTCAGGAAGGTGAGGATGCCCGTCTCTACACAGCCGTTAAGGCACTTTCTGATTTCTGCTGCGAGCTTCAGATCAACGTACCAACAGGTAAGGATTCTCTGTCAATGACACAGAAATATCCTGACGGAAAGAAGGTTATCGCTCCTGGTACCGTTATCGTAAGTGCAGGTGGTGAGGTTTCTGATATCAAGAAGGTTGTTTCTCCTGTTCTCAAGGACGTTAAGGCTTCACGCCTCTATCATATCGACTTCTCATTCGACGAGCTTCAGCTTGGCGGTTCTGCATTCGCACAGAGTCAGGGCAAGGTAGGTTCTGATGTTCCAACCGTTAAGAATGCCGAGTACTTCCGCGATGCGTTCATCGCTGTTCAGCAACTCGTAAACGAGGGTCTCATCCTCGCAGGTCACGATATCTCTGCCGGTGGTCTCATCACAACCTTGCTCGAGATGTGCTTCGCCAACACTAAGGGCGGTCTTGCTCTCGACCTCGACAAGATCAAGGGCGACGACATCGTTAAGGTGCTCTTCGCTGAGAACCCGGGTATCGTTATTCAGGTTGCTGATGCTGACGCTCCACGTGCGAAGAAGATTCTTGAGGATGCAGGTATCGCATACGCTAAGATCGGTGTTCCTTCAGCTGACCGCACAATCACCATCAAGCGTCACCAGAGCAATGCTCAGGTACCAAACTCTGAGCTTGCTAACCGCGAGCTTACCCTCGTATTCGACATCGACGAGATGCGCGACGCTTGGTATAAGACATCATACCTCCTCGACCGTCGCCAGTCATTCAATGGCAAGGCAGCTGAGCGTTACAAGAACTATAAGAACGTGCCTCTTGAGTGCACATTCAAGGCTCCACAGCTCAAGCGCGTGCCTCGCCCAGAGAGCAACCGTCCTGTAGCTGCTATCATCCGTGAGAAGGGTACTAACTCTGAGCGCGAGATGGCATACTCATTCTACATGGCAGGTTTCGATGTGAAAGATGTTACCATGACCGACCTCATCACAGGCCGTGAGACTCTTGAGGAAGTGAACCTCGTTGCATTCTGCGGTGGTTTCTCTAACTCCGATGTTCTCGGTTCTGCAAAGGGATGGGCAGGTGCATTCCTCTTCAACCCTAAGGCTAAGGAGGCTCTGGATAAGTTCTATGCTCGTAAGGACACATTGTCACTCGGTGTCTGCAACGGTTGTCAACTTATGGTTGAGCTCGGTCTCTTGAACAACGACCACGCTGTTAGCAACGCAAAGGACTATGCAGAGATGCTTCACAACGACTCTCACAAGTTCGAGTCAACATACGTTACTCTCACCATCCCACAGAACGATTCTGTAATGCTCGGCTCTCTCTCTGGCCAGAAGATCGGTTGCTGGGTAGCTCACGGAGAGGGTAAGTTCAACCTCCCACTCGCAGAGTCAGAGTATAACATTGCTGCTAAGTTCAACCACTCTGAATATCCGGCTAACCCTAACGGTTCAAGCTACGATGTTGCAGCCATAGCAAGCAACGACGGCCGTCACCTCGCTATCATGCCACACCCAGAGCGTACTCTGTTCCCTTGGCAGTGTGGTTACTACCCAGAGGATCGTCGCCTCACCGATGAGGTGACACCTTGGTACGAGGCATTCGTAAATGCCCGTCTTTGGATTGAAAAGAACAAGTAAACGTTTGGATATTGGGTGATAGGTGCTACCTATCACCCATCACCCAAAACCTAATACCCCTATGAAACCTAAGCTAAACCTACAAAACCTTATGCCATGGATAAGCGTACTCTTATTTGCGCTGTTGTCATGGTATTTCCTTATGATGCGTAATGCTGACATGCTCTATATGCAGCAGATGCGCTCACTCTTCAACGACACATCGGTATTCTTTCAGCAGTATAATGCCGTTCCTGCAGGTTTCCTGCAATGGGCAGGATGCTACTTTACCCAACTTTTCTATTACCCCGCATTAGGAAGTTCCGTACTTATCCTGATGTGGATAGCCATTTTCTTCCTTCTGAAGAAAGGCATACTAACACCCGACACCCAACACCTAACACCCCTTCTGCTAATCCCTCTGGTATGCCTGTTGGTTTCTGAAATCGATCTCGGCTACTGGATCTACTATAACAAGAACCACGGCTATTGCTTTAGCCAGACACTCGGTTTGCTCTTTGCCTCATTGCTCATCGTCGTATTCCGATACGCAACAGGCGTGAAGTTCAAGTTCGGCACAATCATCACATCCCTCATCGGGGCAGCTCTCCTTGTGGGGCTCTACCGCTATATCGGCATCTATGCCATGGCTGCATCTCTCACTTTGGGAGTAATAATGCTTACTGAGCGTAAATGGATTGCAGCCATGCTCTTTGTCATTGCCGCCATTATCCCCCCATTCCTGTTCCCTCAGTTCTTCGACACACTACGCAGCGAACAGTTCTTCACCGTCGGACTGCCAGTGTTCGAGAGCGGAAACATCACAAATCCGTCACTTACCAAGCCGTTCTGGATTGTCATCATCCTGCTCATCATCTTCCCGCTTACATATAGAATAGGTAACCGCATCAAGAGCGCAAAGGCAACCGCCATCATATCATCCATACTCCTTGTCGCAGTAATCGGATTCTCTTTCGGAGTACTTGAAGATGCCGACTATGACGATGAGAACTACCATGCCGAGTGCAAGGCATACCGCGACATTGACAACATGGAGTGGGAAAATGCGCTCAGCCATATCCGTGAGGTGCAAGGCACTCTCACCCGACAACTTATCGTGTTCAAGAACACCGCCCTTTTCAACACAGGCGACATCGGAAACAGTATGTACGACTATGACGACAAGGGCATGACACCAACTCCAAGCGACTCCCTGAAGGTTCACATGGCCAATACCGCATCGCCTATCATATACCTTCATCACGGAATGACAAACTTTGCCTATCACTATTGCATGGAGATACAGGTAGAATACGGTTTCAGCATCTGCGAACTCAAGGTCATGGCCCTCTCTTCCATCATAAACGGAGAGAATGAACTTGCGCAGAAGTACCTTGAAATCCTCTCTCGCACCATGTTCCACAAGGAATGGGCAGAACACTACCTGCCACTTGCACGTAACCCAAAACTGATTGACAAATACCCGGAACTCGTCAAGATCCGCGACCTCCATTCCAACATGGACAACATCATCGACAGCGACAGCGGTATATGCGAGAACTATCTCATACGCTATTTCTCAACCACATACACCAATGCCTCCAAGTATTTTCAGGAGATGTGTCTTGCCTATAGCGTGATGTCAAAGAACATACAGCGCTTCTGGCGTCAGTATCTACTCTATCTCCAACTCCACAAGGGCGAGAAGATACCTGAGATATACCAGCAGGCAGCATATTTCTATTTAGACATGGAACCATCCACGGCCCCTGATGTCAAGACCTACGGAATTCAATTCGACCAGAAAGTCATTGACCGCTATAATCAGTTCGACCAATTCACCCAAGGTCTGTTGAGAAGCGGATTCTCTGAAGAGTCCATTGCCCGACAAAGCGAATCGGAATTCGGCAACACCTTCTGGTGGAATTATTACTTCATTAAAGGTGGATTATGCTACTAAATTAATTGAAAGTTGAAAATGAAAATACCCGCAATAGTGAAAATACTATCTAAAATACTCCCCCTCGGGGGACTGGGGTGGCTTTTCCTCCTCTCCTGCTCCGGCCCATCCGTTCCTACAGATGCCACCCATACCGACAAACTGCCCGATATGTACCCCGACTACAGCGAGGTTACAATCCCAGCCAACCTCTGTCCGACAAACTTCATGCTGCCTGACTGCGACGAAGCCGTGGCATGCCTGTCGTTCGGCGACCTGTCCTTCACCTACGGCGACGACAACAAAATCGTCATCGACGAGGACGAATGGCAGGAACTGCGCTCTGCCGCCACCGGAAGCGACAAGGGCATAAAGGTGGAGGTCTATGGCAAGAAAGACGGCAAATGGCTCAGCTATAAGTCATTCCCTATCTTTGTAGCCAAGGACACGATAGACCCATATATCTCCTACCGTCTCATACAACCCTCATACGTAGCCTACGAGGGTATCGCCATCGTTCAGCGCAACATCACCAGCTATGAGGAAAGCGACATCTACAACAACCGCATGATTCACACCGAGGAGAAGGGACAATGCATCAACTGCCACTCTTTCCAGAACTACGGCACCAATAACATGCTCTTCCACATGCGCCAGTTCTGCGGCGGAACCATGATAGTACACAACGGCGAACCGAAGAAAATCGACCTCAAGACCGACAGCACCATCTCTGCCGGTGTCTATCCTGCATGGCATCCAACGGCCGACCTCGTGGCATTCTCAACAAACACCACACGTCAGATATTCCACACCAAGAACATTGACAAGATAGAGGTACTCGACTATGAGTCCGACCTTATCCTTTACGATGTGCAGAAAAACGAGGTGTCAAATATCAGTAATGCTCCCGACGAACACGAATGCTTCGCCACATGGAGCCCCGATGGCAAGACTCTTTACTACACATCAGCATATATCGACCCTGCCATATTCAACAACGGCAACAAATCGTTCAGAAATAACTACGATGAAATAAAATATAACATCTACTCACGCAGTTTCGACCTCGCCACACATAAGTTCGGTGAGCGCGTACTCGTGTACGACGCTGCCCAGTCAGGCAAGAGCGCCACCCTGCCCCGTGTCTCTCCCGACGGCAGATACCTCACCTTCTCTCTAGGCAACTACGGCTGTTTCCACGTATGGCACAAGGATGCTGACATCTGTATAATTGACCTGCAAGCCACCGACACCCAACACCCAACACCCAACACCCAAAACCTCAACTCCCCCTTCTCCGACAGCTACCCGTCATTCTCAAGCAACGGCCGCTGGATAATGACCGCCTCACGACGCGACGACGGCAACTACACACGTCCGTACATCTCCTATTTCGATGTCAAAGGCAAGTGCCACAAGGCATTCGCGGTACCTCAGAAAGACCCGGAACACAACACGTTACTGCTGCGCTCATACAATCGTCCGGAGTTCATGAAAGAGAAGGTAAAAATCACTCCGCAGCAATTTGCCACAAAAGCACAAGAGGACGCTGTGCGTGCTAAATATGTCAATAAATAGTTAAAAAGCGTAAGAATGCTGCTCAAAAATTTGGATATATTCAGAAAATACCGTAACTTTGTGGCATGAAAACCATAAAAGTATTAAGTATTTATTAAGAATAAAGCATACAAGTGATTATGAAAAAACTTTTTTTGATATGCCTATGTCTTTCTGTATCACTGGCTGGATTCTGTCAGAAAACTAATGCTTCAGCCCTTGAGCTCAGCGCAGCCCTCGATGGTGAAACATATCAGGATAGAGCCAAGAAATACTTGATGACATACAGGCTAAACGACAATGGAGAAATGGAGATCATCTCCTACCTGCAGGTTCGTGAATCAAAGGAGGTCATGTACAACAACATCATCAATTGGATTGTTAGCAATTGCACTGAGGCTGCAACAGCCATTCTTTACGAAAACGAAGAAGAAGGTCGCATCACCACACGATGCTATTTCGGCAAGATTGCAAACGACGGCAAATCTACTCCAAATGAATGGGTTGACATACGTCCAATCCTCTCCGTAGAGGTAATGGACAAAGAAGCCATAATGAAATTCACACTCCCCGGCTTCGAGGTTCTTCAGAAAGACGACAACAGTGCCACCCGAGGATTCATGGGCAACACAAACGGTTTCCGCTTCACTGGCGACGAAACACCAAGAGAAGCGCAGTTCTGGCCAATGGCACTTTGTGCCCCTTACAATGAAGACACAAAGTTCACCAAGTCAACTTGCTACATGGCATACGTTCACGCAATAGAATGCTACAAGATTCTGAAGCAGCAGGTTCTCAACACAGGCTACTAATCTTTTGTAAGCCAGAAGACAACGTACTTAAAACAGTAACAGATAAAAGGAAAGGATACGGCATCACGTCGCATCCTTTCTTTTTTTATTAGAACACAGAAAGCACGGATGAAACGAAAGTTTTTCGCATAAGTTGCTTTCGCCATTTAGAAAAACCAATTAAAACAAAAGAACACAAAATAAAACATTTTGTTTTGATATGTTTTTATTGGTTTATCCTGTTTTTTTAGAAGGCGAAAGCAAAAAATACGACTTGCGAACCAGTAAATTAATTTACTGATAAAATTTATTGCCCATTTGCTTTCCTTAATTCGCGTCAGCGAGCCTTTCTTTATGGTAGAAGATTGGTAAGATTGGGAACTTGCGTAGCTTGTTGAGCTTTGCGAAAAATTATTGTCAGTTAAAACAGCTTGCTGTTTGTCTTAAGGGCAAGTCATGTAGCCAAGCGCAGCGTTTATTTTATTCGCTGAAGCTCATCAAGCTGAAGCAAGTCGTCGAACTGACGTTAATTTTGAATTACTTACCACACACAAAAAAGAGACGGCATTACATCTTTGTGTAATACCGTCTCTTATTATATTAATGTAAAAATTACGAAATTACATACACAGGCTTCTCGGCATGACTACCACAGTCGTGATGGTTGCATGACTCGGCAGAATCCGTAAGAGTGCCATTGAGATAAGCCGTAAGCACGTCATTGACATTGCCATGACATCCACGCAAGGTGCTTATACCATGTGCAGCAAGCTTGTTGTATGCTCCCATACCCATATTGCCGGCAAGCATAATGGTTATGCCCATTTCCTGCATCACGGAAGCGATATTCGACTTGCATCCGCAACCCTGTGGTGAATCAAGACGCTCTGAACTTATCACGCTCTTGTCATCACCTACAGTAAACACTGTGTAATGGTCGCAATGCCCGAAATGATCATCTACAAGATTATCCCTTGTAGGTATTGCAATCTTCATCATTGCCTAGTCCTTTGGCTCGATATTGGTAGCTGAGAGCTGCTCTGCAACCTCGTCGTTGATGCGCTGTGCGAACTCTGCCATTGACATGACAGCCTGCTCGCCACCACCCTGCTGACGCATTGCCACATTGCCTTCTGCTGCCTCCTTCTCACCAACGATAACCATGTAAGGAACACGCTTCAACTCGTTGTCACGAATCTTACGGCCGATCTTCTCGTTACGGTTATCAACGGTTGCACGAACACCCTTTGTATCGAGGAAGCGACGTACCTGCTCTGCATAGTCGTTGAACTTCTCTGAGATTGGGAGGATAGCAACCTGATCAGGTGTGAGCCAGAGTGGGAAGTGTCCTGCTGTGTGCTCGATGAGTACGGCTACGAAACGCTCCATAGAACCGAATGGTGCACGGTGAATCATGACAGGACGCTGCTTTGAGTTGTCCTCGGCTGTGTATTCGAGGTCGAAACGTACTGGGAGGTTGTAGTCAACCTGAATAGTACCCAACTGCCAGCGACGGCCGATAGCATCCTTAACCATGCAGTCGAGCTTTGGACCATAGAATGCAGCCTCGCCCTCTTCCTGACGTGCATTGAGACCACGCTCCTTGCAAGCCTCGATGATAGCGTTCTGTGCTGATGCCCACATCTCGTCAGTACCGATGTACTTATCCTTGTCGTTAGGGTCGCGGAGAGAAATCTGGAACTCTACCTGATCGTCCTTGAAGCCGAAGATTGAGAATACAGCCTGAATGATGTCGAGAACGCGGAGGAACTCGCTCTTCACCTGATCAGGACGGCAGAAGATATGTGCATCGTCCTGTGTGAATGAACGTACACGTGTGAGTCCGTGAAGCTCACCTGACTTCTCATAGCGATATACAGTACCGAACTCTGCGCAACGGAATGGCAGGTCCTTGTATGAACGTGGCTTCCAAGCGAACACCTCACAGTGGTGAGGGCAGTTCATTGGCTTGAGCATATACTCCTCGTCCTCCTCAGGTGTGTGGATTGGCTGGAATGAGTCCTTGCCATAGTGTGCATAGTGACCAGAAGTAACGTAGAGGTTCTTTGAACCGATATGCGGAGTGATAACTTCCTGATAGCCGAAACGCTTCTGGATGGCGCGGAGCATATCCTGAAGACGGAGGCGGAGGTCTGTGCCCTTTGGCAACCAGATTGGGAGTCCCTTGCCTACGCGGTCAGAGAACATGAAGAGCTCCATCTCCTTACCAATCTTACGGTGGTCGCGCTTCTTAGCCTCCTCAAGCATAACGAGGTAGTCGTCGAGCATCTTCTTCTTTGGGAAAGAGATACCGTAGAGACGCTGCATCTGCTCACGCTTAGCATCACCACGCCAGAAAGCACCGGCGATTGATGTGAGCTTAACGGCCTTGATAGCACCTGTAGAAACGAGATGAGGACCCTTACAGAGGTCGGTGAAGTTGCCTTGTGTGTATGTAGTGATTGAGCCGTCCTCGAGATCCTGCTCGATATGCTCGCACTTGTAGGTCTGACCGTCGGCACCGAAAGAAGCCATAGCGTCAGCCTTTGAAACTTCCTTACGAACGAGTGGCTCATCCTTCTTGGCAAGCTCCAGCATCTTCTTCTCGATGTTGGCGAAGTCGCCCTCCTTGATCTGCTCTCCGTTAGGAAGGAGAACGTCATAGAAGAAACCTGCCTCGATAGCAGGACCGAAACCGAACTGTATGCCAGGATAAAGTTCCTTGAGAGCCTCAGCAAGCAAGTGCGCACTTGTGTGCCAGAAGCTATGCTTACCCTCTTCGTCCTCGAACTTGTAGAGGGCAATCTTTGCGTCAGCATTGATTGGACGGTTGAGTTCCACTGTCTCACCATTCACTCCACAGCTTACAACGCTGCGTGCGAGAGCAGGTGAGATGCTCTCAGCAATCTGAAGTCCAGTGATGCCCTGTTCATACGGACGAACAGATCCATCTGGGAAAGTAATGTTAATCATTCCTATTTGTTAAACTTTTGACTTGCTTCAGCTTGTTGAGCCTTAGCGAAAAATTACAAATTTCAATTAGGTTGCAAATTTACTGATTTTTTATGAGACAAGCGAATTTTTCACCTAAAAAAACATGAAGTCCCCGAGGAATTGTCCGAAAACCATGTTAAACGCCCTCATCGTCCTGGCGAACATTTGCTGCGACACGACCTTAACCGCAAATACCGGCTTAATTTCTTAATCTTTCTTTATTAATCTTTATCAATCGAAAAGTATCATAAAAACTATCAAAAAGCATACGCAATAGAGGAAATTTCTGTACTTTTGCCCCCGCTAAAGGTAATTATACTT
>CACZCN010000032.1:0-32058 GCA_902779665.1 uncultured Prevotellaceae bacterium | reverse complement strand
GTCGCACTTACAGCGCTCCTTTAATCACGCATCTATAGAATAACAGCCCTTACGGACTGCCCTATTAGGTGTCGGGCTTTCAGCCCTCGCAGTCTTGAAGTCGTCGAACTCACGTTAATTAACATGCCTTTCGCCTAAGGGCACAATTATCAATTTGATTGCGCATTGTCCTTGACTTTAGAAAGGAGAAAGTAAAAAAATACTAAAAAATTGCAGTAAAGAGTGGTTTATCCAAATAAATTCACTAATTTTGCACCCCGAAAACGGGGTGCTGACTTAGGTTGGCTGAGATTATACCCATAGAACTTGATGCAGGTAATGCTGTCGCAAGGAACGAGTTAACCCAAATATACCCCTGTTTCACGTACCCAAGAATTTGGTGCTGAGATAGGGATTTTTTGTTTTGTAACGAAATCCGAACTTCAGCAATTCGACCCACCCCAACCCTCCCCAAGGGAGGGAGATTTTTGATACAATAATACCATCCTAAGACTCCCTCCCTTGGGGAGGGTTGGGGTGGGTCACTTTTTAGAATATGAACATTACAGTAAACAACAAGCCGGTAGCAACTGAGGCTACTACCCTTCTCGCTCTCTCCAAGGAACTAAATCTTCCGGAGAAAGGCGTTGCCGTTGCTATTAGCAATCAGATGATTCCACGCTCAGAGTGGGCCTCAACCACAATAAGCGAAGGAACAAGTATTATCATTATCAAGGCAGCTTGCGGAGGATGATACAATTTATAAGTCATTATAACGACCGCTATTCCTACCTTGATTCCATCCGTCTGGCATTAGAGGGCGGTTGCCGTTGGATTCAGCTCAGGATGAAGGATGCAACGGATGAGGAAATACTCCCCGTTGCTCTTGAGGCTCAGAAAATGTGCCGAGAGGTTGGAGCTACATTCATCATCGACGACCATGTGAACCTCGTTAAGCAGATAAAGGCAGACGGCGTTCATCTCGGCAAGAAGGATATGCCGATAGCGGAGGCTCGCAGGATTCTTGGTGATGACTTCATCATAGGAGGAACAGCCAATACGTTTGAGGATGTCCGTGCTCATTATGAGGCTGGAGCAAACTATATAGGTTGTGGCCCATTCCGTTTCACAACGACAAAGAAAGGATTGTCACCTATCCTTGGTCTTGAGGGATATATCAGCATTTGCAGTCAGATGAAGGCAGAGGGCATAGACATTCCTATTGTTGCCATAGGCGGAATAACCTTGGATGACATTCCTCAGATAATGCAGACTGGCGTGACGGGCATAGCCCTAAGCGGAGCAGTATTGAATGCAGATGATCCAGTAGAGGAGATGAAAAAATTTATAGCCCCCTTCCATCTCCCCCGAGGGGGAGAGATTTTAGATAGTATTTGAACCTCAAAAACAAATTAATAATTTACAATCAATATACCCCCATAAGGATTTATACAATCCTAAAAATTCCCCCTCGGGGGATTAGGGGGGCTTCTAATTATGGAAAAACTTATTATTGCAGGTCGTGAGTTTAATTCACGCCTCTTCCTTGGAACAGGAAAATTCAACAACAATGAACTTATGGCAAAGGCTATCGATGCATCAGAGTCAGAGATGGTTACAGTTGCCATGAAGCGTATCGAACTTGAGGATAAGCAGGATGATCTCCTGACTCATATCACTCAGAATCCTCGCATTCAGCTACTTCCTAATACATCAGGTGTGCGTAATGCGGAGGAGGCTGTATTTGCCGCACAGATGGCTCGTGAGGCATTCGGAACAAACTGGCTGAAACTGGAGATTCACCCAGACCCACGCTATCTGCTTCCAGACTCAATCGAGACATTGAAGGCTACAGAGCAGCTTGTAAAGCTCGGTTTCGTGGTGCTTCCTTATTGTCAGGCAGACCCTACCCTTTGCAAGCATCTTGAAGAGGCTGGAGCAGCAACCGTAATGCCTCTCGCAGCTCCTATCGGTACAAACAAGGGACTTCGCATGAAGGATTTCCTTCAGATTATCATAGAGCAGGCTAACGTTCCTGTCGTTGTTGATGCGGGTATTGGAGCTCCAAGTCATGCAGCAGAAGCTATGGAGATGGGCGCAGACTGTTGTCTGGTAAATACTGCCATTGCCGTTGCCGGTGATCCTGTTCAGATGGCTATTGCCTTCAAGGAGGCTGTCATTGCCGGTCGTCGTGCATACGAGGCAGGTCTTGGCTCTGTAAGCGAGTGCGCAGAAGCATCAAGTCCACTCACAGCATTCCTTAATTAATGATTCAACTTTCGCATGGCTCAAGTTGAAAGTGAATAGTGAAAAGTGAAAAGTGAATAATACTTAATACAGGTGGACACCAGAACGAGATTCGCACAAGGGCGTTAGCCAGTATTTTTCACTAAGCATTATTATCTATTCGTTATTCACTATTCACTTGAAGTGGAGCTTGCGACACTTTAGATTATATTTATAATGCCACAAGATAACAAAGCATACGCAAAGCGTGAGAAAGCCTATATGCAGGGAAAGCTGTTCCCTAACATAAAGGTTGGAATGACTAAGGTCAACCTCACCCCTACCGTTACTAAGGATGAGCGCGGTATTCCTCACACGGAACCAAATGCTCCAGTTTACATCTATGACACAAGCGGTCCGTTCTCAGACCCTAATATCGAGATAGACCTCAAGAAAGGTCTTCCACGTATTCGTGAACAATGGATTATTGACCGTAACGACACAGAACAGCTCTCAGAGGTGACAAGTGAATATGGTAAGCAGCGTCTTGCCGACCACTCACTTGACTCTCTCCGTTTTGAGCATATACAGTTGCCACGCAGGGCAAAGGCAGGCAAGTCTATCTCTCAGATGGCATACGCCAAGGCTGGTATCATTACTCCGGAAATGGAGTATGTAGCTATCCGTGAGAATATGAACTGTGAGGAACTCGGAATAAAATCGCATATCACACCAGAGTTCGTGCGTGACGAGATTGCCCGTGGTCGTGCCGTTATTCCTGCAAATATCAATCACCCGGAGGCAGAACCAATGATTATCGGTCGTAACTTCCTTGTGAAGATTAACACCAACATCGGCAATTCTGCTACTACATCTTCTATTGAGGAAGAGGTTGACAAGGCAGTATGGTCATGCAAATGGGGTGGCGATACCCTTATGGACCTCTCTACAGGCGATAACATTCACGAGACCCGTGAATGGATTGTACGCAACTGTCCTGTTCCTGTTGGTACTGTTCCTATCTATCAGGCGTTGGAGAAGGTGAACGGAAAAGTGGAGGATTTGACATGGGAAATTTATCGTGATACTCTCATAGAGCAATGTGAACAGGGTGTTGACTACTTCACTATCCATGCAGGTATCCGCCGCCACAATGTGCATCTTGCAGATTCACGTCTTTGCGGAATCGTTAGCCGTGGTGGAAGTATCATGTCAAAGTGGTGCCTTATCCACGACAAGGAGTCATTCCTGTATGAGCATTTTGATGAGATATGTGATATCGTAGCTCAGTATGATACAGCCCTTTCACTTGGTGACGGTTTGCGTCCTGGTTGTACGGCAGATGCCAATGATGCAGCTCAGTTTGCAGAGCTTGACACTATGGGTGAACTTGTGCTTCGTGCATGGGATAAGAATGTACAGGCATTCATCGAAGGTCCTGGTCATGTTCCTATGCAGAAGATCCGTGAGAATATGGATCGTCAGCTCGACCATTGTCATGAGGCTCCTTTCTATACACTCGGTCCTATCGTTACTGATATCGCACCGGGCTATGACCATATCACTTCTGCTATCGGTGGAGCTCAGATAGCATGGATGGGAACCGCTATGCTCTGCTACGTAACACCAAAGGAACATCTCGCTTTGCCTAACAAGGAGGATGTGCGTGTAGGTGTTGTGACCTATAAGATAGCAGCCCATGCAGCCGACCTTGCTAAGGGACATCCGGGCGCACAGGTTCGTGACAATGCCCTCTCAAAGGCACGTTTCGACTTCCGTTGGCGTGACCAGTTCCACCTCTCACTCGACCCAGAGCGTGCTCTTCAGTATTTTGAGGAGGCAGGTCATACAGACGGAGAGTACTGTACCATGTGCGGTCCTAACTTCTGTGCAGCAAAGCTGACACACGACCTTAGAAAACTCAAGTAATGATGAGTCTGGAAACAAAGGAACTCACATCCGAACAGAAGCGACGCTATAACCGTCATCTCATTCTCGACGGCTTTGGCAAGGAGGGACAGCTTCGCCTCCTCAATGCTAAGGTGCTCGTGGTAGGTGCAGGCGGATTAGGATCACCGATTGTCATGTATCTCGCAGCTGCGGGAGTTGGCACGATAGGCATCGTAGATGGAGATGCGGTCTCTATCACAAACCTTCAGCGACAGGTTATCCACGGTACTTCTGACATAGGCCGCCCGAAGGTTGATTCTGCCTTTGAGCGTGCCAAAGACATCAATCCTGATGTGAACATTATCAAGCATGAGCTGTATCTGACTGAGGATAACGCTCTTGAACTCATACGTCCTTATGACTATGTGCTTGAAGGCTCTGACAATTTCTCAACGAAATATCTTGTCAATGATGCCTGTATAATGCTTGATAAACCATTCTGTATCGGTGGTATAAACCGTTATTCCGGTCAGATGATGACACATACCCACGGCACAGCCTGTTATCGTTGTCTCTTTCCTGAACCGCCAGAGAAAGAAGATGTTGAGACCTGCTCAATGGTGGGCGTCCTTGGAAGCATAGCCGGAATGCTCGGTACTATTCAGGCTACAGAGGCTGTGAAATACCTCGCAGGCGTAGGAGAGCCGATGACAAATGCCATCCTTACCTTCGATGCCCTTACTATGGAATGGAACAAGATGTCGTTCCCAAAGAATGACTCATGTGCCCTTTGCGGAAAAAATCCAACAATAACCGAACTAAAGGAGTATGCCTTCAAACCATGCTCCAAACGTAAGTAAAATAAGTAATTAACACTATGTTTAGTGATGAATTAAAGAAAATATCATGGGATGAGACCACTCGCAAGATTGCCTCAAAGACAGATCTTGACGTGCGTCGTGCCCTTGCCAAGGAGCATTGTGATGTAGAAGACTTCATGGCGCTTATATCACCTGCAGCAGAGCCATATCTTGAGCAGATGGCACGTCTGTCGCAGAAATATACCCGTGAGCGTTTTGGCAAGACGATGTCAATGTTCATCCCTCTCTATATCACCAACTCATGCTCAAATTCATGCGTGTATTGCGGATTCCATCGTGAGAATCCTATGGCACGCACAATCCTTACCATTGACCAGTGTGAGGATGAATACAAGGCAATCAAGAGGCTCGGTCCTTTCGAGAATCTCCTCATCGTAACAGGTGAGAATCCAGCAAAGGCGGGCGTTGACTATCTTGCCAAGGCTCTCGACCGTGCCAAGCCATATTTCTCAAACCTGAAGATTGAGGTTATGCCTCTCTCAACCGAGGACTATGCCATGCTTACCCATCATGGTCTCAATGGCGTGATCTGTTTTCAGGAAACTTACAATGAGGCTCATTACAAGGACTATCATCCACGTGGAATGAAGTCTAAGTTTGAATGGCGTCTTAACGGCTTTGACCGTATGGGAATGGCAGGCGTTCACTCTATCGGTATGGGTGCCTTGCTCGGACTTGAGAAGGAATGGAAGACAGATGTAACTATGCTTGCATATCATCTTCGTTATCTTCAGAAGAAGTATTGGAAGACAAAGTACTCTGTCAATTTCCCTCGTATGCGCCCTGCACAGAATGAGGGTTTCCAACCAAACTGTTTCGTGAACGACCGTGAACTTGCACAGGTCACATTCGCTATGCGTATCTTCGACCACGATGTGGATATCAGCTATTCTACACGTGAGCCTGAGTTTATACGTAATAATATGTGTACCCTTGGCGTAACTACCATGTCGGCTGCAAGTCGTGTGAATCCGGGTGGCTACTACAGCTATCCACAGGCTCTTGAGCAGTTTACCGTGAGCGATGACCGCACGGTTGAGGAAATCGCCACCGCACTAAAGGCTCATGGCATAGAGCCTGTATGGAAAGATTGGGACGGCTCATTCGACCATGTCAATCTGATGATTAATCAGAAGGCTGTGTAATGATAATTGTAATCACACTTCCATATTTCATAGAGCGGGAGGCTGAACGAATCGTTCAGCGTCTCGCTCATGTGGATTTAATACATATCCGAAAGCCGGAAAGTACTTCTGATGAAATGGAGCGGCTAATTCGTGAGATTCCTGCGGAATATTATTCACGACTTGTACTTCACGATCATCATCATCTTGCTGTGAAATATGGTTTGTATGGTGTACATCTCAACTCTCGCAATCCTCTTCCTCCCAAAGACTGGAAAGGAAGCATCAGTCGGAGTTGCCACTCCCTTGAGGAAATAAAAGAATGGAAAACGAAATGTAACTACCTCTCACTTTCTCCCATCTATGACTCAATATCCAAGCAAGGATATAAATCGGCATTCAACAGAGAGCAAATAGAAAAAGCTGCGGCTGAGGGTATCATAGACAATAAGGTATTGGCATTAGGTGGAGTTACATTTGATAAAGTAGAAGAAGTATTAAGCCTCGGATTTGGAGGTGCAATAATTTTAGGAGATGCATGGAAATAGTATTGACAATAGCAGGAAGTGATCCTAGCGGAGGCGCAGGCATACAACAGGATCTTCGTACCATAGAGTCTTTAGGATGCTATGGAGCCTCTGTCATAACAGCCCTCACCACCCAAAACACACTTGGGGTACAGTCAGTCATGCCTGTACCTGCAGATGTCGTGCGCAGCCAACTTGAAGCCGTTCTTTCCGACCTTGATGTCAAGGCTATAAAGATTGGCCAGATACCTTCTGCTGATGTTGCCCATGCCATTGCAGAAACACTAAGCCATCACCTAACACCTATCACCCATCACCCAATTATCCTCGACCCTGTGATGATTTCCACAAGTGGCCGTCGTTTGATGTCGGAGGATGCCATTGATATTGTTGTTTCAGAACTTTTCCCCCTCTGCACGCTTATCACGCCAAATATTCCAGAAATGGAAACTTTATCTGGATTATCAGGATTTAATGCATGCAACTATAACATATTAATAAAAGGTGGTCATGCTGAAGGCTCAGAAATGGCAGACAGACTTTGCCTTGCCAATGGCACAGAACGCGTCTATGCTACGGAGAAGATAGAAAGTACAAACCTTCACGGAACGGGTTGCGCCCTTTCAAGTGCCATAGCCTCATCCCTGGCCCTTGGATATTCGCTTGAGGATGCCGTTGCAAGAGGAAAGGACTATGTAACGGAAGCTATCCGCAGAGGCAAGGACTTAGACATAGGGCATGGCAATGGACCGGTCTTCTATAAGAGAATAGATAATAACGAATAGTGAATAATATCTAATACTGGTAGCCACCAGAACGAGGGGACTCATAAGGGCGTTAGCCAGTATTAAGTATTATTATCTATTCATTATTCACTATTCACTCCATATGGAACACTTCCTTCAAAGGAATAGTGACAGGAGAGTTATCCTCAGGGTTCACCTCCATGATATCAGCCATCATATCCCACCACTTTTGAGTAATAGGATCTATACCATTACTCGTGTCCTGCGAGTTCCCTTCACCCGAACATTCCTGATAACCAAACAATATATTCGTATCCTTATCCCAGTAGATAGAATAATTCCCCACCCCACTATCTTTTATCATCTTTACCAGTTCCGGCCATATTGCGGCATGGCGTTTCTCATATTCAGCCTCAAAACCCGATTTCAGGAACATTTTAAATGCAAATCTAGACATAGTTTTAGCGTTTTATTTATTAGTAAAAATATGTAGGTTTTCCTACAATTAGAATACAAAAGTAATGATTTGTTTTAAAAAATGCCATTAAAACGCCTCAGAAAGCACTTTTTTATAAAAAAATGTCAAAAAAACCAATAAAATTTGTGTATTATTTGATTTTTTACGTATCTTTGCAATCGATAAGTAATACAGTAAGTAGTAATACACTGAATCTATTAACATTAAACTTATAATAAAATGAAAGAATTAGTAGAAAAGATCGCAGCAGCTTATGCAGAGTTTGCTAAGGACGCAGCTGCTCAGGCAGAGAATGGTAATAAGGCAGCAGGTGCTCGTGCACGTAAGGCTTCACTTGCTATTGAAAAGGCAATGAAAGAGTTCCGCAAGGCTTCTATCGAGGCTGCTAAGTAAGCATTGTTTCTTAGTAATCAGAAAATGCACCACCTTACTTATCGGGTGGTGCATTTTTCATTTCTACCCTTTTGGGGGAATAGAGGTTAGTGTTTCACCCTTAGAGCTTAGACCTTCAACCTTAGACATTTGACTTTTTGTCTTTGACTTTCAACTAAAATGTAAAAATTTTTAACTTTTTCCTTGGTTTTGTGTATTTTCTTGGGAAAAAATAGTAAATTTGCAGCGTTAACTACTATAACCACAAAAACGACTACAATATAACTTAATAGATTATGATAAGAAAATCAATCGTAATGACATTGCTGTCGCTAGTAACCTTAATGCCTGCCAATGCACAATTCGCACAAGCCCCTGCTTTTCCAGGAGCTGAGGGATATGGCCGCTACACAACAGGCGGACGAGGCGGCAAGGTTTTCCATGTAACGACATTGGAAGACAATATCGAGCAACCGTCAGACGGAATGCTCAGATACTATATCCAAAAAAAGAAAGGACCGAGAATTATTGTATTCGACGTTGCAGGAACCATAGAACTCAAGGGTGAACTGAAAATCAACAAAGGCAGTATCAGCATTTTGGGACAGACAGCCCCGGGCAAGGGAATCTGCTTAAAGAACTACACTCTCGCTATTGGTAGTGCAGATAACGTAATAATCCGTTTCCTGCGTTGTCGCGTTGGTGATATTGTTGATGCAGATGCAATGTCAGCCTCTCACCACGACCTTGACAAATACGGTCTTGACGGCACTCATCGTCGTATTATCATCGACCATTGTTCTATGTCTTGGAGCACAGACGAGGTCGGATCTTTCTATGGGAACAGGGACTTTACGCTCCAATGGTGTATCCTTTCCGAGAGTCTTCGTGCAAGTGCCAACAAGAATGCTGTTCACGGATATGGAGGTATCTGGGGCGGTGAACGTGCGTCATTCCACCATAACCTTCTTGCCGACAACGATTCACGTATGCCACGTTTCGACCACGGCTATGTATCAACGCTTGCAGGACCTTTGGATTGCGTGAACAACGTCATCTATAACTGGGGAGGTAACTCCGCATACGGTGGAGAGCAGTTGCCTGACAAGGAGCCAAAGAAAATCAACCTCTGCTACAACTACTATAAACCGGGACCTGCTACTCAGGAAAAGGTAATGACACGCATCTTCAATCCTACTACCTTCTGCAAGAATTGCAACAAGGAGAACGGCGCACTTTGTGTTCCTGCCCAGCTCTATATCAATGGCAACTTCATGGAGGGCTCAGAGGAAGTCACCAAGGACAATACAAGCGTAAAGGCTATCAAGATGGACAAGAAGGGTGACATTACATACGATGAGTGGAAAGCGAAGTGTCTTGCCCCAGAACCTTTCAAGTCTGACGAGTCACGATGGAACTATCCTATCATCAGTCTTGACAAAGACCCACAGCGCCTCTTCGACAAGATAATTGACTATGCAGGCTGTTCCTTAGACCGTGATGCCATCGACAAGCGCGTCACAACGAATGCCCGTAAGGGGGCATCCAAGATAGAAGGCAGTAATGGTTCTGAGGGTGGTCTTATTGACTCTGCTGATGATGCCGGAGGTTGGCCTACGCTTAAAGGCGGCAAACCACAGACTGATAGCGATGGTGATGGAATGCCCGACAAATGGGAGAAGGCTCATGGCCTTAATCCTAATGTTGATGATAGCGGCAGTTTCACACTTGATCCAAAACAGTATTACACCAACCTTGAGGTATATGCCAATAGTCTTGTAGAGGACATCGTAAAGGCTTGTCGTGCCAACTGCGAAGAAACTTTCGAGGAGTATTATCCAGACCTCACAGAGGCAAAGAAGAATGCTAAGAAATAATTATTCAGCATATACGCAACAGAAAAGCCCCCTGATTACTCAGAGGGCTATTCTTTACTAAATGTTACTTACGCTTCCACTCGGTCAACGTGTGCATTCCCTTACACTTGCTACGCTCGGTAACACCTCTGTCACCATCATTCTTTACAAGTTGATAGAAAGCAACCTTGTTCTTACCATCAGGCATTTCGTAAACGACCCAGTAGTTAAGCCTATCAATGGTATATGTTGTTTCATTCCACTTATAGCGATTCTTGTAGCCAGTTTCGTGCAGCCATCTGGTCATCAGACCAATCTCTGCAATCTTACCTCCCTTTGTTGCGGAATTATAATTAAGAAAACCATCTTCTATCTTCTTAATCTGAGCAACAGCTGCTTCATCTTTATACGTAACACTATTTCTAAGCTCTGACTCTGTGAAAGTCTTGGTAATATCATACCCTAACTTATTGGTAAGAACATCATTCTGATTGAAAATCAAACCAAAATAAACATAGGCAACAATCAACGGATTAATAGTCTTATCGCTAACCTCACCTTTGTTGACACCCCACTTTATCTTGCCGACATTCTCTTTTGTCATGCTCCTACCTCTGAGGTCATTAAACTGGTAATAGGTCAGTTTTGTATTATCCCTTCCCAACTTAATGTTATATCCCATCAGAATATCTGTATCAATCTTATTCTCAGCATCCATGCAATGCTCTTTGTTTTCTTCCAACTTCACAATACCAAAACCTGGAGAATCAATAGTACCATCTGCACTTATTGAACCTTTCGAAGCGCCAGAGGCATCCGTCCACTTTCCTGTATTCGGATCAAGCTTCACAACTGTACCCGGTTTGTTACCGTTGCGATCGGTTTTTATAGTTACCTCCAACTTGGCAGGATCCCATGTAGCAACAACACCACTTTTATGTTCAAAGCCAATCTCCCATTCCAAAGAGAAATCAACAGGATTCCCCTGCTTCGGCTGTGGAATAGCCGCTTTATGTTCCTCAACAAAAGCTTCAATTTCCTTCAAAGCTTGTGATTTACCTCCTGCAGACTTAGCCAACTTCTTCAAAGCGCCAAACTGAGCGTCAGCAACTGTGTTGAACGCAAACATGGCAACTAATGCCATCAACGAAATTTTCAACGAATGTTTCATATTCGATTCAGATTAAAAAAAATTATTGGTTTATAGATATAAGATATAATTACAGATAACAGATTGGGCTTCTCCTGCTATTGCAAGAAAAGCCTATACTTGCGCGGACATCCACGACTTAACAATAAAATACGAGGGTTTATAGTGTACCTACAGATATATGAGAGAGAGAGAGAGTAATCAAATTCTCGGAATGACCAAACAAATCGGCCATTCTTTTTACTCCGTTAACAATATTTATGCTATCTCTTTTCATGTTCAGGTTCTATGAATATTTTAATTGCGATTGCAAATATACAACTTTTTCCCGAAACAGAGAACAAAAATGAGAAAAAATGTATATTTACACTTTAAATTCGTATAATTCGACGGATTTAGGGAAGGTTTCAAATTCTGTAAGGGCTGTTATATGATGAATACGAAAAATATTTGGTGAGAATAAAGTCAGAAGTAAATCCGCTGTAAATCCCTTCTTCCTCCGTACCAAACTCGATGAACCTCCGCTCTCCCACCGACTTTGCACCGACTTTGCACCGACTTTGGTACGGAGGAAGAACGAAGGATGAGCGAAGGAAGGACGGAGGAAGAGCTATGGTTAAGACAAAGAATAAGCCGAAAAACACTTATACAGCCATCATTTGCAAATAAATGTAAATTTCCACAAGAAAATAATAAATAAATCTTAATTATTTAGTACCTTGTATTGCAAAGTACCAAATAATACATATCTTTGCACTTGGAAATCAGAGACGGGCACCGCTCTATAAGCGACAAGCCCTATTTCCTACATGCGAGGATGCTTCGCACGTTGTACTCAGAAATCAAAAACATTAATAATATGGTAAATGTTGATAACACGAAATCGCAGATGAGAAAGGGTATGCTTGAGTATTGCATACTTCTCCTGTTGAGACATCGTCCTTTGTATGCCAATGATATTATCTCGCAACTGAAATTGGCAGAGATGATTGTGGTGGAAGGTACGCTATACCCGTTGCTCAACCGTTTGAAAAAGGACGGGCTGTTGAAATACGAATGGCAGGAGAGTACTCAAGGACCACCTCGCAAATATTACGCCTTGACTGACGAGGGCGAGGAGGCCCTTCAGCAACTCGACGCGAGCTGGAATGAACTTACAAAAACAGTTAATATTTTACATAGCAATCACTAAAACTCTTACGAATATGAAAAAGAATATTTCAATCAATATATGTGGCACAATATATGCCATTGACGAGGATGCATATCAGTTGCTCGAGAACTATCTCCAGAGCATGAAGAACTACTTCCGTAATGAGGAAGGTGGTGATGAGATTGCCGATGACATAGAGCATCGTGTCGCCGAACTGCTCTGGGAGTATAAGGAAAAGGGCATGACTGCCGTTAACATTGAGACAATCAAGGAGATTATCAATAAGGTGGGAAATCCAGCTGATATTGACGATTCTGCACATACAGATGCCAATAATGCCTTTACAAGCGATACTAACAACAATGACGGACAGGAAAAGGAGAATTTCTTCAGCTCGTTTGGCGATGAGACCTCTGTTTTCGGTAAGATAAAGAAGAACATAAGTACCCGTCGTTTCTACCGTAATGCCGATAACAAGATGCTTGGCGGTATCTGCTCAGGCTTGGCTGATTATTTCGGCGTTGGCGATGTGACTATCTGGCGACTTGCCGTATTGGTACTTGCCTTTGTCGGATGGGGATTTAACATGTCATTCTTACATCATTTCTTCATTTTTGACATGATAGACTTCACATTCAACTTCCTTGTTCCACTCACATATCTCGTGATATGGATTGTGGTTCCAGAGGCAAGGACAGCCGAGGATAAACTGCGTATGCAAGGTATGGATGTAAATCCAGAGAATATCAGGGAACAGGTGGTTTCTGATTCTGAAGGAAACAAAACAGAACGTGTGACTACGGGAAATAGTTCCTCTGGATGCCTGAAGGCCATACTTATATGCTTTGCCATACTTTTGATGCTTCCATTGTTCATCGCTTTCATTGCCGTACTTATCGCAATATTCGTTGCGTGTCTGTTCGTCTTCGGTGGAGTTTCTGTTGTTGCTGGAATTTTCCCGGAAATTGTAAATCTGGCAGAACCAATTACAGCTTGTGGAACTGCACTATGGGTTGGTCTTATTGCCGCTCTGCTTGCTGTTGGAATACCTATCAACTTCTTTATAAGACTATTCAAGAGTAACACCAAACCTCTCTCTTCATTTATGGTGACAGGAATAGTAATTATATGGCTCTTGTCTATTGCCGTTATTGTTGGTTCTGTGACAAGTGGTGCTATGAATATAGAAAAATTCAATACAGAATTGCGCGAAAAGAAGGCTACGAGGAATGGAATTATACTTGGCAACTCATACCAGTGGAATGTAATTGACAGGCTTGGCTGGGATTTGAAACAACTTAAGAATGTGAACAAATGGCTATCTGAAGATCGTAGTGGCTATGGCAATCTTCCAGACAAGGCTTTGATACTCAGCCGAGATGATTCCAGGGCAACAATGTCGTTTACCCTTACTCGTACAGAGCATTTTGACGAGGGTGACTATGTTCTTGAATCCCTTACTGATGTTGAAGGCAAGGGCGGAGTAATCAAGGCTGTTGATGGCAGTAAGGATGTGGCATTCAACGATTTGAGTGATGAGGGCAAGAAGCTATGGACAATGGATTGGACAGAAGGCTCAAAGCTCCCTATCTTCGAGAATCCTGACAGCGCGGGGTGGGATGGCTTTGCAAAAGTCGATAATGAACATTGGACCTATCGCGTTTCAAAGCCTTTCCATCATAAGGCAGGAGATATGACCATCAGCATTTCAGCAGACAAGGCATATCTAAACAAGTTCAATATCCGTCATATACAATTACGAAAGGTCAAATAAGATTTTTACATTGAAAAGGTTGCATGGGATATTCCCCATGTAACCTTTTTTATAAAGGAGAAAGAAATTTCCGGTTTCCACGCAATAAAACAACAACTATCGCGTTAAACAAAAGAAGAGGTATTGTTTTTTATAAAAGGTATATTAATCCATATCTTGTGGGATATGAAACTGAAATATATTATATTTTTGTTTTTAAGCCTTATGAGCTTATCTGCAGGTGCCCAGTCTATTATGATTGATGACGATATTGCAGATAAGGAACTGCAGATAGAAAGATGTCTGCAGCAGATGGATGTGGACTATAGTACCAAGTATGACGCACAACAATTCGGTCTTCCTACCCCCGACTCTCTCTATCTCCAAAACCAATATGGCAATGAGGTCATAGCATACGAGATATGCCCTGCCATTCCTATAGGAATAGTAATCTGCATATCAGGAAGGGATGCGCCGTCAGCCTCTGCATACTATGGTCACGCTATGGAGTTCTATAAACTCGGCTATGCCACATTCACCATGGACGTAAGCAATCACTCAAAGACAGACGGCAGCAAGAAATACGAGGAAGTAAAGGACGTTCAGGCAGTAATTGACTATATAAAGACAAAGATGGACTATATCAATCTTCCTATCGTCGTAATGGGTGTTGCTATGGGAGGAACTGTTGCCATCCGCTCAATGATAGAAAGCTATGATATCAATGCTGCGATATCACTATCAGCATATTCTTCATTCGAGGATTACTTTGCCTTCAATCATAACGAAGCAGATCCGAAGTACGACTTCCCGAATGTCAGTTTGAAGGACATAGAGGACATGAGTGCCGCTGACAGCATAACACTATCCAAGCTTTGTAGCGTGAAGGGCATTGACCAACGTCCGATACTGCTCATGCAGAGTAAGAAAGACAAAATCGTACCATACGCATATTTCACCCGTCTATCTAAAGAAATGAGGAAATACACCAATGAATTGGTGTCATTCGTAGTGGAAGGCGACGAGCATTATATCTGTCGTGATTTCATAAACCCTTCCTCCGACAAGGCCTACTTTGAGACTCTTACGGATTTTCTCAAAAGAATAACCCCAAGTGTTCCCCTTTCTGCATATAGAAAATTGGAGGATACGCAGGAGATATAAAGACCCACCCCATCCCTCCCCAAGGGAGGGAGTCTTTAGATAGTATTAGTATATAAAACACTCCCCCTTGGGGGGAGAAGGAGAGGGTCGCAGGAGATACAAAACAAGAGCGGTATCACCTCTTAGTGATACCGCTCTTGTTTGTTGTTAACTTAGGTTTTTAGTCCGTCCAGAACTCTGATCCAATACAAGATATAACAACACATCCATAGGATAAACCAGTGACAGTCATATTGTCTTTCATCTTGTTCTTACTGTCGATGGTAAACTGAGAAGTAGTCACCACCCCATTGTTTTTCTGTAGGTTCTGCATAGTTTTTAAGCATTAAGTATTATAAGTGTAAAATTCTATTTTAAATCCACTGCAAAAGTAGTCAAAATTTCGGAAAATCACAAATATTTATCCGCTTTTTAAGATTTTTTTACACACCATATATTTGTCGATGTGAGTACAATTATATCGATACTGTTTTCTTAATATTTCATAAAAAATCATGTTGGATAGCCAAATAGGCATATTACGTCTATAAAATTCGATTAAGTATTTTGATATTACGACCAAATCAATTAATTTTGCCCATGATTTCCGACATCATCTCTACGGATTCGGGAAGCGTATCTATGAAAGGGTTGCAAATAAACCCATAAAACAATAAAAAAACAACTACATATTGATTAATAACAAATGAACGTAAAGAATTATTTATTGGCAGCATTGCTCATTTCGTCGATTCCGACCTTTGCGCAGAAGAAATGGACGATGCAGGAATGTATTGACTATGCCATGGCGAACAACATATCGCTAAAGAAGTCTTCTCTTCAGCGTATGTCAACCAACGAGGACTTACAGTCGTCAAAGGCGCAGTTGTTGCCGTCCCTTAATTTCTCAACGAGCCAGAATTTAAATTATCGTCCCTGGCCTACGGCTGGTATGTCAACCGTGGTTGACGGACGAGCTATGGCAGGTGTGGATAAAGTCTATTACAACGGCTCATACAGTCTTAATGGCAACTGGACCGTTTGGAATGGTAACAGAAACCACAATCAGGTAAAGCTCAACGAAATCACCCTTGAACAGCAAGCTGTTGATTCAACCACTACAGCACGTAGTATTGAGGAACAGATAGCACAGCTCTACGTGCAGATAGCATATACTGAGGAGAATATAAAAGTTCAGAAGGCCACTCTGGAGTTCTCTAAGACAAACGAGAATCGCGGAAAGGATATGGTCGAGATTGGCAAGATGAGTAAGGCTGACCTCATGCAGCTTACCGCACAACGTGCTCAAGACGAATACAACGTAGTATCAGCAGAGAGTCAGGCACGTAATTACAAGCGACAGTTGAAACAGCTCTTGCAGATTACATCTACCGAACCTTTCGAGATAAGCGGTCTGGATGCTACAGACGCATTGGCAATGGCTCAGATTCCGTCATTGCAACGCGTATACGAAAAGGCTCTTGCCAATCGTCCAGAGTTCAAAAGTTTGCAATTGCAGATTGAGTCATCCGAGATAAGCAAAAAGATTGCCAATGCACAGTCGCTCCCTACTATCGGTGTAAATGCAAGTGCAAGTACAAGTACATCCTCTATGAGCGATATGGGATGGGGTGACCAGTCAAAGCAGAACTTCGCTTTAGGTGGCGGTGTCAGTCTCAGCGTTCCTATTGTGGATCAGCGTCAGAAGAAGACAGCAGTCAACAAGGCTGAGATAAGCCGTCAGCAGGCTTTGCTCGACCTTCAGGACAAGCAGACCTCTTTATATAGCACTCTTGAAAACTACTGGATTCAGGCAGAGAACAACCAGCAGCAATACAAGGCTGCGAAAGTCAGCACAGAGAGCGCACAGACAAGCTATGAGCTTCTCAGCGAGCAGTTCCGCCTCGGACTTAAGAATATCGTAGAACTTCAGGATGGAAAGTCACGTCTTCTGTCTGCACAGCAGAGTGAGCTTCAGAGCAAGTATATGACAATCCTGAACATCAGGATGTTGGAATTCTATCAAAGATAGCCCACCCAGGCCCTCCCAAAGGGAGGAATGCGATATAGTAAGACAAACATTAAAAACAATTATAAAATATAAAAAAAATAGCCAAGCTTTCTTTAAGCGATAGAGTGTATAAAACATCCTTCCCTTTGGGAAGGCTTGGTTAGGCTTTTAGACTATGAACAAGAAAGTTATCATCGGTGGTGTAGCTGCTGTGGCTGTGGTTGCATTGGCTGGATTCTTCTTCTCTGGAAAGAAAGAGAGAAAGGTAAGTTTTGAAACAGCTACAATCGTAAACACCACTATATCAAGCAGCGTCACAGCGACAGGCACAATAGAACCGGTAACAAGTGTCACCGTAGGTACTCAGGTAAGTGGTATCGTCAGCCGTCTGTATGTTGACTATAATAGCGTCGTTAAGAAAGGACAGGTCATTGCAGAACTTGACAAGACCAACCTTATATCCGAGCTTTCTACCCAGAAGGCAAACCTTTCTTCTGCAGAGAGCAAGTTCGCTTATCAGAAGACGAACTTTGAGCGCTATCAGAAGCTCTATGACAAGGGACTTGTATCTGCCGACGACTTCGAGAATGCAAAGCTCTCATATCTTCAGGCTCAGGAAAGCGTGACAACAGCAAAGGAAAGCGTACGAAAGGCACAGACAAACCTCAGCTATGCAACTATCACATCACCTATTGACGGCGTAGTGCTCAGTAAGGCTGTAGAAGAGGGACAGACCGTGGCAGCAAGCTTCAATACCCCTGAGCTTTTCACTATTGCACAGGACCTCACCAATATGCAGGTTGTAGCAGACGTTGACGAGGCCGACATCGCAGACGTAAAACAGGGTGCCCGCGTTACATTCACCGTTGACGCATACCCAGACGATGTATTCGAGGGAAAGGTAACACAGGTTCGCCAGTCAGCTACAACAACTAATAACGTTGTGACTTACGAGGTTGTCATCTCAGCTCCAAACTCTGATCTCAAGCTCAAGCCAGGACTTACAGCCAATGTGACAATCGTCACTCAGGAGAAACAGAACGTACTCGCAGCTCCTGTTGCGGCCCTTCGTTTCGCTCCTCTTGAGACAATGCTTGAACCAGAAGGTAAGATCATCGACTGCGACTCAAAGACAAAAGTCTGGGTGAAAGATGGTAAGAACCTGAAGGCTATCCCTGTAAAGACAGGTGTTAGCAATGGCGCTCTTACCGAGATTACAGAAGGTATCAGCGCAGGTAAAGAGGTTCTCACAGGTTTCTCTTCTGGTATGCCTATGATGATGCCTGGCGGACAGGGCAACAGCAATCCGTTCATGCCAGGCCCTCCAGGAAGAAGAAATGGACAAGGACAAGCTGCAAGTAAGTAATACAGCCCCTCACCCGCCCTACGGGCACCCTCATCCCAAGGGGCGAGGGGAATGTTAGTATTTTCATTAATAAATAAGAATAAGCCCTTTCGCAAATAAAGGTAACTCCTTCCTCGCCCCTTGGGGAGAGGATGCCTGCAAGGCAGGTGAGGGGCTACAATTATAATTTTTATGGAAAATAAATCAGATACTCAAGAGCGTCGTGTGGTCATTGAACTGGATAACGTGAGGCGTGACTTCATCGTTGGTTCAGAAACCGTACATGCGCTCCGTGGAATATCATTCAAGATATACGAGGGTGAGTTTGTCACCATCATGGGTACCTCTGGATCAGGTAAGTCAACCCTGCTCAATCAGTTGGGCTGTCTTGACACTCCCACATCCGGTGAATACTATCTCGATGGTGTGAGCGTCCGTACAATGAAACGTCGCCAACGTGCCGTACTGAGAAATCGTAAGATCGGATTCGTGTTCCAGAACTACAACCTCCTTGCCAAGACAACGGCTGTGGAGAATGTGGAACTGCCTCTTATGTATAACAGGAACTTTTCATCCTCTGAGCGTCGCAAGGCTGCGATAGAGGCACTTGAAAGAGTAGGACTTGGAGACCGTCTCATGCACAAGTCAAATCAGATGTCGGGTGGACAGATGCAGCGTGTGGCTATTGCACGTGCATTGGTCAACAATCCTGCGGTCATCCTTGCCGACGAGGCAACGGGTAATCTTGATACCCGCACCTCCTTTGAGATGCTCGTGCTGTTCCAGAAGCTTCATGCTGAGGGACGTACCATCATCTTTGTGACTCACAACCCGGAGATTGCACAATACTCCAGCCGCAATATCATGCTGCGCGACGGCAAGATCCGTGAGGATGTAATCAACACAAACATTCTCTCTGCACAAGAGGCTCTGGATAAATTGCCAAAACCGCAAGACGATTAATGTAAGTGAAGAGTGAAAAATTGAGTTTATCTAAACTCTAATCACTAAACACTAATCTCTAAACTTAAAACTCAAAAAAAATGAGCATTATAAACTTATTCAAAGTTGCACTTCGAGCCATAGCCAACAACGCATTCCGCTCGTTCCTGTCAATGCTCGGCATCATCATCGGTGTCGCTGCTGTGATAGTGATGATGGCTATCGGTCAGGGCTCAAAAGAGAGTATTCGTAAGAATATCTCACAGATGGGTACCAACGTGATTATGATACGTCCGGGTGCTGATATGATGGGAGGCGTCAGACAAGACCCTTCATCTATGCAGACCTTAAAGGTTGCTGACTACGAGGCTATTATGAACGAGAAGAAATATGTCACTTACGTTTCTCCTGAAGTAACGGCAAGCGGACAGGCCATCTATGGTGCGAACAATACCAATGCAACCATCTACGGAGAGTCGCTCGACTATCTCGATATCAAGCAATGGGATGTTGAAAAAGGCGTTCCTTTCACAGAAGACGATGTACACAAGAGTGCGAAGGTATGCCTTATCGGTAAGACCATAGCCGATGACCTCTTCCCTAACGGAGCTGATCCTGTAGGCAAGACCATCCGATTCAAGAGCATACCTTTCCGCATTTGCGGTGTGCTGAAAGCTAAGGGATATAACAGCTGGGGTATGGACCAGGATAACGTAATCGTTGCTCCTTATACCACGGTTATGAAGCGTATCGCTGCCCAGACATATTTCTCAACAATCAACTGCTCTGCCATTACCGAGGAAGTAACAGATCAGGCAATTGAAGAACTGACAGAGATACTTCGTACTACACATAAGATCAAGGAAGATTCTGGTGAATCCGAAGACTTCACCATACGCTCACAACAGGAGATGATGGAAACAATGTCATCTACAATGGATACCGTCACTATCATCCTCGTAGTGGCTGCGGCATTCTCGCTCCTCGTAGCAGGTATCGGAATCATGAATATCATGCTGGTATCAGTAACCGAGCGAACAAAGGAAATCGGTCTTAGAATGTCAGTAGGCGCCAGAGGTATTGACATCAGCAATCAGTTCCTCATTGAGTCCATAATAATATCGGTGACGGGAGGACTTATCGGTATAATCCTCGGAGAAACCATCGCAGGACTTGCCTCGTTCCTGTTCCATCTCCCGACAAGCGTTCCAGGTTGGAGTATCACCGTCAGCTTCATCGTATGTACTCTCATCGGTATCGGCTTCGGATACTTCCCTGCAAGAAAGGCTGCACGCATGGATCCTATCGAGGCTATCAGGTATGAGTAACAGCCCCTCACCCGTCACTTTGTGACACCCTCTCCCCAAGGGGGCGAGGGGGAAGTTACGTTTTTCAATCAATAATTAATAACAAGGCCTTTCGCAAACAAAGGTAACTTCTTCCTCGCCCCTTGGGGGAGAGAATGCCCGCAGGGCAGGTGAGGGGCCGATTTTTTATCTATGAAAATATCCACAATAATCCATCCAATTGCCATATTGGTATGGCTTCTCATTCCGCTCATGTTCATTGGGCCTTATGAGGAAATAAGTATCAAACGATACCTGTTCAATAGTTGCATGCCGTTCATGATGCTTCTTGTTTTCTACCTGAATTATCTGTGGATACTTCCAAGACATATTGAGGGGAAGAGCAAGTTAAAGGTATTACCCATCAATGCAATCTTGATTGTAGTGGTTTGTGTTCTCGTTGCACTCGTTCGGGCATACGAGTTTACGGTTTCTCCACCACCCCGATTCCCGATACACGAGGATGCGCCTGAGTACTCAACCGATTTCAGTTGGCTATTCCTGTTTCTTGTCTTTATCCGCGATGCGCTAAACCTGATTTTCGTCGTCCTCATAGCATATAGCCTCAGGATGTCAAAACATGCGCATCGTCTTGAGCATGAGCGACAGGAAGCCGAGGTTGCAAGACGTGATGCTGAGCTAAACGGACTACGCTTGCAGATTTCACCTCATTTCCTGCTCAATACGCTGAACAACATCTATGCGCTTACAGCAATAAGTTCAGAAAGGGCACAACAGGCTATTATACAGCTCTCACAACTGCTTCGCCACATGCTCTACGAGAACCAGCATGGAATGGTGGATTTCTCCTCTGAGTGTAAGTTCATAAGCTCGTATGTGGATTTAATGAAGCTTCGCATGGCGTCAAATGTGAAAGTGGATGTGGAGATATCGATTCCCGAGAATGACAAATCACAAGTCGCTCCCCTACTCTTCATCTCGCTCGTCGAGAACGCTTTCAAGCATGGCGTAAGCAGCACAGAACCGAGTTCCATTTCCATCAAACTTGCAGCCACAGAGACCGAGATAAGGTGCGACATCACGAACACCAACTTCCCGAAGACAAGCAAAGACCGCAGCGGACACGGAATTGGTCTTCAGCAGGTGGAACAACGTCTCAACTCTATCTATCAGGGAAAGTACTCTTGGACTCATGGCATTAATGAATCCGATAGGTTATATCATTCGGAGATAGTGCTAAAGAAATAAATGTAATTTACTATTTGACGATTTACGATTTACTATTGATGTACTATTTTATAAAATTTACTATTGAACATTCGGTTAGGGATTGACGATAAATAGTACATAAACCAAATAGTAAATAAATAGTAATTAGTAAATAATAAAATAGTACATCCGACATTATAATAAAAAAGAAAAATATGACAATCAAATGTGCAATAATCGACGATGAGCCTCTGGCAGCAGAGATGCTGGCCGGATATGCCAGTAAGACTCCGTTCCTCAACCTTGTTGGGGTTTATAATAGTGCAATAGAGGCAATACGCAGTCTGCGTAGCGACCCCGTTGACCTCCTTTTCCTCGACATACAGATGCCGGAGCTTAGCGGTCTTGAGTTCGCTACCATACTTCCTCCTGAGACGCTTATCATCTTCACTACGGCATTCGACCGCTATGCCATTGACAGCTATAAGGTCAATACCGTTGACTATCTCCTCAAGCCTATTGCTTACGACAGTTTCCTAAAGGCTGCCGATAAGGCTTTACGCCGTTTCATAGAAAGCAAAAAGCAGACAACATATGCTGCCGACCGCTTCATCTATGTGAAGAGCGACTATAAGCTTGTCAGAGTCAATCTTGACGATATATTGTATATCGAAGGCGTAAAGGACTATGTGCGTATTGTCCTGGCTGACAATTCACAGCCTATTATGTGTCTTATGAATATGCGAACCCTTGAGGACTATCTCCCAACTCCGGAGTTCCTACGAGTGCATCGCTCGTATATCGTACACATGTCGAAGGTACAGACAATCGACCGACTTCGTTTCGTCTTCGGAGATACCTACATCCCTATTTCCGAGTCATACAAGGACACTGTGACAGACTATGTCAGTATGCACACGCTCAACTGACGATGAATTATTTAACGCTTCCTGACAAAAACAGAGAAAATGCCTTAATGCCTTAGAGCCTCTTGCTGATTCTCTTATGTTATGAGCCTTTATTTTCCTTGTAAGCCATTGGGCTTCCAGACAAAACAAAACCTCATATCAGGCCTACGGCAGGCCTTTAAGGTAAAAAACATAAAAAAGTCGAATGTTAATTGTTCGCAAGGTTCATCAAGCTTCGCAAGTGTTAATTTTCATTGTTGATTTTTTACTGTTAATTAATTAGTTTTTTTCTTGTTTTTTACCTTCAAGATTAAAAACCCTCTTATAGGGTGCAGACTTGAATGTATGAAAGACTGGAAGCCCCAAGGCTTACAAGGGTTTCATAAAGGCAAGGCGGCATAGGCTTCGCAGAAGCATATAAACTTGAAGGTATTTTTACGGTTTTTGTCATCTAGCACAAGCGAAAATTGAATTATTTTTATTCTACAAATCAATAATTTAAACAAAATGAAGAAAGTTTATTTAGCAGCATTGCTGACTCTCACTTTGACGACAGCAAATGCACAGGAGCCAGATATTCCAATGTTTGGCGGTATGCAGAACATCGATGTTAAATACGACGAGTACAAAGCAGCTCCACAGGGATTCGACCAGGAGCGTGCAGGAATAGCTCACGGAACTGTAAAGCTCATCGAGTACCAGTCAGAATCAGTAGGTACAACCCGTAAGGCAAATGTCTATCTGCCTCCTAAGTACGATGCAAAGAAGAAGTATAGCGTGCTCTATCTGCTTCACGGCATTGGCGGTGACGAGAACGAGTGGTACAAGGACGGTGGTGTGCCAAACATCATCATGGATAACCTCTATGCCGACGGAAAAGTTGCTGATATGATTGTCGTAATGCCTAACGGACGTGCACAGAAGGACGACTCTCGTGCAGGAGGGATGGGCTCTTTCAGGGCATTCGGAGACTTTGATAAAGACCTCATCGGAAGCCTCATTCCTTATATCGAAAAGAACTTCAGCGTATATACCGATAAGAACCATCGTGCCATCGCAGGTCTTTCTATGGGTGGCGGACAGTCACTTAACTTCGGTCTCGGACACATGGACGTATTTGCTTACGTAGGAGGCTTCTCTTCTGCCCCAAATACCCAACGTGCAGCTCAACTCATTCCTGATGTAGAGAAGGTGAAGAAAGAGAACAAGCTCCTCTGGATGGTATGCGGAGGTGCTGACGGTCTTATCAACAACAGCGCACAGCTCAAGAAATTCTGCGATGACAATAGCATTCCTTGCACATTCATCAAATATCCTGACGGAAAGCACGACTTCGTTGTCTGGAAGTATGGTCTCTATAACTTCGCACAACTGATTTTCAAATAAAAAAAAGAATTTTTACGGAACTCTGCAACTCGTCACCCATAGTGCTGTATAGCACTATGTATCAGCATTTTGCAACGGTGATTCATTTCACTTCACTCGTCACCCACTCATCACCCACAAGTGGTGTATCACACTGATATCAAACGAGTTACAAAGCTAATTCACTCATCACCCTAAAGACATCATAAATGGGTGACGAGTGAATTTTGTTTATAACAGACACACTCTCAACAACATACAAAGATTATGGTGATGAGTGGGTGACGAGTGCTTTAAAATGAATCACCGCTGTAAGCAACTAACAATCTGCAAGTTGCAGCGCTACGGGTGACGAGTTGCAGAGTTCCGTAAAAATTCTTTTTTTCAAGTACCAATCCACCTTGTCAATTCTCAATTATTCCCCAAGGACTTTTAGGCCTTTTCTTCACCTCCGTTTCAGGTCCGTTGTAAGTCCGTTCTAATACCGTTCTGAATCCGTTCCTTAGAATAGGCGAAAAATGGGAGTTACAAGGGACTTACATAGGAATCACATGGGACTTGTAGAAAGCACCCAACCTGCGGTCATTTTGACCTTGACCACTTTGACCACTTTTTTACACATTCCCATTTTGTGGAATCTGCTTTATTAGTGTGTCATGTAAAACCACCGCCCTGATTCTAGGCGCAGGTGTTTCCATTTTGGCAACACCTGAACTTTATGCTTGTGTTGATGACGCCCTAAAACAGAGCCTCATAAAACAAGAGAATTCATGACGCTGAACGAATCGTTCACCGTCTTGCCAAATAGCTCGACAGGCTACTTGAATGTTTCCATACACGTAGCAAGAGAAGATTTTTTCCAACTTCTCTTGTTCATAACCGCTCAAGGTATATTGGACATAGCACCTATATGTTATGTATCCAAGCAACAGAATCAATCTGCACAGAAAGCCAAAACGACCATACTTCTACTTGCAGAAACGATGAAGGGAACCTGTGTTTTCACAGGTTCCACATCAACAATAATAACAGAAGTTACCATGAAGCCATGTTATTAGTGGGTATTCCAGAATTCCAAAGCTTCTGCAACATCCATATCAGGAAGAGATGCGAATAAAGAAACTAACGTCCACAATTTGACTTCTGATTCAGCAATATTACCATCAGAAACCATTATTGCTGCCAAAAAACCAGAAACATACTTTTTTTGTTCCGAGTTCATCTTTCCAATAATAGATATAGCCTCACTTGGTTTCATATCACGTGCACGAATAAGGAGCTGTGCAGCTTGTAATGGATCAACTCCAAATTTTGAGAGCTCATTTGTTATTAGCACTCGTTCTTCATCTGCAAAAAATCCATCTACAGCGGCCATGTCAATTGCAACTTTTACAACTGAAGCCAATTCTAAGCCAGAATAATTCATAATTTGATTTGTTTAAATTAATAATAAAGCAAATCCACATTCAAATCCGTTCCTACGAATAGCAAAAATGGGACTTACATATAACTTAACATAGGGAGGTAGAAAGGAGTTGCTTGGAGATCATTTTGCAACTATAGTAATAGTTTAGGTTTATATCCCATTTTCTAGCTACACTCTTTTAAGCGATTACGCAATGTAGTTTCTACCGAATCAGCAAATGCGAATGCTTTCCGCATTATCATCTCCTCACTAGTATTAGAAATGTCAACATCTAGACATTTCACACTATATTCATAAGTGCCAAAAGGAAAATCTGTGATATCAAAACCACTTGCCTGCACTTTCTTTATAGCTACTTTTGCTATTTGCATAATTAGATGTTGCGCACCATTTCTTTTATCTTCCTCTGTAAACATAGAATTCTCACTCATGAAACGTGACATATTCTCATCTAATACCTCATGACCAGAATCAAGTAGAAGAAATAGATTCATATACGCACCTTTCTTCATACTACGAATTTGATCAATCATGCAATAAAAGGCGTATCCCACATATTTTCCTCTGTCAAAATCATTACTATGATCATAATCCAATAGCAGTGTAACAGCAATGCTAAGATCTCCTTTATAGGTATAATCAAAGATATTCTGAATCCTTTGAGCGATGCTTTGAGGCTGACCACAAGTAAAATCAAGATATCTTTTAAAACTAGCCAAACAGTCTTTCAAATAGCTAATATTTTGATGCTGATATGCAATCAAAATATCTTTTACACATTTACTTAATTCTTCCATATTCTTCTGTTTTATTAATTAAAAATACAAAAAAATGAATTTAAAGATAGAATTCAATCAGTCTATCGGGATTCGCAAAAGTAAATGAAACTTTAACAACATCTCCATTTACTGTAAAAATAGAAGCGGCGACAGGCTCATTATCATTATAATACTTACTTTCACGAGTATAGCCAATCACAGAAGAAAGCATAGCTAACGTATTGCATGTTACATTCGTATTTTTCGGAGACACATACAATAAAATTCTGTCATTTAAACAGATTGCTCCATCATATGTCTGCATAGGAGACAGCAGATGGGAGTAAGGAGTTTTTTCAAGCATAACAGTAATGCGTCCATTTTTTTTGTCTGTGAAGAAATGAATGCATGAAAACGAATTTCCAGAACTTACCATGCTCCCTTCTCTCCATATTTCATATCGGCTACCTCTAAAGGTGAAATCTTGGAAAGTAAAAGCTTTTAAAGCAGGCCAGTTATCAAAATTATAGTTTGCCATAATAATATAATTATAAGTTATACGAAGTTTTAATATCTACTGATTGAATTAGCAATATGATCTACAACTTTATCGATGTAAATTTTACCATCAGCAGCAGTCTTAAATATTGTCGAGCCATAGCAAAGGTCATGAAATCTCTTTAATTCACCTTCTAATACGATTCTATTTCCATTCTCAAAATCATATTTACCCATAGCATATATATACTCGTTTGTGCGTATAATCAGTGGTGCACACAAGTCTAACCTCATCGGATTTGTGTCTGGAATCTCCAAAGCATTAGCAACAGTATAATAAAAGAACTCCCTTGTCTCGGCTACGACAGAAGCACGTTTCAAATATAGCAATTTGTGTTCAGGATTATGCTTAATGGCTTTTGACATACAAAAAAAAGCATAGTCGGCAACAGCACGAGATATGTTTTCATTATCTCGTACTTGTTGATATCCTAAAAGAAGAGTAAATCCTGATCCCACTATATTATATTCTTCAACCGGAATATCAAGAAGTTGGCTCGACTTATCTTGCGTAAAGTTAAAAAGATCAATTAGATTTTCATACTCCTGCTGAAAATCTCTATGTAATCCTGCCTCAAGACCTTTTGATGCAGCATCTACTATTTTCTGAATATTATAAGTCATATCATCTAAGTTTTTATGTATTCGACAACTCAACGCATATATTCAATAAAAACATCTCGGTCATACATATGAAATACACATTTGTCAACCTGTCCATTATTATAGTACACAATTAAACCATAATCTCTATAATCAACTTCTTGCCACCCCCATGGGGCTTTTGCCTCAATCGGGAAGCCACGAAGTTCCACCATATTATCTGTTTTACGCACAACTGTCATGGGTTTATCAGACATTTGTTGTATGCCAAGGTCATCGTTGGTAATTTTAACAATGTACCCAACCCCTGGTTGAAGTTTATAACCTGGGCATCCATCAGTATTCCTAACTACACTAATCGTTCTTCTACACTCTTGCAGCCCTCGCACAGGAATGTGATTCTCATACCTCTGATGAGATTGGGATTTAAAAGTAAAAGGATTCATTTCTTCCATAGTAAAAGATGTATTATTGCCTTTAGAAGCCCTGTTAGGCATTAGTTATTAGGTTAATTATACAACATAACAAAAAAACGCAGGCCTCCACTTCAACCCGTCTGCTGTTTAGGCCCTAGGAAAGCCCTGTGTGTTGACGAGTAGAGTGTCTGCCCACGTCGGTATTTACACGTATCCGGAAAGTGTGCGTGAGGGTATATTTACCCTCGCAACACACCCCGGGATACAATTATAGCATACCCGTAGCATTCACTTCTGACATTGCCATTGACACACGATTGAATTTCCTAGGTTCAAACAGCCAATAGACAAAGCATCAATGACGCTTTTTCATTATATAGTGTCTAACCACTAATATGGTTATGACGCTACAAATATACATATTTTTGCTTTAACACAAATAAAAATGAGTAAAAATTTGCAAAAACACGATGTTTTTCTTTGAACTTTGCGAAATCTGCCTGACAAAACAGCAAATTACATGCTGAATCTTAGTGGAAAATATTTCTATTTCATCAATAAAAGAAGCCCATCAAACTGATGGGCTTCTTTCATTTATAATCGTTATTTTTGTTTCGCTGATAGAATTTACTTTGAGAACTCAAAACCGAGCTTCATGCCGCTGTAATTGCTTGCTATTGCTGAGATAGAGCTGAGGCTTGATGAAACTGCTGATGCGGAATTGACAAGCGTGAGGAGCTTGCTTGCATCGAATGTGAGACCCATGGTCGTGCCTGCAATGCTGACGTAAGCCGTTACCTGATTGCCCAGGGCGGTGGTGATGGTCAGCGTCTTCTTGCTGGAGTCAAAGGAATATGAGCCTGTGTAGGTCTTGCTGCCGATTGTATATTGGAGGCTGTTGTCCTTATTGAATACGAACTTACAAGCGCCTGGCTTGATACCAACCTTCTGATAGTATGACTCAAGGGTTGCCTCCACCTTGTTTGACACGATAGATCCACCTGCCTTTGCAAGAAGGTTCTCGCTCTCGAACTGTACGCAAGGTTTCTGATAGTTCCATGTGCCTACGAGGAAGTTTTTGTTAGTAAGAATATCGCCAGCAAATACTGAGATGATATCACCGACCACATTACCTGTGCTTGCTGCTGTTGAACCACCAGTTGAATTTGTAAGGATTGCGCCAAGGATGTCACCTGCGCCTACTGTTTGCTGAGAGTTGTCGGTTGTAGCAGTACCTGTAGTACCAAAGCCACAACTTGTTAAGAGTCCGCAGCAGAGAGCCACGGCAATGGAATAAGTTACTTTTTTCATAATTGTTTGGCCTCTCCCCCCGCCCACCCCTGTAGGGAGGGAGCCGGATTGCTCAAGAGGGGGTAATTCCGGTTGTTATTAAAACTGAGCTAAGAGCTAAGAACCAAGAGCGGAATTTTCATTCTTCACTTTTCGTTCTTCACTCTTCACTTTTTTCGATTGCAAAGTGTAAAAACATCCTCGCATGATGAAAATAGTGCGTGTCAGCCCAAAGGCTGGCGCACGTCTCTGATTTTCGAATGCAACGTGAAAAACATCCTCGCATGATGAAAATAGTGCGTGTCAGCCCAAAGGCTGGCGCACGTCTCTGATTTTCGAGTGCAAAGTTACGTCTTTTTTCGCAATTCCATTAATTTTTTATAGTTAAAATATGGATAAATTGATGTTTTTTCATTTTCTTGTAATATCTTTGCACTTAATTTCTGTTATTTTTATAACCATACTGTATTTTTTCTGATATGAAACTAAAGAATTACATCTTTTTATTGCCATTCCTCATCCTCGCTCTCGTTGGATGTAAGGATGATGACGAAACCGCTTCCTCACTTAAGTTTCAAAAAAGTTTTTCACTAACTCTACCTCTTGATATAAATGATGGAGAAACATTGACATTCACAACTCCCGATAACTGGACGATTCCCGGTGCGGACAATTCCCTGTTGTCTTTTTCGCAGACATCGGGAAAGTCTGGGGCTAATAAGATAACAATAAAGCCAAGGCAATACAACTGCACAAATGACACTATCCGCTATTCCTTTACTATTGCATCCTCCAATGGAAACAGTAGCAATGATATTGATGTAGAGCTGTTTCAAGAGCCCCTGTTCAAGATAGAATCTCTCAACTACGAGGCTGATCCTGCGGGCGAGACCTTGCATATCAGACTGAAGACAAAGGCTACCATCTACCCTCGCTCATTACAATTATATTATAACCCGGACAGCGATTTTGATGACATGATGGACACATGGAACTCTCCATTTCTTGCAAAGGAACAATCGCTGTTTGCTGACGGGAAGATGATGCGCCCTGCCACTATTACCACACGCGCAAGGATTTCTGACGATGAAGAGGAAGTGACTCTCGTCATAAAGCCCAACACCACCTCACGCGTACTCAAGGGCGATTTCTGTTTCTGCATAGGCGACGATATCAATATGCGCTCAGAGCTAATGACAGTTGTTCAGACTTCCGTTAACACTTACTGTTCTAAAGATATGGTGACAGGCGACAGCATTGTTACGCAACTTCAGAAACACAAGATCGGCAATGGCGTTCCCGTCGTTATCCTTGGCGATGGATTCCTCGACAGGGATATTGCGAGTGGTAAGTTCCGTGAAGCGACAAACAAGGCTATCGACGCACTTTTCTCTTTGCATCCTATGACTGCGCTGAGAGATTATTTCGATGTATATGAAGTTTCGGCTGTTTCATACAACGACTATTTCACCCCAACCTCCAGCACAGCATTCAACTCCAAGTTCACAAGTCCTGGATCTTCCGAGATACGCGGTGATGATAACAAAGCAGAAGGATATGCAAAGTTAGCCATTGGCGATATGCGTATCAACGATGCTGTGATTATCGTCCTCGTTAACGAGAACCAATACGGAGGTACATGCTCTATGAGAATCTTCCCTAAGATTTCAGACATCCCTAACGGTATCTCAATAGCTTATGTTCCGCTCTACGAGTCTGACGATCCGCAGAGGTGTTTTGCCACAATACTCAACCATGAGGTAGTAGGTCATGGTTTCGCCAAGCTCTCCGACGAGTACGATACGGAAAGATTAGGAAAGATTTCATCCTCAGAGAAGCAAGAATATGAAGAAATACAGAAGTTTGGTTTCTATAGGAATATTGCATTCGACAGCGATGTGACGAAATCATATTGGGCAAACTTTGCCGCTGACAGCCGATATAAATCAGAGAATTTGGGTTGCTATGAAGGAGGAGCATGCTTTACATTAGGTGTCTATCGTCCTACGGAGAATAGTATAATGAACGCAAACATCGGTGGCTTCAACGTAGCTGGCCGCGTTATGATCTACAAACGCTGTATGAACATAGCCTTCGGCAACAGGTGGAAATACAACGAAGCAGATTTCATTGCTTTCGACCTCGAAAATAAAGCAAAAGCATCTACCAAGCGCAATGCACCAGCTAAACGCTCTGGCACATTCAAGCCTCTTGCACCTCCAAAGCTGATTATGATGTCAACAGCCAAATAGAATAAATAGCATAATTCATAATTATAATTACTCAAGCCCCCATCTTCCGCAAGGAACATGGGGGCTTAAGCGTGAAATAACTTTATATCTTAACCTTTCGACTATTCTGCCAATCATTCCCATCTCTCTATGCCTTCAAATGTATCTACTCCCCCTGTGGGGTAAAGGGGGGAGTTTGTCACATACTCCGATGTTATCAACATCGGACTACCCTTTGGGAAGGAATGGTTAGGCTTGTGGGAAGGACTGGTCAGTCAACAAAAAAGCCTCGCAAACTCTTCGTTCACGAGGCTCTGTATTTGAAAGGAGGCGGCTACCTACTCTCCCGCATTGCATTGCAGTACCATCGGCGCAAGCAGGCTTAACTTCTCTGTTCGGAATGGGAAGAGG
>CACZCN010000031.1:0-37344 GCA_902779665.1 uncultured Prevotellaceae bacterium | reverse complement strand
TATGTGGACGACAAGAACTACTGTTGGGTGAACTTCGGAGGATGGACAAACTCACAGCATGCCATAGAGCAAATCAGCAATGGCGGAAAGCTGCTGACCGCAAGTAAGCGAGGACATATCGAGTCTGGACGCTGGTATGATGTAACCATTCAGGTGGCAGGAGATAGCGTCAAGGCATGGCTCGACAACGAACTGGTCTTCGACACGGTCCTGAAGCATGATGAAACGAAAGGAATCTTCTCGTCTGCCACTATCGACGATGCCACAGGTGAACTTATCGTAAAGGTAGCAAATACCAGCGATGTCGCATCCACCGCCAACGTCAACCTCAAGAATTTCACACCGGCATCAGCCCGTGTAGTACGCTTGGCAGCCAACGATGGTATGGAAGAGAACACGCTCGATGCCCCTACCACCATTCACCCTGTGGAGCAGTTACTCTCCCCAGAGAACAACAAAGTTCAGCTTGACGTACCTCCATACTCGCTCAACATCATTCGGCTTACAGCTCCAGCCAAGCCTTAGACATCCTTTAGAATTACCTTTTGCGGACACGAAAACAACGTTTTCGTTAAGCCAGATGACCAAAACGATGCTTGCATCGGCTTTGGCATGGCGAGAAAAGGTAGGATAAAATCCAACGTAATAAACCATAAGTCTGCGGAATCCCCAGACATAATGGCCACCGAACGATGCATAATCGGCAAAAACTCCCGTTTTTTACTTCCTATTCGAAAAAACATCGTGTTTTCTTCCCCTCCTTGAGTGTAATACATGGAGAATCCATCCGCATCAGGAAATTCTAGCTTCATAGCTAAGCTTATTTGTTCTACGACTCCTGCTCCCCAACGTTCTTCGTCAAGCACATCACCATCACACGTAAGGACGACGGCACATATCGTCTCAACTTCAAGCCTCTGAAGATGGATGCAGACTATAGCGTTGACATCTTTGCCATCGAGGTGGGGATGCAGAACTCAGGACTTGCCACTTCGCTTGCAGCCACCCATTTCGCCATGTTCCCTATGGCAACGGTTCCGGGTGCAATTTTCTCCGTATGGCATAACTTCTCGGGAAGCATCGCTGCACAGGTGTTCCGAAAATTCAATAAGGGATAGTTAGGGTGTGTCTGTTTTTGTTAAACTTTAACTTTTCCCCTTTTTCATGTTCGTTTCAAACTCCAATATCTAGGAACGGATTAGAAGCGGACTAGAAGCGGACTTGTAACGGAGGTGGAACGGACCTAAACCCCTTTTATTCGCAAAGGCTCATCAAGCTTCGCAAGTCTCGTCCTTCGGACATCCAAAGGGGCCGTGAGGGCGGTGTGTGAGACCGTGTGTCTCTTCTGATTCCTGCTGACAACGTGCATTGCACCTCGCTCGAAGTCAAAAGTGCATGTCAGCCCAAAGGTTGGTGCATGTCCTTTGGTTTGACGAGTGACAACGTGCTTTCCTTTGGTTTGACGAGTGACAACGTGCTTTGCACCTCGCACGCAGTCAAAAGTGCGTGTCAGCCCAAAGGCTGGTGCACGTCCTTTGGTTTGACGAGTGCAAAGTTACTGCATTATTCTCGTAATACAATGGCCACTATTCAACTTTTTCTGTAAAAAAAGTTAAAATTGCTTATTGTGCAGAATATCTGTTAGTTATGTGATTTTTTCCTTAAAAGAGGGAATATGGTGGTATCATGGTATCATGGTATCATATTTTAAACACACACACCCTGAAAATTCGGTCTTCTTCTTAATAATAATAAATAAATATATATTTATTTATTATTATTAAATTGTAAAGCGAGAAAAAAAAGTAGTAGGGTGTGTGATAAAAATATGATACCATGATACCATGATACTATATCAAAAATGGCTTGTTTGTGTATGATAAATTCTTTATAGTTAGTTATTTAGGTGGTTTGGTTGGTGATAGCTACGAAGAAATTATGGTAACATATTTGGGAAATATCCAAGTTTTTCCAACTTTTTTTCAGGGGAATCACACCTGTCTCTTACTTTAATCGGGGGAATCGGACCTAAATATTATAAACAATCTTTGTCTTGTGACGGAAATGTAAGAGCGTTGTTAATGGAAATGATAATCTAAGTATTAATGTTTATGATAATTGTTGTTTGATGTTTGTGATAGTTATAATTTTGTGTTTGTGATAGTTGTTGTTTGACGTTTATGATAGCTTTGTTTTGGTATTTGTGATAGTTGGCATATATCACATTTAACCTGAATTCGACAACAAACTACGCAAGTTCCCGGCTGCAAAAATAATAAAAAAAACGGATTTATATGATTTATCTGATAGCTTGCGCAGTAATATTTTCGCTATTTATTTCAGATAAATAAATCCGTTTCTTTTTTTCGTCGAATTCACGCTAATTGCTTTTTGAACAGGAATGACATGTCGGGAAGATGGGAAACAAAAAAATGCATAGCTTTCAGAAGAAAGCTATGCACTTAAAATTCGTTTATTGTGTATTTAGAATTTATATCCTAATGTGATGAGGAACTGATCGCGGTCGTTGTTTACCTCTACGGCAGGAGCCTTGTTTTGAGTACCATCGACAGTGATTGTCTCGAATGGGTGGAAGTCACCCTTTTGCATTGAGCGCTGGTAGGCTACGTCGATGGTGAAGTCGTCGATGATGAAACCTACACCGAGAGAGAAGCGGTTGGTTGCTCCCCAGTTCACGTAGTCGGTTGAAGAGCTGTAGTAACAGCCGTCGGTGTCGAGACTAGTGGTGCGCTGTGCATCGGTCTTGTAGATTGGCGATACGTAGTTGTAACCTGCACGGATAGCGAGTTCCGGCATCGGCTTGTACTCTGCACCGAGTTTTAAGGTTGATACGCCCTGAAGGGAGTTCTCGGTGTGATGGTTCATGAGCTTGTCAGACTTTGAGTTTGCACTCTCCGTTTCGTACCAGTCGTAGTAGGTGTAGCTCGTTATGTAGCGGTTGTCGATTGCTGAATAGTCGCTATAGTTGTAGGATGCACCGAGAGCTATGTTATTGCCGATGGTATAGCCTAAACTTGCACCGAACTTCCAAGGAGTGGACACCTTGTATTCGTTATTGTCTTCGTACTCACCTTTGTTGTACATGCCGATGGGTTTGTTGATATTGTTGTCATATCCATAATTCTCTAATCGGGTGTAGTTGTTTGTTTTCAACTGATACCATGTAGGTGTTGAGATGCTTAAACCGATACGCAGCGGACTTGCATCGATAGGACGGAAGATGATACCGGCACTGAGGTCGTAACCATGGCCGGAGATGTATTTGGTGTCGTACAGGTCGTAATAACCGGCAGGGTTGTCTTGGCTATCAACGATGTTTTCGCTATAAACCTGGTCGTGAGAGTAGTTTACGTCCTTGATGCCGAATGTGATGCCCCAATAGATGCGGTCATTCTGATTACCGCTGATGTTGATGTCGTAGTTGCCGATATAGCCTTTCTGGTCGCGTACAAAGAGGTAGTCTTTGCCGTTGTAGTAATAAGCGTTACCGTCATCAGGGTCAATGGTGAATGCGTTGTTGAACAGATAGTCAACCTGTGAGAAGCATCCGGAGATATCATCAGAGTACTGGTCACGGTAGCCGATGATATCGTCTTTATCATTGTAGTCGAGGTAGTAACCTCCTCCATTTGCGTTGCCAATAAATGATTTCTGATACGGAATTTTGTTCAGCGAAGCACCATTGAGTGCGCCGGTGTGTGAGAGTATCTGGTTGAAATTGCGTGACTTACGATAGGTGAACGCAACGTTGAGGAAGTTGCCGCTGTCATACTCGTGGGCATAGACGAAACCGAGTTGGTCGAGGCTCATAGGCGATTTCTTGTTGTCGAACTTGAACTCTTTGGCAACACTGCCGTCGCTACCTGACAAGGAGGTTGCGCCTACGGTGAAGTTGATGCCTGACTTTCGGAAGAGTCCTATGCTGGCAGGGTTGGATGAGATGGTGGAGATGTCGGCACCGAGTGCTTCCATTGCTCCGCCCATACCAACGTAGCGTGCTGTTCCGTTTACGTCTTCTGTCGCAATGTTTGCGCTCTCGTAAGTTTCCTGTGCCATTGCTGGTATAGCGAGAGCTGTGAGTGCTATTGTATATATGATATAGTGTTTCATAAGAATTGAAAATTGAAAGTTGAAAAATTTTCGCTAAGACTCAACAAGCTAAAGCAAGTTCTGCGCTGAAGCTCATCATGCTATAGCAAGTGAAAATTAAATTCTTAATCTCGTTGGTATCAAATCTATCTTCTTCCTCCGTGACCTATGCCACCACCGCCGCGTGAGCCACCGCTGCTGCTACTGCTACTTGATGATCTTGAGCTTGAGCTGCTTGAATTTGAGTAGGAGCTTGAACTGCTTGAATTTGAATGTGAAGGACTACTATAGGAACGGCTGCTTGAATTGTTGCTGAATGAGCCGTTTCTTCTTGCGGAACTGTTATCGTATGAAGATGACCTGTTGCCTCTGTATCCGGAGAAATTGCCGCTTCTTGAGGTGCTGCCATTCTTGCGGTCTCGTGTCTTTATGTCGGAAGATACGCCGCGATAGCCCTGTCGCGTACCCTCTCTGCTATAAGAGCCGTTGTGTGAATAATAGCGAGTACCTCCTGAGCCGGAATGTACAATATATGTGTAGTGTAGCCTCCGTAGTACCAAGGATCATTCCAGTACCAAGGGTCATAAACCCATGATCTGTTCCAGTACCAAGGATCGTTCCAGAAGAATGGATCGTAAGCCCAGTGTGAGTACCATGGATCATTGTAGAGCAACCACATACGGCGGGAACCGTAGAAGCCGTCGAAACGATTCATAAGACGTGAGAAGTAATAATCATCGTCATCGTCGTATCTGTCGCTTGACTTCTTCTTTATGTTTACGGTGCCTGATAGCGTGTCGATATATGCAACGAGGCTGTCAGGGTATTTGCCGTCTCCGGCTGTGAACTCTATGATATCGCTTGCTGTAGAGTCGGATACGATGTCATAGCTTGATGAGAACTTGCCACGGCGGTTGTATTCGTCGTCACTGACGTCACGACCTGCATGATACACCAATTTGCCATCCTCAGTTTCGGTAAGATGCTGCCTGTTCTTGCGCAGCCATTCTTTCTTAGCCTGAAGAACCCTTGCTTCTTCCTCGGCAGCCCTTTTTTCCTCGGCAGCCTTGGCCTCTGCTTTTTCCTTTTCCTTGACAGCCTTTGACTTCGGTGTGAAGTACATGTCATCCTGAGCAAAGATAGAGCAGGAAGCAAATGTTGCTATTGCGAGAAGAGTTAATATTCTTTTCATTGTCGTATCCTCCTATAATTAAGGGTGATTTTCTTGATTCTTTTGGTTTATGGTGCAAATTTACTTTAACTTTTGCTACAAAGTTACGGAAAATCCCTATACAATGAGGAGTTTTTCCCTAATTTTATTAATTTTGCAGAGAAAATTAACTTTATTATGAAATATTTTGTATCGCATTTCACAATTAAATGTGCTGATGGTGAATTTATGCAGCCTGCACGTGAGATAACCGCCGCCATTGCGGGCGAATGTGGTTATGAGACTTTCCTCGACACAGACAATGGTGTTGACGGTTATGTTCAGGTGGATTTTTACGATGAGCCTGCTATAAGGGAGGCATTGGCGGAATTTCCCATGGACGATGTGACCGTGACCTTCGAAACCGAGGAGGTGGAGGATAAGGACTGGAATGAGACTTGGGAGCAGGAAGAGGGCTTTGCACCTATTAATATAGATGACAGGCTTGTGATTTATGATGTTCTGCATCCGGAAGGGCATGATAGTGGAAACGAGGATGTTAATGCACAGTCGCCTATTAAGATAGGGATTCAGGCGCGTAATGCCTTCGGGACAGGAACGCATGAGACTACCCAGATGATTGTGGGTACGTTGCTCGACATGGATCTGAAGGGTAAGAGAGTGCTGGATTGCGGCTGTGGTACTGGTATTCTAGCCATTACTGCCTTGAAATGCGGTGCTGTGGATGCCGTGGCGTATGACATTGACGAATGGAGTGCGGATAACGCGCGCCATAATGCCGAAATAAACGGTGTGGCGGATAGGATAGAGGTGTTTGAGGGTAATGCCCATGTGCTCTCGCATATAAGCGGTGTGTTCGACGTGGTTCTTGCCAATATAAACCGTAACATCCTTTTGAATGACATGTCAGCCTTCAAGGAGGTCATGGCGCATGGCGGTACGCTTATTCTTAGTGGTTTCTATGAGGAGGATATCCATCTGCTCGTGGAGAAGGCCGAAAGTCTCGGACTCAGCCTAAAGGAGAAGAAAGAGGAAGGGGAGTGGAGGATGCTTGTGTTTAAATAAACAACGACCCCTTTCCCGCCCTTTGGCGGGATAGGGGTCGTGCCCTTTATTTATTTCTTCCACATATATTCTTATAGAAGCATCTTTCGCATTGGTCGGCATTTTGCGTAGCGGCGAAAGGACGGGAATAGTCGTAGATATCCTTTAAGACGCGGATGAAACCGTCGTTGTATTCGGCAGTAAAGGCATTGATGTCCGCGATTCTCTCCTTGTCAATCTTCAAGACGGGGTCGTAGTTTTCCGCCTGTGAGCGATGAGGGTAGAGAAGGGCGGGAACGACAGGGTATGTGCCGTTCTGTGGCGTGCCCTGCATTGGATGGGCAAGGATGCGTGAGTAGAGAAGAGTCTGGAGGTAATAGTCGGTGTGTGCGTTTGAATTGGCACCCTCTGGGGTGAAGATATCGCTTACTGACTTTACGTTACCAGGCGTGCGAGAGCCAGTCTTATAGTCAACGACACGCATCTCAAGATGTCCGTCGTCGTTCTTCACAATGTCGAGACGGTCGATGATTCCTTTGATTTTCAACGTGCGAGGACCACGGTCTGTATCGAAGGTGATATAGTCTTCTATATACTTTTCTACATCTACAATCGTTATCGGACAGTTCTTCTTGTCGTATTCAAGAAGCTGTCGCAACATCTTCCTTATTATCTCGCGATGAATGAGCTGTGTGCCGTCGAGTGTCGGCATAGGGCGTTTCTTTGCCTCTTTGTCCTTCATTGCGAAAAGTTCTTCCTTGAATCCCTCGTCAATAGCACGCTCAATGAACGATGGGTCCTTGAGCATACCGTCAATGACTGATTCTGTTACGCTCTTGCCCTTGAAAGGTGCATAGATGAGTTCGGCAGCCTTGTGGAATACGAGACCGAAGGTGCGGTTGTCCATTTCCTCTTCGTCGCTTTCGGCATTGTCGCTGATGCCGCATACGAACCTGTAGAAATACTGCAACTGGCAGCGCAGGTACGTGTTTATGGCTGTCGGTGAAATGGAGCTTTCCTTCTCCATCTTTTCGATGACTTCTTTGTTTTTCTGCACATCGCATCGCTCCGTCTTGCCTACGAGCAGCGATGAGGTCATCTCGGCAATGTCTATCTTGATGTCGGACTCAGCTATGAGCTGCATCATGAAGCGCGACATCTCGTTGGTCTTGGTGTCGTTTGTGGAGTTGTTGTAGGTGATGGATACGTCTGTTGCTCTCTGCATCATACGGTGGAAGTAATAGGCATAGATTGCAATCTTGTTCTCTATGGTTGTGAGACCGTAGGCACGGCGTATTGCGTGAGGAATGAATGAAGAGTCGTTTACGCTCTTCGGTATGTTGCCCTCGTTGGCAGATAGAATGAGCATGTGGTCGAAGTCGAGGTTACGGGTTTCGAGTACACCCATGACTTGAATACCGATGATCGGTTCTCCGTGGAATGGCACGGAAGTGGAGCGAATTATCTGGTTTAGGATGCCTTGCAGGGATGAATCGCTTACGATGAGTTCGTTGGATGTGATGAGCGTATTGACGCGGTTCATTATCTGGTACATACGGTATAGCGATTCCTGCATCAGAGGGTCGGGCTCGGCGCAGTTGGTCGCTATTCGATGTATTACCTTTGAGATGCACGTTATGATGTCAAGGCAACGCAGGCGCTGTGCTTCTATCGGTGTGGCAGCCTCGTCGTGGTGGCTTATAGGAGTAAAAAGATTTGCAAGGTGCTCGTCAAGTGACAGTTCCTCGATAGTAGGGTAGAAAACCTTTTTTTTCTCGTCATTAAGTTCGATGATCAGTCTTTCTGCATTATCTGAAATGTATTTCATATACGGATGATGCAGTATAGTGTTTACCTGATGTAGTCGCAAGGCACCTTTGATGCGAGAGGAACCGCGTTGCTTTAGGATGAAAATCTGCTTTACGAGCGTTGCGATGAGGGTTTGCTGAAGAGGGTAGCCCGAAGTGATGTTGATGTCCTTGACGCTGTCGGGAAGGGCATGGAGTACGGTAGGGAGAAGCTTCTCGTCGCAAAGTACGATAGCTGTGCGCTTGCCTGCCTTAATGCGCTCTTCCGTTAGCCATTGGCTTACGTAGCGTGCCTGGACATCCTCGGTGGAAGCGGAGATATAGGTGATGCATGGCTTGTTTGTGAAGTTATTAAATGCCTCTGGAATCGTAATCTCATTAGGGAAGGCCGAGAGATATGACTTGATATAGCGTCCTGCTTCGTTGCCGTCAGCCATGTAGTAGTTGTCGTAATCCCAGTAGAAAGCCGCCTTGCCCTCACGCTTCAGGTATGCCATAAGTTCCTGTTCAACGGGTTGGATGAGGTTGAAGCCGACGAACAGGTAGTGGGTATTGGGCGTAAGGTGTTTGGTGTTGGCGGTTGCGGTCTTTAATTCCTCGGCTACATCGCGGTAAAGCATACCCTCGTAGGCGATGCCTTGCTTACGAAGACTATCGCGGAAGGAGGTATAGATAGCTCCGAGGTTGTTCCATAGCTGGGCGAAGTTCTGCTTCACCTTAGGGTCATCATCGCTGAAATTTGAGAAGAAACGCTTGAGGGCTTCTTTCTGGTCTTCAGATAGATAGTCGGCACTGTCATACGAGTGTATCTCATCGGTGTTTTCGAAGATATGCTCCGCATCGCCCATGTTTTTGTCGAGGTCGTCGAAGTCGGATAGCATGAGTTCGCCCCAACCGTAGAAATCATCGAGGGATTCGGTGGTTCCGGTCTTTTCTGCGTAATGCTTGTATAGTTCGCAGACTAGTTTTATCTGATCGGCAACGATAAGCTGGCTCTGGGAACGGAAGAGCTCGCTAATGGTCATATACTTAGGACTCCATACCGGCTTGCTGTCGGAGAGCTTGATTAGTTCTTCATTTAGAAATAAGGATGCTCGCTTGTTTGGGAATACGACAACCACTTCGGATAGGTTGGTGCCGTATTTTGCGAGTATATCTTGTGCTACTATGTTCAGGAATGACTTCATATTACTATCAACTTTACACTTTCCACTTTCTACTTTCTACTTTACACTTTCAACCTCATTGAGGTTGACGTACCAGAGATAGCCCTTTACGTTAGGGTAGCCCATTTGCTGCATGAGATTCATATAGCGTTGTACCTGCTTTGCATAGGCGGCATTCTTGTGACCGAACTTATAGTCGATGACTATAGTATCGTTGCCATCAGTTATTACGCGGTCAGGACGGTCTTCTACTATCTTTCCATTCTTGAGCTGCATTATATTGCACTCGTTGAATACCGTCCATTTGTCTGAAAACCAAGAAGATACAGTAGTATTGCTGAACTTATGCTTTAACTCGTTGCGTAGCTCCTCTGCACTTATGGTTTCATCGTAGATCACACCGTCAAACTCAAACTGGCGCAGTTCCTTGTCTATGTCGGCTGTGGTGTGGATGCGAGAGAAGAGCATGTGCATGACAGAGCCCATCGTGGTGTATCGCTTGCTGTCGTTATCATCGAGTGTATCGGCTGCGAATTCACGGCTCTTGTTACTTTGACGGAATGAGATGTTCTCAGAGTCGTAGCTTTCAACGCTTACAGGGATAGCCGTTGGAGTGCACTCGAATACATTGTCGGATTCCTTGCCCTTTTCTTCCTTTTCCTCGAAATAGTGCTCTCCAAAAGTGAAGATGGATGGGGAAGCGTTTTCGGTATCTTCCTCGGATGTGTTATCCTCGAAAGAACTGCCTTCAAGTTCGTTGGAATCGGCAATTCTGCGCAATGCCTCAATAATGGCGTAGGAACGGTTGTCTTCCTTTGCTTTCTGGTTAGCAATGACGAAAAGAGAGCGTCCTGCACGTGTGAATGCCACGTAGAGCAGGTTGAGGTTGTCAACGATGCCCTGCATCCATTCCTCTATACCATAAGGCTCGTATATTGAATTTTGTAGGCTTGTACGGCCTGTGTAGTCAACAGGGATGAATGGGAGTTCGGCAAATGGCTGTTCGTTGATTGTACACCATAGTGTCTCGGTATGTCGGGCTGCCATATTCCAGTTGCAGAAAGGCATTACGAGGTGTCTGAACTCAAGTCCCTTACTCTTGTGTATGGTTATGACGCGTATGCAGTCACCGCTTCCTATGGATATTGCCTTGCTGTGGAGTTCGTTATCCCAATAATCGAGGAATTCCTCGATTGTTGCGATGTTTTCCTCCATGTATTTCTTCAGACCGTCAAAGAAAGCTGTAGCGTATGGAGCCTGACCTTCGAGTTTGGAGAGGCTGAGCATGCGGTAGATGTACTCGGAAAGTTCATAGAGTGACATTGAGCGCATCTGTTCCATTGCCTCTTCACTTGATATCTCCTGTGGGACATAGGTCTGGAATGTGTTGGCAGATGTGAGTATGCTGCCGTCTGTAAGGTCTTCGCAAAGAATATAGGCGATATAAAGTTTTACAAGGGTTATTTCCGCCTGTTTGTCTTTGGTATTGCGAAGGAGGCGCAGCATTGAGATAATCATTGTGACCAGAGGGGAAGCCTCGAGGGTGAATGCCTGTTCTGACACTATGCTCAGTTCTGGCGCGTTTTCAGCGAAATACTGTGCAATATCCGAAGCCTCGGAGTTAAAACGAACGAGTATAGCAATCTCGCTTGGTTTTACACCTTGCGTTATAAGGCTTTGGATGTAGTCGAGTGTGCGTGTCTTTGCCGCCTCGATGAAATCGGCATGTTCCTCAGGGAGCAGTTCCACACGCACAAGACCACGGTTGGGCTTGAATGTTGGAATGTCCTGTGCCACATCGTCATAGGCATGACGTAATGCCTCCGCATATGTGTTCATCTGCTGTGCTGCCTCAACGGATAGGTTGTTGGCTTCGATTAATTCCTGCTGTCCCCTTGCATCACGTGGCATAATGCTATCCGCCTCTATATTGCATATCTGCTTAAAGAAGTGATTGTTGAACGAAATGATGTTACGTTCTGAACGCCAGTTTGTTGCAAGTGGCTTGGTCGTTATCATTCCATTCCCGAACTCCTGCTCAATACCGTTGAGCAATCTCCAGTCTCCAGAGCGGAAACGGTAGATGCTCTGCTTTACATCGCCAACGATAAGGTTGTTTATCGCACCTTCGTTCTGAGGATTGTCTTCGTTTCCTGCCATGCAGTTTTCGAGAAGTACTTTGAAGTTATTCCACTGCACGGTACTCGTGTCCTGGAACTCATCAATCATGATATGCTGGAGGTATGCTCCTATCTTTTCGTAGATGAACGGAGCGATGTTGGTATCCTCCTGTATCATCTGACTTAACACCGTCTGGGTGTTGGATAGCATGAAACGCGCATTCTCTTTGTTAAGTCTGTCCATTTCCTCACGGATGCTGAACAACAGGCGCATCTTATTGATGTTCTTTAGGGTGATGAGGGCAGAGCGCACCTTCGGCACTTCTGCCTGACGTTCCTTCTCAATTCCGATGAGGTAGGGGATTAGCTGGCTTTCAGCCAAAGGGGCTATTTCGCTTGCATTTTTCTTCGTGCCCCATTTCATCGGGTCATTCATTGCTGCCTGAACACGTGCTCCCACGATGTTGTCTTTGATGAAATCGCCGTCCTTGAGCTTTAGGAAGTAGCCTGCAACGCCTGTTCGGCCAAAGGCAAGGTCTGTGACGTCGTAGCCTGCATCTGAGAGCATTGTGAGGAAATATTCGCCACACTCCTTGAAATGAGCCTCTGCCCCCCTTATTATGGCAGTCATCGCCTTTTTATAGCGTTTGAAGAAGTCTTTGTCATTCGCGATAGATTTCAGAAGGTGCTCATTGCTTTTGAAGAACTCCTTGCTGAGATTCATGCCGAATGACTTCACCTCACCTGTAATGTCCCACGACTTCTGATCATCCATCCTCTCGTTTACATACTCGATAATCCACGACATAAGAGCCTTATCCTTGTCGAGAGTTTCCATTATGGAATCAACAGCTTCGGAAATGACCTGACTGTCGTTGAGCGATATGCGGAGGTTGTTTCCAAGACCAAGTTCCTTGACCATATTGCGGAGAATGCTCTGGAAGAAGGCGTCAATGGTCTGAACACGGAACTGGTTATAGTTGTGCAGGAGGTTATGAAGGGCGATATCAGCGTTTTTGCGTACGAAATCCTCGGAAACATCGAGTTCCTTCGTTATCTTGTTAAGATAGGAATCGCTGCTTTTTAGACCATGGGAAAGTCCGTATAGCTGGCTTACTATACGATGCTTCATCTCTTCCGTGGCCTTGTTGGTAAAGGTCACGGCAAGGATATTCTCATATTTTCGAGGGTTGAGTATGAGCAGTTTGATAAATTCTACGGCAAGAGTGAATGTCTTGCCGCTGCCTGCGCTGGCCTTATAGACTGTTAAGGGATGCATGCTGTTTCTAGAATAAAGATTAAGGAGTAAAGATTAGAGAATAAAGATTTTAGTGAAAAGTTAAGAGTGAAAAATTCTTCATTTTTCACTCTTAACAATATCGTCGGATTATTCATTCATGAGGAATGCCTTGAAAGACTCAAAGTCCTTGGTCATGTCAATGCTGTGTTTTGTACCCTTCATGAACTCCTGAAGGCGTGCCGGAATCTCGATGTCGCTTCCTAGTATAGCATCTACCTTCTCCTTGAACTTGGCTGGGTGGGCTGTCTCGCAGAATACTCCAACCTCATCATCCTTGAGTTGCTCCTTAAGAGCCTGATAACCGCAAGCGCCATGAGGATCAAGGATATATCCTGTTTCATTAAAGCATTGCTTCATGGTCTCTGCAATCTGCTCATCCTTGTATGTGGCACCGCTTATGAGACTTGTGATAGTTGCGTGCTTACCTTCGTAGAGGTCGTAGATACGGGCAAAGTTAGAAGGATCGCCCACGTCCATGGCGTTAGCCAATGTTGCGAGTGAAGCCTTTGGCTCGTACTTGCCTGTCTGGAGATACTTGAAGAAAATATCGTTGGCATTATTGGCTGCAATGAAACGCTTTACTGGGAGTCCCATTCTGTGTCCGAAGAGGGCTGCGCAGATGTTTCCGAAGTTGCCGGAAGGCACACATACCACCATCTGGTCGGCCTTGCCGAGAGCCTTTAGGCGAGCGTATGCGTTGAAGTAATAGAATGCCTGTGGGAGGAAACGAGCTACATTGATAGAGTTTGCCGATGTCAGCTTCATGTGTGCGTTAAGCTCTGCATCCATAAATGCAGACTTAACGAGAGCCTGACAATCGTCGAATACACCGTCAACCTCAACTGCTGTTATGTTCTTGCCGAGAGTAGTGAACTGACATTCCTGAATAGGACTTACCTTTCCCTTTGGATAAAGAACATATACATGGATGCCGTCAACACCGAGGAATCCGTTGGCTACGGCACTACCTGTGTCACCGGAAGTTGCCACGAGTACGTTTACGCCAGCCTTTGCTGAAGCAGAGGCAGAACTTACGTATTCACCGCCCTTCTTGAGGAAATACTGGAGCAGACGCGCCATGAAGCGTGCCCCCACATCCTTGAATGCAAGTGTAGGACCATGGAAGAGTTCGAGGGTGTAGATGTTCTCGGTAACAGGTACGATAGGACAATTGAACTGCAATGTGTCATAGACAATATGCTTCAATGATTCTGCGTCAACATCCTCACCGAAGAATGCATCAGCAACTGTGTATGCAATCTCCTGAAACGACATCTTGTCGATGTTGTCAAAGAACTCCTTTGGGAGTGCCTTGATGTTCTCTGGCATGTAGAGGCCGCGATCCTCAGCCAAACCCTTTACAACGGCCTTTTCGAGCGTTGCTATCGGTGCTTTCTTATTTGTACTATAATATTTCATCTTGTTTAGTATTTCATTATTGTTTGCATGAACTCCTGAAGCTTCAGGATGCCGTAGCTGCCTGTAACGCATGAAACCTCATCATATACCTGCGTATGGTCTGGCTCTATGCCTGGATAGTAGATGATGAAAGGTACAGGCTCTCCAACGTGTACTCGAAGTTCCACAGGTGTGAAATGGTCGGGTAGGATGGCGATGCACACAGGCTCGTCCCATGTCTTTACCTCCTCGTAAATCGGACCTATCATGCGAGAATCGAGGTTCTCAATGGTCTTTACCTTCAAATCCACCTCACCGTCATGTCCTGCCTCGTCACTTGCCTCTACATGGAGGAATACGAAGTCTTTTTTCCTGAGTTCATCGAGTGCAGCCTTTGTCTTTCCTTCATAGTTGGTATCCCAGAGACCTGTAGCACCTTTAACCTCGATGATGTCAAGACCTGCGTAGTGTCCGATGCCACGGATAAGGTCAACGGCAGATACCACAGCGCCCGATTTCACCGATGGATATATCTCGCTGAGAGTCTGCATTGCAGGGCGATAGCCACCGCTCCAAGGCCAGATGATATTGGCAAGATCCTTACCCTCTGCCTTGCGCTTGATGTTGAGAGGGGCATTGAGAAGGATGTCCTGTGACTTGATGATAAGGTCATTGAGCAAGTCTGCAGTTTCCTGTGCAGTCATACGACCTTCCTCACGCTTGTTCTCCCAGCCTTTTTCTGGCTGAACTAGAAGCGGACGCCAAGCCTCATTCGGATGATCATGGGGTGGAGCACAGACGATATGCTTTGAGCCGCCATCAATTATGAGCAGATGGCGATACTGTATGCCTTTCACCCATTTCACGCGGGCAGAGCCGAGCTTTTCGTTGAGAAGGTCAATCAGCGGACCTGCATCCTCCGTAGAGAGGTTTCCGCCATTATGGGTTTTGATAGTACCGTCCTCGCGAACGCAGATGATGTTGCAGCGAAGAGCGAGGTCGAGAGGCTTCATCTCGTAACCGATGGAAGCGGCCTCAAGAGGACCGCGACCTTCGTAAACCTTGTCGAGGTCATAGCCGAGTATAGCGGTGTTGGCAACCTCAGAACCTGGGTTATAGCCCTCAGGAACGGTTATGAGGCGACCAGTACGCCCCATCTTTGCCAGCATATCCATGTAAGGAGTCTTGGCGAACTGCAACGGAGTCTTTCCGCCGAGTTTATCAATGGCTTTATCTGCCATTCCATCGCCCAGAATTATTATGTGCTTCATAATCGTTTCTCCTTTAAATGTTTGCGATTGACATAATGTTAGCGAATACACCGGCAGCCGTTACACTTGCACCGGCGCCATACCCCTGAATGAGCATAGGGTATTCCTTGTAGCGTGCAGTTGTGAGGGTGACGATGTTGTTACTGCCCTCAAGCTCATAGAATGAGTGGTTGGAAGGTATCTTGTTGAGCCCGACACTCGCCTTTACCTTACCATCCTCAAGAGCCTCCATGCGAGCAACGAATCTCCAGCGGCAACCTTCAGCCTCAAGTTCCTTGCGCTTTGCCTCAAAATCAGCGTCGAGTGCAGGGAGCTTTGCCCAGAAATCTTCTACTGAACCGTCGAAGTACTCGTCAGGCACGAAAAGGTTCTTCTCCACATCCTCCTGCTCAATCTTATAGCCAGCCTCGCGTGTGAGGATTACGAGCTTGCGGATAACATCCTTGCCGCTCAAATCAATACGTGGATCTGGCTCTGCATAACCGAGTTCCTTAGCCTGCTTTACAGTCTCAGAGAATGGAACATCAGCTGAGAGGGCATTAAAGATGTAGTTGAGAGTACCAGATAGAACTGCCTCAATTTTAAGTATTTTGTCGCCTGAGTTCTTTAGGTCGTTAATAGTTCCGATGATAGGAAGACCAGCACCTACGTTTGTCTCGAAGCGATATTTCACACCACGTGACAAGGCTGTGCGCTTCAGTTTCATATAGTCATCATAGTTGCCTGATGCAGCAACCTTGTTGGCAGCCACAACGCTTACGTTCTTCTCAAGTAATGACTGGTACAATCCTGCTACCTCGCTTGATGCGGTACAGTCAACGAATACGGCATTGAATATGTTCATGCCGATGATGTTCTCAAGGAGCTTCTTGCTGTTTGAAGGCTCGGAAGCCTTGAGCTGCTCCATGTAGTTGTCAAGGTCGATTCCATCGCGGTCGAAGATGGCATTTCTTGAAGATGCTATGCCTACCACGTTGAGTTTCAGACGTGACTCCTTCATGAGTGTTGGCTGCTGAGAGCGTATCTGCTCTATGAGCTTCGCACCTACTGTTCCTATACCGCAGAGGAAGAGGTTGAGTACCTTATATTCTGAAAGGAAGAATGAATCATGGATTACGTTGAGCGACTTTCTGAGGAACTGGCTGTTCACAACGAATGAGATATTCGTCTCAGAAGCTCCCTGTGCGCAAGCTATGATGCTGATACCTGAACGGCCTAATGTGCCGAAGAGCTTACCAGCGATACCCGGCGTGTGCTTCATGTTCTCGCCTACGATAGCGATGGTAGCAAGACCACGTTCCACGATCATCTGATACATCGCACCAGTCTCTATCTCCTTGGCAAACTCATCGTTGAGCACCTGTGCTGCCTTGTCTGCATCATCTTCCTTTACACCGATGGATGTGGAGTTTTCGGAAGAAGCCTGTGAAACCATGAATACGGAGATCCCCTCGTTGGCAAGAGCTGTGAAGATACGGCGGTTTACGCCGATTACACCGACCATAGAGAGACCTGTAACGGTGATGAGTGCCGTTCCGTTGATTGAAGATATACCCTTGATAGGCTTGTGGTCGCCCTCAATCTTATCCTTGATGAGAGTGCCCGGATGCTCTGGGTTGAATGTGTTTTTAACCTTGATAGGGATATTCTTCACGCATACAGGATATATCGTCGGAGGATAGATCACCTTTGCACCGAAGTTACAAAGCTCCATAGCCTCTACGTATGATAGCTCGTTGATGGTATATGCTGACTTGATAACACGTGGATCGGCTGTCATGAAGCCGTCAACGTCTGTCCAAATCTCCAGCACATCGGCATCAAGGGCTGCTGCGATAATGGCTGCTGTATAGTCAGAACCGCCACGACCGAGGTTCGTAACCTCGTTGGTGTCCTTGTCACGGGAGATGAAGCCTGGTACGAGACTCACCCTTGGAAGGTCGGCGAATGTCTGGCGCACCAGTTTGTTGGTAAGTTCGGCATCAAGCGTGTGCTTGCCCATCTTACGCTCAGTCTTGATGAAATCGCGTGAATCGAACCACTTTGCCCCCTTGATGAGGGTAGCTACGATGTTGGAACTGAGGCGTTCGCCGTAAGAAACGATAGCGTCCTGAGTCTTCTCGCTCAGGTCGTGTATGAGGAATACACCGAAATAGATGCTGCGGAGCTGTTCGAGCAGCGCATCCACGGTGTTGAAAAGTTGTTCTCTGCTTTTTGTGTCCGTGATTATGGTGTCAATCATCTTGTGATGACGATCCACGATCTCATCGAATGATTCACGATAACGCTCGTCACCTGCAAGGGCGAGTTTCGAGGTTGCAATAAGTTTGTCGGTAATACCGCCTAAAGCGCTTACCACAACAACAACGGGTTGTGACTTAGCCTCTTTCGTTACAATCTGCTTTAGGCTTAGAATGCTCTCTACGGAACCCACGGATGTTCCGCCAAATTTCAATACTTTCATTTGGTTTGTTGAAAAGTTTGTTAGATATAATTCCCCGAAACAACCGGGGCGTGATTAATTCTCTTGCTTTCGTATGCCCTGATAGGTTGCAATCCACAGCAGTCTTCCTTTCCTCGATACAAAAGAGGGATGAACAGACATACTAGTTGATGCTTCCTGTCATCGCTATGCGAAATCGTCTGCAAAGTTACTCTTTTTTTCTGATATCTGCAAATTTTTAATTTGTTTTTATCTTGAGAGTAAAAGTTTATGGTATGAGTTTTTTGGAAAAAGTGCTTTTGTCTGAATGCAGGAATATCATTTTGTTTGCGTTGAGTAGTTCATGGATTCGTCTCCGCTTCATACCCGTTATTGTCCTGTTCTATCTGAAACGCTTTTGCTGTTTCCTCAATAGCAGAGTCATGCCCTGTCAATGCAGCGAATGGGGCAAACTGAGCTGCCCTCATATACATAGACATCTGTGGATGTTCCTTTGATATATGATGTGGAAGATTTATTATGTCGTCGTATTTACCCATTTTTTCTGTAAGTCTAAAGTCTGAGGTCAAAGACCGAAGGTGGATTGTATATAGTAGATGTTCAGGCTTTGTGCCCTCCAATCTGGTTGTTTCTGTCTCTTGCCGTTGCCCCTTCCGAGAAACTTGTACCCTTTAGGATTGCATTCTTACCAAATTTATGCTTAATCGCAATAAGTGCTTCCTGCATCTTGCGCTCCTTGTTACGCTCTGCATTCTGCTTTCCTGCCTCAATGGCTAATGCTTCATAATCGGTGAAGAGGTCAAGTTGTACGGGCTCTTTCCCCTTGTTTCTGGCTTCTGTTTCGCTGATGATATTGTTCGTTGTGATATTCAAGCGACGGATAAGCAAATCGTGATCTACAATCTTGTCATACAACGAGATAACAGCTTCGATTATCTCTTTACTTGAAGATGAATAACTATTCAGATTTACCGTTCCGTGTGCATGCTTTGGAACTGTACGTCCATAATAATCCGTCACAATATTACCTTTGTATCTAACTGCAGTCTCTGGTCGTTCAAGACTCTCGCGGTCAAAACCTATTGTAAGGATTAGTTGGTTGGTAACGAGACGTTTCTCCACCAGATCAAGACTTATAGCATCTGCCATTTCCATAACTACATTCCTCGCTTTCTCGAATGTGTATGGCTCATGAAGTACCTGTCCGCTGCTCATGGAGTTTGTCTCAGGCTTGTAAGCTTTGATATACTCCATTCCTACAGGTTCCCAGCCCCATGCATGGTCGATAAGCAGTTCGGCATTTACTCCAAAGAGACGATAGAGTAGAGCTTCGTTATTGATTGAGGTGCGTGCTATGTCCCCCATAGTCTCTATGCCATATTTTGCAAGCTTCTCGGCGATTCCTCTGCCCACTCGCCAGAATTTTGTTAGCGGACGGTAGTCCCAAAGCTGTTTCCTGTACGACATCTCATCTATCTCTGCGATACGTACTCCGTCCTTATCCGCAGGGATGTGCTTTGCCACTATATCCATGGCTATCTTGCAAAGATACAGGTTTGTGCCTATGCCGGCAGTTGCCGTGATTCCCGTATTCTCAAGCACGTCACGAATCATTGTCCTTGCAAGCTCGTGAGCCGTCATCTTATATGTGCTTAGGTATGCCGTGACATCCATGAACACCTCGTCGATAGAATATACGTGAATATCCTCCGGAGCAATATATTTAAGGTATATCTTATATATTTGAGTGCTGTATTCTATGTAGAATGCCATTCGTGGTACCGCCCGGATGAAATCCAGTTCCCAGTCAGGATGCTCTTTTAACTCCTTATCATCGATTGACCTGCCTATAAAGCGATGGTTTGGAATATTCATCCTTCGTTCGTTGTTAACCTCCCTAACGCGTTGAACAGCCTCGAATAATCGTGCACGACCTCCTATGCCATAAGCCTTTAGCGATGGTGATACGGCAAGGCAGATAGTCTTCTCCGTCCTGCTTTCATCAGCCACCACAAGGTTTGTTGACAACGGGTCTAGTCCTCGTTCCACGCATTCCACGGAGGCATAGAACGATTTCAAGTCAATGGCGATATATGTTCTCTTGCTGCTTTGCATTTTGGGTCAAGTCATCCTAATGGAAACTTTTGTTTCGTTTTTTTTATGATGCAAAAATACAAAGAAAACATGAAATATGCAAATGTATTCCAACTTATTTCTGTCACTTTCTTGTTCTTGCGTTATGTTGCTTAAAACATCATGAAAAAAGCATATTATTTGTATGTCTCATGTTTTTGAGTGATTTTGTGGTCTAAGGATCAAAGGTGGCATATTGGAATTTCTTGACAAAAGAATGAATATTTCTATCTCAAATGCTTTTAATTGGAAAATTTTATATATATTTGCACTCGATATAATAAAAGACGAATGTAATATTATTATTAAGCAATGAAAAAAGCTATTATACTGTTTGTTCTAAGTTTGTTCACCTATGGTGCTGTCCATGCTGATGTTTCATGGAAAATGTCAGATGATGGTACATTGACCATATTCGGAACGAAGATGGATGACTATGAATTAAATAATGCTCCTTGGAGTTTCCGTCGGAATATAATAAAAAAAGTTATAATTAAAGATGGGGTTACTAACATAGGAGAAGGTGCTTTCTGTTATTGTCGTAATCTCACATCTATCACGATTCCTAATACTGTAGAGAGTATTGGAAAAGGTGCATTTGCTTACTGCTCAAGTCTTGTCTCTATCACAATTCCAAATTCTGTTACAAGTATTGGAATATCAGTTTTCTATGATTGCTCAAGTCTTACCTCTATCACAATTCCGAATTCTGTTACAAATATTGGAATTGGCTTTTTGAGAAAATGCCCGAATCTCAATTCTATAAAAGTAGAACCTGGAAACACGAAATATGATAGTAGAAATAACTGTAATGCTATCATAGAAACCAAATCCAATACATTGATTGTGGGATGTGGAAATACTATTATTCCAAACTCTGTTACAAGTATTGGGAACAGTGCGTTCGATGGATGCTCTAATCTCGCTTCTATCATAATTCCTAAATCTGTTACAAATATTAGAATCGGTGCTTTTCAAGATTGCTCAGACCTTACTTCTATAATTGTTGAGAATGGAAACGCGAAATACGATAGTAGAAATAACTGTAATGCTATCATAGAAACCCAATCCAATATGTTGATTGTGGGATGTGGGAATACTATTATTCCAAACTCTGTTACAAGTATTGGGAATAGTGCGTTCGATGGATGCACGGATCTCACTTCAATCACAATCCCTAATTCTGTGAAGAGTATCGGTGTTTTGGCATTTAATGATTGCTCTAACCTCACTTCAATCACAATTCCAAAATCTGTAATAAATATTGGAGATGCTGCTTTTCAACGTTGTACAGGTCTCACTTCTTTAAAAGTAGAGGAGGGAAATGCAATATATGATAGTAGAAACGATTGTAATGCCATTATAGAAACAGGAACTAATACATTGATTTATGGATGTAAGAATACTGTTATTCCGAATTCTGTGACAGCCATAGGGCAAAATGCATTTTGGGGGTGTTTAGAACTTACTTCTATTGTAATTCCGGACTTTGTGACAGCTATAGGCCCTGGCGCATTTTCAACTTGTATTAAACTCTCTTCAATATCTATTCCAAACTCCGTGAATACTATTGGACAATCAACGTTCTATGGATGTTCTTCTCTAATATCTATTACTCTCCCAAGCTCTTTGCAAAGTATCGGACCTAATGCTTTCCTGAATAGTATTTCGTTGAAGGAAATGACCTGTTATGCAACGACTCCTCCTTCGGTAGGCGAAGGCGCTTTTAGGGGGACATGTTGTGAAACAGGCATTCTCTATGTACCTGCATCTTCTGTTTCTGCTTATAGGAATGCAAGTGGATGGAATGAATGGGGAAGCATATTGCCAATTGAAGAGAATGCAACCACAAGTATAGATAACATCTTCAACGGACAGTGTTCTGATGAAAGGATATATAATCTGAACGGTCAGCGTATCAACAGATATGATACTCGTAAAGGTGTCTATGTCAAGAATGGAAAGAAATATACAAGATAAAAAAACAAACTTGTTTTTTCGAGTAGGAAGGAAGTTTTTCCTTCCTACTTTTTTGATATATGGATAATTGTTTGACGTTCATATGCAGAATAACACCATATTCGCGTCGAAATCTAAAAATATGTGAATTTATGCCTTCTGTTTGTGAAGATTTCATATTTTTTTTGTACTTTTGCAGTCTATGAATTTTGATAATAATTTTAAATATATATTTCTTTCAGCCTTAATGTCTATCTTTTCACTCTCTGCGGGTGCGCAGGATGTGGAGTGTGAGGATACCTGTCAGCATATTCATGGAATAGACATCTCACACTATCAGCATGGGGTGTTCTGGGATGCTGTTGGTAGCACAAAGATGGCATACGTCTATATCAAGGCTACAGAAGGTGGTGACAGGATAGATAGTAGGTATGAAGAGAACATACAGATGGCCCGTCAGCATGGGATAAAGGTAGGGTCATATCATTTCTATCGTCCTAAGGCTGATCAGGAAGAGCAGTTGCTGAATTTCCTCACGCAATGCCGACCTGAGGAGCAGGATCTCATCCCGATGATTGACGTGGAGACAACCGCTAGACTTGATTCTGCTGAATTCTGCGATTCGCTGTTCAAGTTCCTTGAATTGGTGGAGCATGTTTATAAGCAGAAGCCCCTCATCTATACTGGTGCGAACTTCTATGACAAGTATCTTCAGGAGAAACTTGACAGGTACCTTATCATGATTGCCCAATATACTGAGCAGGAACCAGTACTTGCTGATGGTCGTGACATTACCTTGTGGCAATACACGGGCAAGGGACGTTTGGCTGGCATCAACGGTTATGTGGATAAATCCCGATTCATGGGAAACCATACTCTGCGTGAGTTGAGGTTCAGGCGGAGGAAACAGCCCCTCACCCGTCCTACGGACGCCCTCTCCCCAAAGGGCGAGGGGGATGTTAGTAAACACCATCATAAGGAAGGTCCTGAACAATAAATCGTAATATTCCCCCTCGCCCCTTGGGGAGAGGATGCCCATAGGGCAGGTGAGGGGCCGTTAGTTAGTAATATGGCAATTATAAAGTGTCCTGAATGTGGACATCAGGTTAGTGATATGGCTCCTACTTGTCCGGGGTGCGGTGTGGAAATCGCAGGAAAAGTAGTGAAATGCCCTGATTGCGGTGAGATATATTTCCGCAATCAGATGGTTTGTCCGGCTTGTCATCGCCCTACGACTTCCACTCCGACACATCGTCCTGTGCCTGTTCGCCATACAGAACCGATTACTCCTGTTGCCAAGCCAAAGCTGGAACCGGAGCCTGATACAGAGAAGAAATCATACACAAAGATCGTCGTGGGGCTTGTGATTGCCCTTGTCTTGTGTGGAGGTGTGGCCTACTATTATAACGATCTTGGTCGTCAGGAAGAATCGGATTATGCGCTTGCTGCACAGAGCACGGACCCTTTGGTAATAGAGGAATATCTGAATAAATATAAAGATACGAATCCTGAGCATCGTGACTCCCTTCAGGCTCGGCTTGCCACAATTCAACAGATAGACAAGGAATGGACAGATGTGTTGATGACCGGTTCTCGTGATCAGATAGAGCAGTATGCCAAGACACATCCGAACTCTCCGCATAAGGCAGAGGCAATGAATAAGGTTGATTCAATGGACTTTGCCCATGTGATGAAGGACAAGACGATGGATGCATTCATCAATTATGTGAAACAGCATCCTAATGGACGTTTCGTGAATGATGCCAATGCTGCCATTGATGCAATAAAGATGACTCAGCTTCAGCCGGAAGAGACGAAGATGGTCAAGGCTCTGTTCAAGAAGTTCTTCCAGTCGGTTAACTCGCGTAACGAGGGCGGTATGCTTTCCACGGTTGCCGACCAGTTGACTAATTTCCTCGGACAGTCAAGTGCTGGCAAGGCTGATGTCGCAACATTCCTTAAGAAGTTATACAAGTCGGATATCACCAATATGAATTGGCATATCATCGACGACTACAAAATAGACAAGAAAGCTGGAACCAAAGGCGCTGCGGATTATATCGTGCAGTTTACTGCAGAGCAGAATATTTCGCGCACAGATGCTACACAGCCTACATATAACAGGTACCAGATCTCAGCTACGGTTAGTTCCGACGGCAAGATCTCGGGCTTGAATATGAAACGCTTGAATCAGCAGTAAACTCACCTAAACAGAACACGATCGTGCATTTCAAATGGATTTATAATACACCATCGCCTACTTTGATGCGACAGGCGAGCGAATTGAGCGAGAAACTCAATATCGCTCCCGTGCTTTGTCGTCTTCTTATTGAGCGTGGAATAACGACGGAATCAGCGGCAAAGCGTTTTTTCCGTCCTCAACTCAATGACCTCATCAATCCGTTCCTGATGAAGGATATGGATATCGCGGTGGATAGGCTCAATGATGCCATGGGACGTAAGGAGCGTATCATGGTATATGGTGACTATGATGTTGACGGATGTACGGCTGTAGCCCTTGTCTATAAGTTCCTTCGTCTTTACTATTCTAATATTGAATACTATATCCCTGATCGCTATGAGGAAGGGTATGGTGTAAGCCGCAAGGCTATTGATATGGCAAACGAGAATGGTGTGAAGCTGATTATCATTCTCGATTGTGGAATAAAGGCACATGAGCAGATAGAGTATGCCAAGACGTTGGGTATAGATTTCATTATCTGTGATCATCATGTGCCAGATGATGTCCTCCCTCCAGCTGTGGCAATTCTGAATCCGAAGCGTCCTGACGACTCGTATCCTTTCAAGCATCTGTGCGGTTGTGGTGTAGGCTTCAAGCTGATGCAGGCTTTTGCCAAGAATAATGGCATTCCGTTCTCTCGCCTTATTCCGCTTCTTGACCTCTGTGCCGTTAGTATAGCAGCTGATTTGGTGGAGGTTACAGACGAGAACCGTGTTTTGGCTTATCATGGCTTGAAGCAGCTCAACCAGAATCCTTCCGTCGGACTAAAGTCCATTATTGACATCTGCGGACTCTCTGGCAGGGAAATATCCATGTCGGATATCGTCTTTAAAATTGGTCCCCGTATCAATGCTTCAGGACGTATGGAGAACGGTAAGCTTTCGGTTGACCTTCTTGTAGAGAAGGATTACAACAATGCTATTCAGGCTGCCAAGCATATCGACGCATATAATGAACAGCGTCGTGACATTGACAAGCAGATGACCGATGAAGCCAACGGTATCGTGGAAAAACTTGAGAGCCAGCGCCATCGCTCAAGTATTGTGCTCTATGATGAGAACTGGAAGAAGGGCGTTATCGGTATCGTGGCTTCAAGACTGACTGAAATCTATTTCCGTCCAACGGTAGTCCTTACCCGTGACGGACAGTTCGCTACCGGTAGTGCGCGTTCTGTTGCCGGCTTTGATGTGTATTCTGCCATTAAGAGCTGTCGTGACCTTCTTATTAACTTTGGCGGTCATACATACGCCTGTGGCTTGACAATACGTTGGGAAGATGTGCCTGAGTTCAGCAAGCGTTTCTATAAATATGTGGAGGAGCATATCGAGCCAACACAGACGGAAGCAACCCTTACCGTAGATGCTGTTATCGACTTTAGGGATATCTCCCGTCGCCTTTATCATGACTTGAAGCGCTTTGCACCATTCGGTCCTGGAAATGTGAAGCCTACCTTCTGCACCCGTAATGTGTATGATTTCGGTACTTCTAAGGTCGTAGGTCGTGAACAGGAGCATATCAAACTTGAACTTGTGGATTCTAATTCCAATACCGTGATGAATGGCATAGCCTTTGGCCAGTCGGCTTCCGCAAGATATATCAAGTCCCGTCGCTCATTCGATATTGTATATACCCTTGAGGAGAATATCTATAAGCGTGGCAACGTTCAGCTTCAGATAGAGGATATTAAACCGAACGAGGATTAGGTGTTAGGTGTTGGGTGATAGGTGATAGCGGTTTGCAAAACACCACTCCCCAACACCTAACACCCATCACCCAACACCCAACTATGAACTACCTTTCCATTCTTCGGCAATATTTCGGTTTCTCCGCGTTTAGGGGAATACAGAAAGAGATTGTTGAGAGCATAGGTTCCGGTCATGATACTCTTGGATTGATGCCTACAGGTGGCGGTAAGAGTATCACGTTTCAGGTTCCGGCTCTTGCAATGGAAGGTGTGTGTCTTGTCATTACTCCGCTTATTGCTCTGATGAAGGATCAGGTTCAGCATCTTCGTGACCGGGGAATACTTGCATCTGTTATCTATTCGGGCATGAGTCATGCGGAAGTCCTTCAGGTTCTGGATAATGCTGTCTATGGAGGCGTTAAGTTCCTGTATGTATCACCAGAACGCTTGTCTTCGCCGCTTTTCATAGCAAAGATTCGGCAGATGCGTATATGCTTCATCACGGTTGATGAGGCACATTGTATCTCGCAATGGGGCTATGATTTCCGACCTTCTTATCTCCATATTGCAGAGATAAGGAATATTCTTGAACCGCAGGAAGATCCTTCCATCCCTCCCAAATACACGATTCCAGTTCTTGCTCTTACTGCAACCGCAACGCCACAGGTTGTGGATGACATTCAGGAACGTCTCGCTTTTTCCGAGAAGAGAGTGGTGCGTATGTCCTTCAAGCGCAAGAACCTTATTTATGTAGTGCGTCATACAGATAATAAAGAGGCAGAACTGATTCATATCCTTAATTCCGTACAGGGCTCTGCTATCGTATATACCCGTTCGCGACAGAATACCAAGGATGTAGCAAAGATCCTTTCCTCAAATGGTATTTCCGCTACTTTCTATCATGCCGGACTTGATTTCGCTGTAAAGGATCAGCGACAGCAGGACTGGCAGAAAGATGAGGTTCGCGTGATGGTGGCTACAAATGCCTTTGGAATGGGTATTGATAAGCCTGATGTTAGGGTTGTTGTTCACATGGATTGTCCTGATTCCCTTGAGGCTTATTTCCAGGAAGCAGGTCGAGGAGGTCGTGACGGTAATAGGGCATATGCTGTCTTGCTGTATAGCAGGTCTGACAGGCGTAATCTTCTTACTCATGTGCAGAGTGCCTTTCCTGAGAAAGACTATATAAGAAAGGTGTATGACGATCTTTCATATTTCTTCCAACTTGCACTTTATGATGGGGAAGGGGCTCGCTATGAATTTAACATAGAGCGGTTCTGTCAGGTGTTCAAGCATTTCCCTACACGTCTTTCCGGAGCTTTGTCTGTTCTTCAGCGTGCGGGATACATAGAATATGATTCTGATCCTGAAAATCATCCTCGATGTCAGTTCCTGCTTCCTCGTGATGGCCTGTATCAGCTTCGTGGACTTTCTGCTAATGAAGATACGGTTATGACTGCCTTGTTGCGAATATATTGCGGATTATTCTCCGACCTTGTCTATATCGAGGAGGCTCGTATAGCTGATTACTCGCATCTTTCGGTTGATATTGTGCGTGTCGTGTTGAAATCGCTTGCCAGTCGTCATATTCTCAAATATATCCCTCGTAGGAATGTGCCTGTTATATATTACCCTCAGCAGAGAATAGAGTCTTCGCGCCTTGTTTTCCCGAGGGCAATATATGAGGAACTTCAGGAAAGAATGGCCGCTCGTGTTGATTCCGTCCTTGAGTATGCAGAATCAGATGACGAGTGCCGTTCAACCGTTCTTCTCCGTTACTTGGGTGAGAAAACAGAAACTGATTGCGGATATTGCGATGTCTGCGTTGAGAAGAAAAGAAATGCAAACTCTGATACTTCCTATGATAATGAGTATGCCGTACAGGTCATAGTAGATGCAATCAATGATGCTGGCGGTAGCTTGCCTATTGCCCAGATCCATAGTCTTCCTTTGACTAAGCATCAACTTGACGTTGCTATTGAGCAATTACGTTCAGAAGGCAAACTTATAATAAAAGGTTCAAAAGTTGCCCTTTTCAACCCTACCCCCTAAACTCTAAACCCTAACCCCCTTTATTCAAAATATGCTTTCCCTTCTTCTTACAATCTTCACATTCGTGGAGCTCAACTGCGAAAATATTTTCGATACCCGTCACGATTCATTGAAAAATGACTATGAATTTTGTGAGGGCGGTACCTATCATTGGGATTCCAAGCGCTATTGGCGTAAGTTGAACAATATCAGTAAGGAAATTGTATCTACTGGTGGTGAGTGGCAGGATTGGCAGGCTCCTGATCTCGTCGCGCTTATAGAGGTCGAGAATGATTCTGTTCTCTACGACCTTACCCGGCGTTCCCTTCTTCGTACTGTCGGTTATAAGTATATCATAACCAACTCACCTGACGAGCGAGGCATAGACGTAGCCTTGCTTTATCATCCTTATAGTTTTGCTCCAGATACTTCTTATAGCCTTCGCATCACTCCGCCAGAAGGGTTTGGTCCTACCCGTGATATTCTCTATGTTCGCGGAAGGATGTTGGGTGATTCCAAGAACGACGAGTTGCATGTCTTCGTTCTCCATGCTCCGAGCAGACGAAAGGGCGAGAAGGCTTCCGAGCCTTATCGTCTTGCGGTCGCTTCCCGACTTTGTTCAAGCATAGACTCCATTCGAGCCATATCTCCTGATGCCAATATCTTTATCACAGGCGATTTCAACGATTATTCCGACAATCGCTCTCTCCTTATGCTGGCTGAGCATTCTATGGTAGAGGTTTCCAAGGATGCAAAAGGCACTAACGGGGCATTGGGCACTTATCGCTATAAAGGAGAGTGGGGGAGTCTCGACCATATTTTCTTCTCCCAGTCATTCTTGGATAATTGCAAGATAAAATATTGCCGTATTCATGATTTGCCTTTCCTCATGGAAGAAGACCAGAAATTTGGAGGAGTATATCCTGCAAGAACATACAAAGGTCGCAAATACAATTACAACGGATTCAGCGACCATCTGCCTCTCGTAGTTCGTTTTGAATATTGATTAGCGAATGTCCAGCTCCTCAGAAAAAGTTTTTTCTGACGAATTTCCTTGCCATTATTTATGGTTTTTCCTTCCTATACTTCAAGTCCGTTATACCTTCGCTTTAAGTCCGTTATGACTCCGTTCCGTAGAATAGGCGAAAAATGGGATTTACATAGGATTTGCAAGGGAGGCAGAAGGGACTTACATCGAACTCACGTTACTATATAATTAAAGGTGTGTCCAAATTTAATTGAAATTATTGAAATAATTGAAATCCTTTTTGCGGATTGCGAGAATGTGCAATAATTTCAATTATTTCAATAATTTCAATAAAAAATATGCACACATATCTGCATTACAAGTCCGTTCTTGACTCAATATAATTCCAATTCTCGCTTGGAGTTGGATTGGACTTGAATTGAAGCTGAATTGGACTTGCATTGGAGCTGCTTAGTTTTTCTATAGAATAACAAACTAAACAAAAACGTGATTTGCCGATGAATTTTATCATTGGCAGATATTTATAAAAAAAGTTTTTCACGTTTTTCCTGTCACTCCGTCATACTTATTGTGTATCAGAGAGTTATGTGTGACAGTAAGGTTGCTCTCCTATCACATTGCCGTCACAAGGCTATAAAAGTGTGATAGGAATGTGACAGGAAAAATATGCTCCTGTCACGCGTAATTGATTGATACTCAGGTGATGTGACGGTGTGACAGGAAAAAACGAAAAAACTTTTATTTGTTTTCTTCTGGGATTATTTTTCTATAAGCGCCTTGCTTGGCTTTTATACTATCTCAAATATAAAATGTTATTTTTGTCAAACCACATATAACCTGCGACTGATGTGGGACGTTCTACTGAATCAAAAACAAAAGGAACTTCATTCTTCAATACAGATTTGGAGTAAGCCTGACCAAGTTTATTCAATGAAACCTTAGTGCCTATAGGCTGTATAGTACCATCATTAAATAGAAGATAAAACTTATCTGTATGAAATATACACGCGTCCTGAGTGAGTCCGTTGATAGTCATAGCATCTTTAATGAAATCAATAAACTCTTCATCTGACATATCAGAGCGTTTAGGTACAACATAACATCTTTCAACTTCATGAGTTTCTTGCCAATGACCTACAAGAGAATAAACTCCCATCTTGTTAGCATTAAACCTTGCTCTGAGTTCTCTATTTCGTTGGAGGTTCTCTTGTTTAGATAGCTCGTTACCCTCTGTATCAGAATCTCTGTATGCTGTAATTATAGCATACGTTTTGTCATTAAGGAGGTTCATTAACCTTCCTAATGAACTGTCAGTTACTTTATTTATCGTCTTGAGATTCATATTCTTTGCAATTTATATGCTAATTCTGCACTATCAATATTATCATACCAGTAATCAAGAAGCACTTGCTTATTTAGAATGATCCATTCTTTAAGTTCTTCAATATGTTCTGACTCAAAAAAATCTGGATTACCTGATGATACCAAAGGATTGTCCGAGATATACATTGAAAACTGCCCTTTAGAGTCAATTACTTTAACTCTTGGCTTGTGTCTTGGAACTGCATTACTAATAGCGTAAACATAGACACGGAACTTCAAACCTGTATTTTCTGGTTTAAAGGTTGAAGTATCTATATTGACGTTCATTTCTGTTAATCAATAATTTACGAAACCTATATTGCTCTTTCTGAAATTCCTGATGTTTTCATTTTCGCAATAGGACTTAACGCTTGCAATATCTTGCTGTTGACCGTAAAGAATACTGTCAACAATCAGTTTTCGAGCAATGTTCTCTATTTGTCCACCGCTGAAATCATAGTCTTTGGCAAGATTGTTTGCTTCTTCTGAAGATAGATTTGGTAGCATGGAGTGCCAGATATGTGCTCTGGTCTCTATTGTCGGTTTATCGAAACATATCTTGTAAAGGAAACGACGTTCAAAAGCAGGATCCATATTGTTGGTGAGATTTGTGGTTGCAATCATTATTCCTGAAAGATTTTCCATTGCCTGAAGAATGATGTTTTGGATTGTGTTCTCCATCTTATCAACAGCATCATCTACGTTATTAGAACGTTTGCTTATGACTGCATCAGCCTCGTTGAAGAATAAAATCGGACAGACATTCTTCGTCTTGACAATAGAATCATACTTGTTGAAAAGCTCCTGTATATTCTTCTCACTTTCACCAACCCACTTAGATCTTATTTCGGAGATATTTACCTGAAAGATGGGGCGTCCCGTCTTTTTGCCCAGTTGTAGTACTGTCTCTGTTTTACCAGTACCCGGAGCACCATAGAAGAGACATGCAAATCCTGGACGCATATTAGCATCTCTCAATCGTTTCTGAATATCCTTGAACTTGTCAATGGATAATAGTTCCGTTAAGCGTTGTACCTCTTCTAACTCGCGCTTATTGTAGAACAAAGATTTCTCCTTAATATCTTCGGGCATGAGTAACGTTCTGTCTCTTGCTTTAACATGTTGCTTCATATATGCCTTTAAATCGGCTAACGTGGTATCTAATACCTTGTCTGTCAGGATGAATTTGTTTGTCTCTACCAATCCATTGACTGTATAATTTTCCATCCATTTATTCTCCATAAGAAAACTTGAACCTTCATTCATAAAAATGATAGCATTTTTTATTCGTTTTTCTTCTGGGAATATTTCTGAAATCTCATAAGAAGATATATATTCAGAATCGGTTTCTACTTTGTCTGTTATTGTTCGGAGGAGTATCATTAAGTCAATGTCGTCAAGTTCAGATGTAAGTAAATCCTTGGAGAAAGAAAGATGCTTGGTGGAATCCAATAGTTGTCTGCTACTTCTTACAATGGTATCATATAAGTTGGAATCATTCTCTAGCATCTTTAGCCATTTCCCTATTTTGGAACAGACATCATAAGTCGTATAATCTTCATATTTCCTTGGTGTATAAGGTTTGTTTTCTGCTATTGCATTCAGAAATTCTTCGCGAAGAAGGTACTTGGTTGATTGTTTTGAAACTATCCATAGAACGAATTGTTTGTAATGTAACTCGTCAAGTTCTAACTTATGAGCACGGAATCTGAGTAAGGTGCTACACGTATGATGTGCCATATCAGAAAATGTCATTGGGCTATCATTGTTTGCAAGTATGGAAAGAATGATAGCCTGAAAAGAAGTGACATTTAGCTTGTTACAGATAAGCGCAATGGCATCATTGCATTTGTCGTAGAAATCACTTGATAGTTTGCTGTCGTATGACTCCAAATGTATCTTTTCTAGTGCAGATACAATTGTCATTTCCTCAACTTGTTTTTTTATTTTCTTCTTCTGTGCCATAATTTTTATGTTTTGACAATATTATTATACGAAAGGAAATTTGAGAAAAACCACTTTTTGGCACTTTTCTATGCAAAAACACCGCATACGAGTGTTAAAAAACTTGTTTTTCTTGTCATATCAAAGATAAATGCTTATATTTGCAACTGATAATCTGTATATGAACACTTAACCTTAATACTGTATGATAAGCAAAACGATTCTTCGGTATGTATGGCTAATAAATACACTTCTTGAAGAGAAATCTCTTACTTTTGAAGAGATTGATTTATGGCAAGGCCGTGATCCCTATCCTCTCCGTTCATTTCATGAGCACAGGAAAGGTATCAAGGAACTGTTTGGTATTGATATAAAGTGCACAACAAAAAAGCCTTACAGATATTATATTGCTAATCCTGAGGTATTGAATACGGATAAAACGAGAAAATGGCTCTTAGAGTCGTTTGCCATGATGGGAAAGCTTGAAGAAGGCTATACGCTGAGAGACAGAATCGTGTTTGAGGAGTATGCCAAGAAAACACTTGCCAATCTTGAACTGTTCATAAAGGCTATGAAAGCGAACAATGAAGTGGAGCTCGACTATTATCCTTTCGACAAGCCTATGGAGACATTTCATCTGCATCCTTACGCCATGAAAGTGTATAACAGAAGGTGGTATGTGGCTGGGTATATTAAGGAGAAAGAAGCCATTCGTTGCATAGCTCTTGATAGGATTGGCGAGATTAGCATAACGAAAACCACCTTTGAAATGCCCGATGATTTCTCGGCGCATAAATACTTTGCCAATACCATAGGCATCTTTACCAATGAGCAACTGCAACCAAAGAAAGTAAGGTTGAGGGTAGGGGCAAAGGCTGTAGAATACTTCCGGTCTTCGCCTTTGCATAAGAGTCAGGAGGAGGTCGCAACGAAACATAATGAGTATAGCGATTTCCAATATCGCCTCTGTCTCACTCCAGAGCTATCGACTGCGATTCTCTCATACGCAGACCTTGTTGAGGTTCTTGAACCGCAGGAACTTAGGGATGAGATTAAAGAAAGAATAGAGAAATGTTTAACCAAATATAAGTAATAGTTATGGAAATAATAGGATATTCAGAACGTGGCGTAATGAATGCGTTATTTTATGGAATTGCATTTGATAAAGATTCACAAAAAGCAGAAGAGGCAATGAACGAGATTTTGAAATTAGGAGGTATTAAAGGAGATTATACTGATTTCAAGATATATGTGGAGTTTTCCCTTTCTGAGTTTGGTTCTCCTGATTTGGTCTTTACTGCATCAAATTCTAACGGAGAAAAGGAAGTGTTCTTTGTTGAAGCAAAAGTGAGTGCTGGAAGTTATTACGACCTTGACAAGCAAAAGGATCATCATGATGATTATATGAAAAGATTGAAGAACTCCAAATATGATAAAGGACATTCTTCCAATCTTTTCTTTCAGCTAAAGGAAAAATATCTGCTTCTTAAGTATGGTCCAAATAATTATGGGAGTGTAACTATCCTTGACAGAGTTCGAAAATTGGGGGAAAATAATGTCGTTGTGAAATTCTACAATGATATAAAGACTAGTGTGAAGAATGCACATTATGTAGCAATAATACCTGAACAGGAAGAATACAAATCAGGCACACCTTTTCCAGTAGAATTTATTGATAATGGTAATAAAGAAACTATGATAATAAATTTGATAAGTTGGGAAGAGATTAGTAATGATGAGATTCTTAAATCATATATAGACTCAACAATGTCTTACAATACCAATGATGAAGACAAATCTCAAATAATGAATAATAAATAACTTCCCTCTGCGGAGTTTTTGCATAGAAACCATCACTTTTATGCGGAAACTCCGCTTTCTTTTCGTATAATAATTATAGAAAATCTCATACGCAGACCTGTTTGAGATTCTTGAACTGCAGGAACTAAGGGATGAGATAAAGGAAAGAGAAATGTTTAACCAAATATAAGTGATAGTTATGGATATAAAAAACATTATTAATGAAATTACCACTAAGACATTTGAAGTCTTGAAAAATGTGTATGCCAATCAAAAAGAGGGGCATGAATTTACACAAGGTGCCAATGGTTCAAGGTTGATTTTCCCACATTATAGTACAGTTTATAGAGATGGAGAAACAAGAATTAGTGAACAAGAACTAAGGTTTGTTTTCATCGAACAATTCAATGCCTATTGTGTGGAAAACAATCTCATGTTGTTTTATTCTGTAGAAACGCCAACAGAGTATAAATATACCTTCACAGATAAAAACAATCCTCATAAAGATGAGGATGGACAATCTGCAATGTTTGACCTCTGTATTCATAATGAGAAACTTGAGCGTATAGCTTTGATTGAGTTCAAGGCGTTAAATCCTGATAAGTTCTGTTATAAGAAGGATTTCTGTAAGTTGGATTCTGAAAAAGAAGGTAAGCCAAATCTTGAAACTTTCTTTATTATGATTGTTAAGAATGCAGACAATGATACTTTTAAAAATATTAATGTAAAAATACAGAATAAAGACAAAGAAACTGTATTTAGATGTTACGACCTTGAAGCAGGAGAAGATATTACGTCTAAGATTGAAGAATCTTAAACAATCAGCTCTCCTCTGCGGAATTTTTGCATAGGAAATGTCACTTTTATGCTGAAACTCCGCTTTCTTTTCGTATAATAGAATAAAGTAATCATAGAAATCAATTATTATGGAAAGAAAAGTCATTTATCAAACTCAAAGAGCAAAGGACTTTATTGCCAAGTATGCTCAGTATTGGGATGTGCCATTGATGTCGAATGAGCAGTTACGGGAATTGCTTCCTCGTGCGCAAAAAGGAGATGCAGAGGCTGAAGATACCATAGTTCGTTCGATGATGCGTTTCGTCGTTAGTGTTGCTAAGCAATATGTTGACAAAGGTCTGAGTGATGAGGAACTCGTAGAGGCTGGCAAGAAGGGACTTGTTATTGCAATTCCTAAATATGACCGTTCACGTGGTTTCAGGTTTATCTCGTATGCAGTATGGTTTGTTAGGAATAGTATTCTTCAAGCCATTGAAGACAAATTTAAATCCTGACGTTGTGGCTTTCATATCCGAAGGTATATGAAGAAATGGATTGGATATGATATAGATAGGCTAAGTCCATCTACTACGGGGCTAAACTATTCGGTATTGGTTGTTGCAAATAGGTATTTCGATATGCCTATTATTAAAGTCTTGGTGGAGGGCGATAATGGGCAGATATTTACAATCGAGAAGCCTGTAAGATGTGTGTATGAGTGTTCTGTTCTATTCTCAGAAAGCGATATTGTGCAGATTAAGCAGTGGATTGAGATGAACAGGAAAACGCTTTTAGAGTATTGGAACGGTGATATTGATACTTCTGAAATGGTTGGAAAATTACAAAAGATTTTAATTTATGAGCATAACAATCCATAGAGGTCTTGATCAGATTGGCGGTTGCATAACAGAGATAAGCACCGCCACATCTCGCGTATTTGTTGATATGGGTAAGAATCTCCCTGGTTCTGGTGATCAGATGACAAATGAAGAAGAGCGGGAGTATGTTGCAAAGCTATTCTCTCAGAACAGGAAAGAGAACGAGGCTGTAATCTATACTCATGCCCACGAGGATCATGTGGGTATGTTCGTTCATGTGCCGGAGAACGTGCCTCAGTACATTGGTGAAGGGGGTAGGGCGATTCTTCTTGCCAAATACATGACTTTGCTAAAAAAGCCGTTAAATGTTGACGAACGACGAGCCACGAAAGAGAAAATCAGAAGGCTGGAAGTGTTTGAGACATGGAAGAAAACGAGAGTGCCAAAGGCATTCAGAGTAGGTGATATTACCATCACTCCATTCTTCTGTAGCCATTCCATATATGATTCGTATATGCTTCTGATAGAGGCTGATGGCAAGAGAATCTGGCATACTGGCGACTATCGTGCGCATGGCTATCTTGGCAAGGGACTGGTGAAAGTGCTGAGTGCATACGCAAAGGATATTGACGTGCTGATAACGGAAGGCACTAACCTCAAGAAGCCAGAGCCTTGCATTCATGAACGTGAGGTGTCAAGACGGATGTCGCACATTATGCAGGCATTCAAGTATGTCTTTGTTCTTGCTTCTTCAACGGATATTGACCGGCTTGCTTCGATAAAGGAAGCTGCCAATGAGGCTCATAAGGATTTGTATATCAATTCAGCCTATATGAAAGAGACGATGCGAATCTTTACAGAGCGTGAAGCTAATGTGGCTAATGGCTTGTATAAGTTTTATCCGAGATTTGCGACAGAGAGTAGTATTAATGAAATGAAGAGTGATGGTTTTGTGCTTGTCACAGGTGTTAGTAAAATGGATGACGTTGAACTTATGCGTATGCATCTGCCAGACAATGACACCATTCTTATCTATTCTTCATGGGATGGATATTACAAGATGCCAGAACAAGTCAAGGTGAATCCAATGTATAAGATGTTTCGTGATTCATTCAATAACGTGGTGGATATCCATACCTCTGGTCATGCTGATCGAGATACAATAAAGAAGGTCATAGATATAGCGAATCCAAAAGATGAAGTGATAATTATTCACAAGGAGGCTGATGCCTCGTTGTGATGAATGTACTTGTACTAACGTGAGGGTAGGGGAAGGTGTAACGAAGACACTCTATATAATATAAGGTATAGTCCCAAAAACTCTTGTAATGGACTCTTGATATTTGTCAATTTTCAGAGGCTTTGAAAATTTTTCTGAAAATAATTTAAGAAAAATTTGGCTGGTTCAGAAAATTGTTGTACCTTTGCACTCGCTTTCCGAAAAAATGAAGGTGTTAAATCTTCTTGTTGTGAAAGCGCTAAGAAAGAGTTCTTTGACAAGATTTACATAAACAGGAAGTAGTAGTACAAGAAGCAAGTGAGGAGACTCACTTGGGTAGAAAACGAACCGATCAATTCGCCTCCGGCAACGGGGGTAAAGAGAAAAGAAGCTTCTTAATAGATAAAGGATAGTCGTCCCGAGCAAGACAACGATGCTCTTCAGGAAACTGAAGAGTTCATTATAAAGAGATTTTACAATGGAGAGTTTGATCCTGGCTCAGGATGAACGCTAGCTACAGGCTTAACACATGCAAGTCGAGGGGCAGCATGGGATT
>CACZCN010000030.1:0-33169 GCA_902779665.1 uncultured Prevotellaceae bacterium | reverse complement strand
GATATATACTGAACCTTGGCATTTTTCATAGCTACATGGAAGAAACACTCCAACAGTCCCTGACGCTTCAACTCTGAGAAGAATGGCATGATACCATCATTCACCAGGTTATAAGCATACGAGAAAGGAACAGGAGTACCAAGGGTATCACAACATATAGCAGGAATGACGGTAGTAAATATATCATATAACTTACCAAACTCGGAAGGCTCTGATTTTAGCACCTCCTTCACTTTGTTCAGTGAAAGAGTGGCCAATGGCCCAGAATTAGGACTAATATTCTTATTCTCCCATTCTTTCAATGCAGCTTCAAGTGTTCCTACCTTTTTACCAACCAATAGGGCGTTTATTCCGAAGCATGCCATTGCATTATAATATGCACCTTCATCAGCCATAATTCGACCATAAAGACCGAAGCTTGCTGGATGAGTGGGGTTACATTCTATTGAATTATCCAGATGATTGAAAATTTGCTGAACCCAGTCTTCAACCTTTGCCTTATCCTCATCCTTGAGGTTATAGAGAGTTAAAGCCTTGTTGTAGTTTATAAGCTGAATAGTAGTGACATCCAAAGGAGAGACATATTCCAATGCCTTATCATACACCTCCAGAGCCTGCATAGCCTCACCATCATCATCCAAGAGATTGGCATAAAACACATAAGGCATAGAAACATCCTCGTCGGTATTTCCTTCCTTAAACAGCTTCTCGAGCAGTTTCTTTGCCTCAGCATTCTTGCCCATAGCCACAAGACTATATGCCTTATCGTATATCAGCGTTGCGTTGTAAGGAAGGATTTTCAATCCTTCATCAAACTTCCTTATAGCCTCTTCAAACTTTCCCTGATTATGAAGAGCCATACCTTCCTTACACAAGGCATTAGCCTTTTCCTTTTTCTCATCAGTATCCTGTCCGTAAGCAAACGCAATGGTGCATATCATCACCAACAGGAGTAAGATCCTTTTCTGTCTCATTACCGCCTTTTTATAATATTAGTTTTCTGATTTATTCTTCTTATTATATGATAGTAGAGCATAAAGACAATAACACAAAGCACAAATGCCGATAGCTTCTGGTATAGCTTTTTCATAGAAGAAAACACTATTATCTACTCCAGATTGCAAAGTCAATGTCGAGAAAACAACATTCAAAAACAACATCAATATTGCATATCCTATTGCCAAAGCAAGAAAACATTTTATAAGCACTCTCATGTAACTAAACAATTTGTAATTAGCAATTTACAACGCCTTCTCCGCAATAATATTCTCTATCTCTTCTGCCGAAACATCTCCCTTGAAACTATTCATCAGTTTGCCGGCATGGATATAGAAAATCTCGTCGCTGATATCTGTAAGCGAAGAGATGATATGCGAAGAGAATATCACGGTCTTGTGTTTGTCCTTCAAGTCCTTGAACCATTTCTTCAGAATGATAGTACCCACAATGTCAAGTCCGTTGAAAGGCTCATCAAGAATCACAATGTCAGGTTCCTGAAGCATAAGCGCCATGATGGCAAGTCGTTTCTTCATACCAAGTGAATACCTCGTGGCATATTTATCCAGAGGCAGACGGAAATGAGAGTTTATTTCTTCCAATGCAGATTTATCAAGTACCTTACCACTCGCCTTCATGCAGAACTCAATATACTCACGACCTGTAACGTATGTATAATAGAATGGCGTATCACTAAGATACCCTACAGTCAAGCCATTTGGAATCTCAACCTCACCATCATAGTTCTCCAAATTGGTAAGGCATCTGAACAACGTACTCTTGCCTGCTCCATTCTCGCCCACCATACCATATATCCTACCCTCCTCAAGAGAAAGGCAGACATCATCAAGGCATACCTGAGAGCCATATTTCTTCGTAAGATTCTTAACTTCAATCATTAATTACTACATTTGATATATATGAATAGCCTTTGAACATAATCCATGCCAATATCATTACTGACAGAATAAAGACATACGGTATTCCGATTGAAAAATATGCTACAAATACCAACAACAAGAGCACAGGAATCATCATCATCTGATTATTTGCCATAGTGAACCTCAGCATCTCCACTTCTATCAGCAAAATTGTTTCTGCAAAATAAACACAAACAACTGATACCCACGAAACGCCTCCTACAAGCAACAGTACAAGGAAAGGCAAGAGTAATACTCCGCTCCCCACAGCTATCTGTTCACTCTTCATCTTCAAGAAATGCATAGCAGAACGATAATTCAGCATCCAGTTTTTGTCAGGCGGAGTGGCAAAAGCGCTCATTAATCCCAAGCATATCAATCCTGTTGCAACCTCCGTTATGCGGATATTATCATATATCAAACCTGTCACAGACATAACGAGCAACACAATCCAAGGAATAACAGCCAACCTAAAGAACATCTGAAACTCATAGCTTCCCTTTAGGAAAAGCGGGAAACTCGGAATTGTAAGTCCCGAATTATATCTTGGCAGGAAAGGAAAGACTATCGTCAAACCAATAATGATAGGCAGACAAAGCCAATCAGAGTTTATTATTGCGAGCACAACAAACGGTAAAGCCACGATAAGCGTATCTGAAACCAACAACCATTCGTATCTCTTACCAAACTGGCTTTCAAGGAACATCCTATCACCTCTTGCCTGTAATATCATCAACGCAATAACGACAAATGTCAGTAGTCTGTACTTCGCATCTATGCAACATAGTCCATAAACCGCAAGGCACAGGAAAACTAAGAGTAGCAACGTCACCACTCCTAAATCACGACATATCCTATATGCCATTTTCAACCTAAGACTATAATATACCTTCAGCATTAGTCTTCAACCGCTTCTTAACCCCAGAAAAGCATTAATAAACCAATAATCACCACAGGAAACATAATAATATTAGCAAGCAATACCTTGCCTATTCGTTTCAACACATCAAACGCAAGAAAAATCGAGCCAAGCACACACGTGGCACAAGCGCCCCAGAAAGCTACAAACATGAACATAATCGCCCTAAACCCATCATGCGGGAATATACAGAATGATATTAATGATATGATTACATCCACCCCAAGGACATAAAGAAATATTTTTCCATAACTCCATCGTTCATCATCTTCTTCACATAATTCCTTATTATCCTCTGGTACTTCCATAGGTACATTATCAAAATCACCTACATAAATATCATAAAGATAGTCATTCTTGTCACCATTCAAGTTATTGATATACTCAATAGCCTCATCACAACTTCTACGAGTAAACTGAGGCATGGTTTCACCATTTCGTCTGGCACAGGTAAAGGCACAAGTGAAATTAAAATCACGCTTAATATATACTTCTATAGCAGCTACAGGAAAACACTCATACCTTATCTTGTCAATCATCAACAAGGCATTCTCGTATGTGAATACCACAAATCCGGGACTTTCCTCGACAGGTATCTCATACTTCACGTTATGTATATTTGCGATTTGAATTACATCCATAGCTATCTTCTGTTGAATTAATAACCACTTACATAAATGTTCTTTATAATAGCATTATCAACTGTCACAACAACTATCTGGAATATAGAATTACCAATACTCTTTTGAGTAGGTAACTTATAATCACCACTATGAAGCAGCTTTATGCGATGCACTTTTTCCAATATCTCCTTAGGAATTAAGGCTGCAATTGAACAGTCATTAAGATTCATTCCAACACGATAATCATCATAACTGAATCTATCAGATCCCAAGAAAGCTTCATAAAAGGCATAACAATTCGTTTTACTCAAATCTGCGATGTAGTTTATTGTGTCATTACCTATAACCGCAGAAAAGAAATATGGAGGGCCGTCTCCCTCATCACCAAAATCCGTTCTATCTTGATATATTTTTACAGAATCTTTTAATTCTGAGAATTTCTTTCTCAGTACCTCATCTTTCTGGACATTATAAGGACCACCCAAAGAGAACTTACTTGGATGTAAATCTGCAATAACAGTTAAAGTGTCTTTATTTAGCAAGCAATAATACACATTACCATTTTCCTCGTTTGCCATATCATTCCTATATACCCTAATACCTGAGACATAATCGTCCGGGAAATATTTAGAATAAATAGTATCATGAATATCTACGTTTTCCTTACTCACAGCATTTCTGCTACAAGCAAAAGCTAGCATCAAAGCAAAAAAACTGATAACTATGTATATAAATCGCATAGAATAATGAGATAAAGGTTGAACTTTACAGATTTCAAGTGCAAAAATAATCAAAAATAATAATAATACCAAATAATCGGGTAATATTCGATTTGCAAAACAAATAAGTTTTTGCTTCAGTTGTGGGTTCGCTCTGCCTTCGCTATTCCTTCGCTTCTCCTTCGCTCTAAGTCCGTTTCAAGTCCGTTCCTGTGATAGAGCCCAAATGGGACTTACATGGGAGTTACAAGGGACTTGCAACGGAATTACATGGGAGTAGAGCAAACCTTTTTTTCAGGAGTTTCACAAATCCAATATTCAAACCTATTAACATCGTAGTCAATAAGCCATAAACATACATAACATATTTAGGATTTCCAAGAAATTGCATGTTCATCACTTTCAACCAAAATTGGAAAAGAGGATTATATTCTGTTATTATTCGATCATGAATTGTGTCAAACAAATGCCAATATCCCCAAGCTATCAATAGAAAAGTAATAATATTATAAAACATACAACATTTCAGATCATATTGCTCAACAATTGATTTCTTTCTTAATTTCAACAACAGAATCCCAACAAAGAAAATATTCATCAGAATTCCACCAATCAACACATTATAGTTTTCCTCTATCAAAGGGAACTTATATACGATTTCTCCCGGATGAATCAGGAAACATGTATTTTTAATAACCCACACTATACGACACGCAAACAACATATTGACAATAGCCAATATTACAAATGGATTACTTAGTACCACAATAATTCTCTTCATCATAGCATTCATAACAAAACGCAAAGACACAGAGTCACAATGGACATGTTCGGAAACTGCATTAGAGGCGAAATCATCGATAATTGATTTTCTTACCATTTGGTTTATAATCCTCGGCAACAGAAATATAAACATGCTCGGAAAGATACGGAGTATAGACAAAAAATCTTAATGCTAATTTTCTAACAGATCTCATCTTCTCATCATAAAGAACCAATAGAACACATTTAAAATCTCCTTCTGTCAAAATATCATCACGGAAATCTTTGTCTAAACAGCTTGTTTGAGGATATGTAAAATGGAACTTACCATCCTTAGCCTCATATCCTACAAGCAACATATACAGATCAGAAATTGGCAATCCCTCGATTTTGCCAATAGCATTCTGTACCTTTTTGCTTATATCAAACCGAGGAATTTCAGGCGAGAAAACATAATCAGCAGACTTCTCTATTATAGAAAATGGGTAAAACGATTCATGAAAATTCCTTGTGCCTTCAGAAAGTAACCGCAGAAACATACTACGATTCATACCCTTATTCTTTACATTTTCTATTCTATAAGGCACCAATGTATCGCCATCAAGTATATTCAGAGTATCGTTAGACACAGACCACTTGAATTCATCAACATCATTAGACGGATACATTCTGAAACCTTTTCCATTCTCATCAAAAAAGAAATGCTGCGGAGCATTTGCTGTAATCTCAACAGTATGAGGAATACTGTCTTCTTCCGTCACACAATCATAAGCTATATAATGGCTTACACTCCAACATCCATGTAAATCTATTGGTTCAGATGCGAACAAACTGCATTGAACCAAAAGAAAAGACATCAAAGACAATACTTTTTTCATTATGAGACATTTACTAATACACTTCACCAAACTCTATATAGCGCAAACTATCATGCACAAAAACATATCTGCTATGGTATGTCATAGTGTCAAGAGAATAGACAACTTGACTATCCTTGCGAGTTATTTCAAACTCTACATTCTTGTATTTCTCAGAAAAAACTTTTTCTGAAAGTCCTAAATGAGCACCGCGAGTTGTATAGAAAGCAGTATCAGGAAGCACAAATACACTATCTTTATATTGCAGAGGAATAGTATCTGTCATATAGAAATAGTCAAATTGTCCCCTATAACCTCCATTCTCCACTTTTAGGAATAGGAACTCCGTAGAAGAGGCATTAGAGAAATATACACCTTCACCATTGTTATAAGTATCTACAATAGGAGGAAAGTTATCTATTGTGCATGTATAGGAAGTATCACGCAAAATAAACTTATTAACAGAGGAATCAGGCATAAGATATTCAACGTACTTTTCCGAGTTGGAATTTCTTACACATGAACTCAACATCGTGATTCCGAATAATAAAACCCAGGTTCTCTTCATCTTAGCATTCATAATATCATATAATGAAAAAGCGCAAAGACTCAAAGTCGCAAAGGATTTACCATCTCTGCGTCTTTGTGTCTTTGCGTTTTAATATATTTTCGCTGAGCGAAAAACAATTACTTCTTATCGCCTACGATGCGGAACTTCTTCCAATAGTCAGCTACCTGATATGCCTTTACAACAGATGCAGGTACGTGAAGGTCACGATATACTGCGAAGGTCATGTTATCAATAGCAGGTGGATTCTGTGAAAGTATCTTTACTGATGCAACACTATTACAGCCGTCGAAAGCATAGCTCATGATACTTGTGTTGACTCCGTTGATTGTTACGGAAGAGAGTGATGAGCAAAGCATGAATGCTCCCCTGCCGATTGTGATTACAGACTCAGGGATATTTACAGAAGAAAGACCATAGCAAAGGGCAAATGCATTGTTGCCAATAGTCCTGACTGAATTAGGAATGTTGATGTTAGTAAGACTCTGACATCCATAGAATGCACATGCACCGATGCCTGTTACTGTATTAGGGATGATTGTACCCTTACAGCCTGCAACGAGCATATTGTTGGCTATAAGAACGATAGCATTACATCCGTTACGGCTGTCATATACTGCATTATCCTTATCGACAATGATTGTAGAGAGGGCATTGCATGAAGAGAATGCACCCATACCGATGTTCTCAACAGATCCTGGGATGTTGATTGCAGTAAGAGCATTGCAAGCGGAGAATGCGCCCTCGCCAATTGTGGTCACGGAATTAGGGATCGTGACAGAAGTAAGTGCACTACAACCATAGAAAGCCTTGTCGCCAATGCTCTTTATGGAGTTAGGGATTGTAACTGACGTAAGACCAATATTCTCAAAGAATGCCTCTTCACCGATTGATGTGACAGTATATTCTTTTCCCTCGTAGGTTACAACCTGCGGAATGGTAACAGCTCCAGAATAAGAAGACGAATAAGAATCCGCAGGGGCACTCTCATTGTAGGTTACCTGTGCTTGTCTCTTGCTACCGTCCAGATTGTAATAGACACCATTGATCTTGGTCTCGGCAAATGTTGCCATTGAAATCATAAACGCTACTGAGAGCATCATGATCTTAGAGTAAGTTTTTTCCATTTCGTCTGTTTTAAGAAAACAACATTATGTATTATATATTAAACTTCATTTCTGGTCTTTTATTGTATTATATTCTTATATATTTATATTTTTAAGTTTTTTTTGAACTCGCGTTAAAAAGTGTAATCGAACACTTTCGCTAAAAATACACTTCGGAATGGTAATACAATATATCATTTTTGTTTATTTCAAGTTGGTGTTCCCTGTTTATGGGAAGTCATTGAACGAAGTTTTATTTAAACGGCAAATACCAGTTACGAGGGTCGAGAAGGTCTTTCTGCGGTTTGTTACCCGAAAGTTTTTTCACAAACCATCGCGAACCGAAGTTACCGCCCCATATTCCCATCTCATTGAAATGGCGGGCAATACGCTGGAGGTCGTAAAACCGGCGCCCCTCGAAGGCTAATTCCTTGGCATACTCATCGCAAAGCAGATCAAGCATAGCAGCGACGGAATCTGCCTTTGAAGTACCCACACTAACATTATATTTCCCGGCTATCTCCTTCATCTTTTCACCGATGATGACATCAGGCAGATAATCAGTGTTCATCTGGGAACCGAGGGCTGTTGCACGTGAGCCTCTTGCCGACTGTGCAAGCTCATTCTCCTTCTTGTTGTAGGTGCAAGAGCCATGAGCATGAATGCCATACACGTCATTTGCGTTGAATATTTCACGATACTGGGCATTGAGGAAAGGCAAGGTGGTGCCGAGCATATCCACAGATTTCTGCGACATATACTTATACGGCTCTATCTTCGGAGTACCATCTTCATTTAGCACGATTTTACCCTCTGAATCGATGGTAGGCTTTCTCACTAGGTTCTCAAGGTATGTGGAGATACCGTTTTTGAGGACGGCAAAGGCTGCATCTGTATATTCCATAGCATTAAGTGCTTCTGCAAGATGCAGATATATGGTGGATGCGCGATAGAGATACACGTTGGCATTCTTCACCTTGCTGACATACGTCTGTGTGATATCCGAAGGATTTCGATAGAGAATAGCGAAGTCAGGATCACTATTTTGCGATGTTATGCTTGCACGACCATCACCTGCCTTGTATCGCTTCACATTGGTAGGATAGCTGGTGTTTAGAGTCTGACCGTTATAGCTTTTGGGATAGTAATAGTAATCGGCTGAATCCGTCAGGGCATAGAATGTCCTTGAAGGCTGAATCTGAATATTCTCCGCGCGAGGACAGTACGACGACTGGTTTATGGAGTAAAAGTCATAGCCGAACGACAATGGCACGGTGGTTGTCTTTCCATTCTGCGAACTTACTGCCATCGGGATATAGGAAACTACATCTACCGGTCTTACATTAGTGCCCCAACGACCGCAATAGTTATCGTTCATCTGATTGAAAACCTCAGAATAATCGTCTGGCTTAATATTATCCTCCCCCCTCCTACGGTAAGAAGTATAATCTTCCGGCAGCACCTCATACTTGCACAGATAGTCTGCATATTTCTCCGCAGCCTTCTGATACTGCGCCGTTTCAAGATACATATCGCCGAGAACCACCTGAACAGGCACGAATATCTTCGACATATCGATTAACTTGCTCGCTCCCCAGTTGGTTGTGCCGATAGGATAGATGGGCGCGTTGAAATTAGGCACCCTGGTATTCGGATAACGGCTCAGAAGCATTTCAAGTTCTGGAGCAAGGGCCTCTACAATTTGGGATAGGTTCTTCTGGCAGGCAGGATCAGCAGCCTTCGCCTCAATCTGGGAGATGGAGGTCAATGGCTCTGTATAGAACGGAATGGTGAGGCCATTTGCATTACCGCAATATATTCGCGCCAACTGAAGATAAGCCCACGCACGCCAAGCTGCAACGGCAATATACTCATCAATAGCCACGTTTGTCGAACCAGTCTTCAGCGTAGAGTCACGGTGAGCAAGATAGTAGTTACAGTTATTTATGACCTTATAGAACACATACGAGCTGTCGTACGCATTCTCCATACCTGCCGAGTAGTTGGCGAGTTCCTTGAGGTTCTTATCGGTATTAGCCTCGTCAACGGTAACGAGCTCACCACGCAACTCTCCGATATAGAAATACTGGTCAGCCACCTGCTGCATAGCCTGAGCGATGCCGAGGGCATAGAACACAGAATCCGTCTTTGCGTTCAGCTCAGGATTAGAGACCATACTTTCGTTGTCAGTCTCAAGCATGTCAGAGCAGGAGGAAAAGAGTAACACCAACAGACCCAAGAGAGCGGTCTCTCCCCCCGCCCTCCCCCGTAGGGAGGGAGCCGGAGTGCGACTGTCTTGCTGATGAGCTAGGCGAATGAAGGCGTTCGCTATATATCGAAATATACTAAACATAATTACAAATCACTAATTTCAAATTATCATTTTTATCATTTTCCCAATTGCTTTTGCCCTTGATTTACCTTTTTAGCGATAAAAGGTAACTACTCTCCCTATGGGGGTGAGTGGGGCAGCTCCCTCCCTACGGAGGGAAGTTCGATGTTGATAACATCGAAGTATTTGTCAAGCGGGGGGAGAGGCCACTTATAGATTAAGCTTCACTCCTACCACGAATCCTCTACTTTGCGCTATATTCCCGCAGTCTATACCCTGATACATCACGCTATTGCCGATGCTGAACTCAGGGTCATTTCCTGTGTAATGCGTGAGAGTGAAGAGATTCTGCGCCTCTGCCCATACGCTGATGTCCTGAAGCCATGACTGCCAGCTCTCAGGCATAGGCAACTGCCAGTTCACACGCACATACTTCATACGTAGGTATGAGCCGTCCTCTATCCAACGGTCAGAGAAACGGTTGTTCTGCATCGGGTCGCCGTAGGCAAGGCGCGGAAGCGATGCCCTCTGCCCCTCATACCGCCAATGGTCAAGCTCTGCCACCTGCTGATTATAGAAGGAGGAACCCGAATTGAGTATTGTGCGCTGATAGTTATACACGTCATTGCCCATACAGAAGTTGAAGCCGATGTCGAGCGTCACGTCCTTCCATGTCAGCGTGGCGAATATGTTACCGTATATATCCGGATTCGGATCGCCGATGACCGTCTTGTCCGCCTCGTTGATGATGCCGTCGTTGTTCATGTCAACGAAACGCACGTCACCTGCACCGAACCTTACATCCTGTCCTACTGCATTCTTCATAACAAGATAACCTTGCTGACATGCCGTGCGAGCCTCTGCATCAGAAGCAAAGATGCCATTTGTCTTATAGCCATAGAAGAGCGCCACAGGGTTTCCCGTCGAAACGAGGATGTTATCCTTGCCATACACCGAGTTGGTATAGCTGCCGTCGGGAAGCGCCGTCACCTTGTTCACATAATGTCCTATCGTCGCACCAAGTTCCAAAGTCAAGTCGCGCAATGCCACAGGCTTACCTGTCAGCGCAAGCTCGAAGCCCATGTTCTCAAGCTCGCCTCCGTTGGTCCAGTATCTGTTTATTCCAGAAATCGGAGAAGAGAATGTTCTTTGCGTCAACAGATTACGCGTCGTATGCATGTAGTAGTTGAAATCAACCGACACGCGGTTGTTCAGCATGTTCATCAGCACCCCGACGTTCCACTTCGCCGTCGTCTCCCACTTAATACGCTCGTTACCTATGGTTGTCATCTGCGCGCCAATCGCCTTGTAGTTATATCGCACGGAAGAGAATGAGGTGCGTGCAGCATAGTTCTGTATGTCATCATTACCGCTAATGTCATATCCAATACTGAGCCGCAGGTAGTCAATGCCCCTGTCCTTCGGGAACCAGTCCTCACTGGTCATCACCCAACCCGTCTGCACACTTGGGAACACCGCCCACGACGTACCAAATGCATTCAATGCGCCTGGTGACTCTTTACCAAAACGGCTGTTTGCCTCTGCAAGAAGCGAAACTGTGGCGAAGTAACGATTGCGGAAACTATAATCTGCACTCGCATACCACTGTATATTCTTCCACACATCCTTTGCACCATCCACATCGGAATAGCCGGCCGACGGATTAGCAGTCAGATATGAGTTCTTATCCGACTGTGGTGAACTAAACTCTGTAGTTGCATCACTGGCATCATATGAAAAGCTATTATACCGGAAACCGGAAACCACCGCCACATTATGTGCTCCGTACTTGTTGTTCCAGTCAATGTGTGTATTGCTCAGCACGTTAGTCTCCTTTGCAAAGAGCGAACTTTTCTGATTATATACTATTCCAAGCCCTTCCACCTCAAATGGAGGCACGCCTCCTGAAGGGCGGTTATATCGCTGGGAGTTACGATTGAGGTAATAGCTAAACTGCGAAGTTGCAGAGAGATGGCTATTAATAGTATAAGTCGGAACTATCTGCACGTTGAAATACGTGTTCTCAACCTTGTTCTTGTTGTCACCATTTCCATTTTTTATAATGGCAGTCGGATTGGCAAGAGAATACGCATAATCGTTGCCATGAAGTTTCCGGCTCAACGGACTAAACAACTGATCATAGTCAGAGAGCAGGCTCGTAAATCCACCCACATGTTTGTTATACTGATATGGCGTAATGAGCGGTGACTTGATAAGTGTCAGATTGGTTGGCGATGTAATCGGACTCTTACTGAAGTCAGAAGGAAAACCATCATCAAAGAGGAAGTTATTGATACGTGCAAACGACATGTCAAACTTCGTGGTGAGATTCCACAATATGCTGATGTCGGTATTGAAGCGTACATTCAGTCTATCGAAACCCGATTCCTTCACCGGGCTCTGAGCATTGGCATACCCAACAAACAGGTTATACATACCAATATCATCGCCACCCTGCACGTTGATGTTATAGTTCTGCGTCACAGCCGTGCGATATACCTCATCTTTCCAGTCGGTATCATTGTGATACATTTTATAATAGTAACTATTCGGATCATCATTCAGGAAGTTGAAGATAACATCACGATTCTCCGATTTCCTCAGTTCCGACACAGTACCGAGCATCTCCGTAGCATAGTCACGATACTGCAACGCATTCATCACCTTCTGTGTACGAGGTAACAGTGTGATACCAGCAGACAAGTCAACATCAATACGTGTCGCCATGCTGCGTCCACGTTTTGTCTCTATGAGGATAACACCATTGGCACCACGCGCTCCATAGAGTGCCGTAGCATTCTTCAGTACCGTCACCTTCTCTATATTCTCAGGCGAAAGAGATGCCAAGCCGTTAAATGTATGTCCACTATGCAAGGTAGCACGATTGAGCTGCATATCTGTCTCCACACCATCAATAATTATAAGCGGTTGAGAATTGGCATTTATAGAGCTAAGACCACGGATGAACATTGCACTACCACCATCAAGCACTCCAGAACGTGTGACAGAACGCAGATGACCAGCAAGATTAGTATGTATTTCCTCATCAAGCACAATGCTCTCTCCCATCATCTTAGAGGTTGATGATGCAGTATAGTCAGTGCCATCGACATACATATTCCTAAACTTCTTACTGATCAGATTTATCTGAATCCTCTGCATTGTATCATTACTTCTGATAGCCACCTGTTGAGCCATATATGAAGGAGAGCTAACATAGAGAGATGAACAGAAATCGGGAACCGTAACTGTAAACTCACCTTTCGCATTAGTCATAGCCGTATATCGATTATCAGCAAGAACCTGAACACGGACACCGGCAACAGGAAGATTTGTGGCATCGTCTATTACAACTCCAGTAAGCTGTATAGTAGTATTCTTATCGACTTGCAGAGTACGCTTCGGAGCCTTGATTCCCTCCACCTCCTCATCAGAGGTGTCATCAACAACATCCTGCGCATATATATTGGCGCAGAAAGATGCAGCTATGACGCAGAGAGAGAGCCTTAGCCCCCGCCTTCGAATTATGTCTATCGTATTCTTCATATTCCGTTAGTCTTCTTTTGTCGCATTTTGTTCATTCTCCCCAATATCCTTTGGCTTCAGTATGATGTTTGCAATACGAATCTGCGCATCATACTTTGCCTTGTTGCTCATACTGAACGAACTCAGCGTACTCATAACCTTAATGTTAGGTTTTGCATTAGTGCCATAGTAGCATATAGGGAATGTAAAGCGTCCAAGTTTTATAGTGTCCACCTTCGTTGTCTTATTCACGAAAGCCTTAACCTTTGAAATCTTTGCTATAGTGGTCTGGAGAGTATCACCATCCAAGCGACCTGTTTGCGGTTGGTTGTTTGCATCAGTATAGTGAAGGTCGAAACGCAGGGTATAGGGCAACGGCGAGCCATCAACTATAGCAGGCACTACTACAGCATAGATGTCGTATGTAGTGGAAAGCACATCAGGAAGATAGAAATCCATCTCAGGAGCATAGTTAGAGCCTTCAGGAAGTGAAGCACGCACATACTTCAGATTGACCTCACTGTCCTCAAGCTTGCAGAAATCATCGCTAAAATTGTTAAAGGATTCGCGTTCAAGAGTCATTTCCTCTGCCCCGTATCCACTCGTGCTTACCACACGATCTGGTGTGCGTGTTTTAATTACAGGGGCGTATGTCTCTAAGGCGCGGAATGGATATTCACTCACTACACGTGCGTGACCATTACTCAACTGCAGCTTAAGCACTGTAGCCTTGTCTAGTTTCTGAATCCCGGTGAGCTTATTCCCTGAAGTTGAAAAGAGAGTATCTCCCTCAACAAAACCTGCTCCAGAGACGAGTTTAGTGTTATATTTTCTATTGTTCTCGGAAAATGCGGTATTACGTACTATCCAACGCTTTGCTATAGAGTCAGTCCAATATGCCTTTGTATCCTGTATCTCTGCATCTGAAGGTGCAGTACTCAGTGTTGCCGCATTGTTTGCCTCAACACCGGCACTGGCAGCAAGGATAGTCGCTTTTCCTGTAGATGTTGTAGGACAAGTACCGCCCTTCTTGCCTGCGAAATCGGTAGATGTGCTACTGAGATTCTGATATTTTATAGGCGTGATGTAGTTATAATATGACTTAATCTTATCATACGCTTTCTGCCATGCTGCATCCGTTGGTATAACGATGGTATAGAGGCTATCCTCGTTATTCAGTTCTGCATTGAGATGTGCGTAGCCAGTCACAAATGAGTTCGTCGTCACGGTAACAGAGTCGTCATATACCTGATTTCCGTTCACTATCTCGCCTTTCACAGATGCTTCTTCATCAAGGATTATCCTCTCATACCTCTTAACGTATGCATTGAAGTATGAATCAGAGATTCCATACTGGCTCTTGTCGAAAAAGATATTCTCGTATGCATTAGGACGGAAAGGCACCATGCCGTTTAGGGTATAGAGGAGTCCGTTGCTTGACGGAGTATTAAAGGCTTCATCTCCCCTATTTATTGTCTTACCATCGAATGTGAGAGTACCTGTATTCTTTCCAGAGAAACGTATAAGTTTCTTGCTGAGCATATACACCACCGTGTCATTCGGATTTGACTCAAAGTGTGAATAGTTTGCCACATGGTCATACACGAACTGCTCTATCACTTTCTTCTTCGTCGCAGCATTCTGTGTCAGCGCCATGATAGAGTCCTTGTTGAATGTTCCATTAACAGGTGCCCACACGGTGTAGGTTGTAGGGGCATTCAGCACAGCGTCATATCCTACTGCCTGAAGTATCTGTGCAAAGTCGCTCAACTCAGACTTGGCAGATATATTCTCCCACAACGTCTTTCCTGCAGATGGATGATCAGATTCCACAGCAGTGTTATAGGATGAGAAGTCGGAGCAGGAAGAAAAGCCCCATACTCCCCAAAGAGGAAGCATGATTGACAATAATGCCATCAAAGGCTTATTTATATATTTTCTGATATTCATTATCAATTGTCCATTATACATTTTTAATTATCAATCAGACTATTTCAAGAGGCTCAATACCAATCCTCCGTCATCGTTGCATCATTGATGACTGTTGTCGGCACGAGCTCAAGGAAGTCAAAAGATCCACCGAGTGTCGTTTCCTCCGGGATGAGATTACGCAAACGCAGCCAATAGTCATTGCGCTGATCTAGATGGATAGTTCCGAGGATACGACGCATCATACTCGTTCCATAGCCTTCCTCATATCTGCAACAGTTGCTTATCGTCTGGATGAGTTGATCTGCAGATGTTGCACGTTCCTTTATACTATTATATGTTCCACGAGAGAAACTTGCCGGAGCACGCATATAGTTATGGTTGCGCATTACAAGGTCGGAAGCCACACCATAGTCAGAGAACTCGCTTGAGAACATATAGCCAGTAGCCTCACGATCTGCATCAAGCGATGAGTTCGGATAACGGGCATCGAAAGGTACTCCAAGCGGTTGCATCGAAGCAGCATTCTTCGACGTTCCTATGAAGTACTGCATAAGTCCTGAGTTTGCCATAGGAGGATAAATGACACGAAGCTCATAATCGCCCGTAGGAACACTCGGAAGCTTTACGGCAAAGTCGTATGCTCCCCAAAATGAAAGTTGGTCAGCCTCCCATGCACGCCAAGCACCTTGTGTGTACCAAGAAATGCCAGATGATGTGCCTGTAAAGCTATACAAATTATCGAAATAATCCACAGGGAAACGAGTCATCGTACCAGCCGAACCATTCAGGTTCTTACTTGCTATTTCTGTCTCTGTAGCAAAACGGATATCATTATTGGCAAGTTCATACAACATAGAGCCTGTATCTATGCGTAGACGCTCGTTTAGCACCTTCTGAGGCACGTCCGCACTATAAACAAGCATACCGTTTATGCCATGCACATAACCATTAAGTGCCTTTATGTTACTACGACTATCAGTATATACCATTATGCCAGGGATAAGCACCTGATGCGTGGAAGCTTTACCCATAGTACCAACCTCGTCGGTCAATGTGTTATACTGACGGAATCGGTTTATAAAGATACCTGTCCTTGAACCTGTTGATATCTCACCGTTCTCCTTCTGATACAAAGGCTGCCATATCTTCATCAAGGTGTGAGGAAGCAAAGTCTCATAATAATCAAAGGGCTCACCACCGAATGCGTAGTTCCAGTTCACGTTAGAAGCATTATATCCGAAGAGCAACTTTGAGGTAGCCATACCTGCCTTGAGAATATGATAGCGAACAAACATATTCACTACGTTGTAGGTATAGGTGTAGTCATCGCCCGTACTAACCTTCTCGCCGTCAGGCAACGGATACCAGTTCTCTGCATCCTTATACCATTCTACACATTTTGCCTTCAAATCCGCGAAAGTATGAATACCATTAGCTGACATTACAGTAGAATCCTCTGCAAAAACCGTGTATCTAACGTTACACTCCGCAGGTACATAGAACTCGGTCGAAGCCCAACTTGATCCTGGACGCCCGTGATTATTATCAATAGCGCTATTGAACTCCTTCTTTGTCTTTGAAAGTAACGAGAGCATACCCGTCTTATCAAGAGCCTCATAGAACACCTTATATTGTGTGAGGTTCTTCATCATCTCATTGATGGTCTGGGTATTGCGAGGAATCACCTTGTTGATATAGTGGAGATATCCATTTGCAAGCTCAATATCATGGCGGTCATTATCCCTGTCTACTATGGCAGAGCCACCAAGACGCACAGATCCGTCGTCGCAGATTTCAGAACTGAATGTCTGACCGAGATACGTAAACACCTCATTAGCACCTGCACTCGACGTCTCCGACAAATCAGCATAGAGATATGTCATCGTTGAGATATGATACTTAGCAATCTCCTTGCACTGCTGATCTGTAAGACCTTCAACGGAATTATCCGTCATGCCATTATGCACTAGAGTACCATTATCATCCGTTGACTTAGGGTCGTTCCACAGACTATCCACGTATGCAATTACGCCCTCGTTGCTTGGTGCATAACAAGTGTACTGACCATACGTGCGCATCTCCGCCCACAGGTTGGCCCTCTCAAGAATCTGCCTAAAGAGCGAGAGATTACCATCCTCTTCAACAAATTCCTGAATCGTCTGTCCCGTAAACGTATATAGGTCAGATTCATCCGGCTCTTTGTTGCAGGAGGTAAAGACCACTGTCCCCCCTAGGAGGAGCATTATCGATAGTAATGCCGTCAGAGGTCTATTTATATATTTACAAATATTCATGTTTACGAATTCTATTATCAATTAGCATTTATGCGGAAAATTCTATCTACTCCTCTCACTTTACGGGAGGTGCGTTTTAATAATTCCTCTCTGCCGTTGCCCTATCCTTATATGCAGGATTCTGTCTCAACAGAGCATTTACTTCCACTTCCGACTTCAGTACTGGCAAATACAGATAAGGTTCTGTCTTGATATTTGCCACCAGAGCGGAGCCGTTTCTGTTAGTATATTTACGAGCCATTAGAGTAAGGAAACCTTCATGGTTCTTAGCCTGATTTTCACCAAGGTCAACCATAAGCGTGGTATAGTTCACACCATCCATATGACGATAGTTGTAACGAAGCATATCATACCAGCGCTTACCCTCAAAACATAACTCACGAGCACGCTCGTTCATAACCTCAAGTTCAAGATCTTCACATGTCTTGTCCAGCGAAGAAACATATTTGGCAACTGCCCTCGCGAAGTCAGCCGTTTCTGCCTCCTGAACATTAAGTTTATATTCGAGAGAGTCATACAAGGATATTCCATCCTTCTGTGCACGTGTATTCACTATTTGTACCTGACGCATACCTGTCACAAGATAGTTGCTTATCTCCTGAGCCTTAGGATATACACCCTTGGCAATTGAAATAGAGTCACTGAGTGAACTCGCATTCGCTATCTGAGATACAGCAGACATTACATCCTCGTGCATCAAATTTGCAATCTGAATCATAGCCTCAGCCTTCATCAGCATCACATCTGTAACACGATAAACAATCCAATTTGTCCTATAGCCAGAATATGAACGATTTGACGGTGCATCAGCGATGACATCACCTATTATGTCCTGACCAACATACTTACGAATCATCACCTCTTCCTCTACTCCTGTATTAAAGTTATAGACACTCTCAAAACCTCGGACATCAGTTATCGCATCACTAGTATGCAACTGATTAAATACATTAACATTCAAGCCTATATTCGTATTTTTCTTTATGGATGAATAATATGAATTGGTATAGAACCAAGGCTTTGCATTAGATGTAGATCTACTTTTGTAATAGGCATTACAAAGAGCTGCGTTATCGTTAAACTGAAGTTCAAGCAGCGACTCACTGTCATTTCCTGAAGCGAATGGACGGAAATAATTTCTGAAGAGATTTAGATTATATCCGTCATCATCAAACTGGCTACTGTTACTGAGGCGCTTAACAGCCATGCCACGCGCATCCCTAATCATATCACATAGCTCCACGCAACGTTTGTAGTCAGAAATAGAATGATTTACAGATGCTCTCCACAGATAGCAATCAGCCAAAAGTGCATAGATACTGTTACGTGTAAAACAACCATATTTCTGTACATTATCCGTCACGTTAGCAGTTGAAAGGGCATCATTCTTAACTTCCTCAAGATCCGAGATTATCTGGTCAAGCACCACTCCGGCTGCAGTTTGTCCAATGCTGAGTTGCTGTGAACTTTCCTTGTATGGCTCAAGAACCAATGGAACATCGCGGAATGCCTTGATAAGATAGAAATAGCACAACCCACGCAATGCCTTCATCTGAGCCATCACATTTTTATGGTCACCCTCAAGGTAGTTAGGATCAATATCCATCACCTCTGCCGACTTTGAGAGGACAAGATTACAGGTATTTATTACAGTATATAGTGCTCCCCAGCTATTATTCTTATTATCCGTCTGAAGATTGTTAGAGTCAAACTGATTCAGCTCACTGATACTCAACGAAGTATTCACGTTAAGCTCATCCGAGCGGCATTGCCATATAATCAGTTTTCTCTGCACAGAATCAGACGCCATTGCTGTATATGCTCCATTAACCATAGACTGTACCTGCGACTTTGTCTGCCAGAAATCCTCCTCAACCGTCTTGTCGTCAGGAATGAGGATAGTATCCACACAGGAGGAGAAAAGGAGAATAGTCCCCCATCCACCAAAGAGGGAGTATTTTAGACACCTCTTCCAGCTAAAAGAGTTCGCTATATGTCGAAATATGTTATGCATATTATCTAATTACAAATGACGAATTACTAATTATCTGATTTCACATGCTTTAGCTTGATGAGCTTCTGCAAATAATTATCAATTTTCAATTATTTTTGCCTAGAATCCTATCGCCACATTTGCCGTAAACGACTTTGAACGTGCAGTCTTATTATCTATTGCAACCCCCCATCCACTTACTGATATTTCCGGGTCTATGCCTGAATACCTCGTGAGGCAGAACAGGTTGTTTATGGTGACATAGAACTGCAACTGGGTTAGTCCGTACTTCTTCAATTCCTTCTTTGGATAGTTATAGCCCACCTGTAGGTTCTGGAATCGTAGGAATGAGCCGTCCTCCACATAACGGCTGCTGCCCTGATAGTTGTATGCCGAGTGGTCGTCATATACATACATGGCTCGCGGCATCATCGTAACATCGCCGTCCTTGCGCCAACGCCAGTTCACCGTAGCACACTGGTTGATAGCTCCGCTCATCGACTCAAGGTCGCGACGCGCCGCATTGACTATCTTGTTGCCCCAACGATAGGTGAAGCGGGCTTTCAGGCTCCACTCGCCATAGGTTAACGACACGTTAAAGCCGCCTTGCAGCTTCGGCATGGAATTGCCAAGATACACTATGTCAAGAGCGTTGATCTGTCCGTCATGGTTGATATCCTCGTATATGGCATCGCCACCCTGGAATACATAGCTGGCTCCACCAGCCCCCGAAGAGGTGTCGGAAGAGGTTAGATTGGATGTGTAGTTATACACCATGCGCTTGGGTTGTCCGTTGTTGTCCATTACCACCTTGCCGTCGGTGCTAGTGACCACTGGCATGGTCTTGCCGTCGGCGAGCATCGAATTTATCCAGTTCTCGTAGTCGGCTGTGGTCCATGACGGGTTGCGCTGCATCTGCTCCGTGTTGTAGTTCCTAAGATAGTCGAACGAATACTGATACACGCCCTTGTAGCGGAATCCGTAGATTGAGCCGAGGGCGTTACCCGTCTGTACGCGGTTGAGGTACGCTCCGCGCTTCGTGGCACTCCAATCGGAATTAATAGCATTGAGCACCCGGGCGTCCATCTCGGTTATCTCGTTGTAGTTCTGCGCTATGTTGAAGCCGGCACTCATGGTGAACTTACCGATCTTGAGGAATCGGTTGCCTGATATGTTGAGCTCCCAACCGTCGTTCTTCATGCTTCCTATGTTCTGATAAGCAAGACTGGCATAGCCTGTAGTAAAGGGGATGGCGACTGTCTTCTGCAAAAGATCCTTCGTATCTTTATGATAGAAATCGAAATCTACCTCTATGATATCATCAAGGATACCGAGATTGAAACCGAGATCGTATGATGTGGTTTTCTCCCAACGAAGATCATCGAGTTTCAAGCCATCCATTCTTGAAGCAGAGCCGTATGCACCAGTACTTGTTGAGTATGTGTTATAAAAGAGGTAGTCCGAATCCGGAGCCTTACCAACAATACCCCATGAAGCACGCAGTCCGACCATTGACACATACTTTCGCAAAGGTTCAAAAAAATTCTCGTCTGAGATGTTATAGCGCAAGGAGACACTAGGGAAATAAGCCCATTTCTGCTTAGGACCAAATTTTGAGTCACCATCTGCACGAAGTGAGAAACCTAAGTTATAGCGCTGCTTATAGGAGAAGTGGGCGTTGTAGAGCAGGTTCTGCGAGTTGGCGCGAGAGTTGCCATCCGACAGTCCATCGTGGGTTTTGCCCTTGATGATGGTGTATAGCAGCGCTCCATCGGATGCGACCGACGTGATGCCATTGGGCAGGTTGTGCTTTGCCACATACTGCGAACTGCTGCGCTGCGTGCTCATCTCATAGCGTGCCATCATGGTCATGGTGATGTCCTCGTTGCGGAAATAGGGGGTGAAGACGAACTCGCCACGTGCGCCTATCCTCAGACGGTTGGACTCCGACTTCTCTGAGAAGTTATACAGGAGCGGTGAGTCGGTCCATGTGGACGGTGCAAGCTCTGCCGACACGTAGGCGGGCACCGAGCGTGCGTAGATGTCGAAATCCACACGGCCGTTGAACGTGAGACGTGTCTGTCCGGCTGCCGTACCGAGCAGCTCGTACTTTATGTTGAAGTCGGGCGTGATGCGGTAGGTTTCTTCCCTTTTCCATGACTGGTGGGCATTAGCCACAGGGTTGCCAATCTCGGAGATGGAACGCAGCTCGTATGAGGTGTAGTTGCCTGTATATGGGGTGAGATCATTGAGTGTGCCGACAGGATTCATGCTAAAGTACTGGTCGGTGTCGTTGCCGTTGACATCCTGCCTATACACGCTCATATTTGGCGCCGTCTTCTGCGCCTGAGCTACTATGTCGTAGTAGTTCATGAGATTGTCAGTATATGTCAGGGCAAAATTAGTGGAGAAACGGATGCGGTCGGACACATTATAGTCAAGCACAAGACGTGTTGTCAAACGGTCGAGATGCTGCTTGATGATATAGTTCTCCTGATTGTCATAACCACCAGAAATACGGAACGTAGCCTTCTGTCCGCCTCCCGTGATGTTGAGGTTGTATGAATGCTGTGGTCCAAACTTCGTGACCTCACGAACCCAGTCGGTGTTGTTGTTCCAGTTCTCGAAATCAGCCCATGACTTGTCGTAGTTTATCTCGCGGATGTTGGAGGTGGCGGTATTCGACTGGTTCGGGTTGTAGTATTCCTCCTTGATGAGCATGGTGTAGTCATCGCCGTTGAGCAGGGTGTAGCCCTTCGGCTGCCATGTGCCGGTGAACTTATACGAGAAATTGACACGGGGTTTTCCGCGACTGCCACGCTTTGTAGTTATCTCAATCACACCATTTGAACCCTTTGCGCCCCATACTGCAGAGGCAGCAGCATCCTTCAGCACGTCAATCTTTGCAATGTCCTCAACATTGACAGATAGGAGTGATGAATACTCTTCCTCTGAAGCATTCTGGAAATCAAAGTTCTTGTCAGGGTTGTCGAATATCATACCATCGACGACAATGAGCGGTTCAGCGTTGCCGTTGATAGTGGTGACGCCGCGCAGGCGCATCGTCGTTCCTGCACCGAGGTTGCCTGAGTTAGCCACGATATCAAGTCCGGCAATCTCGCCCTGCAAAGCCTCATCAGCAGAGGTGAACGCCATTCCTTCCACCTCCGAGAGGTTGAAGGTTGACTGTGCCACAGTCATTTCTTTCTTGGCAATGTTAAGACCGCCCGACGTTGTGCGCGATCCCTTCACCACGATTTCCTTGAGGCTGGTGTTCTCGGAGGTAAGCGTCACCTCGAACACGGTCTTGTCGCCTATCGTCACACTATATTTCTTACAACCTACGTATGTAATTTCCAGCTTGTTCTTCGTATTCTTCACCTCCATGGAGAAGTTACCCATCATATCCGTCTGCGATGCAGAGATAATACGGTTGTTCGCATCCTTCTCTACCACATTAGCCATCATGATAGGTCCCATATCATCACTCACCGTACCCGAGATGACGTGAGTCTGGGAGTAAGCAAAAGTAGAAAGGAGCATAAACAAAAGAAGAACAACCCTTTTCTGCACTATAGGCATCTTTCCCCATGAGGGGCAAGAAGGCTGGCACAGAATGGACCTTTCGCTTATAAGTCTAAATATGTTGTGCATATTTGTCATTTTTCTATTTTCATTTTTCAATTAGCTCATCCCTTGATTTATCTTTTATTTAGCGATAAAAGGTATTAACTCCCCTCCCTCTATGGGAGGGGCTAAGGGGGGTGGTCTTTTAATACCTCAACGGCTCACTAATCTGATGCACCACTGCGAAAGATGATACGCTGATGCTCTTTGCGGATGCGGCACGGGCATCAAACTCATAGTCGCGCGTCATCTTGTTCACCAGTTTATCGGTTGAGTTCGCATTGATTCTGACGCTGTGACCAGTCGCATCAGTTACGGTGAGGATTCCGTCGGTACTCTCCGTGGTGATCTTGGCCGGGATACCAAGTTCAGAGGAATACATTGACTGATAGGTGGTGCGCGGTACCTTGTTATCAGCAAACACGGAGTTGTTCTGGAAATGATATCTCACGAAGGCACGTAATGCATTCAGTTTTTTTTGCACCTCAGCCTTTGCCTGTTTTATCTCAGCCTCACTATAGTCGCCCTCGCTGCCCTGATACTTCTCGTATATAGCCTTGATATCGGATATGCGCGGAAGTCCGTCCTGGGTGTAGGCTATCTGCATCGCCGCGTTATCGGGAGCGAAGAAGGTGTAGTTATAGCCGTTGAAGAAATTCACATTCTGGTCGAGTGCGCATCCACCCTTGCCAGAGAACACGTAATACCGCTCCTGTGGCGATGTTCCGACGACAGCAGTCTCAGCTATGCCTGCCCAGCTCATAAGCATAGACTCATCGAAGATTGATACCATGTCTAGGAACTCAGAGAAACGGTCCTTATACTTATGCAGCAATGCATACACGCTCGTTATCGACGGCTGGATAACATTATCAAGGGCTAAGGTGTAACCGTTTCCTTTCGTTGGATACCAACCACGCACTATGTTTGCCGGTTCTGCACCATTATCCAACTGCGCACCGCCACTCACCTTGCCTGTGAACGTTATGACATTGCCGTTCTGCGTCTTGCGGAAATTGTCAAGACGGATTGCTCCTCCATGCTTCGTGAGATAGTAGTGATTCTCGCCGAAACGATCTACATTTGCAGAATCAAGGATAAGCGTATGATACTGCAACACATCATATACCTGTGACTTATAGTCCTTTGAACTTGCGGTGATATCCTCCACCGTGTTGCGTATGGAAGAGGAAATCCTACCCGATGCCTTGTCGTAGTCGTGAACCTTCACGCCAATCTTCTCCACAAGCTCGCCTCGCTTGTTTGTTTCCCAATGTGAGTAGAACTCAAGGGCACGTGGATTTGCAGAGCCGAGTGATACAGGGTCGATATAGCATCCGGAGAACGCATTATTGCTTGGCAGGAAGAAAGCGAACTTAGACTTCATGGCAAGGAGGTAGTAGTAAAGGTCGGCTCCCCATGTGGAAGCGGAAGTACCATTTGTCTTGTCCTGCGCGAAGGAGTTCATTATGCTGTATTCAGGGAAGATAACCGCAGGACCGAGAACAGACTGGTATTCGTCGGGTACAATCATACGGTTCAGCTTATAAACCACGCCATTGCTTGCCACGCAGACATCGTATTTCTCGCCCTCAGGGGTTTGCTTACGTGCAAGGTCAGCGGTGGTGAGTCCCATGAACTCGCCCGATGCATTCTGCTGAATCTTACCGAACTTGCTTGGTACGCTCTCTATGAACGAACTCTGCATTAGGTTGTTTACGAAGGTGGTCAGGATGCCTTTTCCCTTCACATACATGGTATCAAGATGCTCAGGAAGGTTCTCTGGGGTGTTTGGAAGTCCTTTCCTACCGTAATTCTCAACAAAGAAGGCGCCATCGCCTCCTGCACAGAAGTACTTCTGCAAGACATCATCCGTAGGCACAAGGATAGCCCCCATATCAGCCAAAGAAACTGCGGAAGAGGTGTATTGATTCCATCCCGGATCCCACAACAATTGCTTGCTTGTAGTAGAAGAACCATTTGGATCGAGAGTTGTGCCTCCCGTACCATGCGATTTCTTTGAGAAATATCGAACCTCGAAGATAGAATCGAGTACCGCACGTCCATTCTGCAAAGCCCATGAATTATAAGAGTTGGTTGCGTTGGCATTATAGTAAGGAGCACAATGATAGTCAAGCATACGCGAGAACAGCTTCGTGTTATTCTCACGGCGGAGCACCTGCCCCACATTACCCGGAGGAACGATAACCTTATCCACCTGATGTATATAGCCATTCAGACAAGTCACGTTGCTCTTTATGATCTTATTGCCAAAAACATACGCATTCTGGGAATCATCAACGCTTGCACCAACGTTCTCGCCACGCAGGATTCCGAAATCACAGTCGGCACCAGTCACCGTGATGTCATTGTTAAGCATCTGCTCTCGGGTGAAATGAACAATCATCGGAACAGTACCGTCATAGATCACGTTAATGCCTTTCTTGTAGTAATTCTTCCAATAGGAATTACCCTGAGGCATGGCAGCCCCAGAGTAGAGGGTGTATATTGTATCGGTAATACTCAGGTTTGAAGCATGTTTCAAGGCAATACCACGGCTGACGTTGTTTGCATCGGCGGAAACATTCGAAAGCATACCTGTGAGCATCGCATTGTCGAGCATGGAAGTATATAGGAGCTGTTTCTTCATGCCTCCGGTCAACTCAGCATACGAGTGAACGCCAAAGGCATTGTCTGACTGGAAGAAAGCCTCGAAAGCTGCATCATTTGCGGGAAATATCGTCTTGCTACCTGTACGGCCAAGAACCTCGTCATATCCAAGATCCTTAACCAACTGCAGATAGTTATTAAATGTTCCTTCAAGATGCCTCCCCGACTTCAGTTCCTCATATATCGTGGAACCAAGCCACTCAGGCTTCTCGTCAGCAGGTACAAGCTCATCCTTCTGACAGGAATACATCATAACCAAGCATGAAAGAGATGCACATAAGATGAACTTTCTCATAATTGCTTTATTGGTATTATTCGTTAATATTTTCCGTGTTAGTGAGAGTTATTAGGAATTCGACTGTAAGGGTCTAAAATATAGGTTTTATTGCCCTCCCGTTTCAATTTGCAAAAATAGAAAAAAAAAATGACAAAAACGCATAAATCACGAAAAAAATGCGAAAAAAAGCGAATAAAAATCCCCCACTCCACTTAGGAATGGGGGATTCATACTTGTTTTGTCTAAAGTCCAAGGGCTAAAGTCCTAAGTCTAAAGTCTGAGGACTAAGAACTTGCGCCTTTTGACTTTTGTCCTACTTGATCTGAGCACCGACTGCGTTGAATGTACCCTTATCAGTCTTGATAACGAGCTTACCATTCTCAATAGCCTTGATGACCTTAGAAGCCTTGGCTACAGAAGCAACCTCGTTGATGCCGGTTGTTCCAGCAGCAGGAACGTCATTAATTACAGATACCTTCACGTTGTCAAGCCAGCAGCAACGCTCACCATTTGTATAGGTTGAAGAGAAGATAATCTTCTTGAGAGCATTGTCACCTTCTGACATTGGAACAGCCTCATTCACGAACTTCTCACCCTTATAGGTAGTAGCTGCAAAGATGTTCTTATCTGTGTAGTTCAGATAGATCTCGAAATGAGTTTTGTTGTTCTCTACGCAGATATTGCCCTGAACATTACCATTGTTTCTACCACCAATGCAACTGAACTTATCTTCGTTCACGCCAAGTGTGTTGTATTCAGAAGCGATATCCCATGTACGCTTGTAACCGGAAATTGTATCACCATTCTCATTGAGCAGGTAGAAGCCCATACTCTGCTTGCTGAGATAGCCGTAATAGAGGTCGAAAGAAACCATGATTACATCATTGTCCTTAGCAGCATAGTCAAAGCCTACAGTAGCATCACCCTTACCGAAGAAGAGAACATCTGTATAAAGATCATTGAATCCCTGACCGAATGCATACTGAGTCCACTCTTTCTGCATTTCCTTAGAGAATGCACCGGTAAGGTCTATCTTACCCTTAGTACCCTCGATAGAGTATGTTGGATCCTCACCTTCCTCTGCAGGAGGTGTCTCTGTATAAGTCTTAGAGAAGTCGATGTCAACAAGATTATCCATCTTCACAGAAGCGATGAAATCATCAATACCCTTTGCGAGTTCAGCCTTGGCATCAATAAGAGCCTGAGAACCCTCAGCAGTATATTGTGTAGCCATCTGAGCTGCATACAAATCCTTTGCCTTCTTGATTATAGCGCCGAAAGTAGCCTTGTCACCACTTGTGTACATTGCAGTAGCAAGAGTCTGCTCAGCAGTCTCAATAGCAGCAGGCATATCTGTTAGAGGAGTATTTACAGCATTGAATACATCGATGAAGTCTCTGTTGAGATAGCGTACACCAGCATTCACAATTAAGTTTGCAAGAACTTCCTCTGTATAAACAGAGTCCTTAGTAATATATTCATTCTCCACATAGTATGGAGCGCCTGTTGTCTCGTACTTTGCCTCACCCTCTGCATAAAGTTCAAGAAGTGCATCCTGATCAAGAGCCTTCCATACTGCGAGACGCTTCTTAGCCTCATCAATACCCTTCTGGAGATTATCCTTACCCCAAGGCTTTTCTGTCTGAGTAGCAGCCACAAGATCCTCTGCTACCTTGATACGGTCCTCAAGAGCAGCAATCTGAGTCTCTACATTTGCAATATAGCTCTTCTCTTCCGGTGTCATCTCACCCTTGACAAGCACCTTGTAAAGAACTGGATCAGTAAGGCCCGTAGCCATTCCTGGTGTAGGAGAAAGACACTCAATCTGATAACAATGCAGGAGAATTGTAACCTCTTTCTGTTCATCAAGTGTGAATGAGCCCATGAAACTCTGATCAAATGAAGGACTGAGCGTACCAGTAAAGATTGTATCGTTCTTTGATGGATCCTCTGTATTCTCAAGAATCATCTCAACCTTAACATTGTCGTATGCACCAGAACGCATCCAACGATCCTTGTTCATAGTCATCATACCACCAGAACCTGTTACACCAAGTCTGTATGTACCCTTGTCGAGGGTTGTTGTCAGACGAGCCTGTGGATCCCATGTGTTATAAGCAAAACCACGCTGCCACTGCACGTTAAGAGGAGTGTTTTCCGCACCAGTAGTATGAGCCCAACGGTTACAATTGAACACCCAAGGCTGAGTTGTAGCTTCTTGATCACACTTATTGTATTTTTTCGTCCAGAACATCCAGTTGGCAGAGAAATCGCCACCAGAACCAGAAGGATGGTCGATAGTATTGAATACGTTTGACAAGTTGGCAGGTGCGAACTCATCATTGAAGAAAGACTCAAGATTCTCGAGCATTGTAGCCTTTTGAGAATCATCATTTCCCTTAATAGCGTCTTCCAAAGCCTTTATATTCGCCTGAAGGTCATCATATCCTTCATAGGCACTTGACCAGTTGAAGTCACCGAGAACAGACTTAATCCATGCAAGACGGCGCTCTGCTACACGCTCATCAAATGCAGCCTGAACTTTATGACACTCAATATCCTTGATTTCAATGCCACCCGTAAGACCACGGAGGTCAATGACAATCTTACCATCAGATGGAGCTTCTATAGGGAATGCGAATTCTGTATAATCCTCGTTTGTGAAACTATAGCAATTCTCGGTAGCCGCACCACCTTCACCAAATACCAATATAGGGTTGCCCTTTTCATCGACATCTGGGTAGAAAAGCTTACCATCAGTATTGAAATAAGCGAAAATACAGTTATTGCCATCGGCCTTAAGGTCAATGTCAGTATAACCAGGCTCAGCACCTTTGACTTTCATGGTAACAACATATGTACCACCTTCACCAATATTTACAACTTGGTACATACCATTTGTTAATGAACTATAACCTGTATTAACAGATACGCCACCATCATCAAGTACTGTAAAGATATCCGAAAGACCTGCGGCTGTAGCATCTGTTGCTGTCCAGCCATCCAATGATGCGCCTTTCAATTCTCCATTAGTTACAAGGTTAGCTGCCGTCACTTTATACTTAGCAGCACGTGTGTAGATCATGTCATCCACGCCGTAAGCGTTAGCACCGATAGCCATCGATGACAACAACGCCAATGAAAGTAAATTCTTAATCATAAGCCTAAGTCAGTTAATTATGTTAAAGTTATTAAGTTATTATGTTAAAAATCTATCATGATATTGTATAGATTACATCTGGTGGCAAAAGTAGTAAAAATAAATTAAATCACAAAGAAAAATCCTCCATTTTTTTGTAAAATGGTACAAAAAGTGAATAACGAAGAGTGAAAAGTGAAGAATTTATGATTGTATTTACAGTTTTTGACGTATACAAACCTTTTCGCTATAAAAGTAATTCAAATTCTTCACTCTTCATTTTTAACTTTTCACTTATCAGTTTCCATCCGGTTTCTTGCCATCATAGACAGGCGACAAAGGCCAATAGAACGTCTGCCAATCATCTGGCAGGCTTGGAGAGAAGTCCTTCCAGTCGGAAGAAAGATATTGTGCCAATGGAGAATTAAGTCTTTTCAACCCCATCACAACGAGCTTTGAAACCTCGTATGCGCCAAAAGGATTGAAATGAGTATTGTCCGAGAATTTCTTCTGCTGCCAAGGGAAAGTTCCCATAGGATAATGCACAAGCAAATGCTTTGAATCCTCAACTCCCATAGTCTCAAAAAGTGTCTTCGTCTCTGCGTTCAAGTCTATGAGAGGCACATTTTCGCGCTCTGCAACAGACTTCATAGCAGCAGGAAAATCTCCATGAGTATTCTTTATCTTGCCCTCTGAATCAAAGAACCTGCGTTGTGTCGGTGTGCAGAAAATGACATTTCCTTTCTTCGCACGAACCATATCCACAAACTTCTTTAATGCCACAGAATAGTGATACCAAGCACCTGTACCCGGCCCTTTTTCCTTCTCGTCATTATGTCCGAACTCACAGATTACATAGTCACCTTCCCTTATCACCGACAGAATCTTCTCCAACCTATTCTGAGCCATAAACGAAGTGGCGGTAAGACCACTCTCCGCATAATTTGCGATTGAAAGACCCTCTAAATCCCCCTTAAAGGGGGACTTCCCATCGCGAATCGGCTCTTCCCCTTTAAGGGGGAGCGGGGAGAGGGTCTGTGTTTGTTCCACAAACCACCTTGTAAACATCTGTCCCCAAGAAGCCCAAGGCTCTTTTCCTTGATCCACAACCGTAGAATTACCACATAGGAATACGGTTGTAGCCGTTGTATCAGGCTCAACCTTTATACTTTGCACACAAGGCGAAGCTCCGTTAAACTCAAGAGTGAGTTTTTCATCCCATGTAAGAGAACCTACCTCTCCGGGTTTTATCTTCACGACCGAAGGCTGTGTAGGCTTGCCGTCAATACCTTTATAAGACGGTATATCAACACTCCTTTTATTTACTATGAACGAGAAATCCTGAAACTGCCCTTTCTTTGTCACGCATTTCTCCACCATCATCCTGCGCGACTCAGCACGTACGGTAGTCTCGCCCCCACGCTTCTTAGAGCCAAGACGAACGGTAACGCGATAGTTGCCGTCAGGTACTTTTACCGAGAAATAGAACGGGGAAACGCTCTTTGCCGTAGGAGCCTCAACCACATCATATCCGTAACCTACATTCTCCGAATACACAGGTTGCTGTTTGGTAAGGTCGTACGACATAGTTTGTGCCGTTGAAACAACGGCACATGAGAGAAAAAAGGAAAGTATTGAAAATTTTCTCATTCTTATTTATAGGAGTTCAAGAAATACAAGACAACAGACAATTCTGACAAAAAGGCAAAAAGCCTTTGAGCATTCCGGCTGACACATACTCCGATATTATCAACATCGGACTTCCCTCTCTACGGGAGAGGGCGGGGGGAGAGGCCTTTCTTTATCTTGAAACCGTCTGCACATTCACATCATCAATAAGATCACTATCACCATCTGAAGCGAACTCAATAAAATATGAACGAACCTCTCTCGTTTCGTCAGCATCCAACAGGATGTCATCCTTTGGCTTATTAGACAATATAACCTGGAAGGTATTCACCTTTTCAAAGGAGAAAGAACATAAATCCGGATTCTTCACATCCCAGTTCTCCCACGTCTTATCAGGACTTATATATTTCAGTTCCAGCTCCTTACTCTCTATCTTCTGGCACATCTTTTCTGAGAAATACTTATGTAAATCCACGTGCTCAGGATCCTTGTAAAGCTGTAACATAAGCTCGCTGAACTTCTTTTCCCTACTGCCACTAATGCGCATATTGTTCTTGACAGCATCAAGTGAAGCAATCAGTCTCTCAACAATAGGAGCCTGCTCTTCTCTTGACTTGAGTCCCTGCAATTCAGGATAGATATCCCCGATATAGTCAAGATTTCTGATAAAAGCCGCAACAGAGTCAAGCTGAGCACAATAGACCTCTGGATGCTTATGGCACAGAGAAGTGAACGTTGCACTCGCCTCATTACGGAACGCATAGAAAATCTGTCTCAAAGTCCTATTCTTTCCACCCATTTCGCAGAAGAGAAGATACTCCATAGAAGCTGAATAGAAACAACGATAACTTATAGGAAGCATCTTGTCGAGAGTCTCAATGCTTAGCTCGTCGCCACTCTTCGGAACAAGAGGGATAAGCGCAATAAAAGTCTCTATCCTTGCATCCTTCTTCATGCAAATCGTAGAGAAGAATTTACTTAGGATAACAGCATTTTCATGGGCATCGTCGGTAAGTTTCGGGAATTCTACATCATTACCAAACTTGCTATGGAAAACCTTATGCCGTATCGTGTCAGGAGGTGTAAGCTCAGCATACCCTTCCCCCTCAACACCTTGCAAAGTATTGAGATTGAGAGCAAATGCACTCAAAGAGCATAAGACAACGATAACAGATAAGTATAATTTCCTTAACATATTTTCTGTCGGTATTATCTAAGGTCCAAAGTCTAAAGGCGAAAGTCTATTAGCTTTTGCCATCCGTTTTTTCCTTGTGCTTGCAAAAATAAACAATTTAACCGAGAACTCCAAATTTTTGCAAATATTTTTTTGCAAATGTCCAAAAAGAAGCTTTCTGCCAGCATTACAAAAAGCCTCTTGCAAATAGTAAAATCATCCGTTCTGCCTCCGCTGATCCTTCGTTGTAACTCCTATCTTCCTCCTATGATCCTATAGTTGCGGAACGGATTTGCACCGACTTTGGTACGGAGGAAGAGCGAAGGGACAACGAAGGCATAAGGGACTTTGAGTTGTATTGCTTATTTTTACAGAAAGAAAAACAGAATTTTCATACTACTCGTCAACTCATCACCCATAGCTCTGTAACGATTTATTATACAACGCATTACAGCGGTGATTCATTTCACTTCACTCGTCACCCACTCATCACCCTCACATAGTATATCATTCTGATACAGAACAAGTTGCAAGGCTAATTCACTCGTCACCTTTTTCAGGGTGACGAGTGAGGAGAAGGTAAATTGCACGTATAATATCCACATCCTCAACAAGATACAACGATTTGGGTGATGAGTATGGTGACGAGTGGTATAGGGTGAATTAACGCTGTAATCCCCAATATCACAACAACTTACAACGCTATGGGTGATGAGTGACGAGTTTTTTGAAAACTCTTTTTCTGAACCTGAAATCGAAAAAACAGCATAGAAGTTTGGAAGTATAAGGAAAAATGTATATCTTTGCATTTAGACAAATCAAATGAAGATGAACAGCTTCAACGATTATCTCATATCGTTCGGTGCCCCATATGCAGATGCCACAGCATCAAAGGGCGCAGACGTGCAGCCGTACAAGTACAACGGAAAGGAACTTGACCTGATGCATGGTCTTAACACCTACGACTATGGCGCTCGCCAGCATGACCCTATCCTCGCAAGATGGGATAGGATTGATCCGCTATGCGAGAAGTACTATGAGGTAAGTCCGTATAATTATTGCCTGAACAATCCTGTAATGTTAGTAGATCCTGATGGAAGGGTGGTT
>CACZCN010000029.1:0-36183 GCA_902779665.1 uncultured Prevotellaceae bacterium | reverse complement strand
TTTATCTATGTTTTTAGGTGTCGCACTTACAGCGCTCCTTTAATCACGCATCTACCGAATAACAGCCCTTACGGACTGCCCTATTAGGTGTCGGGCTTTCAGCCCTCGCAGTCTTGAATTCGTCGAACTCACGTTAACATTAATTCGAACATCAATGAAACATTAATTGTGAGATTAATTTTTTAGCTAAGGTACAATAGGCTATAGCAAGTCACGTCTTAATTAATGTTTCAAAGCGAAGCGCAAGCGTTTTTATTTTGTTCGCAAAGCTCACCAGCTTCGCAGTTCTTCGCAAAGCTCACCAAGCTAAAGTACGTCATCGAACTAACGTTTTTTTTATGTAAAAATAGCTCTTTCATTGTTAGAAATCATACCTAAAATTTGAGAAATTTACCATAAAAACAAGGTATAAATACAAACATTTAGAAAAAATCGAAGAATTTTCTTTGTTCTGTTTTTCTTCTTTTATTTGCTAAAAATCTGCAAAAACGCCGATGAAACCGCAAAATTTACAAAAATGCAACTGTAAAAAATAATAGTGCAACTTTGTAAAAAGTGTTGCATGGTCGAAATAACAAACTTTATGAAACAAATTAATTTGTGAAAGTTAGTTTTTTTACCTACCTTTGCACTCGGAAATAAGTGTAATTTTTATGGAAGAGACACAATTTGATGTCTAAAGGGGAAAAATTAAATAAAAGGTCAAAATCGAGTTGTGAAACTAGATTTGGCCTTTTATTTTGCTTTTTATACTTATTTATCACTTTTCAATCCAGATTATATTTTTTAATGCGAGTATGACTACTTGCATAGTTCATCCTTTGCGAATTACTATTTCATCTCTTGAATATTTGAATCTTTGAACTATTATTCGCATAGCTCATCAAGCTGCGCAAGTCGAGAAGAAATTAATCGAATTCTTGTATATCGTTTTACAGAGACCATAGATTGTCGATAATCCGATTTACCTTCGTTCTTCCTCCGTACCAAACTCGGTGAAGCTCTTATCCTGAATGGTATCTTCACCGACTTTGCACCGACTTTGCACCGACTTTGGTACGGACTTACAGCGAACCTACTACGGACTTGAAGCGAAGGGACAGCGAGATTTAAGTCGAGGTGCATGAAAATACAAAATAAGTTAAACGAAACTTGAGATATTTTTTATAATCAATTGTAAGAATGATTATCGCATACCCACAGAGCGAAGGGAGATAATTTGTGTAAAGTCTATAACTTATTCACAATAAGTTTGTTGGTCGATTTTTCCAGATGTTTGGAAGAAAGGTACACGGCAAAAAAAATTTTATCCTAAAACAGAAAAATTTTCAGATTTTTTTACTTTTGTTTCAAAATAATTACTTAATTTTGCACTCAGTTAATAAGGTAATGGTATATTAATCATTCAAAAAAATTACACAAATTCCTTTAGGGATCAAAAAAGCAAAGATATGTGGACAGGTAAGTTTTCAAGGTGTTTATTGGTATTATTGTGCGCTCTTAGCTCTAATGTAGCTTGGGGGCAGGAAAAGTCTCTTAGGTTATATTTTAACGAGTATAACGATCAGGCAAATGCTACACCAACCCTTTCCTTTGGTGGTGATGTGCCAGCAGGTGTAACTATTACTGCGTCTGGTTTCACATGGGCATTATCGTATAAATTGACTCTTTTAAACGAAGAAGAATGCAAGGACAGAATTGTTGTAAAAAAAACAGATAATCCAACAGCTTCAGTTATCTTTAAAAATTTTAAGTATGAGCTAAAGCAAGTGAAGTGGAATGTAATGTGTGACCTTTTTTCTTCTCATATATGGCAAAGTCCAAATGTTAAAACAACTTTGACCTCATTTGATGGAGAAAAGGAACAAGGTTCTTTCTCGTCAAAAAGTGTGACTTTTTCTGCTAAAAATTATCTTAGTACAAATGACGACTTAAAGTTGAATGGTTTGTCAAATTTAGTGATAAATGATAATCTAACGACAGATTATTGTCGTGTTTTTATTAAAGCAGGAACAGGGAATAACTATGCATTCCAAATCTCATACTACGAGCCAAGTGTGTCTTTCAAAAGGACAATGTCAAGTAAGATAGAGTTAGGACAAACACTTGATGTTTCAAAGCTCGACACCATCTACCATAAAGGTGCTTTCAACTTTACCACTACATATAAAAGTAGCAATGAGAATATCTTTACTGTGGATAAAAATAGTGGAGTGATAACTCCGAAGAATCTCGGTAAGGCAAAGATTAGAGTTATTATTACTGATGGTGAGGTTGTGAAGAGAGACTCAGCGGAAATAGAGGTAGTGGCTCCTACTCTTAATAAAGATCAGTATTTGGTAACTTTAAAATATAACGATGGAACAGATAGAGGCGAGACTATAATAGCTACCTATGGTCAGCCTATGCCAACAATTACAGTTCCAACAAGACCAGGTTATGAATTTTACGGTTATTTTACTGCAAATGATTATAATGACTATTATGATGTTGGAACTCGATATTATAATTCCGATGGAACCAGTGCAAAAAAATGGGATAAAAAAAGAAATGAAACACTTTATGCTCATTGGAAATCTGCAAAATATATTGTAACCTTTGATATAAATGGAGGTATAATGCAAGAAAATACTCAGTACGACTCTGATGCCTCAATGAGTAAACTCGAAAATTTTACCGATCAGCTTATAAAGATAAGTTTTACCTATGGTCATGGTGGAGCAGACGTTATTACCAATGCAAAACCAAAAATGGGAGGTTTCAAATGTATTGGTTTTTACGATGATGATGATGTATTGGTGGCTTCTATAAATCCGAGTCCTTATAATTATAATATTACTATCAACAAGAATAATAAATATTGGAGTGATGGTAATTGGAATTGGCCTCATGATGTCACGTTTACTGCGAGATATGAACCAAAGTTTACTTATGAAAATAATGTGCTTGATTTTGGTACTGAATATCTTGAGATAGGAAAAGACTGGTCTCAGGGTGTTATTCATGATGTGGTTGATGCAGCAAGGTATCTAATGACTACTGAAAGACGTGTTTCGGCAGATAATCCTGTGATGGTTGTCAACTTAAATAATGCTAATTATTTGAGAGGTGACAAAGACGGAGGATTCCTTAAGGAAGCAATAAATAGTCAATCATGCTTTTCTCCAAATCTTCTGGTTTATTTAGATGGATTCTATAATTTACAAGATAATCAAATCGAAGATGGCAAATGTTCAAAACTTGTAGTAACTGACAGATACGAGATCAAGGTTCCATATGCATTCAAGGCTGACAAGGCTTTGTATGAGCGTAACAAGAACTATTCAGATAAGGATGCTGCTAAGGCACAAGCTGCAAATTCCAAGTGGGGAACACTTTGTCTGCCTTATCCTATTAAGAATAATACTAATAATGTGAGATTCTATCAGTTGGCAGGACTTAAGAACAACTATATGCACTTCACTCCAATGGAGGTAGATGTCATTCCTGCAAATACTCCAGTTCTCTACAAGCGTTTGGAAGGTGTGGGTTCAGAAGTGAAGATTGAAGAGGCAAGCGTGGATGTTCCTGTGAATACATCATATTCCACAAATCCTGGTGAGTCATACGACTCTTGGCAGTTTGTTGGAACACTCACTACAAAGATGTTCTGTGGCAAGGATTATAAGAATGTGCCTGAAGGTGCAGAAAAGCTTGATGGTTCAAAGGAATACTATTACTTCAAGCAGGATAAGTTCACGCATCTGAGCAAAACAGGTAGTCTGATAATGCTCCCTTATCGTGCATACTTCACCACAACATCGGCTAATGCGAAGTTTACCACCTTCTCAATAATAGCAATGGATGAAGAAGGTGCCACGGATATAACCAATCTGATTGACAATGATGCAGAGGGTGATGGCAAGATATATGACCTTAATGGTCGCAGGGTGATGCAACCTGTAAGCGGACGCCTCTATATCGTCAATGGACAAAAGAAAGTGTATTAAGAAAAAAATGTAATTATCAACCATTTCGTTAAGCCGAATGACCAAAACCGATGTTTGCATCGGTTTTGGCTTGGCGAGAAATGGTAGTATGTAATTCAAGTAAAGAGATGATTTTTAAGAAAGTGTATTATGCCCCAATCGCTGAGAGATTCGCGGTTGAGGAAGATTGTAGATTGCTCGAGAACTCCTTCCAGATAGGAGAGGGTGATGAGTGGGACTATGGTGAGGCAAAGCCCATAGGAGGATTTAGCTTGGAGAAAGACACAGAGGATATTTACTCCAATCAGATATGGCAAGACTAAGTATCCTTTAAATCCCAAGAACATTCTATGTAGGTTCGTTATGACTCCTATATGCCAAGGAACCAAACTCGGTGAAGGTCCGTTCTAAGAGCGGACATAGAGCGAAGGTTCACCGAGTTTGGTTCCTTGGAAGAACGAAGGTAAGGCGAATCTTCAAGAGCATTTGTTCCGCTTATGATAAATTTTGTGTAGCCACACGAAATGAATTTAAATCGCTAATAGTCATATACTTGAGAAATTGCAAAGTGGGAAAGAAAGAGAGAAAATTGTATTGTGGAAATAGCAATTCAGGCTCTTTTTTTGTTAAAAAGCAGTTTTTTTGAGCTTAAAGAACAATTTTTTTTACTTTTTATAATAACAATTCAAAAAATTTTTTGTATATTTGCAACATAGTAAAGGACATTTATTTCCGACACTTATTTTTGTAATAATACAGTGAAAAAACATTTAAAAGTTGACAGATATGAGAACACGTGAGATTTTTAGGTATTTAGTAGCTATGATAATAGCTTTAAGTACAACGGTTAATGCCATGGCACAACAGAGAGCTCTGAAGATATACTTTAACGAGAATGGTGATACAGCTACTGGTCCTCGCATATTAGTAAAGGACGATAATGGTAATTATGAACTTCCTAAGGGTCTTAAAGTCACATTAGGAGGTGCAGTTTGGGCTGACAAGGCTCGTTTTTGGGAGATGTTCCAACGAGATGTATCAGACAGAGTTATTGCTGCTTATACAGCAAGTGACAAAAAGGAGTCAAAACTGACACTGAACTTCACCAATTTCCCGTATGAGGTGAATATGATTCAGTGGAATGTGATGAACGACCTCCTGTCTGCCAGTGTCCTGAACTTATTAGATAATTATCGTGTCACTACCAAGTGTATTCAATCTAATGATGGCGGATGGTCTTATACCGATGAACATTGGGACATGAACTTTCTCGTCAAAAACACTAAATTTACTCAGAAAAATGTTCCTTGGCGGGAAAATGCTGTTCTTAATGGATTGAAATCCTTTGAGATTGGAGAACAGTGTTGGAAAAAATCTCCTTTGGGTATATTGATTAATCAGCAGGCAGAACTTGATGACAAGTGTCGTACCTTTATCAAGGCTGGCTGGAATGGATCTAATACAAATTCTAATATAGACGATAGTGATGACAGTAACTGGGCATTTAAAGTAACGTTTACTTTGCCTGACATCCGTATGCGTTGTTATAGTTGTCGTGTTGCTAATAACGTAATTCTGGGTGAACTTGATAATACTATTATCGTTGGTGAGAGTGGAAAACATGCTCTTCGTGGATATATTGCTGATCATGCTGGAGCTGTTGTTCCTACACATGATCCGAGTGATATAGATGCTTTTCATTTTGAATACTTTGCAAAAGACCCAAACCAAATAACGATAACACAAAATACAGGTGTCATTAGTAATGCTAAGGTTGCAGGTGATATTAAAGTGATTGTAAAATTGATGCGTGGCACCAGAGAGGTTTGTCCTTATGAACAGACTATTCATGTCATGAAAGAAGATGAAGTTAGGGCAAAAATAGCTATCGGTTTTGAAAATGGCAATAAGGGTTATGATATTACTGTTGGTGATCAGAATGCTCAGATAAAGGGAGTCTTTACAGAAAATGCAAATAATATAGCCCCAACAGAAGATCCTAATGGCTATCATTTTGAATATACAGAATCAAGCAGTGGTCAGATTATTGCAATTGATAAATATACAGGCAAGATTACTGCCAAGAAAGAAGGCGATGTAGATGTAAGTGCTGTATTGAAGAATGGTGAAAAAATCATTAGTAACACTTATACCTATACGCTCCATGTCTTTGCACAGCATGAAGGATTGGAGTTCCGACGTATAAATACGTATCAATATACAACAAGCAGTAACAATGATAATTGGAAAATTTCTAGCAATCAAACGAATCAATCAAATAATGAGTGGAAACCCAATAATCTGCTAAGGGTTAATACTTCTATGGAAAACGTAACAAATGCGGGGCAGAATGATTGGAAGCAAATTGCAAGTTATTCTGTCAACTCATCCAATAATTGGCGTGCAATATGTCAAGAGATTGCATTTGATCTCTATGTGCCTAAATATACTAAGGCAACAGCAACGTATACAATGGCTGGTAATGCGGATATAGGTAATAAAAATAATGGAAATTGCAGATATGGTTTTGAACTTTTTTATGTAAATCAAGGAAATAATAATGTATCTTTAGAACAAGCAACTACATGGCTTGGAAATCGTAACTGGGATACCAAAAATAATGGTACCAGTACAAACTCATCTGTTACTGCAAGATGGGCTACAGATTCTTATCATAGTAGTATTGGTGATTATGGATACTATGTAAGAAGTACAAATAATGTAGATGCAGAAGATAGTTATAAGCATAAGTCATATACTGTTTATTTTGCAGCAATGGCATATCTTTGGAAAGACCAAAGTTATCCGGGTAATGTGTCTATTGGATTCAAGGGTATTCCTACATATACATATTATTCTACCGTTACTTATTACATGAACATGAACGATGGAACAGAGAACACCTATGGTACAGACAGCTATACATCAAATAGCAAGACTGGAACGGATAAATTGTATAAAAATCCGAATTCAGACACTAAGCCAAAACCAACACGTGTAGGATATGAATTCTTAGGTTGGAGTACAAATCCTGAGGCTACCGTCGCAGAATATGAATATCAGGGACAATTCTGCCCATACGATGATGTTAATGGCGGTGGTAAGGGTCCTGTAAGCCTTTATGCAGTTTGGAGGGCAAATACATATACAGTGGAGCTTAGGAATACTAGTGGCGGCTCAATAGATGGTTATGTGTATGCAACTTATAATCAAGCTATGCCAGCTGTTGATGTAGAAGGAAATCCTGTTAAAGTTCCTATTCATAAGGGTTTTGATTATAAGGGTTATTATGGTGAACCTCTTGGTGAAGGTACTCTATATTATAATGAGGATATGAGCAGCAATCATGTCTGGGATAGAACAGATAAAAATTATGTAATTGCCAAATGGGCTGCTCATAAGACGACAGTAAATCTTGATTTCCAAGAAGGTGCTAATGGTACAACTCAAATTACTGCTACCTATGGACAGGCAATGCCTACGGCTACAGCTCCATCAAGAGAAGGCTATGTATTTGATGGCTATTATAGTGAGGCAAATGGTCAGGGTACTAAGTACTATGAGGCTGATATGGCCAGTGCAAATAAATGGTATATTGATGAGCGTCTTCTCAATCCACAGGTTACAGAGGTAACTCTCTATGCTAAGTGGACTAAGGTGATATTTACCGTAACCTTGGATGCTGATGGTGGTACCTTAGATTATAAGGAAATAAATACTTGGGGCACTATTCTTGAAAAGAATGCTAGTTCTTTGGTTCTGCAAGTAGAAAAGAATGAATCAAAATGTACAGATATATGGTGTTCTAACCGTATTAATATCAAGCCTGGCTATAAATTGTTAGGATGGTACACAGAACCTCAAACAGAGGAAGATGCTCATCATCATCCTGCATTACACCCTGGAACTCTTGTTTATTCTGTTGACCCAGGTAATAACTTCTCCTATCATTTCAGAGCAGTTTCTGAGACAGGTACAAATCCTAAATACTGGAATAGTGAAAAGAAATGGGTAGGAACTGATGATTTGACACTATATGCTCATTATGAAATGATTTTCGAAGTAGATAATGATGTCATTACATTCTTGGATTCAGAGCCTAAGAACTGCGTATCAGGTGATGATCTTACAGCAGCACTGGATTATGCTAAGAATCATGGTGCTAAGCTTATCAACACATTGGATATGACACATCCTGATACAGGAGCAGATAACAAGCAAGGTGAAGATATAATGAAGGCATTTGAGGATGCGAAGGCAGAGGCAGGTTCTATTGTTTCTCCTAACGCTCTTATTTACTTCACAAATACTTGGCCTCAAAATAGAAAGACTAATGCCATTACAATGAACGAAAATGGTGGCTTGTGTCAGGATCTTGTTATAACAGATAGATATTCAATAAGAATACCTGTAGAGTTTAATGCTCAGAAGGCTACATACGCTCGTGATGCTGGTATTGTTGATGATGAGACGGACCAGGCAAAGAACTCTTCTTGGGGAACTCTATGTTTGCCTTATGCAATAAAGAATAAAAATAGTCATGTTAAGTTGTATTGGCTTGAGAGTACAGCAAATAACTATATGGAGTTTGAGGAATTTGATGATGATGCAATAATTCCTGCAAACACACCTGTTCTTTACTGTCGTACTGATGGTAAGGTAAGCTCAAAGGTTACAATTGAAGAGGTAAATAGGAATGTTCCGCAGAACATGACATATCATGCAGAAACTATTGCCTATGCTAATCCTAAGGAGGGTACATATCCTCTGGAAAATGCAAGTGAGACGCTATACAATTGGGAGTTTACTGGTAATCTGAGACCGAGTGCATTCTATGGCAAGGATTATAATAAAACTCTTCTTACGGGATATATAGGAGAACAGCAAGATAGAGATTATATTTACTACTTCAAGCAGAATAAATTTACACGCTTGGGTGATAAAAGCTCTATGATTCTCTATCCATATCGTGCGTACTTCCGCCAGGTAGATGCTATCAGTAAAGGTGCGAAGATTGCTGAGTACTCTATCCTTGTAATTGATGAGGATGGCAGCACAACAGATATCACTAATGCTATCTTCGGCGATGGTGAGGGTGATGGTAAGATCTATGACCTGAATGGTATTCGCGTTATGCAGCCGGTTAAAGGTCGCCTCTACATTGTCAATGGTCAGAAGAAGGTTTACAGGTAATGCTCTGATAAAGCTGCCTTGCTTTCAAGATTAGTTCGAAGTGATGATAAAAAAGTAAATCGTTCCAATTTATTATTTCATCATCACTAAATGAAAAAAGAAAAATAATACCGTTCTCATATTCTGTATAGCAGCGGCTACCGTTTTCAATACCTTGTTGATTTCTGGTAGCCGCTGTGATGTTTTTAACCATTAAAGTTATTATTTCATCATCACAGAATAGTGAAAAATTTAAATTTTTGTAATATAATAGATGTTTTTTGGTCATTTCTTACGTTTTTTGAAAAAAAAAAAGTAATTTTGTAGCCTAAATCTAAATATATGACTATACTTGACAGATTGGACGATATAATGCACGCAGCCATAATGGCCTTTTGCCTTATTTCCTCATTGTATTTTCTATTTCAAAAATGTGATGAGCAGGCACCAGTGCGTTTGCGTCGTTCATTAGGAGCAGTTCTATTAATTGTAGCTATTCAATCATCTTTCTACTTCATTGGTAGTTTCACAGGAATAGACATTTTGGTTAATGACAAGAAATTGGCAGTTCTTGTCAACCTGCTTATTGTGCCTTTCTGTCTTATGATGCTTACCGAGCTCACCCGAATGAGTGTGGTGACTTTCAGGAAGGGATCTATCCATGTAGGTGCAATGTTGGCTATACTCATTATCTACTGTATCCTGAGAGGTGTTGATCAGCAATATGCAGATGTGTTCTACTATATCACAATGGGTGAGCTGCTGATATATCTGGGAGTGTATGTAGTACGCTTTGCAAAGGCTGCAAAGAGATATAATAAGACCGTAGCGGATGTGTATGCCGACCTTGATGGTAGAAGCATCAACTGGCTTAACAGAATCCTCATCATGATGATGCTGTTTGCGTTGGCGTATGCTGTGCTGAAAATTGTGCTGCATGGCTATTACGACAATCGTCTTGCCGGTATTATGTTCTATCCTCTTAGTCTCATTATCTATGTCGTTCTCAGTTGGAATGTTGACCAGATGCGTATGATAGAGTCAATACCTTACGGCGACGAACAGAGGGCTGTTCTTGAGGAGAACGGCAACAATGACGATGATGAGGAAGAAGAGACTCATGTAGAGGGTAGGGAACTTACTGCCGAGCAGAAGGAGTTCATGGAGCAGCTTGACACAGTATGTACTGAGGGTAATCTATACAGTATGCATGGTATCACCCGTGAGGACGTAGCAAAGGCTATGATGACTAATCACATCCGCCTTACCAAGCTTCTCAAGGAGGCAACAGGACTCACCTTCAATGCCTATATCACGAAGATTCGTCTGGATCAGGCTGCACGTATGCTTCTTGAGACTAACGATACTATTGAGCAGATTTACTACACATGTGGCTATCGCACACGTAGTACCTTTAACCGTGCATTTACAGATGCTTTCGGATGTACTCCAAAGGAATACAGAAGTAGAACAGAGCACTAATTGACAAACATATAAATATTTTTTCAAGCAGCAATCGTCATTATGATGGTTGCTGTTTTTTGTTGTAAATGTAAGTTTTAACTTACACAATATATACTGTGTTTTTGCCGTTATAGATGTGCATATATTGTTATGCACAATTACAAACATTAAATTCAAGGTTATGAAACTAAGCAAACCGACTAAAAGCAATTCACAGCACAAGGTGCTGAGAATGATTGCTCGAAATGAGCAGTTGGAGCGATTCGACGGAAAGTTCGTAGCAATGAACCGGAAGTACAAGGATCACTCAAAGTACAACCGCAAGGAAGCTAAAAGAGAGCTCCGCAGAGACCTGCGGGGCTCTTATTGTGTCGGTATGTATGTAGTTTTACGTGAAGGGATGTAGGAATGATAGAAATTTGTGAATATATTTGCAGGAAAAAGTAAATTTTATTATCTTTGCAATCACATAGGTGTAAAACTATATAACATAAGTGTAAAACTCTATAAATGCAGATTATCTCAATATGATTAGATCTGTCATAGTCTTTATGATGCTTTTCATCACCAATATGGTGAGCCTTGCACAGGGAAAAACTGCTGTAGGGCAGGATGAGCCCGTGCCTGAGTTTCACATAGATACCGCCTTGGTTGTAAGGATGCGTTATGTCGCTACTGCTGTAGGTCCTGCAATGATACACTTTGCTGATTCCATAGCCATGCTTCATGGTGGTAAGGTTACTCCAATCAACTATAAATCATTTCAGAGCACTATTCGCAAGTGCAATCAAGAAAAGGTACAGGCAAATGAGATCAACGACCTTGTACGCTGTACCATAGCATGTCCTTACGATTCATTACATTCTATGATAACCGATTTGGTTCAAACAGCCAAGAAGAAGGGAATCTTTAAGAAATATAAGCACCAATCATATCTCGACCGTGGATATTGGGGAGATATGGTTATACTCAATCATGGCATGGTAACATCAGAGATTCAGGTAAAGTCCTTTTATATGGCATACGCTAATTTCGACGGGAATGTAGTGGATTTTCTTGGTGATGACGTTTGTACAGAAATCAAGAATGAGACGGGTCTTGAATCGGGTATGAGCCATCATTATTACGAGATTATCCGTGATGCCACAGGCAAATACTCATGGGAAGAAAAGAATAAAGCTATGGAGGAAAACACGAAGTATCTCCATTGTTTTTGGGAAGGGTATGAGAGAGAAACGGTGTTTTATAAGTGAATAGTGAAAAGTGAAGAATTTGAATTTCCTTTTATTGCGAAAGGCGATTACCAACTTTAAACTACAATACTAACTTAAATTCTTAACTCTTCACTTTTCACTTGCTTTAGAATATTCCCGTCGCTGAAATCAGCAGGATAGTGAGCAAAGCAGGAACTACATACCTAAGCATCACGATATAGAGTTTCTTACGGTGAAACTCATATCCGTTCATCCTTATTTCGCCAATGAGAAGACGAGGTTTTACTACCCATCCTATCATTATACTGGTGCAGATAGCAAGGAATGGCATAAGTACATTGTTGCTCACATAGTCGAAGATATCGAGAATTTGTGCCACAGCACCATTAGGGAGCGTATATTCAAAGTAGAATACGTTGTAGCCAAGACAAACTATTATTGACCATATAAACCCTGTGGCTGACATCACAATCACCGACTTACGTCTGCTCCATTTGAACTTATCAATGAAGCTTGCAACGATAGCCTCCAATATAGATACGGCACTTGTGAGAGCTGCAAAGGTAACTGTAAGGAAGAAGACAAGACCGAATACTCGACCACCAAATGCACCTAATGAGTCAAATACCTTTGGAAGAGCAACGAACATAAGTCCAGGACCGGCACCCATACCCTCTGTACCCATAAAAACATACACGGCAGGGATAATCATCATACCAGCAAAAATAGCGATTGAAGTGTCGAAAATCTCGATTCTATCGACCGCCTTACCCAAATTCACGCTGCGTTTCATATACGAGCCGTAAGTCACCATAATGCCCATGGCGATAGAAAGTGAGTAGAAAAGCTGTCCTGTGGCATCAAGTGCTATCATCATGAACTTCTTCATGGTGAGTCCCTCGAAGTTCGGAATGAAATACACTCCCAAGCCCTGAAGACCGGTACGGGTAACTCCATTAGCATCAGTATGGGATATTGTGAGGGAATATGCACAGATGCCAATCACCATCAGCAGCAGAGTAGGCATAATGATGCGAGAATAACGTTCTATGCCTTTCTCAACACCTTTATATACCACGTAGAAGCATATTATGGCAAAGACTGCCATATAGATAATAGGCGACCACTGATCTGTGATGAAGTTGGTGAAATAGCCGTCAGCCACAGGTGCATCGGCATTTTCAACAATATATGTGGTGAGATATTTCAATACCCAGCCACCTATCACGCAATAGTAAGGATAGATGATATAAGGTACAATGAATGAGAGATAACCGATGAACGCCCATTTCTCATTAAAGAACTTATAGGCAGTCAGGGGTCCCTGGCGTGAGCGTCTGCCTATGGCTACCTCTGTGATGAGGAGCGTAAAACCGAAGGTTACGGCAAGGAGTATATAGAGCAGGAGGAAGAGTCCGCCTCCGTCTCGTGCTGCAAGATAGGGGAAACGCCAGATATTGCCTAAGCCGACAGCGCTGCCTGCCGATGCAAGAACAAAACCAAGCGAACCGCTGAATGAATTGCGTGATTCTGTCATTATTAAATGTATAATATACTTTGGCTTGCAAAATTACTCATTTTTTCAGAGATATCATACAAAGAAAGGCAAAAGTTTCTTAAAGCTTGGCATTTTGTGCTGATTGATAAGCGGAAATTCGGTATTTCTTAGTATCTTTGCAAAATATAACGGTCACTGTAAGTTATGAAAAAACTGCCTATATCAATATTCCTTTTCGTGATGCTTATGGCTGTTGCCTCAGCTATAACAAGCTATAAAACGACTTGCACGCGTATCTCCGAGGATGTAAACAATGCCTTGGCGCTTACCAAGTTCCAAATGCCGTGTGATGTGGTGACAGCCGATACAATTCGCTGCTATCGCAATAACATCACTATTGCCGAACTCAAGGAGACTGCTTGTCTGGCTATGCGGACAATCCGCAAGGGAAATCGCCATGAAACCGAACTTATTGCTGAGGCTAACTGCGATTTCACCACCGTCCTTATGCTCTCTGACCAGCGTGCATCAGCATCATTCCTACTTGTCGGCATACTATGGCTTATCGGCAGTACCATCTATATTCGTCGTCATAAGCCCGAACTCATAGTGCAGGGCATTGCCTATGGAGGACTGATATTCAATAATGACAAATTCTCTACTACCACAGGCGAGCGCATCCACCTCACACCTATGCAGCATACTCTTCTGGAGATGTTCCTGAAGTCAGATGACCACACCCTCACCAAGCAGGAGATTTGTGATCGTCTCTGGCCAAAGAAACCTGATGCCAACGATACTCTATATACTCTTATCCGTCGCATCAAACCAATCATTGAGGCAAACAGCAACCTCAAGATAGAATCAGACAGAGGCAGGAGCTATTCGCTTGAAATCAGGTAGAGGATAAACTATTATGAAAAGAAGAAACATCTTAATTTTATTCTTACTGTGGCTCATAATGATCAGAGTCTCAGCACAGACATATAGGATGTTTACTACCGAGAATGGATTGACGAGTAGTCTTGTAAATTATATCTTTGAAGATAGAAAAGGACTTATTTGGATAGCCACGGAAGATGGGCTGAACAAGTACGATGGTGTTAAGATAACATCATACAGGCACAAAGAGGATGATGATACATCGCTGGCAAGCAACTATGTTAGTACGCTAATAGAAGACGCACAGGGCAATTTGATTGTAAGTACATATAGTGGCTTGCAGATATACAGGCACGATACGGATGACTTTTCACCTATTGGGACCACTCCAAATGGTAAGCCATTGAAGGTAAACATCAACAGGTTGATGTTGGAGAAGGATGGTAGATTATATGGAACGGGCGATATTTCGTGTGAGATAAGGACAAAGGGGAAAAGCGATATTGAGATTCTGCAAATGAATAAGCCGTACTTCTCAAATGATATTACAAATGAGTTTACAGAGAATCTAAACATACGTGCCACATTGCGATATGACGATAATCATTTGCTTTTAGGTACTGATGGCGATGGTGTGAAGCTATTCAATGAACTTCAGCACACATATATCGATTATCCACTTGATATTCCGAATATTCCGCAAAAGCTTCAGAAAGTTCATCACCTTATGCGTGACAGAAGCGGAAACCTATGGATAGCACTCTATCAGAAAGGCATTGTGATGATGTCAAGGCATAAGGGAATGTTCGGTTATATAGGTTCAAGAACATCTCAGAAGAATCTTATAGGCTCACATTGTGTGCAATCAATAGTAAAGAGCCGTAATGGAGGTATGTGGGTAGGAACTGATGGCGATGGATTGTACTATCTTGAAAGCAATAAGTCCCAGCACATATCAGAAGGGGTACCTCCTATAATAAATGCCGTAATGGAAGACTCAGAAGGTACACTTTGGATAGGTTCGTATGGCTATCCTTGTTATAGACGTGTCAATGGCATGTCACGCAAGGTTCAGGGGCTACCCGATTTCCCTCGTGTCTTTTGCATCAAGGAAGACCGACAGCAAAGAGTATGGATTGGTACTATGGGAAATGGCTTATACTGCTATGATCTAACCAAACACAGCATTAGGCATATTGACTATAAGGGAATGAATCGCTTTGTAAACTGCATTTGCATACTGTCAAACGGTGATGTCCTTGTAGGAACATTCAACGGCATATACAATATCAACAAGCATCAGAACCTATGTCCTAAGAAAATAGTATATACTATATATGAGGATACAAGAGGCAGATTATGGATTGGCACATCCGAAGACTTGACAATTATAGATAAAAACAGGCAAAAAACATATACCACAGCCGATGGAATGGGCTCAAATACGGTTTTCGCCATTTCTGAGGATGAAGAAGGGAAGATATGGTTCTCTTCAAACGCAGGACTCTCATGCTTTGATGAGCATGAAGGTGTATTCACTAACTATTCGGTAAGAGATGGACTTCAAGGCAATGAGTTCTCAAAAGGTGCTGTTGTCAGGGATGATGATGGTACGCTTTGGTTTGCCGGAAATGAGGGCATAACGTATTTTTCATCAAGAAACGTCAGTCAGATTAGCTTTGGCCTACATCCACGCATTACGGCTCTATATATCAATAACGAAGCTATCAATACAAAGACACTTACGGGAGGAAAAGCCGTTATTGACAGTTCTATATTAGATTCTCAGAATTTCAGCATAGCATACGAGAATAATTCATTCAGCATAGAACTGTCAACCGTAGAGATTGACCGTCCCGCAGGATGCACATACTGCTATTCACTCGATAATGGTGAGTGGATATCCATTCCTGATGGCGGACATATCATTTCGTTCAGTAACCTTGATGCTGGCTGTCATTCTCTGCGTTATGCAGTGGAATATAACGGCAAGCGTTCTGAAGCAAAAGAGGCAAACATAGAAATCCGTCATCCATGGTGGGGAAGTATATGGGCTAAGAGCGTGCTGTGCCTTATAGTCGTTGCAATTGCTACATTGATATATTTCTGGATACGCAGCAAGGAAAAGGTCAAGGCACTTGCCTTGATATCACACAAGATACGTACTCCTATGTCGCTCATTATTAGTCCTCTTATTCAGCTCATAGACAATGATCCTGACGAACAGCGACAAAAGACCTACAATCTTATGCTACATAATGCTCAGAGACTTCAGCATCTTGCAGCTCAGGCAACTGACGAAGAACCGATAGGACCAGTTCCTGGCATAGAATCAGAATACAATGTTTCAACCTACCTTCAGCAATCGCGCACCACAAGGCATCTCGTTATCGTGGAAGATGATGACGAGGTGAGGAAATATCTTTGCGAACAGTTTTCCACCGACTACCATATACATGAGGCGACAAACGGTAAACAAGCCTTGCAACTCATATTCGAGAAAAAACCTGACGCAATAATAAGCGATGTAACCATGCCTCAGATGGATGGTATAACACTATGCCGAAAACTGAAGAAGAACATTCAGTTAGCCCATATTCCTGTCATTCTGCTTACTGCACGTGCCGATGAAGAAGCTACGCTTCAGGGTTTGGGCATAGGTGCAGACGCATATATTACCAAGCCATTCAACATAAAGATATTACGCCAGAAAATATCTAACCTCATACAGCTTCGTCAGCAGCTCCGCAATGTCTATCAGGGAAAGCAACTACAAGAGGACAAATTGGAAACAATTGAAGCAGAAGACTATGAAGACAAGCTCATGGAGCGACTGATGAATGTTATCAACAACCACATAGACGATGCAGACTTTTCCGTAGAAACTCTATGCGAGGAGGTAGGCATAAGCCGAGCCAGCCTACATCGAAAACTAAAGGAGAAAACCAACCAGTCAACAAGCATCTTCATAAGGAACGTACGACTGAAGCAGGCAGAGAAGCTCTTGCTCGAAACAAACCTTCACGTAAGCGAGATAGCCACGAAGGTAGGCTTCAAGCACACATCATATTTCATCAATTCGTTTCGTGAACTCTATGGAATATCACCTAATGAATGGAAAGAGCGTGAGAGAAGTAAATAATTATCAGAGAGGGAGTTATCTTATTCCGTATTTTTTTCTGAGACATTATTGCAATAATAAGAGACGCGTTTTTTTGCATAATAGCATGTGAAGATGTTATCTTTGCAAAGACTAAAATGCGTAAAGTTATTAATGTAATATGAAAAAACGGAATTTCTTTCTCCTGACAGCTATTATAATATTGTCAGGCATACTCTCCCCCTTGACAACAAGGGGTGCATCGGGCTTCAAGAATCCTGTGCTTGCAGGATTTCATGCAGATCCAAGCGTATGTAGGGTGGGTGATGTTTTTTATCTCGTAAACAGCACCTTCCAGTATTTTCCTGGAGTTCCGGTATTCCACAGTAAGGATTTGGTGAATTGGGAGCAGGTGGGCAATTGCCTCACACGTCCGTCTCAGGTGGATTTGAAGGGCGCAGATGGTAATGCCGGAATCTATGCCCCTACTATCAGATATAACGATGGACGATTCTATATGGTGACTACTGTATTTCCTTCGCGCCGTCATTTCTATGTATGGACGGAAAATCCATCAGGAGAGTGGTCTGAACCAATTGTAATCGATTTTGCTATAGGCAGTTGTGACCCTACACTCTTCTTTGATGAAGGCAAATGCTATTTCCTGTGGAAAGAGGGGGATATCAAGATATGTGAGATTGATGTGAACACAGGCAAGAAATTGGGCGACATACATCATCTGGGAGTTGGTCTTGGAGGGCGTTACCCGGAAGGACCGCATATCTATAAGAAAGACGGCTACTACTATCTGCTACTTGCAGAGGGCGGTACTGAGCATGGGCATCATGTCAATATACTGCGTAGTAAAAACCTGTTCGGTCCTTATGAGTCTAATCCTGCCAATCCTATTCTCTCACACTTCAACATGAAGATGCAGAACAGTCCTATTCAGGGACTCGGACATGCAGATCTTGTTCAGGCTCCAGACTCTTCATGGTGGATGATATGCTTAGGCTACAGAACAAGCGGATACTTACAGCATGTTATGGGGCGTGAGACTATGCTTGCACCGGTGGAATGGGAGAAAAACGAGTGGCCTGTGGTAAATAATGACGGCACATTGCAAGTAGAGATGAAATGTAAGACCTTGCCGTTAGTGCCTTTGGCACAAGATCCTGTAAAGGAAGAATTTAACTATGTGGAGCGACGTGCTCCAAAAGACAGCTATCATTCCTTAGGCTTGCCTATGGGCTGGATGAGTCTTTGTAACCCAGATTATACAAAATACTCACTCACGGCACATAAGAGTTTTCTGCGTCTCTATCCCAGCACTATCGACCTAAGTGAAACGGCTTCACCTACCTTTGTTGCACGTAGGCAGACAGAATTGACTTTTTCGGCAACGGCAAAGACAGACCTCACACATCTTACAGAAGGAATGCAAGTGGGTATCACAGCCTATGCTACTCTGCTGAGCCATTATGATGTGGTGGCAGAGAAGAAAGATGGGCAGATTGTCATAAGGTCAAACGTGCGTCTTGGACAGACCAGTCATAGCGAAAACAATCAGATAACCCTGAATGGAAACTATGCCTATCTGCGTATAACCTCTGACAAAGACTACTATTACATGATGGCATCTACTGACGGCGCAAGCTACACTACGCTTGCCAAGATGGAATACCGATACCTAAGTACGGAGACAAATGGCGGTTTCACCGGAGTAATGCTCGGACTATTTGCGCAGAGCAATAGTGAAAACGATAAAGGATATGTTGATATAGACTGGTTTGAATATGAAGTAAAGTTATTCGCCTTTCGGCATTGATGGTGGAGGTATCATGAACAGTGCCGACCCGCAAGATCATGCCTACGACAAAGCCTATAAATTGCTCAGACATCTTACACCGTATATCGTGAAGTATAGACGTGAACACCGCATCAATGGCTTGTTGCTTGATGGAGATAACCGTAAGGCAGATAGGGTTCAGATTGGAAACTATATAGTAGCCGTTACACCTTACAGTACAAGTCAGGCACAGGCACTTGTTGGTGTTGCAGGAGAGCAGGTAAAGATGACCGATAAGAATGTTGCAGGTGTATTGGTGATACAAGAAAGTGACAACCAGTTTCTAATAGCAGGTGGTATAGGCAATCTGATGGTTAGCATACTATCTGCTAAGAATGGAGTACATATAGGTTATGAGTCGGTTGATGAGATAACCTTCACCAGTGAAGGTCGCGAAATGCAGCACCGACTTAATGGAGATGAGACTACATTAGGTGGTCCCGTTATCCGCAATGGAGAAGTAAAGGCGTTTAGAATAAAGATGTATGAGTATTAGGACAAAGTTTTTTATACTTCTGATAGCAGTAGTATTATCCTTGAGAGGAAAGGCGCAGACAGAACGTTTCTGCATAGCCAGCAAAGGCATAACGGCAGGTATTATAGTGGATGAAAACGACTGGAAGGGAGTTATCCGTGCCGCGCATGATCTGGGTGACGATGTACGTAAGGTAACAGGATTCTCATCCCAGGTAATCCTAAAGTCATCTGACTCACCATGGATGAAGCAGCCGAAGAGCATTATTGTCGGTACAATAGGCAAAAGCCGAATCATCGACAGTATCATAAGGCAGAAGAAACTGGATGTGCGCAAAGTAAAAGGGCAATGGGAGTCGTATATCATCGATATTGTCGATGGAAACCTTATTATTGCGGGAAGTGACAAGCGCGGTACTATCTACGGCATTTACGATATTTCTGAACGTATAGGAGTATCTCCGTGGTATTGGATGGCAGATGCCCCCGTAGCTCATAAAGATACGCTCTACTATGATGGCGGATGCTTCGTACAGCCGTCACCAAAGGTGAAGTATCGCGGTATATTCATCAACGACGAATGGCCTTCGTTTGGCACTTGGTGCAACAATCATTTCGGAGGGGTTAATGCAAAGGCATACGAACATATCTTTGAACTATTGTTGCGCCTGAAGGCTAACTATTTCTGGCCTGCTATGTGGGCAACGGCTTTCAATGAAGACGACCCGGAGTCACCACGACTTGCCGATGAAATGGGCATTATTATGGGAACGTCACACCATGAACCTATGATGCGCTCACATCAGGAATATCTGCATCGTAAAAATGAAGTTGGACCATGGGATTATGCTACGAATAAGAATCGCATAGACCAGTTCTTCCGTGAAGGTATGAAGCGTAACAAAAACTATGACAATATCGTTACTATCGGAATGCGTGGCGATGGCGATGTGGCTATGGGTAAAGGTGATGATTCTGAGAATATGAAGATATTGGAAAAAGTTATTGAAGGGCAACGAAAGATCATCAAAGACTTATATGGACGTCCTGATGCTGTACCACAGCTTTGGGCTATCTTTACCGAGGTACAGAGATACTATGATGCAGGATTCCGAGTGCCCGATGATGTTACCCTACTTCTCTGCGACAATAACTGGGGATATATCCGTCGTAAGGGGCGTGACTTCGAGCGTAAGCGCAAGGGAGGTCTCGGGCTTTACTATCACATTGATATGAATGGCGGTCCATGGAATGACCGTTGGGTAAACACCACCACCGTGCCAAAACTGCGAGAGCAGCTAAATATAGCCTATCAATCGGGGATAGATCGTATATGGATAATAAATGTGGGTGATCTGAAGCCAAAGGAAATGCCTATTGATTTCATCATGAAATATGCATGGAATCCTGATGCCATAAAGCCAGGTGATGAGGCTAAGTATCTTGAGGATTTCGCTGCGAGTATCTTCGGTAGGAAGTATTCTGCTGAGATTGCCGATATCATCGCAAAATATAGCAAGTATAACCTCCTTAGAAAACCCGAAGTGCAATATCCGGGCATTTTCAACAATGAGGAGATGCTGCACATGAGCTGTAGGTGGCAGGCATTGGTAACACGCTGCGAAAATCTGAAAGCAGAACTGCCAGTCTCAATGCAGGATGCCTTCTATCAGCTTGTGTATTATCCTGTTGTGGGAAGTGCTGGGGTAGCTCAGATTTATAACTACGCTACTCTCGGCGATTCTCTTGCCATAGAAGCCTTGATGAAGAAGGATCAGCAGCTCACTGACTATTACAACAAGCAGCTTGCTGGTGGCAAATGGGATGGTATGATGCTCGACAATCACATAGGCTATACCAAATGGTCTATTCCCGAGAAGAATGTAAATCCTCTCGCTCTCAATCTCAGAAAAATGAACTGCTCTGTTTCCGATACATCCGATGAGTATTGCATTCCTGCCTATAAATACTGTAGTAAGACTGATACACCACAGGCAAGTTGGATCTTTCTTCCTGATCTTGGTCGTGATAAGGGATGTATGGGATCAAGCAATGTTATGGCTGAAAGCACGGAAAGCGAGACAAATGCGTCTCTTAGCTATGAGGTGGATATGAAGACCAATCAAGTTGCAATAGGCATACTCCCGACTCAGGATTTATTACCAGAGCGAGGTCTTCGTCTTGGAGTAAAGATTGATGATAAGCCAATGCAGGTAATAGATGCTCGCCAATGGCTTCACGATGAGTTTGGCGAATACACCGCCAAGAACCTTGCTGTCTCCAAGGTGTTGAAACCATTGCCAAAGGCTGACAAACTCCTATTGAGCGGATGGAATAAAGGCCGTAAGATGCCCCGTCGTGATGAGATCTTTGATAATATCCGTTGGCTATCGGTCAATTTCGACATAACACCAGGTAAGCATACTCTAAAACTAATAATGATTGATCCAGAAATCACGGTAGAGCAAATTGTAATCAATCCAGACAATAATCATTACAGCTATTTCGGCAATGGATATTTCAGATAGAAAATCTATCGCATGGAAGGTTGGATGAGGTAGGGGGCTATCTGTTCTCATAAGCTCGTGCTGCGAGATATATCACGATAACGCCTATTGAGTAAGCAAGTAAATCCCACCATACGAAACCTTGTCCAAGAAGCATGTGCCCTATAAAAGTTGAGCGGATTGCAACCAACCATTCCCATCTGATGAGTTGAGAGAACTCCACGAGGAAGGAGAGAATAAGCGTGACAATGGCAATAGTTTTCAGTTTGCTGTTGACGAAGATGAAGCGCAGGAAGCAGAACAATGCCATAGCCCAAAGTCCGTCGCCAGTTTCATCTGGTAGGAAAGCCTCTTTTCTTGAGGAAAGACCAAGCACGATAAGCAAGGCAATAGCTATGATATAGAATATTCGTTTTGGCATGTTTTACCAAGCCTTCCCAAAAGTAGCCTAACCAAGCCTTCCCAAAGGGAAGGATGTTTTATACCTTTAGCCGCGCTGGTTCTTCGGTATTTTTTATTTTTCGCAAAGCTCAACAAGCTTCGCAAGTGTTAATAATGAAGTGAAAAAATTAGTTCATAATTATGTACATCTACTTAGTTCCAATGCCCTGAAGGGGCAATCGCTTTCAGTTCAAGGCATCGCCCTGTGGATCTGTGATTTATGATATTATCCCATCACCACATCGAGCACCATCATAAGGACGAAGCCAACGGCAAAACCGATGGTGCTGAGATTGCTATGCTGACCGTTAGAGGCTTCGGGGATGAGTTCTTCTACAACCACATAGAACATTGCTCCGGCGGCAAAGGCAAGCATATAGGGTAGGATAGGGGTAAGTGCTGAGGCAAGCAATAATACTGCCAGAGCACCGACAGGCTCTACAGCACCGCTCAGCGAGCCTATTACGAACGATTTCCATTTGGAATTGCCCGCAGCTCGCATAGGCATAGAGATGATTGCGCCCTCTGGCACGTTCTGAATGGCAATACCCAAAGCTACGGCCACGGCACTGGTTAGTGAGATATACGAAAAATCACTATTGGCTCCTGCAAAGACAACACCCACAGCCATACCTTCCGGCAGATTGTGAATGGTTACTGCCAAAGCCAACATCGCGGTCTTGGAGAGATGCGACCTCATACCTTCCGGTTTGTCAGTACCGATATGAAGGTGTGGTGTAATCTCGTCAATCATCAACAGAAATCCTATACCTGCAAGAAATCCTACGGCTGCAGGCATAACAGTCCACCGTCCGTTTCCCTCTGCCATTTCCATCGACGGAATAAGCAGCGACCATACAGATGCAGCGACCATCACACCCGATGCAAATCCCAATAAGGTCTTCTGTAATCTTACTGACATCTCATCGCGCATGAAGAACACGAAGGCAGAGCCGAGCATCGTACCTAAAAGCGGAATCAGCAATCCTATGATTAACGTTGTCATATCCTACTCCTTTTCATTTTGTGATTATCGGCTATTCTCCCAAAACAATGTGTAATGTGGTAATATAGCAGATTTATGGCTACAAATGTAGTTATAATTTATGAGACTAACAATATCCCACACGGATAATTAAGATTTGTTAGGCTATAAAAAAGGAAAAACAGATGTTGGAGAGAATAGCGGATAAATATTTGCATTATTTCTTCCTTGCCCTGAAATAAAGCATGGCACCCTCAACGTGGAAGTCGAGGATCTCACAATAAGGCTCCAATCTGCGTTTCACGTCATTGGCTTTGTCGAAAGGCGGTGTGAACCATCCCATGCGTGTCATAACGGTACGTGCAAGCCAGTCAGCAACCTTCTGTTCGCCGGCAATATAGAAACACGCCAACAATTCTCCACCCGATTTCAAGGTGCGGAGAATTTCAGCGTATGCCTTATCTTTGTCGGGAAACACGTGCAACCCGTTCATACATAGCACCTTGTCAAAAGTTTCGTCATCGAATGGCAACATACCGACATCGCCCTGCATAGTCTTGATATTGTTGATTCCTGCCTCACGGAATCTGTATTCTGCCTGTTCAAGCATATCCTGACTATAGTCCATGCAAACAATGTCTGCCTGTTTCATACCTGTGTATTTCTTCGCAGTAAACACAGCGGTTCCAACAGGGATATCAAGCAACTTACCAGAAAAGTCATCGGGAATCCAACCCAGTACCTGGCGGGCTATCTCGTTATCATCAACACCGCCCCACAACAGTTTGAAATAGAGCTTACTCCACCACTTCCCTTGCGTGATGGCATCGTCATAGAAGCTCTTGCTAAACTTATACGATTTCTTGATTTTATCAGACATAATAATATGAATGTAAGTGAATTATTTTCGAGTGCAAAAGTACTGCGAAAAAATCACAACTTGGTTGCATTGTGTGATTTCAGTATTCACTTTTTCACATATTTATGACTTTACTCCTATGATAGTGGCATACGACGGTTTCATTCTATGAATCTCTGTATTTACGAAGCCGGCATCTTCGAGAAACTGCTTCAGTTGTTCTGGCGGATAAGCTGTCATTCCTTCCACAAAATCCAGCCATTTGGAATTGGTAACAACGACCTCCACCATTATGGCGAAACGACCGCCTGGCTTCAGAACCCTATACACCTCTTTCATGCACTCTGGGAGGTTTGGCCAGAAATATACCGTCTCAACCGCTGTTACGAGGTCGAATTTCCAGTCATCGTAGGGCAGTTCGGTTACAGAGCCTTGCTGAATGAAAACCTGTTTGCCCAATACGTCGGCATTAAGTTTACGGGCTTTTTCCACGCTTTCCTCAGAGATGTCAATGCCATATACCATACCGTCCTTGCTTCTTTTGAGCATTCGTTTTAGTGATGCTCCACCACCAAAGCCGATGTCGAGCATAGTCCATCCGTCCTTAATCTTTACGAGGTCCAGTCCCCAGTTGTTAAGCGGTCCGTGACTTGCGTTCATGAACTTCAGCATGATACGCCCCATGCGTCCCTTTGGATGGGCGCAATTAGTGAAAAGCTTCTTCAGAAATCCCATGTTTCTTTAAATTAAAAATTTCAAGTTTTTTCGCAAAGCTCAACAAGCTATAGCAAGTTCTTCGCTATGCTCATCAGCAAGACAGTCGTAAGTACAAAACTGTCTGGAAGACAGTACCATTCGTAACCCCGTACATACGAGGAAACGAGAATGTGCGGGGATATAGTACTAATCTCCAATTACTGCCTGGAGGGCAGTACATCGCCAATCAGGTACAGCCTTCCAGGCTGATGAATATAATCCTATCTTATATCCGAGGGCATCCTCTCCTTCGTTGAGTATGCACCTCGGTTACTCATGATATTGCCTTCCAGGCAATTGGCTTTATTTTTCGCTAAGGCTCAACAAGCAGAAGTAAGTCGCAATGCTCATCAAGCTGCGCAAGTCCCTTTCGGCTGCCGACCTCTTCGGCGTTCTGAACATCCGACTGTCTTGCTGATGATCAGTTATAAATTTTTACTTTATGATTTTTACCGAGTGCCATGAAAGCACACAGCCGATGACTACCATCATAGGCAGAATGACATACTGTCCTGCATTCTCAGAAGGCAGCTCCATAAAGGCATGAGCAATGTTGAAAAGTGCGATGAGGATAGCCAACACGGCATTCGCTGTGCGTAAAATCTTTGCACGGCAGTCTGTAAGCAAACAAAAAATTCCGCAGACAGGGATGAAGAATGACAATGTCATCATAAATACAATCATGCCATAATCTACATTACCGTTGGTGGCAACAACAGCCATGTCCTTGCCCCAGAACATAGGTAGAATGTCGGTCAATGTGTGGCATGCGAATCCACAGATAGTCATCAGCCACAATGCTATAATCTTTTGATTTCTTTCCATAGTTTTTCTTCTTTTTAAAAAGCCCGCCATAGATGATGACGGGCTTGCTTGAACTTTTACTGGTTGTGTAATTAAAAGGGGGAATTATAATGCGGGAGTTATAGAAGCAATCCATGCATCAATGCGTCCTGATGTCTTGTCGTCCTCATTGTCGTTGTCGAGGGCGAGACCTACAAACTTACCGTCAATAACGGCCTCGGAATCATCGAATGTATAATCAGAAGCATCAACAGCACCTACGATATTAGCACCACCGTCCTTGACTGCATTGTAGATCTCTGCCATGCCTCCGCAGAATGTATCGGAATAGCTTGATGAATCGCCACAGCCGAAGAGAGCTACGGTCTTGCCATTAAGGTTGCTTCCCTTGAGTACCTTGATACCGTCATACCAGTCATCCTGTACCTCACCGGCTCCCCAAGTGCTTGTGCCAAGGATAAGGTTCTCATTCTCTGCCACTACATCAGCAGAAAGATCAGATACGCTGATAGCCTCTGTGCCGAGCTTTGATGCAATCTCATTAGCAATACCTTCGCAAGTTCCAGTTGAACTGCCATAAACCACGATAGTCTTTTTCATTTCTTTCTATGTAATATTATTAATAAGTAAAATAACGTGTCAAAATCAAGCATATTCCTTTTGCTGTCGCTGTTTCCTCTCGCAGAATCGCTCGCATTGGCAGCAGATATCATATCCGAGAAGGGCACCGATTATGAAATCGTGTTCTGGGGAAAGACGAGCAAGAGGTTTATCCACTATTATTCGGATAGCGTCAAGGCATTGTTTCTTTCCGAAGAAGATGTTGATGTTTGAGTTGCCCACCCTCTGAATGATATATTCTATACCCTGACTCTTAAGGCGATTGACTGCAAAGTCCTCATAACGGGCATTGCAGGTGAAGAGAATCATCTGTCTCACACCTTTCTTATATTCATAAATGTGATTCATCAGCACCTTCATATCGAGAGCCTGCTGAACTGTTTTGAGTTGTTCTACTGACATAAGAAATATAATTTAACGGCCCCTCACCTGCCCTGTGGGCATCCTCTCCCCAAGGGGCGAGGGGAAAGTTACCTTTTATCGCTGTTGATATCCCTTTTGAAGATTCTTTACATACTTCTTCCTCGCCCCTTGGGGAGAGGATGCCCACAGGGCAGGTGAGGGGCTTATTTTCGAGTGCAAAGTTACACCGAAAACACGAAATGTGCAATACTCAAAAATTATGTTTTTGTGAGTGAGGATGTTAGGAAAACACAAATAAAGAGATTAATCAAAAATAGGTATTGCTTGATGGAAAGTATAACTTTACATACCTATTATTGATGTCTGCCTATAAAAAACATAAACACAGAATACACGAAAACTTTCGATTATTCCGTGCATTCTGTGTTCAAAATAAAAATATCTGGGTATCCAGAGGAGTTTCAGAAAACTATTCTGCTTTTTTCCTTTTCTTCGGATAAGGAATAATTGGAAGCAGAGCCTTGAGTACCTTGATAGCTTCATCACGATGCTCAATGTCAAGGATGTAGTGCTCTTTTGCACCATCGTATGGAAAACCGGTGCCGGCATCGGTCATCATATCTGCTATTACGGGAAGCATCTTGACATAGCAGGTGTTGTCACATGCGAGAATAATTGGTTTCTCGTCAATATAAATCATCCAGTCACCGAACATCTTCTTGGCCCGGATTACGCCCACGCCCTCAATTTGAGAGCATACGAAGTCGATAAAATCTGTTGTACAAGCCATATATCTATTAGACGCTCAATGCGCATTGTTTATTGCAAATATAGTCATAAAAGTTTGTTATCTTTGCTAATTTTGCATCTTTGCACCCAAAAATGAGATCAACATCTTTATACAAACTTTAATTCTTCACTCTTCACTTGGTTAATCTATGCTCGCAGCAATGCTCTCAAGTACGTAGTCGAGAATCTCTGGAGTATGCGTCTCTGAAATGAAGTTACCCTCAAACTGCGAAGGACTTACATAGATGCCACGGCTAAGCATATTACGGAAATAACGTGCAAAGCGTTCCTGATCGCTGCGCTTGGTGTCTTGGAAATTGCGTACAGGCTTGTCGTTGAAGAACATAGTGAACATTGAGCCGCAACGATTTAGCTGTATTCCCTTGCCCTCTATTATCTTCTCAAGTTTAGCAATGAACGCATCACTCTTTGCCTCAAGTTCTTCGTAGAATCCTGGACGGGATAGCTGGGTAAGTGTCTCTATACCTGCTGCCATAGCCACAGGGTTTCCGCTGAGAGTACCAGCCTGATATACAGGACCTTCAGGAGCAAGAACCTTCATAATATCCGCACGACCTCCGAATGCTGCTGCCGGGAAACCACCACCTACAATCTTGCCCACGGTGGTCATATCAGGAGTAATGCCGAAACGCTGCTGAGCACCACCACGAGACAAGCGGAAGCCTGTTATTACCTCGTCAAATATAAGTATTGCACCACATTTCTCCGTAACCTCACGGGCAGTTTTCAAGAACTCCTCAGTAGGCACAACAACACCCATATTGCAAGCAACAGGCTCAAGGATAAGAGCTGCCACTTTGTCACCATTCTCTGCAAAGTAACTGCGCAGAGCCTCTACATCGTTATAAGGTAATACGGCGGTATGCTTAACGAAATCCTTTGGCACACCTGCTGATGAGGCATTGGATATATTGGCAACACCAGAACCTGCAGATACAAGGAGGTGATCAGCATGTCCGTGATAGTTGCCCTCAAACTTAACAAGAATATCACGCCCTGTATAGCCACGAGCCACACGGATAGCCGACATAGTAGCCTCCGTACCACTATTAACAAAGCGCAGCCGCTCCATTGACGGAATTGCCTCACGCACCTTTTCTGCCAAAGTTGTCTCGGCAAGGGTAGGAATGCCGTAGCTACTACCACGATTCACAGCGTCAACGGCAGCTTGACTAACCTTTGCGTTGTTATGGCCAAGAATAAACACGCCCCACGACATACAGAAGTCAATGATGCGGTTATCATCAATATCCGTAAAGTATGCACCCTTTGCCTCGCGCACAAAGAGAGGTGTTGTGCCTACGCTCTTCAAAGCCCTTACCGGACTGTTCACTCCTCCAGGAATGACCTTCTGTGCCTGCTCGAAAGCAGCAGCAGACTTGATACGTTCATTTATGCCCATTTCTGCATGTATTCCTTAGCGTAATATGAAATAATATACTGAGCGCCAGCACGCTTTATAGCGATAAGGCTCTCGAACACTACACGCTGCTCATCCAGATAGCCGAGCTTTGCAGCAGCCTTCAGCATAGAGTATTCACCACTTACCTGATATGCCACCATAGGCACCTGTGGGAATCGCTCAACGCCACGCGCTATCATATCAAGATATGGCATAGCAGGCTTTACCATTGTCCAGTCTGCTCCCTCCTCAATATCAGCGGCAATCTCTTCAAGTCCTTGATCGTGTGTGCGATAGTCCATCTGGTATGTCTTGCGATCACCGAATGAAGGTGCAGAGTCGGCTGCATCACGGAAAGGTCCATAGAAAGCAGAAGCATACTTGGCAGAATATGCCAGAATCTTACACTTGTCGCGCAAGCCTGCCTCAACCAGACGATTATGCAGAGCCTCAATCTGACCGTCCATCATTGCAGAGGGTGCCACGAAATCAGCACCTGCCTTTGCATGAACGTATGCCATTTCTGCAAGCAGAGGCAATGTTGAGTCGTTCTCTACATCGTGGTTGTGGAGAAGTCCGCAATGACCGTGACTTGTATATTCGCAAAGGCAAACGTCTGTTATTACGCATACCTCTGGCTGAGCAGCCTTGATAGCCTTTACAGCACGACATACAAGTGCATCCTCTGCGTATGCAAGTGAACCGCGCTCGTCTTTCAGATTATCGTCGATAACACCGAAAAGCAGCACCTTGTCTATACCAAGGGCATAAATCTCTTTTACATCTTCTACCAATGTGTCGATAGAGAAACGGTAGATGCCTGGCATTGTGCTTATCTCATCACGAACGCCCTTGCCTTCTACAACAAAGTAAGGGTATATAAAATCTTTTACATCAACTGATACGTCAGCATACTTATCGCGTACTTCCTGCGATGTACGGTATGTTCTGAATCTTTTCATAATTATCTTTGTTTTAATATTGTTTGTAAATGTTGTTCGGTAATAGGACCTCGCATAACCAGTTCCTTCTTTTCTGGCAATGCCCCATAGAGACGGATAAAATTGTCGATGGTAGAGGGCGAGGTGAACACTATGCGGTCGATTTCATCCAGATTCACCTTCTTTGGATGCTCTGGCATACGGTTAATGTATGCCGTGACACAATCAACCTCAAAGCCCAGTTGCCTGAGTCCTTGGGGAATTATTGGCAATGCAAGGTTGGAGCGTGGTATGAGTACACGTCCACTAGACTGGCTACTGAACCACGATATTACGCCATATGAGTTGTCTTCTTCCACCTCATAAACCTCCTCAACACCTATCTGATGCAAGGCTTTAGTTGTGGTGCGCCCTATGGAAACTATCCGCGTATGCCTTACTGACAATGCCCCTACATATTTCGCAGCATATCGCGAAGTAAACAGCACATAGTCATAGCTGTCAATATCGGCAATGGTACGACGAAGTTGCGTATCATCATCCACAGGCACAATTTCAATCAGCGGTGTGTGGATGTAGTTGGCATCAGGCGAAGTCAAGCCCGTGTAGAGTGTTGGCATAGTTTAAATAATGCTGTCCTTTGCAAATACCGCTTTCAAGTCATCGCGCCCCTTTAGTGCGGTTATCGCCAGTCGCCCTTGCATTGGGTGTGTTTCGAAGTTGAGAACTTCGGTTATCTCATCTTCCATATCCAGACGCTTCAGAGCGCACGTAGCAACAATCACGGCATCTATCTTGCCGTCACGAACCTGTTCAACGCGCTCTTCTATGCAGCCGCGTATGCCCACTACCTTTAAGTCAGGTCGAATGCTCTCCAGTTCCTTCTTGCGTAGTGGTGAACTGGTGCCTATGGTGCTGCCCTCTGGAAGGTTGGCAAGGGATATATGGTCACGGCTAACCAGAGAGTCGGTCTTGTCAAAGGCTTCGTAGAGTGCTATAACCTCCAAGTCAGGATGCAGTTTCTCTGGTAAGTCCTTTGCCGAGTGTATGGCTATGTCGGCCTTGCCAGAAAGTAAAGCCATGTCAAGTTCGCGAGTGAACATATCGTCAGGTGCCTCACCATTCAATAGAGAGATTTTCATGTGTTTATCTCCATACGAGCGGCGTGTAACCAACTGATATGCCAAATCAGGGAAACGCTTTAGAACTTCGTTTACCTGAATCTGCGACAATCGGCTACTACGAGCCGTGATGCGGATAGCCTTCTTGTATTGCTTGCGACGCTCCAGAGTCTCGTGCAGTTCCGTTATAGCCTCTTCAATCATCTGCTCTGCCTTTTTCACCTCATCCTCACGAACAGATATATTGGCCTTCACCTTCTGCTCTACATCATGCAGATTATATAGCGTAACACCCTGCATCTTAGCTACTTCCGGGTCAATGTCACGTGGGAAGGCAAGGTCAATGGCAAGAAGTGGTCGCCCTGATGTTAGGTCAGATGGATGTATGATGGCATCAGGAGCAGAAGTAGCACTAATAAGAATATCAATATCCTTCAGGAACTTCTGCTTATCTTCAAGTCGGAAGATATCAATGCCATAAGGCTCAGCCATACGCCTTGCCTTTTCCTCTGTGCGGTTGGCGAGAAATACGAGTTTCGCTTTCTTATTGAGCAGGAACTTGATAATCTCTTCCGTCAGCTTGTTCACGCCAATAATTGTAATGCGCGAATTGTGCAGGTCTATTTTCTCTTGCTCTATAATCTCAATAGCGGCAAGCGAGTGGCTCACCGCTCCATGACTTATCTGTGTCTCGCTACGCACACGCTTTCCTATCTGCAATGCACTTTCAAATAGCTTGTGCATACCAGCCGACAGTTTCTTGGTGCGCTTTGCGGTCATATATGCCTCCTTGATCTGTCCCTGTACCGCCTGTTCGCCTATGATGGCTGATTCTAAGCCACAAGCCACCCTAAACAGATGTCGTGCCACCTCATCGGGAACATCACCATTGCCATAGTACAGTTCCACGCGGTTGCATGTCTGCAATAGTACCGCTGAATCATCGTCCTTATGCTCCAGATTCTTAAAGTATTCCTCGCGCTCAGCCAGCGATGTATCCTGATGATTTATTGACTTATATTGTATCATTTCCAATTAGTATTTTTAATCCAATCAATTAAGAACTGCACATTCTCCAATGGGGTGTCGGCAAGCACGCCGTGTCCTAAATTCACAATCCAGCGAGGGTTCTTTCTGAAGAATGGTTTGTAGGATTCAAGAATGCGCGCTATCTCCTTCTGAGGGGCAAACAGCAGATATGGGTCTATGTTGCCTTGCAGTCCTACCTCTGGATGCACCATTTCCCGTGCTTCCGTGAGTGACGTCTGCCAGTCAATGCTTACAAAGTCACAGACATCAGGAGTGATGTGTCTCAAACCGCTACCCAGTCCCTTTGGAAAGAAAATCAGAGGAATGCCTTTTGAGCGCACAGCCTTCGTTATGCGACATACGGCTGGCAAGAACATTTCTACATACATTTCCGTAGGCAACAATCCTGCGTGACTCTCGAATAACTGAAACGCATCTATACCGTGCTCTATCTGCTTTGTGGCATAGTCGATAGACAGGTCTGTGACTTCATCTATCAGGTGCTTTGCCTCATCTCTACGCTCAAAGAAGAATTTCTTTGCCTCCGGGAATGCCAGTTTCGTACTTATGCCCTGAAGCATATAGCAGAGAGTAGTGAGAGGTGCACCACAGAAGCCTATGAGCGGAACCTCACTCAGCTTCACTACCTCATCAATGGCTCTATAAACGAAATCAAGTTTTTCCGGCTGCACATTCAGATGCTTCAGCGGTTGCTGATAAGATGCTAACGGATGAGTGAACTTAGGTCCGCGCTCCGTCCATTCCATCTCCATTCCCATTGCCATCGGTATGGTGAGAATATCGCTGAAAAGGATAGCAGCATCCACGCCTAAGTCCGTTACAGGCATCAATGTTACCTTTGCAGCCAAATCAGGAGTAGAGATAAGTTCAGAGAAGGAATACTGTTGCCTTAACTCTTGATAGCGTGGCAGTACGCGCCCTGCCTGACGCATAAGCCATACAGGTGGACGTTGGCACTCCTTGCCGAGAAGTGTATTAAGAAATATATTATCCATTCATTGAGTGAGTAAAAAATGCGTGTCAACCTAAAGGTTGGCGCACGTTCTTTGATTTTCGAGTGACAACGTGCAATGCACCTCGCATGTTTGAGCGTCTTTTGATAAAAGAGCGGCGTAAGCCTAGATTCATAAAGGTTGGCGCACGTTCTTTGATTTTCCGAGTGACAACGTGCAATGCACCTCGCACAAAGGAAAAAGTGCGTGTCAACCTAAAGGGTGGCGCACGGTCTTTGATTTTCGAGTGACAACGTGCAATGCACCTCGCACGAAGGAAAAAGTGCGTGTCACCCTAAAGGTTGGCGCACGTTCTTTGATTTTCCGAGTGCAAAATTACAATATTTTCCCCGTTTCTGCAATCCTTATTTATTAGGATAAAATTTGATACATGTATATAAAAAGGCTCATTTATAGTCAGAAATGTTCAAACTACTTGTCTCTCCAACACTCTATTTTATATAAAACTTGCTCGTATCGAAAAAAAATATTATTTTTGCACCATGATTTGACTTAATATTATTCTATGAGATCAACATCTTTATTCAAGCAATGTATCTGGCTGATAAACATCATACACAGGTATGGTGAGATTACCTTTGCTCGTATTAACGAGGAATGGATGAAGACAGAGATGAGTGGAAATCAGAAAATGCATCGCTCTGCCTTCAACCGCCATAGGGATGCCATTCTGGATATGTTCGGCATCATGATTGAATGCAAAGGCCGTAAATACTACATATACAATGAGCGCGTATTGAATGAAGACTCAATACAGAACTGGCTCTACTCTACACTTACGGTGAATAACATCATCTCTGAGAGCATGTCGTTGCAGAATCGTATCTTCCTTGAGTCTATTCCGCAGGTAAGGCATCTGGAATTGCTTGTTGAGGCTATGAAGGTGAACAGAAAGGTGGTTATCGATTATCAGAAGTATGGTTCCAAGGAGGTGTCAGAACGTGTTATTGAACCTTATTTCCTAAAACTGCATAAACGCAGATGGTATGTTATGGCTAATACTACAGACGGTTACAGACTATTCTCCCTTGACCGTGTGATATCTGCAAAAGTGACAAGAGAGAGGTTCAGGATGCCAAAGAATTTTGATTCTAAAAGATATTTTGAGGATTGCTTTGGCGTGATGCGAGATGAGCGTCATCCTGCCGAGCGTATAGTGCTTCGTGCTCTTGGCAATGAGTGCCATTACATGGATGACCTGCCTGTGCATCAGTCGCAGAAGGTGATAGGCGAGGGAGAGGGCTATGTGGATTATGAGATCTTCATGCGCCCAACGAGCGATTTCATCGGTTATGTCATGTCGCGTGGTTCATGGCTAAAAGTGATTAGTCCCCAGTCTTTGGTCGATGAAATCGCGGAAAACCTAAGAAAGACATTAGAAATGTACAAATAGTTATCTTAACGTGAGTTCGATGACTTGCTATATGGCAAACAGCAAGCTGTTTTTAACAGACAATAATAAGTTGCTTTCGCCATTTAGAAAAACCAATTAAAACCAAATAAAACAAAAGAAAACATTTTGTTTTATTGTTTTTATATGTTTTTATTTGTTTTGTCCTGTTTTTATAAATGGCGAAAGCAACATTTGGTAGCTGGTGCAGTTATATTTTCACAATTTGTTTCAGATAAATCAGATAAATCTGTTTCCCTTTTTTTCATCGAATTCACGTTAATTATTGCCAGTTAAAAAGCAGCTTGCTGCTAAATATTGCAAGGTTTATGTTTTTGAACACAGAACTCACGGAAAAAACAAAAAATCTTGTTCTTTTCGTTTTATTGGTGTCTGGTAAACTAATGTAACTTACCCTTTATCAGGGATTTGAATCTTGGTAAGCCTATGAATAATACAAAAACAATAAAAACCCCTTAATGTCTTAGAGTCTCGTTCCTCGCCTCTTGCTGTTATGCGTATTTATTTTTTCTGGTAAGCCTTTGGGCTTCCCGATAAAATAAATCCACATATCAGGCCTACGGCAAGACATTAAGGTAAAAAACATGAAAAAGCATATAATTGCCAGCGTTAAGGTTGTGATTGGCTTTTTTCTGTTTTATACCTTTATGTTCTGTCCCTCGCAGAGGGTAATGGATTGGTTGGATGAAAGACAGGAAGCCTTAAAGGCTTCATAATCTTTCAGACAAGCAATGCATTATAAAGGCTATAAGCCTTTTAGAACATAAAGGAGTTTTTCTGGTTTTTGTTTCACCAGACATCAATATTTTCGTTTTTTTCGTGTTCAATATTAATCTTTGCGTCTCCGCGGCTTTGCGTTTTAAAAACAAAATTTTCTACTCATTGTCACAATTTTTTTGAAAACTCAGGCTCCGCAAGGGGCATTTCCTGTGAATTTATGTTAAAATTTCCGTTTTTCTCAAGAAAAACTGAAGATTTTTAGAAACTGTCCCATAAAACAGGACAGTTTCCGCTTACCTTTGCCCTCAAATATTAAATCTTAATTAATTTTGGAGGACAAAAATATGAGAAATTTAGTTATTAGTACATTAGCAGTAGTTGTAGTAGTTGTTGTGTCATTCTTCTTGAATGGTGCAAAGCAGGTGTCTAACATACATAACCTCACAGCAGATGAGAAGTGCGCAATCTATGAGCAAGTGATGGACGGAATCGTGCTTTCGGAGTAGGTTCGCTATAGGTCCGTTCCAGGTCCGTTGTAAGTCCGTTCCAAATCCCATTCAAATCCCATTCACAAATGGGCGATAGAGTGGGGGTGTAGTGGAGGAGCATAAAAGGCTTAATAATATTGCTGTCCGGTAAAAACAAAAACCAGAAAAAAGCATTTATGTTCTAAAAGGCTTTCAGCCTTCATAATGTATTGCTTGTCTGAAAGCCTTTGTAAGCCTTTGGGGCTTCCAGTCTTTCATCCAACCAATCCA
>CACZCN010000028.1:0-52202 GCA_902779665.1 uncultured Prevotellaceae bacterium | reverse complement strand
GTATCGCTCCTTCAGAGCTCTTTCAACCACATGATAGTCAACAATATACAACTGAATAAATTTTTCGCTAAGGCTCAACAAGCTACGCAAGTCGTCGAAATCACGTTATAATAGCGTTTAGTATTAATGAAATTGAAGTAAAATAAATAAAGAATCCCGTATAACTCAAGTAGTTATGCGGGATTTTTGTTTTATATTTATTGGTGGTATGTTTTAGTTTTATATTAACGTGAGTTCCCAATCTTACCAATCTTTTACCAATAAGAAACTGGGCTTGCGCCCTGAGATGTTTTTGGAAAGTAAATTGAACCAGAAAATTATTATTTAAACGACCACAGATAGCACAGATTAAACGGATATTTTTATTCGCTAAGCTCATCAGCAAGACAGTCGCAAGGCTAAGCAAAGTCTCGCTTACGCTCGTGATTTGCATCTGTGAGATCATGAATATCTGTGGTTAATATAAACATGAACACGGAAAACACAGAACAAACGGAACTTCCGTTCCATCCGTGTATTTCGTGTTCGAAAAAAATGGATTTATCTGAATTATCTGAAATTAATTTTCTGATAAAATTTATTGCCCATTTACTTTCAAGATTTATTCGCGTAAGCGACCCTTTCTTTTTGGTAAAAGATTGCGTAGATCTCACCCCATGAACCACATCACAAGCAAGTTCGACGACTCCATGACAATATCCTCACGCTTACTGAAATACCTTATCGCCCTTCTGATGCGGAAATAGTTAATAGGCGCATGCCTACCAAGATTAAAAATTACCTCCTCACCATCCTTCTGTATCACCACAAGCACCCCCAAACGACCACCATCCTCCACCTTCTTCCTCAGAAAGCGAACACCTGAGATCTTATCCCACGACAAGACCACATCCCCGTTATCATACCCCATTTGCATGCCATTCTCATCTATCACCAATGCATAAAACACATTCGTCTGCTTTTTGAAACATTTATAACCCTTCCAGCAATAAACAAGCCAAAAAACAGAAGCAATACATGGAATAGCCATAGCAATTTTTGCTATCCAATCACCAACAAAAAATATCAAGCCTATAACAAGTAAAGAGACAAGAGATTGACACAAGCCAATCTTAAATCTGCGAATTTCTTTCAGTTTATACGGTCCCATACGATTAAGTAGTTGTGCAAAATTATTTTTATTTATTACTGTCCGCAAAACCAATAAGACAAAAACAATAAAAACCCCTTAACGTCTTAGACGTCTCGTTCCTCGCCTCTTGCTGATATGTGGATTTGTTTTTTCTGGTAAGCCTTGGGGCTTCCCGATAAAATAAATACACATATCAGGCCTACGGCAAGACATTAAGGTTAAAAACAGGAAAAAGCCGCATGTTAATTATTCGCTGAAGCTCATCAAGCTATAGCAAGTGTTAATTGATTGGCTTTTTTATGTTTTTTCATTTACTTACAAAGGCTTTCAGACAAGCAATACATTATGAAGGCTGCAAGCCTTTTAGAACATAAATGTTTTTTTCTGGTTTTTGTTTTTACCGGACAGCAATATTTCTATTCACATTCTGTTATATGTTTTACAACCTTCCTGTCAGCCTCAGCCCAGTCAAGTGAAGGCAGATCATCCTTAGAAAGCCATTTAAAGGCGTTATGCTCCTTCAGGTCAAACACAGGCGAGTCAACATCACACCAGAACACCTGCATCGTGATAGAGAAGTCAGGATAATCATTCACCACCGTGCAGACAGAATCCCCCACACGGATACCCATATCCATCTCCTCCATTATCTCGCGTCTGACAGCCTCCTGCGGCGATTCCCCAGCCTCAATCTTCCCACCGGGAAACTCCCACTTATACGCAGTATAGTCAAACTTCGTTTTCCCACGCTGCATACACAGAATCCTGTCATTATGGCGAATAGCCGCCGCCACCACGTTATAGTGTTTCATCTCGCAAATAATCAATTACAAATCCTTTGCCCACATCAAAGCCTCATGACTTCAGAGCCACAGTAAAGGCACATAATAGGGTTGGGGTTAAATCTTCTGTCATAGAACTATTGTGATTAGCGAGGGAAAATAGTTAGTATGAATTCTTTGAATTCAAAACGAACATCATTTTCTCTAATCCAACTGATAAATTCGCTCGATGCCATCAAAATCTTCTCCATATCTCTTGCAACAGCCGACGAACTCGTGGAAAGAACTTGTTTACCTTCCTTATATTCAAGATTAAAATCATACCCTGTGTTGGCACGATCTCCAACAGCCCAAAATAACTTAGCAGGCAAATCTAAATTATCTTGCTTGCCACAATATATAACTTGTAATATAAAAGGCAAACAGGCTTTCCAAATATCAATATATTTGTTCGTATTCATTCTTTTATTACCAATTCGTAATTTATGATTCTTATTTTTTTTGTTTGTTATATTGTTCTTTTGTCATTATTCCCTTAACAGCCTCTTCTGGATTATCGGCTTCTTTACAAAATATCCAATGAGTTATAGATTGACCGCTATAAACCGAAGTATATGCATGAACAAAAGTCCAACCTTTACCTGACATATAATTTCCTGCATCTACCATACTATTAAAAGGTATTTCGTTTCCTTTCTCATCTACTAATTTCTGTTTGTTTTTCAAACCTCCCCACGCAGAATAAACAGGATTATTTCCAAAATCAAATACAATTTTTAATCCTCCAGAAAGCTCTTTTTCTATACCTTTGATTTCGCAATAATAGCGTTGCTTTTGTGCAAAAGAACCGATTGCCAACATTACTGAAACTATGAGTAACAAAATCTTTTTCATACCTGTATTTTTATTTGTTGTTTACATTTCTCTTTCTGTTATATGTTTTACAACCTTCCTATCAGCCTCAGCCAATCAAGTGAAGGCAGAACATCCTTTCTAACAAACCATCAGATTTCGATGTTTCTCCAACAACTTTTTACTTGGCATGAAACGAAGCGGGAGGTTTATTTGTTTACCTTCGAAGTTATTGAAGTATTCTTTTGTTGCCTCATTTGTGTAATACTCTTTAATGTCTTTGCTTACAATCATTCGATAATCATCGTCAAATGAGATAAGGTGCTTGTCAAAGGCGGCATCGTATGTGGCACTTAAACAAAGACCGTTTTCTGGATTCATCCTGTTCTTTTTATCTTCTGCCCATGCAACAATATGACTTGCACGAAGTGTTTGTGGCACATTCAAGCCTGTCACACAACATTTTCCTCCATAATTAGCTAAAACCATTCTGCGAAAATAACTCTGACCTAATCTGGTTCGTGTCATAACCTCTTTTTCGCTACCTTCCTTGTCAATATCAAAGAAATCAACAAGTTCCTTTGAAACCTTATGACCGTTTGATATACTTGCAACGACAGTATTAGCTTTTTTCTCTTCAAGGTATTGGTAATGATAATTAAGAAGTTGATTAACGGCTGCGGAACAGAATCCTTTCTGTGGATAGCTTGTTTGACTTGTGCTGATATTTCTAAAAATAGAATCTTGCCCGTCTTTGAAAAGTTTCTGTTGAGCATAAACAAACTCTTTTATACGCAACAACAATGTTGTATCTTCGATGTTTGCAATAGACACACCATTCAATCCAAAGACATCTTCCTTAGAAAATATCTCATCTATGATGCGAATAGCGGTTATATAACTCTTGATAGTACCATTTTTCGCATCAAACATTGTATCAAGGTATTCTTCGTAGCCTTTCTGTGTCATAATAATATATTAAGAAAAAGGATTAAGAATTTCAAATCTTATCACCTTTTTTCAGGTTAAGCATATGTTCGATTATTTTTTAGGTTTATTTTTCAACAAAAGTAACATTTTTTATTTATATTCGCAAATATTGTTTAGAATTATCGATGATAAAACGATTATTTTCTACAAAAGAATCTATTTTGCCTTAAAAAGTTTGGTTATACTACGAAAATATCCTAATTTTGTGAACATATATTTATAGCAATATGTTCAGAGATTCTAAATCATGTTTTGATTGTACAAGAAATCTTGACTATCTCAACAGAGACGGGTATGCAAATTGTGGTTTGTATGAAAGAGTTGGTGTATCTAAAAAAACATCACCTGATTCTGCTATGTTTTGCGAATACTATCAAGATAAATACGTAGATGGTATTGTTCAAGATTTATTGAGATTACCAAAACAATCCGAGAACGAAATCATAGATGAAGAAAAATCTAATTCATCGAATCATATCACATATCGCTATGCCTATAACGAGAATAAAGATATAGTAGATGTATTTACAATAGATGCTAACTATCGTAAACAACATAAATTCTACTGTATTAGTTGTGGAAGGGAAATGTCTGCACATCTAAAAGATGAAAAAAGAAGAAGACATTTCCAGCATGTTGATAAATGCAGCTGTAGTTCTGAATCATATTTCCATATGCTTGCAAAAGAGATGTTTAAGAAAGCATATGATAAAGCAGAAAAATTCTATCTTAACTACTCAGTTACAGAAAAATGTAATGCAGAGGAATGTATATTTAGACAAAATTCATGTGATACACATAAAGTGCCAAAGCAAATTCCACTAAAAAAATATTTCCCTGTTTGTACATTAGAGGAGAATGTTAAAGGTGAGGATGGAAATACATATAGAGCTGACATATTATTAAGTAATCCTAAGAAAGAAAAATATAAGTTACTGATAGAAATTCGTGTGTCTCATGAATGTTCTGAGGAAAAGAAGAATTCAGGCCTGCATATTGTTGAGATTTCGGTTAATTCAGAAGAAGAAGCTATTAAGTTAGGTTCTTGTAATTCCCTTGAGGAAGGTGACAATATCGTTCTTTTCAAATTCAAAAAAGAAGAATGTAATAAAATTGAGAATACAATTTATAGATATGCTCATATACCAAATGTTAAGACCTTTGTAAAAGAGATATCATGTTCTCAGCAAGGTCAAGCACTTTTTGAAGATGCTGATGTAGAAATTGATTTTATAAAAGAAGATGCTTCTGATATAAAAGGAATAGAGAATTTTTTCAATATCAGATACTCATTAAATGTTCAGAACTGCAATACATGTTCTCATTTAAAGAGTTGGGGGGAGACACAAGAATGTGTTTTTTGTAATTTGGAAGAATTACCACAATTTTCGTGTGATAACTACCAGAGAAATGATGATTATTATGATTATCACTTTCAACAAGATAAGTATAGATTTGTGAAAGGTAATGTTCGTAATGACTATAGAATATTTGTTCACGGACCACATAAATTCTTTAATTGTGAGGCCATTTATGATGTCATAAAGGATTTTGTAATCAAAAAACAAAATGAAAATAATGTTATATTAGTAGGAAGTGATAATATAGATTTTCTTGCAGGCTTGAATTCTGCCGCAGAACGATTAGGCGCTTTTATTGAAGTCAGAAATATTGAATGGGATAGATATAACAAAAGAGCTCCTTATGAATTTGTCTATAGGGTAATTAACGATAATTCAATAGATGCAGTTATCGTATTTACAAATGGAGAAGATAATGTCTGCAATAAAGCTGTTGAAATTGCAGAAAGTAAAAATAAACTGCTTGTTAAGCGTGATATTACCAAAATAGAAAGTATTTGTCCAAAATGTGGTGGGAATTTAATCCTAAAGAATGGAAAGTATGGTATGTTTTGGGGATGTAACAATTACCCCGAATGTCAATATATTAAAAAGTACACAGGTTCAATGAACGTATTATTATAGGTTTCTCAAAATAATATCGAATTTCACATTTCCCCTGCCACCTCCAAACTTTAAATCTTATATTTACAATTTACTTTCGTTTATGCCATAATTCCCCTCATTTTTTTCTTGTTATTCTGCCATTATTTACATTAATCATTTGATGCGTCTGGAGCTATGATAAGTACAAAGGTAACAATTTATACGAAAAACAGGCAAATTGTACGAAAAACATTTGGAGAAGTGAAAAGTTTTTGTTAATTTTGCGTAGTAAAATCACAAGGCGATAGTGCTATGTGAAATTTTATCATTTATAACAATTAAATTGAATGCATGAAGCAAAGAATGACAACGTGCTTTGCACCTCGCAAGAAGATGGTAGTGCGTGTCAGCCTCAAAAAAGGCTGGCGCACGGTCGTTAGAACCATCGAATGACAACGTGCGAAGCATCCTCGCACGCAGTCAATAGGGCTTGTCGCTTGCAAAGCGGTGCCCGTTTCCAATTGACAAGTGACAACGTGCGTAGCATCCTCGCATGAAGATGGTAGTGCGTGTCAGCCTCAAAAAAGGCTGGCGCACGGTCGTTAGAACCATCGAATGCAAAGTTACAGATTTATTTTTACACTTCCAAAAAAATCTCAGTTTTTCTAATGAGGGAAAAGAACGCACTTTGACTCAAACACACAAAATATCGATATATATCACTTAATATCAATACTTTATTACAACTCAGCTCAATCTGTCATTAACTTGTCAATCTGTCAATCTGTCAAGATGTCAAGGGGGGGGATTCTTGTAGAAGCGCTCCCGATTTTTCCTTATAAAAAATAAATATATTAATATATTTATTTTTTATATAGTATTTAGTGCGCGAAATACCCCCCCTTGACATGTTGACAGATTGACAGATTGACAGATTGTGAGCAAAATCATAGCAAAAGTAAGATTTTTTACATATCAATTGCTTGATACACAATGATATAGCGAAAGCAAAAATATGTCAAATCATAGTTTTGCTGTTTTTTCCTTGCGGGATTCATCAAAGTTTTGTACCTTTGCACTGTGAAAATGCAAAGCACGTTGCACTCGGAAATCAGAACGCCTAGTCGAAGGACAAGATGAGGATGTTGATGATTTCCCATCGGCAAAAGTCCACCGCCGATGTAAAATGACTAAAAGTCCTATACTACTTCGTAGTAAACCCGTAGTGAAACCCTTTTTACAATGGGCGCTCAATGGGAGAACCGATTACGAAAGGCAAACATTTATTTCTCTCTACTGCTCTTATTACTAAATTAAAAATCCGCTTACCCCTCAACGGTTTGCTCACATTGAGCAAGAAAGGGGAAAAATGGCAATACTTAACGGTATCGTGCGAAAGATGAAGGGCTCTGCAGGTCAGTTCACCTTCAAGCAGGTCAATGGTATGACCATTGTTTCAGAGAAGGTGACCGCAGTAGCTAACCCTCGTACTGACGCTCAGATGAGAACACGCACACGTTTCACTAACATCATCCAGATGTATCGCGGCATCCGTCCGCTCCTCAACTACGGCTTCGAGTCAAAGCCGAAGACGCTCTCCGACTACAACATGTTCGTGAAGCTGAACATGCAGCGCACGCCTATCTACCTCACCAAGCAGGCGGTTGCGGGCGGTGCTTGTGTGGCAACAGCGTATCAGATTTCACAGGGCTCGCTCCCTGCAATCGTGGTGACTGGCACAGGGCAGAGCGGCGTGACTGACATCCGTCTCGGCTCTCTCGACATCACAAGCAACACTACCGTGGCGCAGTTCTCAACGAAGGTTGTGGAGAACAACGCAGACTATCGCTATGGCGATCAGATTTCTTTCTTCCTCGTCAAGCAGATGGTGAACGCAGAGACAGGCATCCCTTACTGTCAGTTCTCAGCAGCAAAGGTTATCCTCGATGCTGCCAACGAGGACAAGCTCGCTGACGTGACAGGCAGTTCTCACGGCTTCGCTTCCGTTGACGGCAAGCTCGGTCACTCAGGCAACGATGGCGACTGCGCGTATGCATGGGTTCACACTCGCAAGAGCGACGGCAAGACACTCGTTTCTTCTCAGTCACTTCTCGCTGCAAACAGCAAGGAATCTGAGTACAAGGGCGATGCTGCCTACAACCTCTCAAAGAGCTCTTACGGCTCAAGCGTAGAGTCATTCCTCGTGCCTGACGGCAACGCTAACGCTCCAGTTTCAGGTGGTGAAAGCGGAGGCGGTGACGAAGGTGGAGGCGGTGGTCTCTAAACCCCGACTTGCGTCGGGATGGTGGAAAGTAAATGGGAGGTAAATTGAACCAGTAAATTAAGACCAGTAAATTGGACGCGGCATCCGCCGCTGGGAAAATTGAAAGTTCAAGGAAATAATTTTCTGAGTTTTTGGAGGCAAGAACTGTCTGGAAGACAGTACTATGAGTAACCCCGTACATACGAGTGAAACGAGGATGTGCGGGGTATTACAACCCACATCCCTTCTACTGCCTGGAGGGCAGTACATCGCGAGGTAGTATGAGAAAGCCAATCAGGTACAGCCTTCCAGGCTGTTAAGGATAGCGAGCATTATATCCGAGGGCATCCTCTCCTTCGTCAAGTATGCGCCTCGGTTACTCATAGTGTTGCCTTCCAGGCAATTTACTGACTATAATTTTCTTTCTAATTTACTTTCCACCCCACCTTCTGCGCAAGCAGAAACCCCAACCCTCAGCGCAAGCTGATTTACTTTCTGCGATAGGCATATTAATTATTTGCTTACGCCTTCTAAAAAAACAGGGGAAAACCAATAAAAACATATAAAAACAAAAACAATAAACAAAACAACAAAAAAATGTTTTACTTTGTTTTACGTGGTTTTAATTGGTTTTTCTAAATGGCGAAAGCAACATCTCTAAACTCTAACCACTAAACTCTAAACTTTAGAATTATGAAAAAGGAAACTTGGAAATTCGTTCTTCAGACGCTGGCGGCGATACTGACCGCGATAGCAACTTCACTCGGAGTGCAAAGCTGTATGTAAGCAATTATGTAAGTAATTAAAGCAGAGACGCAGAGACGCAAAGCAATATAAACTTCGCGACTTTGCGTCTTGGCGTTTTTAATATTCCAATCACTTGATTTTTCCTGTTTCATAGTATTATTTTGGGGTTGTGCAAAAAAAAATTGTAAAAAACATCAGTAATACAGAAAAATTATGTATCTTTGTGCAAAATAATCATTATTACAATAATTATGCATACCTTTGATATATACCATATGAGAACAAAGACCTTGCTGACGGCATTCTTCTTGATGTTTTGGGGAATGACGGCTTGTGCCCAAAAAGGAAATACACACCATAACTTCATAAGGAAAATTGATGATGCTATATTGAAATACAAGAAAACTAAGGTGGATACGGATTATGTGGATATTCCTGAGCGGGACTTTATGCTCACGCTGAAGTTCAGGGAGGCTTTTCAGACTTACGATATGGAGTTTCCCGTGCTTGTATCTGAAGTGGAACTTCCTGACCCCTACCCTATGGTTTTGCCATCGAACACGAACAGTAATCTGTTTATTCAGACTAACCTGAACACGGTGAAATCATCGGCACAAATAGGATTCGACTGGCACGGGTTGGCCGTTAGTATTCCGCTTCCTATCAATAACTCATTCGCAAAGGCATATAGTCTTGCCAGCAATGGTTCTAAATTCGGTTTCACAGTACGCTACCGCACAGTTAAAGAGCCTAAAGGAACTGTTAATAATGCATTTCTACAGACTTGTGAAGAGGTGGAAGAGCGTGTGGGAGGGTTAAAGGAACGATATGAAAACGGGTTGCCTCTGATGGAAAATCACGACCCTGTTTTTCCGCATAAATCGGATGTGATACCTGAGAACTGGGATTTGCGAACGGTATATGCAGATGCTTATTATGTGTTTAACAATAAGAGGTTTAGTATGCCGGCAGCCCGCACAGGTCGATTGATACAGAAGCGGAGCGTGGGGAGTTTTTTCGTCATGGCAAATTATAACCAAAGCAGATTGCATATGTATAGGATGCTGAACTATACGGAGGAGGTGTTCCGTCATAATCAGTTCTCCATAGGAGCAGGTTATGGTTACAACTGGGCTATAAACGGGGGGAAACTGCTGTTCAGTATTTCCGTCATCCCGATGTTTTCGTTGGTAAACAGGGAGACGCACAGGAGTTGGGATGACCCGAATGACGTTTACATGCAAACCGACCCGGAAGATGATGATTTATGGGAGGCTTACGACAAGCATTTCTATGACGCAGCCACATACGGACGGGATTCGCAGTTCACCATAAACGGATTTGTTCGTGGCGGAATAAACTATAACATAGGGCGGAGTCTGCTTAATCTTTCATGTGACTACCGCCAGTATCTGTTCCGCAGTTGCACAGGAATGGATATAACGAACCGGGAGATTGACCTCACACTAAAATACGGGTATCGGTTTTAGGAGGAGGTGGCGCAACTCCGTTGCTGAACTGACAAGAATTATTCGCTTAGGCTCAACAAGTTATGCAAGTTGCAATCTACGCAATCTTCTACCATAAAGAAAGGCTCGCTGACGCGAATTAAAGAAAGCAAATGGGCAATAAATTTTATCAGGATTCAGCTTGCGCCTGAGCTTTGCGAAGAAATTAATTTACTGGTTTAATTTTCTTAGAATTTACTTTCAAAAAAAACATCTCAGGGCGCAAGCCCGGTTTCTTATTGGATTAAAGATTGCGTAGATTGGTAATTATTGTCAGTTCAGCATCGTAGATGCGTTTACATTGAATTTTTCGCAAAGTTCAACAAGCCGAAGCAAGTCGTCGAATTCACGTTAAATTATATTCAGTAAATTATAAAACGAACACAGATAACACAGATTATCTCGCTTGCGCTCGTGATTGACATCTGTGAGATCCTGAATGTCTGTGGTCAATATAAAACATGAACACGGAAAACACAGAATAAACGAAGGCTTTTTTCGCAAAGCTCAACAAGCTAAAGCAAGTCGTTTCTTTCGTGCATTCTGTGGTCGTAAAAAAATCGCTTGTTCAAAACTGTCTGGAAGACAGTACTATTCGTAACCCCGTACATACGAGAGAAACGAGGATGTGCGGGGGATATAGCGCCAATCCTCCACTACTGCCTGGAGGGCAGTACACCGCCAATCAGGTACAGCCTTCCAGGCTGATTAGTTGATGGAGGCTCTATGTCCGAGGGCATCCTCTCCTTCGTCGAGTATGCACCTCGGTTACGCATAGTGTTGCCTTCCAGGCAAATACGAATAACGAGACTTGCAGAGGTTTTAAAATCCCCGCTGAAAATCTAAAAAAAATCTTTGCTGAAAATATGGGGAGGAAAATTATTCTTTGTTTCGCTCGTTCCTCGCTCAGAACGTCGAAGAGGTCGGCGGCCGAAGGAGACTTGCGGAGCTTGATGAGCTTTTGCGAATAAAGCCAAATCTGGAGAAAATCTTAGGAAAAATCTGGATGAAAATCTCTAAACACTAAACTCTAACCTCTAAACTATACCCCCCTTCCGCAGGAGGGCTGAATCATAGACAAATGGGGGGGATATCTATACAAAAAGGGGGAAAGGCGGAGGATTAATGGGTGATATGTTAATCTTTTATAACTATCGCGGATGGGATTGAACTTTTTGATAGCAGTTTCGTCAAAAGACACGAAAACCGTATCAATTATTCAAAAAATAAACATTAACGTATGAAAAAAATCTTTCTTTCATTGATGGCCCTCTCGAGCTTGACGGTGTCGGCTCAGTTTGGTGCTCCAAGAGAGAACCCAGTTGTTCCTTCTGTAGTAAAAGACGTGGTTGAGGACTTCAAGCCTGCAACTACTAACCAGGGCGACAAGAAGTACCCTATGGTTAACTCACAGCGCATGGTTCGCGCTCAGATTTCTGCTCCTAAGGCTACTTTCGTAGGTCTTGACATCGACGGCAAGATCTATGAGATGACTAAGGATGACAAGGGTGTATGGACAGGAACATCTGCTCCTCAGGACGAGGGTTTCCACTACTATCAGCTTAACATCGACGGCGCTTCTGTGCCAGATCCGGGCAGTAAGTATTTCTATGGCGCAAGCCGTTGGGGAAGCGGTATCGACGTACCAGCAGCCGACCAGGATTTCTATACTTTGAAGAACGTGCCTCAGGGCTCAGTAAACGAGGTTTACTACTGGTCATCTGTGACTCAGAGCATGCGTCACGGATATATCTATCTGCCTAACGAGTATTACAAGAATCCTAACAAGAAGTATCCTGTTCTGTATCTTCAGCATGGTATGGGTGAAAACGAGACAGGCTGGAGCGCTCAGGGTAAGACAGGTATCATCATGGATAATCTGATTGCCGAGGGTAAGGCTGTGCCTTTCGTCATCTACATGGATAACGGTCTTGACGTTCGTCGTCCGGGCGATCCTGCTCCTGGTCAGGGCGGATTCGGCGGTCCACGCCCACAGGGACCTCCTCCAGGCGGTTTCCCACAGGGTGGTCCTCAGGGTCCTCGTCCACAGGGTGCTCCGGGACAGGGTGGTCCTCGTCCTAACTTCGCTGCATTCGGCGGTATGTTCAACGCTTTCCAGGAAGTTCTTATCAAGGATATCATCCCAATGGTAGAGAAGAACTACCGCGTTATTGCCGACACAGAGCATCGCGCTATGGCTGGTTTGTCAATGGGTGGTATGCAGACTCACGCTATCACACTTGCCAACCCAACTACATTCGCTTACGTAGGTATGTTCAGTAGCGGTTCTTTCAACGTTGACGAGCTGAAGGATGCCAACGACTTCAAGAAGACCAATAAGGTGCTCTTCATGAGTGCTGGTGGTAAGGAGACAAGAATGGCTGAGGGTGACAACAGCGTAGGCAAGGCTGCTGAAAGCCTCAAGGCTATCGGCATCAACGCTCACAGCTATGTTTCTCCGGGAACAGCTCACGAGTGGCAGACTTGGCGTCGCAGCCTCTATCAGTTTGCTCAGCTGATTTTCAAGTAAATAATTCAAATAATTAATAATAACTAATAATTTAGATTAGAACGTGCAGGTCATTATGATTTGCACGTTTTTTATGGGGAGTTGCTTTCGCCATCTAAAAAAACAGAACAAAACCAATAAAAACATATAAAAACAAAAACAACAATAAAAACAAAATGTTTTATTATGTTTTCTTTTGTTTTAATTGGTTTTTATAAATGGCGAAAGCAACTCGTTATTTTAACTAAACGCGAAGACGCAAAGATTTTATCTGAACACGGAAGACACAGAATAAACGAAGGCCTTCGTTTCTTTCGTGCATTCTGTGTTCGAAAAGAAAAAAGAAACGGATTTATCTGATGTATCTGAAAAGAATTTACTGATTCTAATTTTCTGACAATTTACTTTCCAACCCCGACGCAAGTCGTATTTCTTGCTTTCGCCATCTGAAAAAACAGGACAAAACCAATAAAAACATATAAAAACAAAAACAACAATAAAAACAAAATGTTTTATTATGTTTTCTTTTGTTTTAATTGGTTTTTCTAAATGGCGGTCCGATAGGGCTGTCAATGTGAATGGATGTGGGGAACGGAGCGCTGTAAGTGCGACACCTGAAGACTAAGACTATAGGTGTCGGTCCTTCAGACCTCAGATTACTATAATCCCCATAATATAACGGCTCTTACGAACCGCCCTTTTAGGTGTCGCACCTACGGCGCTCAAATTACGACAAATAATCATCAGCATATCCGATAGCGCCCCGAAGGGGCAATAAGCTAATAGCCTAGGGCATCGCCCTAGGAAAATGGTAGTAGGTAATTTCGCCCTGTAGGGGCAAAAGAATTAATCATATTAGAGCTTTTGCCCTTACAGGGCGTTAGCTCCCCCACCCTAATCTCCCCAGGGTGTTACCCTGGGCTATGAGCTTGTTGGGCTTTCAGCCCGCCTGTCGGGTAAATGCGGATAATAATAAACCTGAACAAAAATGATAATAAACATGCGTCAGCCTTGTCTTTAATCATTTTTTCCGAGAGAATTATCCACATTTCTATATATAAAGGCATGAAGTCTCGAAAAAAATGTATATATTTGCAGACATAATAAAGATATGCGAGGATAATAATCCACACAATACATTCATTTTATGGAAAAAGATAGAGTACAAGGAGCCGTAGAATGTTTCATGGAAGGCTACGGCTGTTCACAGGCCGTCGTCGCAGCATTTGCTGACATGTACGGTCTTGACGATATTATGGCGAAACGTATCAGCGCCGGTTTCGGCGGTGGTGTGGGTAGGATGCGCATGATGTGTGGCGCAGCTTCAGCCCTCGTAACCCTTGCAGGCTTGGAGAAAGGTCAGACAGAGGGTAATGACCGCGAGGGTAAGGCAGAATGCTATAAGCTGGTGCAGGAACTGATGGCTAAGTTCAAGGAGAGGAATGGAAGTCTGATTTGTGCAGAATTACTCAAGATGAACGGTTGTAAAGTGGTGACTGACACCAACATACCAGACGAGCGTAATGCCGAATACTACAAGAAACGCCCATGTGTCAGGAAGGTAGAAAGCGCCGCAAGGATTTTTTATGAACACCTAGAAAAGACCCTCTAAATCTCCCTTAAAGGGAGACTTCCTACCGCGAACCTCTCCCCCTATGCAGGGGGATTTAGGGGGTCTTAATTTACTTATGCCACACTTCGTAGCTTTATTCGTAGTCCTAATATGGGGCACAACATTCGTTAGTAGCAAGATACTATTGAACAGCGGGTTATTGCCTGCTGATATATTCTTCGTGCGCTTTGTAATAGCATATTGCTGTATGCTATGCATTTCGCACAAGAGGCTGTTTGCCAATTCCTTAGCCGACGAGCTTACTCTCATGGGACTTGGCATGATGGGCGGCTCTATCTATTTCCTTGTGGAGAACATGGCCCTACTCCACTCTACTTCCTCTAACGTGAGCATTCTCGTTAGTACCACGCCCTTGGTAACGGCTATGCTTCTTGCTATTTTCTACAAGAGCGAGCGAATGAGCGCAAGGCAGATTTTCGGCTCTGTAATAGCATTTATCGGCGTTGTATTGGTGGTGCTCAACGGTCAGTTTATCCTGCATCTCAATCCTCTTGGCGATGCCCTCGCACTCGGAGCATCCTTCACATGGGGTTTCTACTCGCTCTTCATGCGTAGGATAATGGGCAGATACTCAGCCGATTTCATCACGAGAAAGGTGTTCTTCTACGGTTTGGTGACGATAATGCCGTATTTTGCCTTCGTGCATCCGCTTGACATCGACCTCTTGACATCAGGAAACATGACGGTATGGGGTATTCTGCTATTCCTCGGATTCGTGGCTTCCACAGGCGGCTATCTGCTCTGGAACTGGGTGATGCGAAACTTAGGAGCCATGAAATCAACTAATTACATATACCTCCAACCTCTTATTTCAATGTTGGCAGGATATGTGATTTTGAGAGAACGCATCACATTCATGGCAATAGCCGGAGCGGTGATTCTAATAACAGGAACGATACTCGCTGTGAGAAAAAAACGCTCAAAAACTTGATAATATCATTTCTTTTTAGTATTTTTGCACACAAAAAGCGAAAAATATGCTAATGACAATGAAATATTCAAGACTCTATATAGCTCTTTTATCTCTCTTCCTTGGGGTATCAACATCTCAGGCACAGGTGGCACGCGCAGTAAGGCCAGCCGCAAGACCTGCCGCACGACCAGCAGCAAAGGCTGCTGCAAAACCCGTAAAGCCTGCACCTGTGGTTCCTACGGCAGAGGATCTGAACTTTGCAAAGCTATTGCCATCTACCGCCAAGGTGATGTTTATCGACTCTTTGGTAACAGATGAAAATGACTTCCTGAAGCATATCCCCCTATCCTCTTCATGCGGAAAAATAAGCATCAAGAAGAGCAAGAAAGGGAAAGGCTACGACTATTTCTATACAAACGAGTTTGAGGACAAGAGATACTCATCCGTGATGCAGGATTCATGCCACGTGCTTATGGTTGAGGAACGATTGGGCAAGAAATGGGATGCCGCAAAGACGATAGAGCTTGAGGGCGTGGAGGATGTCATCTGCCCATATATGATGTCGGACGGCGTAACCCTTTACTTTGCCGCAAAGGGTGGCGAGGACTCTATGGGACTCTACGACATATATTTTACGGTATATGATAGCGACAGCCACTCGTTCTACAAGCCTCAGAGCCTCGGTCTGCCTTTCAACTCATTCGGAGATGAGACCTATTATATAATAGACGAGTTCAACGACCTAGGCTATTTGGTTTCAAATCGCCGTCAGCCTGAGGGCAAGACATGTGTGTATATCTTCCAGCCTACGGAGACGCGCGAGACATACGACGTGGAGAATATGCCGGAGGTACAGCTTGACCGTCTGGCACGTCTGAAAGCCATTACAGACTCACAGATGGACCAAGAGGTGTTGGCATCGGCAAAATCACGCCTTTCAGAAGCCCGTCAAACCAAGGGCACAAAGAAAGAACACAGCTTCGAGTTCGTTATAAACGAAAAGCTGGTGTATCATAATGTTTCAGATTTCCGCAGCAGCGTAAACCAGAGTCAGTTCCCTACCTATCTCACGATGAAGAACAACGTAGAGGCAAGGGAGAAGCAGCTGGAGGAGATGCGCGCGAAATACCACAACGGCAATAAGAACCTCGCCAACACCATCGCCCAGATGGAGGTGCAGGTGTTCAACGAGCGCCAGAAACTCAACCTTACTGAAAAGCAGATAAGGAATACTGAGATTGAAACATTAACAAAATAATAACTAACGGCCCCTCACCCGCCCTATGGGCACCCTCTCCCCAAGGGGCGAGGGGGAAGTTAGTAATTTCTAATCACGTTCTCTTTTCAGAGGACAAAAGTAATTTTTCCCTCGCCCCTTGGGGAGAGGGTGCCCGCAGGGCGGGTGAGGGGCCGCAGGGCTGTCTTTATTCTATTAACACTATGTACCCACCTTCAGAACTTATCATCAACGAAGACGGCAGTTGTTTCCATCTTCATCTGAAGCCAGAGAATCTGGCTGACAAAGTAATACTTGTAGGCGACCCTGAGAGGGTTACTACGATTGGAAAAATGTTTGATTCCATAGAAATAGAGGTTTCAAACCGCGAGTTTCACACAATTACAGGAACTTACAAAGGTAAGCGAATAACGGTACAGTCAACTGGTATCGGCTGCGATAATATCGATATCGTGCTTACCGAACTCGATTCACTTGCCAACATCAACTACGCCACACGCGAGGATAACCCTCAGCATCGCACCCTCGATATCGTGCGCATAGGAACATGCGGAGGTCTGCAACCAGATACCCCTATCGGCACCCCTATTATATCTGTAAAGAGCATCGGTTTCGACGGTCTGCTGAACTATTACGCAGATCGCGACAAGGTTTGTGACCTCAAACTGGAGGAGGCTTTCCGCAAGCACATGAACTGGTCGGAAAAGAAGGGCGCCCCATACGTTGCCGTAGCTGATGACGAGCTGAGCCGAAGAATAGGCGGTACAGATATGCATCGTGGCATTACGGCTTCTTGTGGCGGTTTCTATGGTCCTCAGGGAAGGCAGATACGCCTGAAGATACAAGATCCGGAGCAGAATCAGAAGGTAGAGGCATTCTCTTATACCTCTCCTGAAAATGGCGAGACCTTGAAAATATGTAACTTTGAAATGGAATCTTCTGCCGTTGCCGGTATGTCGGCTATGCTCGGACACAAGGCAACAACCTGTTGTATGGTGATAGCCAACCGTTACGACAAGGAAATGAACACGACTTACAAAAATTCGATGGAAAATATCCTAAAAACTGTGCTAGACAGGATTTAGAGATGATATATGTCAATTTGTAAGCTATTTTCGCCTATTTTAGGGGTATTTTGGCTGATTTAGAGCAAGAAAAGGCAAAAAACGCGGTTTTCTTGACATAAATTTATTATTTGCCACTTTTTACCATAAAATTAAAAAAATATTTGTGTGCCCACACAATTTGTTATACCTTTGCACTCGAAATCAGAAATGAACATCGAAGAGATGCAAATTTACTGAAGACGAGTATTAGTATTTTATAAGGATAACATTTTAAAATTAAGAAAGGAAACACATTATGACAACATTTATGGTAATGACAAGTGCAGTTTATGTAGCAGCATTGTTCAGCATTTACATGGTTGTTAAGACTCTTAACGGTATGAGAGGTTAATCCTCCCAACCGCATAGAGGAAAAACACAAAGCTTAGAAATCAGTTTAAAACAACATTAAAAAGGGCGATGGTAGAAATACTATCGCCCTTCCCTTTTTATAAGGTCCTTACGCAACCTAAAGATTATTCCTTTTCGGAGCAAATATCGACATTTTCGGAATAAATCATAATAACGATACGTTATTATGTGTACTTTTGCAGATTGAATAAAAACTACAAACGAAATGAAGAAGACAGTATTTGTGACGGGTGCCAATAAAGGCATAGGATTTGGAATAACAAAGAATCTTGGACTTAGCGGCTGGAGGGTTGTACTCGGAGCACGTGACGAGAAACGTGCGAATGACGCGATTGCGAAGCTGAAGGCTCTGAACGTTGATGTAGCTGGTTGGGTGAAGGTTGAGCTTGCTGACCTCGACTCTATAAAGAATGCGGCTGATGAACTTAATGCAAAATATCCTGAGGTTAATCTGCTTGTGAACAACGCGGGTATTCCGGGTAATATGGCTCACAAGAGTTGGGAAACCGAGATTAAGGATATCAAGGAGACGCTTGACGTGAACTATATCGGTACGTTTGCCTTGACCAAGGCTCTTCTGCCTCTTATTCAGAAGAACGAGGGCAGAATCGCTAATGTTACCGTTCCTTCTGAGGTGAGTCCTTACTGGCATCCTCTGGCATACGTTGCAAGTAAGGCTTCGCAGAATGCGATGACGGGTATCATGGCTATGGAGTTCCAGCAGAATAATATCCCAGTCGAGATCTTTACTGTTCACCCAGGACCTACGACTACCGACCTTAACGGCAATATGTCTTTGCCTGGTTTCCACGACATCGATACCGTTGGCGAGAAGTTCGCCGAGCTCATTAACGACGGCAAGAGTCATCAGGGCGAGTTCATCGAGCTTTACCCGATTGTTGAAGAATAGGTCGAGATTAAGAGATTAAGGAATTAAGAAATTAAGAAACTACTCCTACTATAAACATAAGGGCGGCAGTAAATAAATACTGTCGCCCTTCCCTTTTAAGAGAGATAAGAGTGAAGAGTGAAAAGTGAAGAGTGAAGAATTTAAGTTAGTATTGCGTTTTTAAGTCGATAATCGCCTTTCGCTATAAATGTAACTTAAATTTTTCACTCTTCACTCTTAACTTTCTTGCTGTGCCTGTTGCGGACGCTTGCGCTGCGGACGTCTTCTCTGCGGACGCTTACGCTGCTGAGTAGGTTGTTCTGCTGCTTCCGTAGGCTCCTGGGATTCTGCATTTGCAGGAGTATCTGGCATTTCAGGAGTATTAGGGATGTCGGTCACGATGACCATCTCGGATGCCGTTGGTTCCTGCTTCTGCTCAGCCTGAGACTGCTTTGGCTCATTCTTCTGCTGCACAGGCTTTGCCTGCTGTTGCTTCGGCTGTTCTTGTTCCTGAGTCTTCTGTTGCTCCTGCTTCTGCTGTTTCTGCTGTTGCTTCTGCTGCGTCTGCTTTGCCTGTTTCTGTTGCTTCTGCTGCTTGTTCATGTTCATCTCCGACTGTTTGTCGCCTGGACGGAAACCGTCGAGCCAGAGGGCGAGAGGCTGTATGTTACGCTTCTCCATGCGCTGTGGCACGTCTTCCATCCATTGCTTGCCGGCAGCCATCTGGAGGAAGTGATACTGACGTGTGTATAGGTCGAGTACCTTCAGGTCGTCCATCGTGATGACCATAGGGCGCAATGGTGCATAGATGTGCTCCCACGTCTCATCGTCGATGCCGTTGATGCGCTGGAGGTCGTCGCACATACCCATACTGCGGATTGCCACAGATGCGTCATTCGTAAGAAGCAATACACGCTTGCCCACAGAGAACAGTTCCACGGTCTTGCGGATGATGGCAGGATCGGCAAAAGCAGCATGATGGCTCTCAGCACAGATACCCTCAATCTTCAGACGGTTCTCGCGCAGCTGGGAGAGGATGAGTCGCTTTGCAAGACGCGCAGACACGTTACGGCACAATGCCTCATCGGCGAAATCAGCATCCTTATAGTTTGTAGGAGCCTGCTGAGTGGCGAAACGGTCAATCTCCTCGTATGTCTCGCTCATCATCATGAAACGTCCGCCACGGTAGCGCACGAGCTTTGAGATGAACTCAAGCTGACGCTCGAACATGAGTCGGGCGTTGACCTTCGGGTCGCTGTGGCTTGAGGTATGGCCGACAAGGAGTTCGAGCCAGATGTTGGTGTCGGATATAACGACATCATAGTTGAGTACCCAAGCGAGAGTGCCCTCTATCCAACGGAAGCGCTTGAGAGCCTCCTCCTGTGTGAGCTGCTGAATCTGCTGATCGTTGAGAAGGAGCTGTCCCTTTGGCGCATTCACCATATCTACGATGGTGTCGATACGGACGGGATTGAACGGAGGGATTGGCTTCTGGGTGTTGGCAGATTGGTGTTGGGTGTTAGGTGTTGACTTCTGGATGTTGGAATTATCCTCTACCTTTACCTCGGCCTTTACATCAGCCTTAACCTCTTTCTTGATTTCTTCTGCCCTACCCTTTTCCTCTGTCTTGCCAGTCACTTTCTCAGGTTCGGAAGAAGGCTTTTTTTCGTTCTTTACCTCAGCATTTGTTTCCTCTTTCTTAGGCTTTTCAGGAACTGGATTCTGAACTTCTACGACTGCATCCTGCGATTCTGTGTGTTGGGCTGTTGCCTGAACAGGAGCGTCATTGTTTTCTGTCTTTGTCTTGGCTGCCTCTACGGCTGTTTGTTTCGGTTTACGTCCACGTCGCTGTGGTTGTTTTTTTGCAGGAGCCTCTGTTCCTTTTACTTCGATTACAGGCTCAACAGCTTCTTCCTTCTTGGCAGCCTTTTTCTTTGTGGTTGCAGCCTTACGTACTGCCGGTTTTCTACGAGGCTGTTTTTCATTACCAGCCTCGGAAACTACCACTTCGGTTGTCTTTTCTGTCATTTATATAATAATTAAGTTAGGACCCTCTAAATCCCCCTTAAAGGGGGACTTCCTACCGCGAACCGGCTCTTCCCCTTTAAGGGGGAGCGGGGAGAGGGTCGTTAGAACGGGAATCCCACAGCAAAGTGGAATGCGTGATCACGTGAGAATTTTGGATGTACGAGCGGGAAATGCTCGCGTGTTGTGGTATAAGCAGGGTTAACCGCTTTCATACCCATATCTAATCGTACTACGAAATAGTCAAAGTTAAGTCGGAGACCGACGCCGTATGCCACGGCAATCTGTTTCCAGAAAGTATCGAGCTTGAACTGCCCGTCGGGCTGGTCCTGATACTCGCGTATCGTCCATATATTTCCGGCATCGACAAAGACGGCACCCTGAAACCTCCAGAACAGCTTTGAGCGCATCTCTGTGCTGAACTCAAGTTTGATGTCGCCTGTCTGGTTGATGAAGTCGATACGTCCGTCCTTGCCAGTATATCCTCCAGGACCGAGACTACGGACGCTCCATCCCCTCACGCTATTGCTACCACCTGCGAAATAGCGTTTCTCGAAAGGCAGGATGGTGGAGTTGCCATACGGATATGCTATGCCAAGACGTGCATGGACGGCAAGATTATTGCGGTCATCCAAGGCAAAGAGATGGGAATAGTCGGCATCACCCTTGACATATTGTGCATAGGCAATGCCTAATGCCATATTCTGTCCATATTCATTTTTCTTGAACTTCAAAGGACCGGCAAGAAGATGAAGGAAATTGCCGGCAGTCTCAAGATTCAGACGAATGGTCTTGTCCCTGTCACTATAAGTCAAACCTATACCAGCCTTCATAATCATGAGGTTCTCATAATTATAGCGCAGGATGGCGTTGCGGTTGGATACGGAATCGAGATAGTCGTGTTTGAAAGTCTCTGAAATCCAAGGCATTGAGATGAAGTTCACGTCGATGGCATCCACCTTGTACTGGATATGCTTCTGAGGATTGCTCCATTTGTATCTCCATGCTGCTGTGAATATACGGCGCTGGAACTCAGGGCGGTTCTGACGGTTGAAACTAAAGAGTATCTCACTAGTGGCAGAACTGCGACGGTGGAATGATTTTTTCATCCATGGGAAGAGGAAACGCGGAAATGCGAGGGATGTCTCAAGTCCCAGTTCCTCATAGTCGTGGCTCTGGTAGCCTTCAAGTCCGCGAATGGCCTCATATGCTCCACGAGCCGTGACGTTCAGGAGTTCGCTACCATGGAACACATTACGGTTCTGATAAATCAGAGAAACAGCGGCTCCAAAGTCGCCTGCGGTATTCGTTCCCTCAGGCTGGAACTGTATGGAGTTCGTCTTCTGCGGCGACACCTGAATGTGGCAGTCAAGATAGAGGCTGTCGGGGTTCTCGTCGAAGTGGATACTTGTGTATCTTATAGCCTGAAGGCGTGAGAAGCGCGTGTATGTCTTCTGCAGATCGGCAGCGCTGTAAGGCTGTCCCGGTGCTATGAACGAGTTCTGCTCAAGGACAGACCGACGCAGTTTGAAATCAGGGGTGTTTGCTCCCTCAAAATACACATTACGAACACGATATATAGGGTGCTGCGACAATTTCTGATAACTGTTACGACGATAGAGCTCAATGTTCATTGTGACATCCACCGTGCGATTCATCTGAGAACTGTCAACATCGAAACTGATAAACTCCTTATTGAACAGATAGTATCCGTGATTATTGAGATATTCTGTTATACGGTTACGATTCCTACCCAACTGGTTTACGCTGAATATCTGGCCGGAATGCATGTCAAGCAACTGCTTATTCTGCGTAAGCAAGGTTTCAATAGCGGGGTCCTCGATGTTATGGCTTATCTTCCGCACGACATAGGGACTGCCTGTTTCGATGTCATAGTTCACCTTAATTCGTTTTCCTACAGCAGACAACTGCGGAATGACCTGAGCATTGAGAAAACCCTCATTGCGAACTGCTGCGGTGATATCCTCAACTGTACGGGCTGTGAGAACGCTGTCATAAACTACAGGCGCCTGTCCCCAGTTGCGAAGGGTTCTGTTAATCCACTTCGTAGTATCGGCACCTGACATGGAATAGAATCCGAGAGGCACCTTCAACGTAGAAAGCCATTTGGAGTTAGGGCGCTGACGGATATAGGTATCCATCGTGGTGAGATTGATACGAGGATTCTCGCAGGAAACACGTGCGGAGGTAAGCAGATAGTCACCATCAGCCACATAGCGCGTACCATCACATCCTGCCAAGACGAGCAGGACGAACACAAGGAAAGTGTACGATATATTAGATTTTATATTGCGAAGGCGTTGTGCCATGTTATGTGCTATGTACATAATAATATGCAAAATTACTATTTTTTTTCGTAAGAAACAAAAAAAATCTATGCAAACGGAATGATTTAGTATTTTTTACAGTAACTTTGCACTTGGAAAATCAGAAGACACTAACTATGATCTCCAAGAATCAACAGAAATACATCAGCAGTCTTGAACTGAAGAAGAACCGCAAGAAGGATAATGTCTTTGTTGCGGAGGGATTCAAGATTGTAGAAGAACTGCTACATGCAGGCTATAATCCGAAGATGATTGTAGGATGCGAGGAGTGGATGAGCAGACCCTCTAAATCTCCCTTAAAGGGAGACATTTCTACCAATCAGCCCTCCCCCTTTAAGGGGGAGCGGGGAGAGGGTCCACTCTTAATTACGGTTACAGAAGAAGAACTCCGCAAGACCAGCTTCCTTCAGCATCCGCAACAGGTACTCGGCGTGTTTGAGATACCCGACAACAACACCATTCCTGAAGAAAACTGGTTTCGGGAGCATCTATGCATAGCACTTGACGGAGTTCAGGACCCCGGCAATCTCGGTACGATAATAAGAATTGCGGATTGGTTTGGTATTGACACGATCATTTGCAGCCAGACAACTGCCGATGCGTATGCGCCCAAGGTTGTCCAGGCGACAATGGGCAGCATATCAAGGGTGAAGGTTTTCTATACCGACCTTACAGAGTTTCTCAGGAAATTAGACAGGGATATACCTATTTACGGCACACTTTTGGACGGAGAGAACATATACAGCAGCCAACTGTCGGCAAATGGCATTATCGTAATGGGAAATGAAGGTAACGGCATCTCACCTGCCATAAGGGAATTGGTAAGCCACCGTCTGCTAATCCCTTCCTATCCCCCGGAACGCGACACCGCCGAAAGCCTCAACGTGGCTATTGCAACTGCCATAACGGTGGCGGAATTCAGGAGGAGAAATGCCTAAAGTGAAGAGAAAAAAAGTGAAGAGTGAAAAATGAAGAGTGAAGAATGAAGAGTGAAGAATGAAGAGTGAAGAATTTAAGTTTGTATTGCGTTTTAAGGTAGATAATCACCTTTCGCTATAAATGCAACTTAAATTCTTCACTCTTCACTTTTCACTCATCACCTCCATCCCAAACCCATTCAAATTCGAGGAAGGCATCCTTTATCTCCTGTTTCTTGCTGTCAAGCTTGGAGTTCTTCCTCCAGCCTTTTATCATTGACTGCATCTGCTTTTTATACACCTTCGAGCCTGTGCAACCGAATAGATAGAGCAGGCACTTGAGACGCATTGACTCCGAGGATATCTGTTCAAGATAATCCTGCAGGAATTTCTCATGTACGTCGGCTTCCGTCTTTCTGTCAAGGCAAGTATATGCAATAAAGAGAAAAAGATGCAGCTTTGCCGTCATGTTCACCGTAGGAGTCTTGAGTTCGGAAAACCTGCGTATGAAGACGTTAAGATATGAATTATCGCGTGCGGATATCTTTTCCCCATTGGCATGAGACAGAACACAACGATGGCCGCGGGTCATGAAGGAGTCAAACTTCTTATACATGTGCTTGCCTGTTTTGGCAAACTCCAGTATCTGTATGAACTCAGGACGTATCTCGGTGGTGCGTGTGGCTATGAAATTCAGAATGTGGACATAGACAGTACCGCCATCCTTACCCTTCTGGCTTTCAAGTATGCCCTCAACACCATCGTAAGGACCGCCTATAATCTTCACCTTGTCACCCTTTTCCAAGTCGATTTCCGAAGGCTTCATGAAAGGAACAGTCCTTGTATTACGATTTGTCACGGTCTTGATGAACATATCCATCTGCCTTTCCGGAATGGTAATCACATAACGGAATGTGGCCTTATCGTAGCAGAACTCCTTCTTCTTCTCCTCGGGCGTAAGCTGATTCAGGGAAACAGACGGATGTTCCTCAGACGGTTTCACCATGAAATTCACACCGGGATTATTCACAACGAACTGTACACATTCGTCGAGGGAAGAGTGGATGAACATCATATTGAACATCAACGCCCTTTCCACACGAACCTGTACGCCCTGCTTGCGATTCTCTACCGCAGTATATGACGGCAGGAAGAACTCAAGACCGGAATTCTCAAGTTGGCTATGCATTTTCTGAAAGGAAATCTGGCCATACCTCAACAGATACCAGCTTTTTCCTTCATGTTTCCAAGACTCGTTATTCTCCATTAACGGTTTTTATACATATCATCATAATACTTCTCGTAATCACCGCTTGTGATGTTATCCATCCACTCCTGGTTTTCGAGATACCACTTCACAGTCTTTTCTATACCCTCTTCAAACTGGAGGCTTGGCTCCCAGCCAAGTTCCTTCTGAAGCTTTGTAGAATCGATAGCATAGCGGGCATCATGTCCGAGACGGTCGGTAACGTATGTAATGAGATTCATATCCTCACCCTCCTTACGTCCAAGCAGACGGTCAACGGTATTGATTACAACCTTGATGATGTCGATGTTCTTCCACTCATTAAAACCGCCGATGTTATATGTCTCAGCAATAGTTCCCTTATGGAAGATAAGGTCGATTGCACGGGCATGATCCTCTACAAAGAGCCAGTCGCGCACATTCTCTCCCTTACCATATACCGGCAATGGCTTACGATTACGTATATTATTGATAAAGAGCGGAATCAACTTCTCTGGGAACTGATAAGGTCCATAGTTGTTTGAGCAGTTTGTCACGATTGTAGGCATACCGTATGTATCGTGGAAAGCACGAACAAAATGGTCAGAAGAAGCCTTTGAAGCAGAATATGGAGAGTGAGGATTGTACTTTGTTGTCTCATAGAAGAAATCCTCTCCGTAAGCCTCATGATGCTGTGAGCTTGATGCCTTTGTTGTGAATGGAGGCTCAATCCCCTCTGGATGTGTCATCTTCAAAGCGCCATATACCTCATCTGTAGAGATATGATAGAAACGCTTGCCCTCATACTTCTCAGGCAAAGACTCCCAATAGAGCTTTGCAGCCTGAAGAAGGGTTAACGTACCCATCACATTTGTACGAGCAAATGTGAAAGGATCCTTGATAGAGCGGTCAACATGACTCTCCGCAGCAAGGTGGATGATACCATCAATCTTCTCGTCCTGCATCAGCTTATAGAATGCATCAAAGTCGCAGATATCCATACGCACAAACTTATAGTTTGGCTTATTCTCAATATCCTTGAGGTTAGCAAGATTACCTGCGTAGGTAAGCTTGTCGAGATTGATGATATTATACTCTGGGTATTTATTTACGAAAAGACGTACTACATGGCTTCCTATAAAACCTGCTCCGCCTGTGATAACAATATTCTTCATAATAGTTTTTGTTGTTTTTAATAAAGGCTTACGTTAATATCGAATGGAGAATCGAAATCCTTGAGGCACTCATGCTTGGTATCTTTTTCAGAAAGAATAGCCTTATCTGTAGGAATCTGCCAGTCAATACCAAGAGAGTCATCAACAATAGAGATACCTCCGTCAGCCTCCGGATGATAGAATTCATCACACTTATACTGGAATACAGCAGTCTCAGAAAGTACGGCAAAACCGTGAGCAAAACCTCTTGGCACAAAGAACTGCTTATGATTATCTTCTGTAAGAAGACATGATACGTGCTTTCCATATGTAGGAGAACCCTTACGGATATCAACAGCTACATCAAGCACAGCACCCTTTACACAACGAACAAGCTTGCTCTGGGTGAAAGGCGGACGCTGGAAATGTAAACCACGCATTACTCCATAAGAAGACATAGATTCATTGTCCTGTACAAAGTTTATCTTATGACCAAGAATTGCACCAACCTTATCGTCAAATTCTCTCTGAGAGAAACTCTCGAAGAAATATCCACGCGCATCCTTGAAAACACGAGGCTCAATAACGAGCACTCCTTCTATATCAGTTTTAATTACTTCCACTATTATTCTAATTTTTCATTTATTTATGCTTCCAATCCAGAACCGAATCTCTTAACCTCATCAATAACCTTGAGGAGATACTGTCCATATTGGTTCTTTAGCATAGGCTTGGCAAGTTCACGCATCTTGTCCTCATTAATCCATCCCTTACGGTATGCAATACCTTCAAGACAAGCGACCTTCAAGCCCTGACGCTTCTCAAGTACCTCTATATATGTACTTGCCTCTGAAAGAGAATCATGAGTACCTGTATCAAGCCATGCGAAACCACGACCGAGAGTCTGTACCTTCAGCTCTCCATCTTCAAGGAATTTCTGATTAACGGTAGTTATCTCATACTCACCACGAGCAGAAGGCTTGATATTGCGTGCAACCTCTACCACCTTGTTTGGATAGAAATACAATCCAACAACAGCATAGTTTGACTTTGGCTCCTTTGGTTTCTCCTCAATAGAAAGACAGTTACCCTCCTTGTCAAACTCGGCAACACCATATCTCTCAGGATCATTAACCCAATAGCCAAATACAGTAGCCTTTTTGTCTTCTTCTGCTGTACGTACAGCCTCTCGGAGCATCTTGGTAAAGCCTGTACCCTGGAAGATGTTATCACCAAGAACAAGACAAGCGCTATCATTTCCGATAAAGTCAGCACCAATCGTAAATGCCTGTGCAAGACCATCAGGAGAAGGCTGTTCTGCATATTCGAAATGTACTCCATAGTCGCTACCATCGCCAAGAAGGCGCTTGAATCCCGGAAGATCAAAAGGAGTGGAGATAATCAGGATGTCACGAATACCCGCAAGCATAAGCACGCTTATCGGATAATAAATCATTGGTTTGTCATAGATTGGCATCAACTGCTTTGAGATACCCTTTGTTATAGGATACAATCTTGTACCGCTACCACCAGCAAGAACAATTCCTTTCATTGTAGTATAGAGTTATTTAAGTTCGTTCATATTTTTCAAACAGGTTTTAAGGGAGTCGAGCCAATAAGGCACCTTCACCCCAAAAGTATTCTTTACCTTTGTCTTGTCGAATACAGAGTAAGAAGGGCGTATAACCGGACTAGGGAATTCATCCGAATGACAAGGTTGTATATCACAATCATTATGACCGCTAAGCATGGCTATCATCTTTGTGAAATCAAACCAAGAGCATACGCCTTCATTTGAATAATGATAGATACCAGTATTTCCTTCATACTTTCTACCATTTACAATATCATATATAGCATTAGCAAGATCGAGCGCGTAGGTTGGAGTTCCGACCTGATCAAACACAACCTTCAATTGTGGCTTTGTAGCTGTCAGATTCAGCATCGTCTTGACAAAGTTCTTTCCAAACTCAGAGTAGAGCCATGCTGTACGAAGTATTATGTATTTACAACCACTTGCGATAATAGCCTGCTCTCCTTCCAGTTTTGTCTTACCATAGACACCTGTAGGAGTTCCCTTCTGATCTTCCTTGCAAGGTACATTATACGGATCTGCTCCAAACACATAATCTGTACTAACATGAACGAGAAGTCCATCTACCTCTGCCATTACAACAGCAAGATTCTCTGGAGCCTTGGCATTCAGCACACGACAGAAAGCCTCATCCGACTCTGCCTTATCCACATTAGTATATGCAGCACAGTTAATAATACATTTTACATCATTGTCTTTCACGATAGTTCGGATAGCCTCAATATCAGTAATATCAAGATGAGTAGTCTGAACACCCTCAATATCCATTACATCCGTAAAGATGTATTTATCTGAACTGTTACGGCTAACGATACGCATCTCGTTTCCAAGTTGTCCGTTTGCACCAGTTACAAGAACATTCATATGTTTTCCTATTATAATTAAAATTTATTAAATTTATGTGCAAAGGTAGTACATTTTCCCGAGATAATAAAATTTTTTCCCAACTTTTCTTGCATATACGAAAAAAAATGAGTAATTTTGCACCCACTTACAGATAAAGTCAACAGATCTGGTCTTTTATTCGTGAGAAACCGACCAGACTAATACATTACCTTTTAGAAAACAAAAAAAGAAGAAAAAGGGCTCATCGAGATGATGGGCCCTTTTTACTTTTATAATCACAATTGTTTAAGTTTTGGTAATGCCAAATGATATTTAACGGCAAAGAAACGAATGGCGACAATAACGAAGAATGAAATCGTAGCAGATACCGTAACATTAACTTCAAGGTATATCATCAGCCAATACAAGATACCACCGACTATACTTGCCATTGCGTATATCTCCTTCTGGAATATCACAGGAACGGAATTTAGGAGCACATCACGAATAACTCCTCCTGCGCTTCCTGTTATTGTACCCATTATTATTGCCACCCAGAACGGATGCCCCATAGCAAGTGTCTTCTGCATACCGGCAATAGTGAAAAATGCAAGGCCGAGCGTATCAAAAACAAACCACGCATTATCCAGTTTCTTGATATATCTTGAAAAGACTACCACGAACAACTGAGCTATGAAGGTACAAATAATATAAATAGGAGCAGTCATCCAAAACGGACGCACGCCAAGCAATACGTCTCGTATGGTACCTCCACCAATAGCAACGGCTATGCCACAGATGAAGCCACCAAACCAGTCAAAATTCTTGCCTGCCGCTTGTCTTATGCCGGAAATAGCAAAGGCAAACGTACCAAGAAACTCTATGATAACCAATAGATGATCTACGCCTAACATTTTCCCAATAATTTTCAATTACCGAAACCTATCTCCCCAAAGCTTCAGCATATTCTGATACTGCTTATCTTCGGAAGGAGAATGCTGTGCATGCCAAAGACGCTCATTCTTCAAAGTATCAGGCATATACTGCTGGGGAGTGAAATTATTCGGATAGTCGTGAGGGTACTTATACCCATCGTGATATCCTAATTCTGCCATCAACTGGGTAGGAGCATTACGGAGATGCAATGGAACTGGCTGATTACCAGTCTTATGCACAAGTTGAATAGCAGCGTTTATTCCGTTGTATGCAGAGTTTGACTTCGGACTTGTTGCCAGATACACACAAGCCTCAGCAAGCGGAATCCTACCTTCCGGCCAACCAATCTTCATAACAGCATCAAAGGCGGCATTTGCAAGCAACAAGGCATTTGGATTTGCAAGTCCGATATCCTCGGCTGCAGAAATAACGAGACGACGGGCAATAAACTGCGGGTCTTCCCCACCCTCTATCATTCTTGCCATCCAATACAGAGCCGCATCAGGATCAGAACCTCGAATACTCTTAATGAAAGCCGAGATTATATCATAGTGCATCTCACCTTCCTTGTCGTATGCCAGAGGATTCTGTTGCAATCGTGACTCGACGAGTTTATCGGTTATCACCACCTCCTTAGTACTTTCAGAATCAACGACCAACTGCAAGATGTTCAGCAACTTACGAGCATCTCCTCCAGAATATCTGAACAAAGCCCCACTCTCTTCCAACTTGATGTCACGCTCTCGAAGCTCCACATCCTGCGTTATCGCACGATTAACAAGTTCCTCAAGGTCAACTTTTTCTAACGATTTCAGAACATAAAGTTGACAACGCGAAAGCAAAGGGCGTATGACCTCAAACGAAGGATTCTCCGTCGTTGCACCTATAAGCGTTACAACTCCTCGCTCAACAGCTCCTAGAAGCGAATCCTGCTGAGACTTGGAGAATCGATGAATCTCATCAATAAAGAGTATAGGACTCGTATTGCCAAAAAATCTGTTGTTCTTTGCCTTCTCTATGACATCACGCACGTCCTTTACACCAGATGTAACAGCAGAAAGCGTATAGAAAGGAGTATCAAGCTTGTTGGCAATAATCTGTGCCAAAGTAGTTTTCCCCACTCCTGGAGGTCCCCAGAGAATAAAAGACGAGATATGTCCGGAATCAATCATCCGACGAAGGACAGCTCCCTCGCCGACTAGATGTTTCTGACCTATATATTCATCGAGCGTGCGAGGTCGCATTCGCTCTGCCAAAGGTTCACTCATTATAAATATTACTTATTTTGAGTGCAAAATTAAGAAATATATATCAATCCGACAAAAAATAATCGCTAAAAAATTTGTATGTTACCCCGATATGTTGTATTTTTGCAGTCGAAAAGTAATGACAATAACAAAATAACAATTAAATCATATGGCAACTGACAAGAAATTAATCACACTCAAGACACTCAATAAGAGTAATGTATGGGAGCTTCAAGAGAATGATGTCTTCAGAATCTGGAGTGCAGGGGAAAAAGATGCTGATATGACAGAGAATATCAACAGATACATCACTATTCTCCGCTCTGCATTTGAGATTGAAGAGGTTAAAGTCGATCGCCCGGAAGTCATTAGGAAATATGAGATGCGCGGTATGTGCGTCGGACTTCTTCGTGTTGACGAGAGCAACAAGGTGAAGTACGCCATTAAGAAACGCCCTATTCTCCGCGTAACTGATCTTACATACGAGAATATCCGTCACATATCTGCAGCTAAGCTCCTTGAGGTTATCGAGCGTAACTTCGGCGGCGGCTGGGATTCTTTGTCTCAGAGTATCAAAGATATCATCGAAAGCGGTTTCGACATTTCAACCACTACCCTTCCAAAGGATCGTCTCCACAAACCAGGTGGCCTTTATGAAAAGAAACTTGAGGATGGCTTTGAGGTTCTTGAGATTCCAAAGGGACTATGGACAGAGGCTATCTTCGCCAAGGAGAAGCCAGAAATGGTTAAGGTTAAGATGCGCTATGATGAGGATGGCGTTCACTTCGAGGATGATGATGCCGATAGCGATGAGGATGTAGATATCAAGGACGACTACTACAAGTCAGACGAGGACGATGACGCATTCGATGATGACAAGCTCACAGAGGAGAGTTATCGTACCACATACGATACCGACCCAGATGAACTCGGTATTGAGGCTGAGGAAGTAGGAGACGACGAAGACTATTAATCCGTCAGAGTAAAAAACAAATAACGTGAGTTCGATGATTTTGCACAATTTATGTATGATTGAAAATCGTCGAACTCACTTTTTTATGTCGTTTTATTTGCTTTTTCACATCAAAATATTTGTGTATGAGGAAATAAATTCTTAAATTTGCACTTAGAAACAAAAATCCCAAAACACCTCTTCCATAGTAAGTCCGTTCTACCTCCGTTCCAGGTCCGTTCCAAGTCCGTTCCCAATATTGGAGTCTCAAACGGACTTAAAAGGCAGACAAGACGAAATCATAATTATCCAAAATCAACATTACTAACAAATGAACTATACAATCAGAGAATTATCAATAGACGAAAGGGATGTCCTTGAGATTTTCCTATATCATGCTATATATATTCCAGAAGGCATAACTCCCCCACCCTTCGAGATTATTAAACAGCCTGAACTTCAGGTGTATATCGAAAGATTCGGAGAACAGGACGGAGATATATGTTTAGTAGCAGAATTCGATAGCAAAATTGTTGGAGCCGTCTGGGTGCGCATAATGAATGACTATGGACATATATCTGACGATATGCCTTCTCTTGCAATTTCACTTTTGCCAGAATATCGTGGCAAAGGCATTGGCACAGCCTTGATGCAATCAATGCAGGAAATAGTTAGCAAACAAGGATATAAAGGAATTTCCCTATCCGTTCAGAAACAGAACTATGCCACCAATATGTACAGGAAACTTGGATTCAACACAATTGAAGACAAGGACGAGGAACTGATAATGGTTTATATAACAAAATAGATTCTGATAATAGAAAAAGCAGAGGCATAATATGTTTTGCACATTTATACCTCTGCTTTCAGTTGTATTATTGTAATAGAATTACTTCCTATCGCCTAAAATTCTCAACAGATAGATGAAGATATTCACGAAGTCAAGATAAAGGCTCAGAGCACCAAGAAGGGCAAGTTTCTGAGCACTCTCGTCAGCAGAACTCTGTTCATAAAGCATCTGCTTGATCTTCTGAGTATCATAAGCTGTGAGGCCAACAAAGATAAGTACACCTATATAGCTGATAATCAACAGGAAACCAGATGACTGAACGAACATATTCACCACAGTAGCAATGATAAGTCCGATAAGAGCCATAAAGAGGATACTTCCCAACTTTGACAAATCGGTCTTCGTGGTATATCCAATCAAAGCCATAACGCCAAATGTTGCAGCTGTGATAAAGAATACCATTCCGATAGAACTCATTGTATAGACAAGGAAGATAACGGAAAGCAGAGCTCCGTTTATCACACTATACACAATGAACATAAGCGTAGCTGTGGTGAGACTCAGTTTGTGAAGCATTCCAGAGATACCGAATACAATTCCGAACTCAGCAATCACAAGTCCCCAGAACAGGATTCTGTTCATTATAATAGCCTCAATGAGAGATGGTGTCGTTGCAACTCCATAGGCAGTTATGCCTGTGATAACAAGTGCAAGAGCCATCCAAGTATAGACCTTGCGCATCAATACTGACAAGGTAGTAGAAGGCTGATAAGAGCGAGTATAGTTGCCCTCTGCCTCATTGACCATTCGGTCGAAGTCTTTGTAATCCATAATTTTATTTACTTTTTAATTATTTACAATTTACTATTTTTTTACCATTTTTGAAACTCTATATTTTCGAGAATGTCAAGCTGCCCAAGGCATTTCCGACAATCATTATGAGAAGATTAAGCGAGAAGCCAAGCGGAAGTTCAACGATGCGTTCTGAAATATGGGCAAAGCCATCTCTTGCTATCCACATCCAGAAGTATCCGTAGTTGGCGATACAGTGCTCAAAGCCACACAAGATGAAGAACATGATAGGCATTATGACCGTTATCGGATTGCTCGTCTTTCTCCAGCCGTTTACCGCCAAATACATCATTGCTCCACAGCCCCATGAGAGGTACAAGGCACTAAACCACGACTGCTCTACTTTTGTCTTTACCATAGCATCGACAACCGAGAGGTCGAGCCTTGAAGCATTTGCAAGACTACATACAAAAGCTATGCCAATAAAATTCATGATGATGATTGGCAGCATCCCACCAACAGGTTTCCAAAGGTCACGCACACCTTCCACATATCCTATCCTACCCGTATATAGAGGATATCCCTTGATGAGGATACTGAGAAGCCCAAGTGAGAATAGGAAAGAACCGAGTATATGGCTTTCGCTGACAACATACACAAGATCACCCATTCCTATGAGCGTTCCGGCAAGAATCGACTGAATATAAAAGTTCTTTGTCTCTTTTTTCATTTATCGTTGACAAATTTGATTTGACGAACGCAAAGATACGTATTTTTCGTGAATAAAATGAGTATTTTGAGAAAAATAAGGCATTTGATTAGGATTTTTTATGCTAATACTTGTTTTATATGTATATTTTGTTTACTTTTGTTGAGAAATTTCTACATTAACCCCTATTTGACAGTATATTAAAATCCTGAAAAATGAGCAACCAAAGTCAAGGCATCTATGATGCAAGAAGTCTCGGAAGACCTAAATTCTTTGTTCTCGGCATCCAGCATCTCTTCGCTATGTTCGGAGCTACGGTACTTGTTCCACTTATCACCGGACTTGATGTTAGCGCAACACTTCTATTTGCGGGTATTGGAACATTGATTTTCCATTTTGTTTCACAATTCAAGGTTCCGGCTTTCCTCGGCTCTAGCTTCGCTTTCCTCGGCGGATATGCCAGCGTCAAGCAATTGGGTATGGCACAAGGCCTGACGGAAGAAGTGGCACTCAACTATGCCTGCATAGGTGTGGCAACAGCAGCCATTATGTATTTCATCATGGCATTTCTTCTGAAAATGTTTGGCACAGAGAAAGTTATGCGTTTCTTTCCTCCTATTGTGACAGGTCCGATGGTAATTGCAATCGGTCTAACGCTCTCAGGATCAGCCATTAACAACTGCTCTCAAAACTGGCTTCTCGCCATTGTTGCTATTGTCGTTGTGATAGGCTCTTCCATTTGGGGAAAAGGTATAATAAAGATAGTGCCAATCCTTCTCGGTGTCATGGCATCATATATTCTTGCAGCCTTAATGGGAGAAGTCGATTTCGCAAAACTTGATGATGCAGCATGGATTGGAATGCCATTATCCATGGACCGTACGGCATTTGCCGTTTTTCAAGCCCCTGACTATGACCTTATCATAACTTCCATTATCGCCATCTTCCCTATTGCCTTTGCAACGATTATGGAGCATATAGGCGATATGTGTGCCATACAGAGTACCGTGAACCGTAATTTCATAAAGGATCCAGGCCTTCATCGTACTCTCTGTGGTGATGGCCTTGCCACATTCCTTGCCTCTTTCTTCGGAGCTCCGGCAAATACCACATACGGAGAGAACACAGGAGTATTGAACCTCACAAAGGTTTTCGACCCTCGCGTTATCCGTCTTGCAGCCGTTTTTGCCATACTGCTGAGTTTCTGTCCTAAGTTTGCATGTCTCATAGGACTTATGCCAGCAGCAACTATCGGTGGCGTAAGCCTTATCCTTTATGGAATGATATCAGCCGTAGGTGTCCGCAACCTTGTAGAGACATCAGTTGATTTCTCATCATCAAGAAACGTATTCGTCGCAGCTCTTATCCTTGTCATATCAATAGGTGTGCAATATAGCGAACAAGGTGGTGTCAGCATTGGTCCTATAACAATCTCAGGTCTTGCTCTCGCTGCTATCGTTGGCATCTTCCTAAATGCCATCCTCCCAGAAAAACTGGGAATGAAGGTGAAGAGTTTTAATGGAAAGGAAAAGCCGAAGAATAAAGAGTAAGGACAAAAGTGTAAAGTAGAAAGTAGAAAAGCAGAAAAACAAATAACTATGAAAGTAATTAATCTTGGAGCCAAGAACTCCGTACTCAACAAGTTCATGGCAGAACTTCGTGATGAAAACATTCAAAAGAACCGTATGCGATTTCGCGAGAACATAAAGCGAATTGGACATATCGAAGCATACGAGATAAGTAAGTTGCTTGATTACAGCAATAAGACAATCAATACGCCACTCGCTCCATGCGAGGTAAGCACACACGACAACGATATTGTCTTAGCAACCGTATTCCGTGCAGGTCTGCCATTGCACGAGGCTTTCCTTGATGTTTTTGACGAAGCTGGTAACGGCTTCCTCTCCGCCTACCGCTATTACTTGGACAAGGAATGTACAAAGATTGGCGTAAAGATTGAATATATGGCAACTCCGGAACTATCGGAAAAAACTCTTATCATAGTTGATCCAATGCTTGCAACTGGCGAGAGTATGGAACTGGCATACAAGGCTTTCTGTACGAAAGGTAGTCCGAAACGTCTCTTCATGGCATGTGTTATTGCAAGCAAACAGGGGGTAGATCATCTTAAGAAGATGTTCCCTGATGATAATGTCGTTCTTTTCTGCGGAGCTATCGACCCAATCCTCAACGAGCATAAATACATTGTTCCTGGTCTTGGAGATGCTGGAGATTTGATGTATGGAGAGAAGATGTAATGGAACAAAATCTCAACAATCTATATTCCCTTGATGGTAGATTGCCAATTGCAAAGGCTGTACCATTTGGACTTCAGCATGTGCTTGCAATGTTTGTGAGCAACATCACTCCTTTGATGATACTTGCAAATGTAATAGGACTTGAGCAAGGCATCAGTAGTGTATTGATACAAAACTGCATGATTATTGCAGGCATAGGAACACTCGTTCAGCTCTACCCTATCTGGCGTATAGGTTCCCGACTGCCTATCGTAATGGGAATCTCGTTCACATTCCTTTCTGTAAGCATCGGAATTGCAAGCACACAAGGCATGGGGACTCTGATAGGAGCTGTCATAATAGGTGGATTGATAGAAGGTACGCTCGGTCTCTTCGTAAAGTACTGGGTAAAGCTCATTCCTCACGTTGTAGCTGCAACGGTAGTAACGGCTATCGGATTCTCGCTTCTCCCTATTGGTGCAAACTCCTTTGCAGGAGGACAAGGTGCTGCTGATTTCGGAAGTACGAACAACTGGATAGTGGGTAGTGTCACTTTACTCGTATGCCTTATCTGCCAAATTCGCGCCAAGGGGTTTGTCCGCTCATTATCAGTACTTTTCGGACTTATAGTCGGCTACATCCTCGCCCTCTGCATGGGTATGGTAGATCTCACTGGCATCACAGATCAACCTATAGTTTCTCTTCCTAAGTTCATGCCATTCACCCCAGAGTTCAATATTGGTGCAATATTGTCAGTAGCAGCCATTTACCTTGTATCTGCAACAGAGACAATCGGCGATACAAGTGCCCTTTGCAATGGTGCTTTGAAACGTAACCCTCACAAGGTAGAACTTGGAGCTTCCGTAAGTTGTGACGGCTTTATCAGTTCAATAGCAGGATTGTTCGGATGCACGCCTATCACTTCATTCAGCCAGAATGTAGGACTTGCCTCAATGTCAGGCGTAGTAAATCGTTTCACCATTGCTACAGGTGCTGTAATCATGATTCTTGGCGGAATATTCCCAGGAATAGGTTACCTCCTTACTACCATCCCTCAGGCTGTACTCGGCGGTTGCACCATCATGATGTTCGGGTCTATCCTCTTTGCTGGCTTCGGAATGATGGCACGATGTGGATTCTCTCAGCGTAACATGGTGATAGTAAGCCTTTCCCTAAGTATCGGTTTAGGTTTTACTCAGGCAACAGGAATGTTCAACTCCTTCCCCGATATTATCAAGACGATATTTGCAGAAAACTGTGTCGCGATAGTATTCCTATTGGCAGTATTGCTTAATCTGATATTGCCAAAAGAAGAGGAGCCTTCAAAAGAAAATACAAATAGCTAAATCGCAAATAAAACCTTATGAATTTCTTAGAAGAAAAAATCCTTGCCGACGGTAGTATCAAGCAAGGAAACATATTAAAGGTAGATAACTTTCTCAATCACCAGATTGACATTGACATCATGCGACAGATAGCGTATGAATTCAAACGTCGTTTCAAAGGTAAGGAGGTAACCAAAATACTCACTATTGAGGCGAGCGGAATTGCCATTGCCGTACTTCTCGCAGACCTATATGATGTGCCTGTGGTATTTGCAAAGAAAGGCGAGACCGCCAATAGTACAGACGACAAATACATATCCCAGGCATACTCTTTCACTCACAAGAAGATGAACTCCATCTTCGTTTCAAGACCTTACATGCTTGCTGACGATAAAGTGCTTATCGTTGATGATTTCCTTGCCGACGGTCAGGCTATGAGTGCCCTAATAGATATTGTTCATCAGGCTGGCGGAACTGTTGTCGGCTGTGGCGTTGCCATTGAGAAAGGCATTCAAGATGGCGGCAGGAAACTACGCGAACAAGGCTACCACGTAGAGTCTATTGCCATAGTTGACGAAATGGATTATGAGAAAGGAACAATATCATTTAGAAATTAAAAAGTAAAAGGTAAAAAGTGTTGTAATCAAACTTTTTACCTTTTACTTTTTACCTTAATTTATATTTACTTAAACTGCAAGCTATTCACCGTGCAGATTGACTTTTCCTTAGTAGGTGAGCTGAACACAAGGAAGAGAGCGTGCTTACCATTGTAATTCTTTAAGTTGGGAACTGCAACTGACACGTTTACAGGCTTCTTGTCAGTCTGAGCCTCTACAGCGAATGTTCCAATCTTAACACCACCATCAGTCTCATTAGGACGGTCAATATAAACATCAATAGTACCACCAACACCTTCTTTGGTAATATCGAGGAGAAGTTGGAGATTATCCTTGCCGAAAGTCTTTCTGAAATTGAAATACTTATAACCTACAACAGAGCCAGATGTATTATTCACCATCTCACACTTATTGATTGACTCATCGTAAGGATTCTTCTTGCCATCATATTTGATACGGTTGATATTGGTGTGAGAACCATAATAGGTCACGTTAGGATAAACCTGTACGGCTTGCTTAGGACCTGTATAATAACAGGCAATACCTGCAGGATATTTCTTATAAGGATCTAGTCCCTCTGTGCAGAAGCCTTCAGAAGTGAACTCTGCCTCGGAAATGCGTACATATCCATCCTTCCCTTCTTGTACCTCAACATTTATAGGAGCAACCATAGCCTGACGGGAGTACTCAGAAGTACCAGCCTGACGATGATAGAACACCCACCACTCACCGTTTATCTCACAAATACTACCATGAGTATTTCCACTTGGACAAGCCGTTGCAACTACTGTTCCGTCAGAAAGTCTTTCCCTACCTCGACCGTCAATAATAGTACCACCATAAGTCCAAGGCCCAAGAGGATTGTTGCTATAGCAATAAGCAAGGGTATAGTTTGTTGTTGGCAATCCGAACTCACCCTCATTTGTGAAACGACTATAGATAAACACATACTTATCCTTTATCTTTCGGATAGAGGAAGCCTCGAAGAAACGATACAGATGGTCCTGCTTGTGACCAGGAATCATATCTTCTATAATCTTCGTTCCAGGCTTGACGGTTGACATTGTCGTAGGATCAAGTTCTGCAGCATACGAACGCTCGAAGCCCCAATAACCATATACCCTACCATCGTCATCCACAAAGCAAGCTGGATCAAAAGCAAATGGACCTACAGTAGAATCAGCAGCCTCCTTACTCCAATTGACCGGTACAAACGGACCGTCAGGCCTGTCTGATTTCGCAACAAGGCTACTACGCTTGTCATGCTGAACGTTAGGATAGAGATAATACGTTTTCTTGCCATTAGCATCCTTTACCATAGTCACATCAGGGGCATAGAGCACGTCTCCTGTCCCATCAGCATTCAGTTTCTTGCCTTTAGCATCGGTCTTTGACTCGAAAATAACGCCGTCATATCGCCAGTTAGTAAGGTCATCAACAGGAGCCGACCACACCACCTGGTCCCTACCGCAATAGTAATTTATGAGATTGTCGTGCGAACCATAGATATATACGCGTTTCTTTCCTGGAACATCCGGATCATCAAAAACGTATGGCTCTCCATCAGGAATAAACTCCCATAGAGGCAAGTATGGATTCTGTGCATTAGCCACATTAGTACCAGCACACATAGCCATCAACAATAAAGCCTTTGCAGACTTATTGAAATCAAATTTCAACATATTATCTTTTAGTTTAGTTATTTCAAAATTTCTACAAAGTTACTAAAACTTAGCCTAATCCAAGGCAATTATACCTTTTTTAACAAGTTCTAATGTCCAAAAATAATTTTTTTATAGTAATTTTGCAGCGTTTTGTTTACGAACTTTGAATTATGATAAAGACAATTATATTCGACCTTGGAGGCGTGCTTATCGATGTTGATATGCCATATTGCCTCAATAACATAAAAGCACTTGGAGTGGATGTTGAGGCTCTTACCAAGTCTTCAGCAACAGCTCCTGCCTCTACTGTATGTGAAGGTATTACTATCTCTGGTGCCTTGCACGACTATCAGACAGGTAAGATTCCTACAGAGCAATTCTTGTCTATGCTTCAAGAACTGAGTGCCCCAGGCACAACCCGTCAGCAAGTTCTCGATGCATGGAACTCTTGTTTACAGACACTACCAAAGTACAAGCTCGACTTCGTGAAACAGCTTCGCGATGAAGGTTATGCTACATACCTTCTCTCAAACACTAACGACGCACATTGGAAGTATATTCTTGAAACCTCATTCCCAGAACCTCCAGAGTACTATTTCAACAAATTATTTCTCTCTCAGGAAATGGGAATGGCAAAGCCAGATACGGAAATATATGCGGAAGTTCTTCGCCAGATAGGAACACCTGCTGACGAGTGTCTGTTCATAGACGATTCAAGTGCCAACTGCAAGGCTGCTGAGTATCTCGGTATTCACACCTACAACGCACCTGTTCATACAGATTATAGGGAAGAAGTTAAGAATATATTAAAATAGCGGAAATTCTCAAAAGTTTAATCGTCATAGCGAACTTGAACAAATAATCCAAACGTTCTCTTCGGCTAAATGATTTTTCCACATTCCCCCAGCCTCTTTTCTACCTCCCATGTACCTTCGCTCTTCCTCCTATGTAAGTCCGATGATCCTATAGTTCCAGGAAGGGACTTACACCGAGTTTGGTTAGGACTTACATAGGAGGAAGTACGAAGCTAAAGCCTATCCACATTCAAGTATATGTAATAACAAACAAAAAGCTCCCTTGCGGGAGCTTTTTTCTATTTAAACAACATAGCAAAACCAATAACTGCGACAAACGTTGCAACTGCAACAAGGAAAAGCAAAAGGATTGAATGGTCGTTTTTGTTCTCTGTCAATCTTTCGCTTATTGAAGGATCATCACCTTCATCGTCAATCCTTACCTTACGCTTGGCATTCTTGTCAAGATTAAGAACAGCAAGCTTACAAGTCTGACAATCAGCCTTGTTGATATCGCATTTTCCGCAATTATTTAGTGATGTATGTTTATTTGTCATTTTTTAGAAGTCAAAATTAACGCCTACAGCAAAAGCGTCGTTTCTACGCTCATAGACGTCTTTCTTTGTTACACCAGCAGAAAGTTTTGTCTCTACTGTACGCTTGTCATAGAAGTTGTGCATATAGCCCAAGTCTACGCTTATCTTCTCTGAGAAGTGGAGGCGGACACCACACACAATCATATTGCTGCTAAGATTGTGAACCATATCTGACAGATAGGCATCTGAGAGATCATAATGTGTGTTCTGCCAACCTGCACTTACAGTAAGGAGCTTTGTTGCATCCCACTCAGCACCGAAGAGAATCTCACGTGTACCATGATTAATGAGTTTATTCTCTGCAACATATTCCTCTGTTCCATCAGCATTGATTACTTTCTTATCAGCTTTCTTTGCATTGCAATCATCATAGAAGTGATAGCCTGCATTCAGACGAACAGTCTCGATTGGTGAATACTGAACACCACAGGTGAAAGTCCCCGGAATATCATCGCGAACGTACTTATTCACTTTATCATTGAACTTATCAAGAGCAGGCTGTTCACTTGCAGCTTTGTTCATTTCAGATGAGTTCTCAAGATTCATCTTTGTGCGGAACTCATACTTTACAGCGAAATTCCATTGGTCATTAAGACGATAGTCAACGCCAATTACAGGAGTAAAACCTACACAAGACTGTGTGGTAGTCATCTCCATATCCTCAGCCTTTGCATTAATACCGTCAAGAACAGCAGCTGTATAAGGCGCAGAAGCCGTCTGGTCAATAGAGGTGTACTTGATATTCTTTACATAACCAGTATATTTCGCGCTACCTATCATGGTCCTGAGTCCAGCAAAAACTGCAAGATTATCTGTTACCTTATAGCCAGCACCCACCTGAAAACCATAATAGAACTGACGGCCTCTCATATATGCATCAACATTATATACATAATTACCTTGACCTATTGATGAAGCAGCAGCCGCATAGGCAGGTTTGCGAGGATCGTTATCTGGAGTAGCAGCAAGCAACTGTTTAACAGCAGTCATCGGAGTCGTAGAAACAAGACACTCCAAGCTACCAATACCTTCGTCAAATGTACACTTACCTCCACCACCTGTTACAGCCATAGAAGCAGAGACGGTCAACTTATCCATTACGTATGCAAGCTGGAAGCTTGGAACTATAGGAGCTGAAGCCGTACCTGTATATTTGCGAGTTGACTCACCAAGATGATTCTGATTGAGAGCAAGAGTCGGGAATGTTGTTGTCACAATTCTCTTCTGCTCAGGATGCTGAGCTGTCAGGCCGAGGTGAAAACCATTTGGCATAAAGCAGACACCAGCAGGATTGGTATAGACACCATCAATATCAATGACAGCATCACGAGCCGGATTACGCAAGAAAGAAGCACTCTGATTGGAATTAGTCACAAGACCACCTGCCATTGCTTCAGAAGAGCATACGGCAAATAGGACAACCGAATAGAAAATCTTTTTCATTTGTTTATCTTGAATATAATATATACCTTTTCTTTTTTGCAAAGGTAATATAAAATATTCGCGAATGACAAGATTATCCTAATATTTCTCATCCTAAAGCGTCAAACATCATCACATTCTCCTATCTAATGAGAATATAGTCCTATTTTGTAACGTTTTTGTCTATCTACTCGAACCGCGTTTAGTTGTCACGAGAATTACTCCATTAGCCCCCCTGGCACCATATATATTGGCATCTTTCAACACCTCTACTTTGTCAACATCATATACGTTTACATATGACAACGTCTCAACCTCAACACCATCAACAAGAAGAAGAGGGTCTGTAGAAGCATTAATCGAACCAATACCACGGATAATAGCCTTACCATTTGTTATGGAAAGACCAGGCACAAGCCCTTGAAGTGCTTCCATAACATCTGTCCTACCCGTACGCACAAGCACATCACCAGAAATACCAGAAGTTGCAGAACAAGATTCACGACGCTTAACAAAGCCATAGCCGAAATTCACGAGTTCATCATCCTGCTGCACATCAAATTGTAATTCATCACCAAGACGAACCCTAACAGACTTCATCGTATCTACAGGTATCAAATATAGCTGTTTCTTGTACTTCACGTGAAGAGTATCCGTTGGCCGAACATTAGTCAAGCCAAACTTTCCCTTCTTATCTGTCGTTGTATAATAGTCCGGACTCACAACCCACACCCTAGCACCTTTCAACGGTTGACCGAGAAGATCTGCCACAATACCATTGAATGGCACAGCTTTCTGCTTCTGAGCAAAAACCGCCACACAAGCAAAAACACTTACTATAAAGAAAAACAACTTTTTCATAGCTCATCAATTTTGAATTGTCAAATAATTTTCTTACCTTTGCATTCATTTAGTTACTTCGATGCAAATTTAACGAAAAGAATTCTTAAAAAAGAATTTTTCAACCGTTTTTTTGCATTACGACCACAAAAAAGTCAAAAAAGTTTATATACACATGACAACAGACATCAAATCTTTCATCGCCAAGCAATTACAGCTTGCTGTAAAGGCAGTTGAAAATACTCTCTCATTGCTTGATGAGGGATGTACAATTCCATTCATCTCACGTTATCGCAAAGAGAAGACCGGCGGACTTGACGAAGTTCAAATCGGCAACATCTCACAACTCTATGACAAGATGAAAGAACTCATCAAGCGTAAAGAGACTATAACGAAGACTATCAACGAATTAGGTAAGATGACTAAAGAACTCCAACAACGTATTGACGATTGCTGGGATAATACCGAACTTGAGGACATCTACCTTCCATATAAGCCTAAACGTCGCACTCGTGCTCAGGTAGCTCGTGAACTTGGTCTTGAACCTCTTGCAACTACCATTCTCCTTCAACGTGAGGAGAATCCGGAACAGCTCGCAAAGCGTTTCGTAAATGAAGGTGTGAAGGATGCCGAAACAGCTATAAAAGGTGCCCAAGACATCATCGCCGAGACAATAAGTGAAGATGAGGACACCCGTAATCGTCTGCGTAACACATTCCGTCGTGAGGCTTATATCACCTCAAAGGTGGTGAAGGCCAAACAAGACTCTGACGAAGCAGCAAAATACTCTGATTATTTCGACTTCGAAGAGCCTCTTCGCCGTTGTACTGGCAATAGACTTCTCGCCATGCGTCGTGGCGAGGCTGAAGGTATTCTCCGCATCAGCATCAACGTTGACGATGACGAGGCTATAAGCCGTTTACAACGCCAATACGTTCATGGGCGCGGACGTTGCCAATCTCTTGTTGAAGAGGCTTGCGAGGATGCCTACAAACGCCTTCTATGCCCAAGCATCGAGAATGAATTTGCTGCAAGTTCCAAGCTCAAGGCCGACGAAGAGGCTATAGGTGTGTTTGCTGAAAACCTGCGCCAGCTCCTACTTGCAGCCCCTCTTGGCCAGAAGCGTGTGATGGGTATTGACCCGGGAATCCGAACAGGATGTAAGGTGGTATGCCTTGATGCTCAGGGCAACCTTCTATATCACGATGTCGTTATGGCTGTAGGCTCTCAAGGTAATGCCGAACGTGCTGCCCAGAAATTCGCAAGCATCGCCAAGAAATATGCTGCAGAGGCTATTGCCATAGGTAATGGTACAGCCTCACGAGAGACTACCGAAATCGTGAAACGTTCAGGGCTTGATATCCCTCATTATGTTGTAAGCGAGGATGGCGCATCCGTATATAGCGCCTCAAAAGCTGCGCGCAACGAGTTCCCAGATGAGGATGTAACAGTTCGTGGTGCTGTGAGCATCGGCCGCCGTCTTATGGATCCTCTTGCCGAACTCGTAAAGATTGACCCTAAGAGCATTGGCGTTGGTCAGTATCAGCACGATGTGGATCAGACACAGCTCAAGGCTTCACTTGACCGTACGGTGGAGAGTTGTGTGAACTCCGTAGGCGTTGACCTCAACACAGCAAGTATCCACCTCCTCACATACGTCAGCGGACTCGGCCCTACCCTTGCAAAGAACATCGTGGATTACCGCAAGGAGAACGGAGCGTTCACTTCTCGCACCCAATTGAAGAAAGTGCCTCGTCTCGGACCTTCCGCCTATCAGCAATGTGCCGGATTCCTTCGCATCCATAATGCAAAGAACCCTCTCGACGGTAGTGCCGTCCACCCTGAAAGTTATGCCATCGTAGAGAAAATGGCAAAGGATAGCGGCTGTACGGTCAAGGAACTGATGTCTTCTGCCGAGAAGCGTAAGGCTATCGACATTAAGAAATACGTCACGGAGGAAGTGGGCATCCCTACCCTAACGGATATCATGAACGAATTAGAGAAGCCCGGACGTGATCCTCGTGCGGAGATCGAGACCTTCGAGTTTGATCCGAACGTACATACTCCAGAGGATCTCGTATCTGGTATGGTTCTTCCTGGTATTGTAACAAATCTCACTAAATTCGGTGCTTTCGTAGATATAGGTGTGCATCAGGACGGACTTATCCATATCTCACAAATGGCAGATAAATACATCTCCGACCCATCAGAAGTGCTCCACCTTCATCAGCACGTAAAGGTGCGCGTAGTAGAGGTTGACAGAAAGCGTAACCGCATCGGATTATCGCTCAAAGGCATATAAACAAAGAAAGGCTCGCTTGCGCGGAGATTTAGAAAGTAAATTATCAGTAAATTAATTCAGTAAATTAACGTGAGCTCGACGACTTAATGCGGACAAGCAGCAAGTCATCGAACTCACGTTAATTTATTTTCCAAAAAGAAATTTATTTTCCGAATATTCTGACGTTACTCCCCAAGCACGGCATCAACAAGAAGCGACACATCGGAAGGAGAGTATTTGTGATACATCTCGAGCAACTTGAACTCTTCACTCAGAACGGAATACAACTCATTCCATTTGTCCATAATCACGCTGCCCTTGAACGGATAGGCATCAATAAAATTAAGACATGCCTCTACGCATTTCCTCATGTTTCCTGAGAAGAAATACAGGTCTATCATGCAGAGGAAATCGTTTTTCGAGGTCTCGCCCCATTTACCCTCAAGGATTCTGAGATAAAGCTCCTCGGCTTTTTCATAACGTCCAAGACAAAGCAACGCCCATGCAATCAATCGCTTTACCTTAGGGTCGTCAGGATGCTCAAAATCAAGGCGATAGAAGTCGTTCAAATTCTCTTCTACCTTGCCCGCAAGCACAAAGGCATGAAGCCTGTTCAGTTCATATGCAAACACGTCCGGACAGAGCTCACAAAGCCTCTGGCAATACGGCAAAGCCTCCCCGTTTCCGTTCTGCAGATAATAGCGGGCTATGCCTTTTATGGCAGGAACAGAATCCCCATTCGTTGCCAGAACGTTTTTGTAATGCTCCAAAGGATTCTCTCCCTTTTTCTCGGCAACGGTAGCCAATACAAGACTGCGCTCTTCCGATTCCTCAGCTTTAAGTGCCACTTCCGATGCAATAGTCGGTTTGTCATGCCTGAGAAGGAACTTTGCCAATTCCACGCAACGCCCCTTCAACTGAGGCTTGTCTGCCAATCCTCGCATCCAAGAGGTCTCGACAAACACATTCGGCATCTTCACCTGCGGACTTAGCTTGAAGAAACGGTACAGATCCTGCAGATACATCCTACGCACGTATGCCGACTCCTCAGTTATCGTATTATCAATATTCCCCATGCCTACAATAGCCATCTCACCGCCAGCCATCGCCTTTCGTATATCCTCAGGCAACGTTGGCAGCACGCTCTTCAAGGCAAAAAGGAAAGAATATTTGTCGGAACTGCATAGCGTAGGAACAGTAAATACCTTTGCTATCGACTGCAGCCCCTCGTCATTCAGTATTGTCTCGCCCAGATCCGGATGCTTGATATCAAAAGGCATGAACCAGTTGATTAGCTTATAGAAGAAAGGATAACGCTTCATCTGGCTAAAGCCTGCATAGAAGATATCCACACCTGCCTTCTGCATATTCGACATCCTCTTTATTCCCTGCTCCATCTTCTCCATAGCAAGTTCCGACTCTCCCGGATTAAGAATATCGTCGAGCGTTTCGTCCTTCTCCACTAATCCGTCCTTCGGAGAGAACTTGAAATGGTTTCCCTTGAGAATATCAGGCATTATCTCCTTCTGTATCACCTTATTATCCTTCTCCGCCTCTGTACAGATAACCACCTGCATAATCATCTCCACGAGTTCCGAACACGTGTTGTCGTCCTCAAGCATCTGCTCCACGAGCATATCCTGCGTCTCGGCATCATGCTTCATAAGCCTGTTGCTCATCTGATAGCAAAGCACCCACCCCACAAACGCACGCTGACGAACATACATATCCTCGCTCGTCATATACACATAGCAAAGCGTCTTGTATTTCTCCACGCAATACCCGAGCATACAACCAAGCATTATGGCTGAGACAATAACCTGAGCATCAGCCGATTTCACTTCTGTAGAAATCAGATAAGCCGTCCATAGCCGCTGTTCCTGCTCACGCCAATCCGATGAAAGGAAAATTGAAACAAACGCCCTGTTCAGCACCTCATAATGCGCCTTTGCGTCAAGACTCTCATCCCTGAGAGCCTCAATCAAGTTACTGGCACTATTATCATCGGCAGCAACCGTTTTCTGTAAGCTAACAAGTGCCGTATCATTTACAATCCTCAGCAATCTCTTTACATCAGAGGCAATATGATAGCCTTTGGCAAGCATCTCGCCATACAGTTTTTCGCGTTGCGGATCCTTATACCCCTCCGTCATGAAACGGAGCATATAGGCATAATCCTGTGTAAGAGACTCATAACGGGAGGAAATATCCATGCTTGCGAGTCTCTCAACGTGTGGTTTCAGGATAGCAAGTCCCAAACCAAGTTTGTCCTGTAAAAAAGCACTTAGCATAAGAAGCCTAACCAAGCCTTCCCAAAGGGAAGGATGTTTGATAGTATAATCGCAAAAAGCGTATCAATACTAATTTTTCTATTAATTTAATTTCTAATTTATTCGCTAAAGCTCATCAAGCTAAAGCAAGTTTTTCGCTAAAGCTCATCAAGCTAAAGCAAGTCAATTGGCTTTGGGCGCTCCGGCTCCCTCTCTACGGGAGAGGGCGGGGGGAGAGGCCTTTTTTGCTATCTCCAATCCTTTCAGGAACAATTCCTGCTGTTTCTTTATCCTCTTATCCGCCAAAGCCTTCTTCCTAAAGGCGAAGACACCTTTTGTCTGAGAGGAATAATCCCGAAGCACCTTTGCACCTGACTTTATGGCAGTTGTGGCAAAAGGCTCTGGAAGGAAAGCTGCATCCACATTACCGGTAATAAGCATCTTCGTGCGGACATTAACGTCCTCACATTGAATGATATAGACATTCTTCTGTTTTTTCATAAGACTGTCAGTAACCTGTTCTGCATACTTGCGTGTATATCCGTGACTGTCAGCAGCAATAATCTTGTCAACAAGCTGCTCCGTCCTCACTATTCGTGATTTCGTCGAAGTAAGCATCTTCCACGACAATGTAGTGGCAGGACCGAGCGTCAGGGCAACGGAATCCTTATCCCTCAGAACATCGGCCAACGCGCTGTCAACAACAGCACCCTCCACCATATTCTTCATCAAAGCTATTCGGCACTCGGAAAGGGCGTTATAATGCCGTATATGCACATCCACCCCGAGCGAGTCGAATATTCCCAAGGAATCCGCCCTTCGGATTATATCGCAGTCGCTTGTAGGGAGAATCGCAACTTTGAAAGCCAACGAATCCTCTATTCTAAGCTTCTCCCTCTCCACCCTCGACAGGCGTGCCTTTGCCTCCTCATCGTCACACGAAACGAGGAACACATTACACGCGAAGGCAGAAAGTGCCAATATGAAAAATGCTATTTTTCGTTTTATCATGGTGCGAAATTACGAAAAAAAAACGGAAAAATGCAGAAAAGGAAGAAAAAAAGTGAAAAACATCACTAAATCATCCATAGGGTATTACTAAAAATTATTGTACTATTGTACCATTGTACCCCAAAAAGGCTCGTTGTCATGCAAAAACATGGGAGATTATTTCTATACTTTTCGATTTGGCTATGCATTTTCCTGTTTTTTCTTATAAGGGCTTGTTCAATTCATATACTTGATGGAATTTATGATACATACGTTTACCGGACTATATAATATTGAATTGAGAATTGTCATTTCCGGGATTTGTTCTTTTTATTATATTCAAGCTCTGTTAGGGCTTCCTGTGCTCTACGCCTTCGCCATTTTCGTAGCAGTTGCCAAGATTGTATTGTGCTATTGAATCGCCTTGCTCAGCTGCAAAACGATACCATTTCGCGGCTTCTTCGTATGACTGCTCAATACCATCGCCATAATAATAGCAGTTGCCGAGATTGTTTTGAGCTGTAGAATCTTCTTGTTCTGCTGCCATTTGATACCATTTCACGGCTTCTTCATTCGACTGCTCTACGCCTTCGCCATTTTTGTAACAGTAGCCAAGATTGTATTGAGCGAACGCATAGCCTTGCTCTGCTGCCATGCGATACCATTTCACGGCTTCTTCGTAGGACAGAGCTACCCCATAGCCGTTGTTATAGCAGTTTCCAATATTATATTGTGCTATTGAATCACCTTGCTCAGCTGCTAAACGATACCATTTTACGGCTTCTTCGTATGACTGCTTGACGCCATATCCATTGTCGTAGCAGTTGCCAAGATTACATTGAGCATCAGCATCTCCTTGCTCTGCAGCTAAACGATACCATTTCACGGCATCTTCATACGATTGCTCAACACCATTGCCATTGGCATAGCAGTAGCCAAGATTGTATTGAGCAGATGCATCTCCTTGTTCTGCCGATAGACGATACCATTTTACGGCTTCTTCATACGACTGCTCAACACCATTGCCATTGTCATAGCAATTACCAAGATTGTATTGAGCAGATGCATCTCCTTGTTCTGCCGATAGACGATACCATTTCACGGCTTCTTCGTATGACTGCTCAACGCCATTGCCATTGGCATAGCAATTACCAAGAATGCATTGTGCATCAGCATCTCCTTGTTCAGCCGATAGACGATACCATTTTGCAGCTTCTTCATGTGATTGCTCAACGCCTTCACCAAAGTTATAGCAGTTTCCAAGATTTAATTGTGCAGATGAATCTCCTTGCTCTGCTGCCTTACGATACCATTTTGCAGCTTCTTCATGTGATTGCTCAACGCCTTCACCAAAGTCATAGCAGTAGCCAAGATTTAATTGTGCAGATGAATGTCCTTGCTCTGCTGCAAAACGATACCATTTCACGGCTTCTTCATACGATTGCTCAACGCCATTGCCGTTGTCATAGCAGTTTCCAATATTATATTGTGCTATTGAATCACCTTGCTCAGCTGCTAAACGAAACCATTTTACAGCTTCTTCATGTGATTGCTCTACACCATTGCCATTAGAATAGCAGTAGCCAAGATTGTTTTGTGCATCAACATCTCCTTGTTCAGCCGATAGACGATACCATTTTACGGCTTCTTCATACGACTGCTCAACACCATTGCCATTGTCATAGCAATTACCAAGACTGTATTGAGCGGTTGCATATCCTTGCTCTGCTGCTAGACGATACCATTTCACGGCTTCCTCTACGCCTTCGCCATTTTCGTAGCAGTTGCCAAGATTGTATTGTGCTATTGAATCGCCTTGCTCAGCTGCAAAACGATACCATTTCGCGGCTTCTTCATATGACTGCTCAACGCCATATCCATTTTCATAGCAGTAACCGAGATTGCATTGGGCTTCTGCATGGCCTTGGTCTGCCGCCTTACGATACCATTTCGCGGCTTCTTCATTCGACTGCTCTACGCCTTCGCCATTACGATAACAAAGGGCTAGTTGGTATTGTGATTCTGCATCACCGCTTATTGCTTTTTCAAGTAAATCTTGGTTCATAAGGTTTTTGAGTTATTGGAATTTTGTGCCAAAGGTACAACAAACGTGGGATATTTCAAAATATTTTCATCGATTTTTTTTGAGGACCTGCATAATCTGCTATGATTGTTAAGGAAGGACCCCATCAATAGTCAGTTTCGTGCTGCATCATGCACTTGCGGATTAAAACTATTTCAAATCAATTAATTTCTTAATACCCCATACAGGTCTCTTCGCTCGTGGCCTTTGATTGAAGAGCGTGACCTGCATTTCTTCATTCTCCGTTGTTCTGTTGTCGGCTCCCTTTTCCTCCCATCAGAAATGGGAATCACATGGGAATCACTTGGGAATCACATGGGACTTAAGACCCTCTTGGTCCCCCTGCATAGGGGGAAAGCTTTTGGGCGATGGAAGTCTCCCTATGCAGGGAGATTTAGAGGGTCAGTTCCTGATTCATGATACAAAAGTACTAAATTCCGAATTGGCGGTTAGGACATAGCGTGAGATAGCGTGCAATAGCAGGACATTTTCCTGTTTTTTTCCTGTAAGATGATTATCTGCAATTAGGTGACATGCGGCCTGAAGGGCCAATAAGCTAAAGCGAATTCCCAATCTACGCAATCTTAATCCAATTATTACTGTCCGATAAACCTCTGTAACTTACCTTCCATCAAGAAATTGAATCTTGGTAAGCCTATGAATAATACAAAAACAATAAAAACCCCTTAA
>CACZCN010000027.1:0-42073 GCA_902779665.1 uncultured Prevotellaceae bacterium | reverse complement strand
AACCACCCTTCCATCAGGATCTACTAACATTACAGGATTGTTCAGGCAATAATTATACGGACTTACCTCATAGTACTTCTCGCATAGCGGATCAATCCTGTCCCATCTTGCGAGGATAGGGTCATGCTGGCGAGCACCATAGTCGTAAGTGTTAAGACCATGCATCAGGTCAAGTTCCTTGCCGTTGTACTTGTACGGCTGCACGTCTGCGCCCTTTGAGGCTGTGGCATCAGCGTATGGGCACCGAACGGATAGTAGTTTGTCACCTGCTGCACAACGCCCTTTGCATCCACCACCTCGCGAATATTGCCGAGGTGATAAGTAGTTTGTGGAGAAAGAGATAAAGGCATATCATTACGTATAGGCATGATGAGTTATAGGCTAAAGTTTGCTAATTGCGTTCAAAGGTAAGCAAATTTTCTCATACGACAAAAACACATTTCGTTTTTCTTGCATCATCACTAAAATTTCCTTCCACAATGCTTCCCCTTCAGGTCCGTTGTAAGTCCGTTGTAAATCCGTTCCTATATTGAGACAAAAAGCAAAGGCATGGTGGAGGTAAGTAAATAAAAAAAAGGAGTCTTACCTCCTCTTTTTCTTGGTTATTGTGGTACTTTTCTTTTTAGTTGTTGTTGGTTGGGTTTTCTTAACTTCAGAGGACTTTGTGCTATTGACTGTGCTTTTATCCTCTTTTATGAGATTCTGCGCTATTTCCTTTGTGTCATTCCTTTGTTGCTTTGTCCAAACAGCATTGTAGTCATCGTTATCTGTTACGCTTTCATGCTCCTCAAAGTCAATCTCAGGGAGGGATTCAGGATCCAATGCGTATGGTACACCCTTGTCTGGATATACACTAACCTCCACAGCTACAACGCCTTTGGTTATCATGCCAAGTTGCTCGGCAGCTGCATAAGTGAGGTCAATAATCCTACCTTTTTTATATGGTCCCCTGTCAACAACTGTTACTATGACCTCTTTGTCGTTTGTCAGGTTTCTCACAAGAAGTTTTGTGCCGAAAGGATGTGTGCGGTGTGCACAAACAAGCGAGTCGTTATGCAAGAGAATGCCGCTACTTGTCCTTGCTCCTGTCGCTCTTTTGGAGTAGTACGAGGCTTTGCCTCTCTGCTGTGCGTTAGCGCATAGCAAAGTGGTAACTAATAAGCTAATTATGATTGCTAATTGTCTCGTCTTTTTATTCTTTAGGTAGCAGTTCCAGAATGCGGATTATCCTGATAATCAGTCATTCAATAAATCACTCGGGGGACAAAAATAAGCATTTTTGGTCAAATGACCAAAAATAAAAAGTTAAAACTTTTAAAAATCGATGTTTTGTCCTTGATAATCAGTGAATTCTCTCCAATTTTACACCAATATCTGATATTCCAGGGAGGATATCGCGCTTCATGGCATGACGTATAGTTATATGGATTGAGTCATTTTCCATGAAGTGCTCTTGGCATACTGGAACTGTGTATTGATAGTAGGATATGCCGTTGCCTGTGAATCGTCCTTCCTTGCTTGTGACATCAAAGCAGATTGTGTCGGTTTTGCTTTGCAGTCTTGGGTATATATCCTGATCCATAATTAGATAAAGCTTACGGAAAGGGTATGCTCCATTGAGTCGTAGAGCCACTGTTATCTTGTGTTCTCCTCCTTTTTTTAGAGGTTGCACATCGTATCTTAGAGTGTCGTTCTTTTCCCATCCGTCGATAGGCGTATGTGCGTAATGATAATAAGGTGTGTTTGTATCGCATGAGGTAAATCCCATTACGATACAAACACAATATAGGGTGTATAGAAATAGCTTTCGCATTATCCTTTTACTCTAATCTTTCTACCTTATTCTTTACACTTTATTCGCAAGCTCATCAGCTTCGCAGTTCCTCTTTACTCTATCTACTTTCCTCTTTTACCCCTTATGATGGTGATGCTGTTGGTGATTGCCGTTTGGCTTGTTCTGCTGTTCAGCGTTTACTTTGCCTTGGTCGTTGTTTGCACCTTTGTTATCACCATGATTCTTGTTCTTCTTCTTTTTCTTCTTCTTTGCCTTGTCGAAGCGGGCAATGTCGGCATCAGCGAGAAGGTCCTTCGGCCTCTGAGGCTCTTTGCCTGTACCGTCGGATGTGAGCTGTACAGGCTTTTCTCCACGCTTGTTCATCTCGATAATCTCCACAGCACGTTCTGCTGGGATTGTCTCAAGGTTAGCAGCAAGGCGTTTGTCGGTAGAGTAGGTGACGATACCGGCAATGATATCCTGCTTGAAGAGGTAGTAGTCGCTATCGGCTGTTTGGAGAACAGTATCCTTAGGAGGCATCTTCTTGCCAGCCTCCATATAACAGTCAACCTCATAGTTGAGACAGCATTTCAGTTTCGCGCACATACCTGCGAGCTTCTGAGGATTGAGAGATATATCCTGTAGGCGTGCCGCTGTTGTTGAAACGCTTGAGAAATTCTTCATCCATGTAGCACAGCAAAGCTCTCGTCCGCAAGGACCTGTACCTCCAATACGACCAGCCTCCTGACGTGCACCTATCTGTTTCATCTCAATGCGTACATGGAATGTGTTTGCCAAGACCTTGATGAGCTGTCGGAAGTCCACGCGCTCGTCGGCTATGTAGTAGAAGATGGCCTTATTGCCGTCGCCCTGATATTCCACATCGCCTATTTTCATGTTCAAACCTAGTTCGTTGGCTATCTGTCGGCTCTGAATCATAGTGGAGTGTTCGCGTGCCTTTGCCTCCTCATACTTCTCCATGTCAGTATCGCGTGCAAAGCGATATACGCGCTTTATGTCGTCAGCCGACTTGAGGTTTGCCTTCTTTACCTGCATGATGGCGAGACGTCCGGTAAGAGTAACAACGCCGATGTCATGACCGGGAGATGCTTCAACAGCAACCCAGTCACCTTTCTTCAGGTCAAGTCTGTTGATGTTGTGATAGTATGCTTTGCGTGTATTCTTAAACTGTACCTCTACAAGGTCAGTACTCTCATTGTTGCCGGAGATATCTGCAAGCCAGTCGTACACGTTGAGCTGATGGTCTGAACGTGAACAACTTTTCCGGCACAGACCGCGTCCACAGCCTGTTGCGAGAGTAAATGTCATATCTTTATAATCCATTTATAATATTGTTTTTGGCTCCTCATCAGTAGCCCCTCACCTGCCCTACGGGCATCCTCTCCCCAAGGGGCGAGGTTCAAGTTACATTTTATTGCTTGTGAGGGATTCCTAAGAGGGATTTTTACTAATTTCTTCCTCGCCCCTTGGGGAGAGGGTGTCCGAAGGACGGGTGAGGGGCAGTTACTTCTGCTTATGAATAAATACTGCCATCTTCATTGTCAGGTCGAAGAACTGAATCTTTGGATTGGCATTCTGGCCGATGTCGCGAATCACTCTCTGGAAGAGCTCGTACATGCCGATAATGTTATTCTCGTTAATGAAAGGAGCAAACTTTCGGGCAAAGTTCTCTTCTTCTTCAGTCATATATGTGATTGATGGCTGATGGAAGTTATACATGAAGTATTCGCGTGTGAGTCTTTGGAAGGTTTCGAGCATACGGAGCTGTTTCTCACGTCCTAAAGTGGCGCATTGCTCTGACCATTTCTTCAGGTCGTTCACCTTGCGTGTGTATGCCAATCGCATGAGCATTACATACAGATCGAAGAACAGCGTTTCTTCGTTGCCCGGCTCAAGGATTGATGTCGCTTTGAGCCAGTTACCACCTGCTATGCGTGCCGTTCTGACGGCATCGTTCTGGTTAAGTCCGCGTTTGTTCATCAAAGCGTCGATGATATCCTCTTGTGCTATCGGCTTGACATCGAAGCGCTGAACACGACTTCTTATTGTCTCTAACAACTGCTCAGGATGGTTGCTTACCATGATGAATAGTGACTCTGCCGGTGGTTCCTCAATGAGTTTCAGCATCTTGTTTGCACACTCGATGTTCATCTTCTCGGGCAGCCAGATAATCGCGATTTTCTTGCCACCTTGATTTGATTTCATTAGGAAGAGGCGGGTTAGGCGGTCGCTCTCGGCTACGGGAATGGCGCTCTGCTGATTCTCTACTTTTATGTTTTTGAGCCAAGTGGGCAGGTCGAAATATGCACCGTTGCTCCTTAGCATCTCAAGCCATTCTGCCATGTAGTCGTCGGAATCAAACTTCTTATCGCTTGATGCACCTTTCGGACGGATGATTGGAAATGCGAAGTGCAGGTCCGGGTGCTGGAAGATGTTTAGCATATTCCATGCCTGTTCACTTGTTCCGAGCAGATGACTTGCCAATGCAATCGCAAGAGCCATTTTGCCAGATCCCTGCGGACCGCAAAGCATGATAGCATGTGGCAGGCGGTTGTTGTCTGCCAGATTGCGTAGGCGCTCCGCCATCTCACGCTGTCCTATGATGTCCTCGAACTTCAATTCCTCTAAACGCTAATCCCTAAACACTAACCTCAGAATATCATTCACAATGATTCCAGCCTTGCGCCTTTAGTTCAAACTCCTGTCCGTCGCGTGTGACGAGCTGGCAGCCAAGCTCCGGCTTCGTGATATGTCCGATGACACGGATGCCCTCAAGGCTCTTCACTTTCTCATAGTCGCCAATAGAGCATGTGAAGAGCAGTTCATAGTCCTCACCGCCATTCAATGCACAGGTGGTGAGGTTCATGTTCATCTCCTCTGCCATAACGGCGGTCTGGTAGTCGATAGGTATTTCCTTCTCAAAAAGTCGGCAACCTGTGTTGCTGTTCTTGCAGATATGCATTATCTCGGAAGAAAGACCGTCGGAAATGTCAATCATGCTCGTTGGACGTATGCCTGCCTCGCGTAGCTGCTTCAACACATCACCACGAGCCTCTGGCTGAAGCTGGCGTTCAAGAAGATACTCCTTGCCGGCAAACTCAGGAGCAAACTCGATGTTTGATGTGTCCTTACCCTTCTGCTGAGCTTCCTTCAACTGCTGGTAATAAACGGTTTTCTCACGCTCGAGAACCTGTAATCCGCAATATGCTGCTCCTAGATCGCCTGACACGCATATAAGGTCTGTGTCCTTTGCACCTGAACGGTATATCACATCCTCCTTGGCAGCATCACCCATAACGGTGATAGAAATAGCGAGTCCTGTGAGGGATGATGTCGTATCACCTCCTACAATATCCACATTCCATTTGTTGCATGCCATTCTTAGTCCTGCATAGAAGTCTTCAAGGTCCTCTACGCTGAAACGCTTCGAGAGGGCGATGCTCACTACCATTTGGCGAGGGGTGCCTCCCATGGCGAAGATGTCGGATATGTTCACCATAGCCGACTTATAGCCAAGGTGTTTCATATCCACGTATGTAAGGTCGAAGTGCACGCCTTCCATCAGCATATCGGTAGATACGAGCGAAACGCTGTCCTTGAAATCCTTGCTGTGGTCAATCACGGCACAATCGTCACCCACGCCCTTGAGTGTGGATGCATTCTTTATCTCTATGTCTTTTGTGAGATGGTCAATAAGACCGAACTCACCGAGTTTGTTTATTTCCATAGAAGCCTAACCAAGCCTTCCCAAAGGGAAGGATGTTTTATAGTAATTATCCCTATGTGGGAGATGTTTGTAACTTTATTGTTGCTATTCCAATGATTGAAAAATCGTATCTACTCCCCCTGAGGGGGGCTGGGTAGGCTTAAAACCTAATCTTCATCGGCTTACTTGCCTGACTGTCGTTGTTGTCCGGCAGTCGGATAGGCTTCTCCTTTGATTCCGTAGGTTTCTTTGCCTCCTGTATCTTGCGGTTCTTCTCCTTTGTGAGGGTACTGTTCTTTGAGTTCTTCTGAACGTAGCTTAGAATCACCTCGTCGAACTTCTCCTGCTGGTCGAGCATAACCTGCACCTCAACAGGCAGGGTGTAGATGTTGTTCTTCACATCTTCTGATAGTCCTTCGATGCTTTCCAGTCTTGTGGCATCCTTCTCCGTCGTGATGATGAGGCGTGGAGTCTGCATCATCGCAAAGGTGTTGTTTATCTTCTCCACGTCATCCGCATTGAACTGATGATGGTCGCTGTATTCCAGGGAAATGATGTTCTTGGAGTAGGGGGCGAGGTCCTCAACCATCTGTTCGGGTGATGCTATGCCTGTGACGAGCAGGATGTGCTCATCGGGCTTTATGTCATCGAGAGGACGCGTACTTTCATTGAAAATTGCTTTCAGGTTGCCATATTGAAGACATGTGAAGTATAGCTGCTGGTAAGGGAAGAGGTTCAGCGCTCTTGTGAGTACTCGGAATGACATTGGCTTCAAGTCTTTCGGGCACTTGGTAACTATCACGATGTCGGCTCTTGTCTTGCCTTCCTTCGGTTCGCGCAGACGACCGGCAGGCAGCAGCTTGTCATAGATGATAAGGCGATGATAATCCACAAGAAGTATATTGATTCCCGGCTTTACGTAGCGGTGCTGATAGGCATCATCAAGCAGGATGACATCCGTATCCTTTGTGGCTTCATCTGTGGTGATGCGTTCAATGCCGTTGCATCTGTTGCGATCCACGGCAATGCTCACGTCCTTGAACTTACGATGCATCTGATAAGGTTCATCACCGATTTCCCTCATTGTGGAATTTTCATCAGCGAGGATGAACCCCTTGGACTTACGCTTATAGCCACGCGACAATACTGCCACGCGGTATTTGTTATGGAGCAGTCGGATGAGGTATTCAACGTGTGGGGTCTTGCCTGAGCCACCCACGGTAATATTACCGACGGATATGACAGGCACGTCAAAGGAACGGCTCTTCAGGATTCCAAGATCGAAGAGCGTGTTTCTTATTCCAACTCCCAAACCGTAAAACCATGAGAATGGGAGTAGCCACTCGTTTATTTTGATAAAATCGCCTTCCAAGACTGCGGTTGAATTAATATATTCTGAAATTATCCATCATCCTTGCCTGAACAGGACTCTGATTGCGTAGCGTCTTCATAAGCATGAAAGGCTCATAGTATTCGCCAAGCACATCCCTGAACTGTGCGTCGAGGTAGTTGCCGCCACCTGTTGCATTCTTCAAGAGGTTCTCCGTCCATTTCTCAGCAGCAGGATAGGTGCCGGTGTAATAGTCGTTATCCTTGATCTTGGCAAACTTAGCTGCCATGTCGATAGCATCCTTGAGGCTTCCAAGCTGGTCAACCAACTTAATGCCGATAGCATCCTTGCCCAGCCATACGCGTCCTTGTGCAATCTTTTCCACATCCTCAACCTTGAGGTGACGGCCGTCAGCCACACGCTTGCGGAAGAGTGAGTATCCACGGTCTATGTAGCCTTGCAGAATCGTAAGCTCCTCGCCAGAGAATGGACGTGCCATTGGGGTTAGCGTCATCGTTGAGTTCTTGTTGGTCTTCACCTCGTCATACTTGAAACCGAGCTTGTTGGTCATGAGGTTGCTGATGTCGGGAAGTGCGCCGAAGATACCGATGCTGCCTGTGAGCGTTGTTGGCTCTGCCACAATCCATGTAGCTCCGCACGACATGTAGTAGCCGCCTGATGCAGCCATACCGCCCATTGAGATTACTACAGGCTTTACCTTCTTCAGTTCCACAATCTGATGCCACATCTGCTCTGAAGCGTATGCGTCGCCACCGCCTGAGTTGATACGGATGACAACAGCCTTGACGTTATCGTCCTTTGCGATTTTTTCAAGGTCCTTGCACACATTATTGCCGATGATGCTAGAACCGCCGCCCATGATAATGCCCTCGGCAGGCTCCTGTACGATGTTGCCCTCACAGAAGTAAACGGCAATCTCGTTGTCGCTTGAAGCTGACTCATGCTTAGCCTGAAGCATCTGTGTCACGCTTACCTGTGAGATGTCGTCGCCATCGTCAATCTTCAGGAGTTTCTTCACCTCACCCTTCACTTGGTCGGTGTAGAGGGTACCGTCGATGAGCTTGTTCTTCTTCAGGGTCTCTGTGCTTGCGAAATCCATAACCTGATCAGCGTATGCGTTGAGAGAGTCAACGCTTATCTTCCTGCTCTCGGCGATACCCTTGAGCATGTGGTTCCAGATGCCGGAAATGTATGCCGTTACCTGTTCGCGGTTGGCAGCGCTCATGTGGTCCTCGGTGTAGGTCTCGGTAGCACTCTTATACTGACCAACCTTCACCACCTGAATCTTGATGCCAAGTTTTGCGAGGAAGTCACGCATATACTGTGGCTGTGAAGCCATACCGTGGAATGCGAGCATACCCTGTGGGTTTGTCCATACCTTGTCGGCAACGCTGCTGATATAGTAGCTGCCCTGTGAATACTGGTCAGCGTATGCTACGATGAACTTCTTCGAAGTCTTGAAGTCCTTGAGCGCATCGCGCAAAGCCGTTACGGTAGCCGGTTCAGCAGAAATCTGCCCGGCTTCTATGTATATGCCCTTTACATTGTCGTTCTCCTTAGCACGCTTTATAGCCTCCACGAGGTTGTAAAGTCCCTGAGTCTCAGCATTATCACCGAGAAGAGTAGTCAATGGGTTACCTTCATCATTGGAGCGATCCGTAATCTCTCCTTTGAGCTTAATGACAAGTACCGAGTTATCGTCAATAGTTGTTGCCTGACTACCAGAAGCCACCATACCTACGATGCTCATAAGCATCAAAATACATGTGATGATACCGAAAATGAATATGCCTACTACTGTGGCAAGGGTATGCTTAATGAAATCTTTCACTGTGCTTATTTTGTTGAATTTTCTATATTAATAATGTAAATTGACTGCAAAGATACAAAAAATATTGATAATTTGCAAGGATAACGGCAAAAATGCTATGAAAACAAGGAAAAAAGGATAATGACATTCGTAATTGCCATACTCTGACGATGTTTGTGCTTTCGTGAATTCCTCATAATTTTGGGAAAATAGCTGTTGAAAAACATCCGTACCCCGAATTGGTAAAACAGCTTGACACAATAAAAGAGTGACCGAGGCCACTCTTAAAGTTAGTGGGACGGCTTGGGGAGCCCCCGCACACTACTGTCGACAACACTAACTTTGTTGCAAAGTTAAGGACTTATTCTTGAATCTCCAAATTTTAATTGTTGAATTTATGACAAATGCGCAAAATATAGACAAAATCTTTGCTGAATTGGCAAAAAAGGTGCAAAGAGAGGTGCAAATCAACCTCCCTCGCAAGGTCGGCATCATAGCGTAGATCCACTTCGCCGTCAACTTTAGGCAAGGCGGCACCAAATCCGATGATAATACCATTATAATACCATTATATTACCATAATAATACCATAATATTACCATTGCGAATGGTATTTTAATGGTATCTTAATGGTATCTTAATGGTATTTATATGGTATTTACATAGGAGCTGAAACGGACGTGATTCGTTAGAAAATCCAAGTATCGGAAAAATTTCGTTTTCGTACAATCTTTTTTCGTGATGGCAAAATGAAATTGTTTGAGATATCAAAATATTGACTATTTTTGCAACGTTTTAAACATAATAACTGAACACTAAACAGAAAAAATATAACGTATATGAGAGGTTTTATTGGAGAAATGCTGGGGACTTTCATCCTCACATTGTTTGGCTGCAGTAGTGTGGCCGTAGCTGTTCTCTTCGGAGAGTATAACAGTATTTTCCAGATTGGATTGGTATGGGGCGTTGGCGTGACTTTGGCAATATTCCTTACCCGCAACATCTGCTGTGCACATCTTAATCCAGCCGTGTCGGTGGCTATGGTGGTGGCTGGCCGTATGAAAGCCAAGCAGCTGCCAAGTTATCTGTCGGCTCAGTTCGTTGGAGCTATCCTTGCGGGCATTATGCTCTATGTGCTTTTCAGTCCGTCGATTGCGCAATATGAGCTTATGCATAATATTACGAGAGGTACGGCTGGTTCGGTTGATACAGCACGTATGTTTGGCGAGTTCTACCCAAATCCTGGTGATTCTATAGCTACGGTATCTCTGCCTTTGGCTATGCTTGCGGAGGGATTCGGTACTATGTTGCTCGCTCTGTTCATATTTGCTTTGACAGAAGACTGTAATGTGGGGCGCCCTTCTTCTGATCTTCAGCCGTTGTTCATCGGTCTTACCGTATCAAGCATCATCTTCTTTGTGGCTCCGCTTACTCAAGCAGGACTGAATCCGGCTCGCGACTTCGGCCCTCGTATCGTGGCTTATCTTTGCGGATGGGGTAGTGCTGCTATGCCTGATGAGGTTGGCGGTTGGTTCTGGGTTTATATCTTTGCTCCTATCTTGGGCGGAACGGTTGCTGCGCTCCTGTTCAAGTATATTCTTGAGCCTATCAACAAGAAGAAGAACTGCCAGTGCGGTTGTAATAAGTAACAATTAACAATTAACATGCCTATAGCCTTCCGGCTACCTCTCTACGGGAGAGGGCGGGGGAGAGGCCAAATATACAAAAATGGATAAACAGACAAGATTGATAATCACCGGCGGATTCTTAGGAGCCGGTAAGACCACACTTATATGGGATGTGGCACAGAGACTTATGGCAAAAGGCTTGCGAGTAGGATTGATTACAAATGATCAGGCTCCGGAACTCGTTGACAGCCGTTTGCTAAAACAGGCAAACCTGCAGGTTCAGGAGGTGGCAGGAAGTTGTTTCTGCTGTAATTTCGACGGTTTCACAGATGCCATCAAGAAGCTCCGCAAGGAAGTTGAGGCTGATGTTATTCTTGCAGAGCCGGTGGGCAGTTGTGCGGACCTTACCGCAACGATTATACGTCCGATGAAGAAATACCTTGATACGGAAGTGCTCGTATCTCCTCTTACTGTTCTTTCTGATCCTATGCGTCTGAGGTCTATCATCTATGGCGGTGACGGAGGCCTTCATGAGGATGCCGCCTATATCTATCGTAAACAGTTGGAGGAGAGTGAGATAATCCTTATAACAAAGACCGACCTGTTGAGCGAATCTGAGCTTGAGAAATTGAAAAAGGATACGCAGACCTGTTTCCCTCATACCGCTGTTATGTCGGCAAGTACACAGAACGGCTTCGGCATTATAGAGTGGCTGGAAGAGGTTGGCCACAGATTGGGTAGCGGAACGAAGATTCTCGATATCAACTACGACAAATATGCTCATGGAGAGGCTGTGTTGGGATGGCTTAACGGTACTGTGGCGGTATCAAGCCGTACTCCTGCTTATTGGGATACGCTTCTAAAGGATATTATGAACGGTATTGCAAAGGTTGTGAAGAATGAGAAACTGCGCGTTGGCCATATCAAGGTTATTGCCGAGAATGGTGCACAATATGCCGTTGGTAATATTACGGGCGATGTTTCTACTTTGCAGTTGCGTGGTTCTGCTGGTACAAGCGAGAATCTGAAACTCATAGTTAATGCTCGTGTAGAAACATCTCCGGAACATCTTAATGATATGGTGAAGGATGTTATCGCCTCTGCTATTGGAGATAAATATGATAACGAGATCCTTGCTTGGAGATTCCTTCAGCCGGGAAGACCAAATCCAACACACAGGATTGTGTAGGAAACAGCTACTCCCCCAACTCTTTTCCGTTTGATAGGAAGAGTTGGGGGAGTTCTTTTTGCGGATATTATCCGGGTTTGATTGTTGAAAAGTGTTATTTCAGAACAAAGACAGCGAATGTCTTTGCTGGAACTTCTGTATCAAGTATAGAGCCGGAAACCTCAATATCCTTCTCGATAGGCTGGATAGTGTCAGGTCTCTGGATTGAGTTCTCGGCTATTGGGTTGTCAGAGTGTAGAGTGATGACTTTGCCGCTTGTGAGAGCCTTGATACCCTTGAGGTTGAGCTTTATGCTCTGGGCTTTGTCGCTGATGTTTGCAACCTTGACGTAGATCTCGCCAGTAGGCTTATTGATAACAGCTGAGGCTGACAGACCGTTCTGGTCGCTGTCACCAGCAACAGCCTTATTGTTCATAGTGAGCGGGAGAACGTTGGTGCCTTTGTAGTGGGCGTAGAGATATTGTACCCAGTATGAGCAGGTCTTGAAAGAGTTGAGATTGTCGTACCAGATGGCATCAGGACGCCATTGCCAGCCTTCCACGTGGGCAAAGAGAGGGGCGTAGGTAGCCATGTGAACGACATCCGCATTACGCTCATATCCGGTCATGAAGGCTGCCTCGAGAAGAGCTGCGTTGAAATGGTTCCATTTCTTGCCTTTCCCGTGACAGGCATACTCTCCGGCAAATACCTTCGGAGCGCCTTTTGAACGGTCGTATTTGTCATAGCGGTGACGGTTGATAGAGTCGGTGAACCATTGCTCATTACGATAGAAATGCTCATCGTAAAGGTCTGCCTTCAGTTCTTTCATCTTCGGCTGGAGCATATCGAATTTCCAACCCTCAGAGTCGGGACCTGTTGTTCCTATGTATTTGATCTCCGGGTGCTTTGCCTTGAGAACGTCGAGGAACTTCTTTAGACGTGAGGTAAAGGCGGGGTTGTCCTTATAATCCCATTGCTCATTTCCGATGGCAAGGAATTTGAGGTTGAAAGGCTCTGGATGCCCCATATCCGCACGTACCTTGCCCCAAGTGGTGCTTGCATCGCCATTGGCGAACTCGATCAGGTCGAGAGCATCCTGAATGTAAGGACCAAGATCGTCGAGAGCTACGTATTGGTCGCTTTTCTCTGGATTCTGATACTGGCAAGCCATACCGCAGTTGAGAACTGGGAGGGCATCGCATCCGAAGTCCTCACAGAGCTGGAAAAACTCGAAGAAACCAAGTCCGTAGCTCTGGAAGTAGTTGGGGTAATAGCGGTTAGTGAAGGTGTAGTGCCAGCGGTTCTCGTTAAGAGGACGGTTCTCCACAGGTCCTATGGTATTCTTCCATTGATAGCGTGTGGCGAGGTCTGTACCCTCGACGATACATCCGCCAGGGAAACGGAAGATGCCCGGCTTCATATCGTTAAGGGCTTGCGCAAGATCCTTACGCATTCCGTTCTCGCGACTTTTCCAAGTATCAACAGGGAAGAGGCTGACGTGTTCAAGGTCGGTTATGACCTTGCTGTCGCCCCATACGCGTAGGTGAGCTTTTTCGAATGTCTTCTTTGGCTTGAGGATAAGAGAGTATTTCTTCCATTCCTTGCCGCTGATGTCAATTCCTCCGTTACCTAACTTCTGGTCATCGGTCATAGTTGCATTATCCACGAGGTCAACCCAGATCTTTGCTTTTCCTCCTTCTGGACAACGAGCCCATACGGTAAAGCGATACTCGTGATCCTTCTTGACACCCATGCCGAAGAAACCGTGATTCTCAATCATGGTATGCTTGTCGTTGATGCCTGTAGGGGTGAGGCGAACGTAATGAGGGTTCTTGTTGAATGGACCGTCATCCTTAATACTGACCTTGCCCGAGATATCCCAGCAAGCAAAGTTGTTGGGGTACTCGAAAGAACGGTTTGCCACCATCTCGGCATAGAGGCCTCCGTCAGCGGCAAAGTTGATGTCCTCGAAAAAAATACCGTACATTGTGCTTTGGATAGTAGCACCGGGTTTCTTTGCCTGAATAATCATCTCGTTGCTCTGGGCAAAAGAACCAAGGGAGCTGACAATAGCGAGTGATGTCAGGAATAGCTTTCTCTTCATAATATTGTTTTTGATATAATTTAGAGCTAGTTGTAATGATTTAAGTTGTAAACTTTCTGCAAATATAGTAATAAATTACCAAATATCGTGCCGTTTCTCAAAAAAATATCTTGGAAAATTTGTTGATGTTGAAAAATAATTGTATTTTTGCCCCGAAAATACTGACTGACCGAACTAAAAAAATGAATGAAATGAAACTCTGGATATTATCTTTTTTGTCATGGATGCTATTGCCTTCGGCTTTGTCTGCACAGACGAAACTGTCGTCTTCGCAGCTTCAGAACATGCAGAAGGCAAAGACATATAGTAATGTGTCGGTTCATGATCCGTCTGTTGTCTATAATCCCTCAGACACACACTATTATATAGTAGGTTCGCATATGGGAGTTGCCAAGTCGAAGGATTTGGTTAACTGGACGGCAATAAATACAGGCAAAGATCATTCGGCTTTCCTGAATCAAAGTTACAAGACCGCATTTTCTTCCTGTCCTACCCATGAGGTGCAGGTGAAACGAGGCTCTGATATCGTCACAGAGACATTAGGATCTTTTGATGCAGGTGCCTATTGCTCAATCTATTCGTCAAATGCTTCGGAGTGGATAGCTGGTGATATGTGGGCTCCTGATATTATATATAATGTGCAGATGAAGAAATGGTGCATGTATCTTTCGCTGAACGGAGATAACTGGGCATCGGTTATCGTTCTTCTTACTGCGGATAGTCCGGTAGGTCCTTTCAAATATGAGGCTCCTATTGTGTTCGGAGGCTTTAACAATGTCTCTTACTCTGGCAAGAAGGTTGATGTAGCCAATACTGATATGAAAATCGTGACGGGCTCGGAAGCGATTCCTGCTCGCTTCTCAAGTGCTGGTAGCAAGTGGGGAACATACTATCCTAACTGCATAGATCCTTGTGTCTTCTATGATGAAGAAGGTGAGCTTTGGCTTGCCTACGGCTCATGGTCAGGGGGAATCTTTATGTTGAAGCTCGATAAGAATACAGGACTTCGTGACTATACCTATACTTATTCGGGGACAACTCTTGATGCCAATGCCACTTCTGACCAGTATTTTGGAAAGAAAATAGCCGGAGGGTATTATGTCTCAGGTGAGGGACCTTATATAAAATATATAGGCGGTTATTATTATCTTTTCATGAGTTATGGTGGCTATGCACCTGATGGGGGATATGAGATGCGCGTGTTCCGTTCTTCATCTCCTACCGGACCTTATAAAGATGCATCGGGGAATTTTGCGATATTTAACAATTATCAGCTAAACTTTGGACCCAATGCCACGTCAAACAGAGGAATGAAACTTCTTGGCGCTTTTAACAACTGGGGAACAATGACTGTTGGAGAGTGCGCGGAAGGGCATAATTCGGCTTATGTGGATGCTGATGGAAATGCGTTTGCCGTATATCATACAAAGTTTAACAACGGTACTGTTCATCATCAAGTTCGTGTACGTCAGTTGTTTCAGAACGAATATGGTTGGCTTGTCGCTTCCCCTTTCAGATATACAGCAATGAAAACGACTCAGACTCAGATAGAGACGGGACGTCTTTACTCAAATGAGGTCGTTGCTGGGACCTACCAGTTGCTGATTCATCCGTATAAGTTGAACCACAAGAGTTATGCAGAGGCTACTCCAATTTCAATAGTGCTTTCAGAAGGTGGAAAGATTTCAGGAGACAAAACGGGAACTTGGGAGTTTACTCAAGAGGGGAAATCCTTTATTAAGTTAACAATCTCGGGCGTCGCATATTATGGTGTTATAGCAGAGCAAAACATAGATGGGTTTACGGATATGCCTGCTTTGTGTATTAGCTGTGTTAGTAATGCCGGTGTTCCGCTTTGGGCATACAAGTATGCTCCGAAGTCTGCAATCGTTAATGCATATAATATACTAAAACAATATTTGTCGGGTACACTTTCTGAGGATGCTCCAATCCTGCAAGACGTGGATGTGAAATTTGAGTGTTATGAGGATTTCGACAAGACAATGCCCTCAAGTACATTGACGTCGGATGGTAAATATACACCGACAACGGATGGCTCGAGCAAATACGTCTGGTACACGGCTTCGGCAGGAGAATATTACTATTCAAGTGGCGTTTATCACCCGAAAACAACCATAGGAACATCTTCTTGTATGAAGTGTGTGGAAGTGAATGACTATGAGGGCGTTAAGAGTAAAAGGAAATACAATGTCAATGGCTGTATTGTTGGACAAAAGAACAACGGCGTTGTAATCGTTGATGGCAAAAAAATCCTATGGAGGTAGTCTCCATTTACATGGTGATTTTTGCATGTTGAGAGAACGCTCTAATGCAAGTCCGATGTAAGTCCGTTCCAGGTCCGTTGTAAGTCCGTTCTGAATCCCTTTCCCAAAGGTGGACGTTGAAGGGAGCAAAAGAGGCTTAAAACATGACTTTCTACGAAAGAGTATCGGCAATATTGCTGTTTTGAGTTTTTTTGTAAAAGTTAATAGATATGTTAAAAAAAATATAAAAGTTGAGAATTTGTTTGCATATTCAATTAAAAATATTTAACTTTGCAGTCAGTTTTAGGGTCTTCATACTGATTTTATTATTGGGGTCGCCCGTAACTGCTACAATTTCAATTAGTTAGGAGATATAAGTTGAAGAAAGAATGCTCCTATGTGTGGTAGACATGTTTGGGGTTAAAAAATGTTATATATTAAAGTTTTGATTAAAACAGTGAATTTAAAAGGGCTGAAATATTGCGTGCTGCTTATGATGCTAGTTTCGTCTTCATGTGTTTTCGCACAGAAGAAGATGGCTGATGATCATAAGCTCGATTCGCTTTCTATTAGCGATCGTATTTCCCTTCGTACAAATGGTGTGGACTGGATGATGCTGTTGGCAAACTTCGGCGTTGAGTTTGACCTTGGCAAATATAACTGGAGTCGTAATGCCATTGGACTTAATGTTAGGGCTAACTGGAATACTAAGCATACCTATAATCCGGGTGTTGTGTATAATCTGTTCGAGGTCCGCGGAGAGTTCCGCAATTATTGGCATACTCGAAAGACTACCAACGATCTGGGTCCGCATCGTCATACTTATGAGAAAATCCTCTCTGGTCGTCGTCGTCGTCCAAAGCATCCTCGTACTACTTGGTATCGTGGAGGCTATTTGGCGTATGATGACTATTCTTTCCTTTTCGGTAAGGAGGGAATTCAGGGACAGGCATACACCTTGGGTTTCCAGTATGGTGTGATTCGTCCTCTTTATATATTCCAGAGCGGAAAGAGCGTTGACCTTGATTTCGGTTTCAGCGCAGGTTTCTGTCTTACGGACTATGAGAAGTTTACCCATGACAGTCAGACTTCAAGCTATACAACTATTCCTGGTTCCAAGACTGGCTTGAAGATTGTGCCATTCCCTATCTTGACCGAGGCTCGCGTCGGTCTTGTATATCGTGTGGGCAGCAAGGCTAACATATACACAAAGTATCGTTGGAGATACGATGTTGACTTGAAGTATCAGGAAAAGGTGCTCGCAGAACTCGACTATCGTGCTGAATTGCGTAAGCGTGATATGGAGTATCTGAAGATTTACCGTTTCTATCAGAATAAGTATGACTCTCTCCTTATTATAAATATGAGGAATCATGAGAGTATTATTGACCAGAAACTTGCTGATACACGAGATATGAAGCGTAAGGCTGACAAGGCTCGTGAGGAGCAGGCTCGTAAGATTCAAGAGCAGGCACGTGAGCAGCAGCGTCTGGAGCGTATCAAGGCTGCAGAGGAGAAGGCTAAGGAGGATAGTATTGCCCTCGTAGATAAGGCTAATGCCCGTAAGGTTGAAGAGCAGGTTCGTCAGCAAATTGAGGCAGATAAGCTGAAGGAGGCTGAAGAGCGCAAGCTTGAGAAGGCTCTTGATGCAGAGGAGAAGGCTCTCTTGAAGCAGCAGGCTGCAGAGGAGAAGGCTATGGAGAAGCAGATGGCCGAAGAAAACAGAAAGTACGAGAATGAGAAGCGTAAGCGTATGAATGAGGCTTATGCAGAACAGAGGAAGTACGATGCAGAACAGAAGGCTCTCCAGAAGGAACGTGACGCTCAGCAAGCTGCCAAGGAAAAGCAGCGTCAAGCCGAGAAGAAGGAGTGGCAACGCTATCTCGAAAAGCAGGAAAAAGAACAGCAGAAGAAGCGTGAGCAGCAGTTGAAGAAGCAGAACCAGACTCTCAATGGCGGCGTTGACGCTGATGCCCAGGCTGAGGCTGCAAAGGCAGAGCGTGAGGCTAAGAAGAGAGCTCAGGAAGAGGCTAAAGCAAAGGCTAAGGCTGAGAAGGAAGCTGCTAAGGAAGCTGCTAGGGCTGAGAAGGAAGCAAAGAAGAGGGCAGAGGCAGAGGCAAAAGCCGCTGCGAAGGCTGCGAAAAATAACGATTAATCGTGGATAATAAAAATGAATAAGATATCAAGAATTATATTGTCAATAGCTGTGGTTTCTACCTCTTTTGTTTCATGTTCGCAAGTTGATCTGGTTTCAGAAGAAGAACTTGTTGAGCAGAAGAAGGGTACGGCTGTTACGGTGACTCTGTCAGATTGGCCTACTACACGTACTGTGGTTTTTGCTACAAACACAGCCGGTAGTTGTGATACTGTGTTTACTTATGCTTTCGGTAAAGAAAATAAGTTGACTAATATTCCTATGGGAAAGTATAAGTTCTATGCTATAAATAGAAACAATGGCTATGACTATGAGAATTTTGATTTTGAAGCACTTTCAAAGGGAAGTCAATATTATGGCGATGTGATTATTTCATGTAAGACCGCTGAGTATAGCACTTCTGATGAAGGAGTTCAAAAGGCTCTGTCTGGGAAATATGTATCACGCAATGCTGGTGAGGTCTATGCAGATTCTACTATGTTGGTGGAAGTTAAGTTAGGGCAGGAGACACATGCTACTTTTCAAAAACCTTATAAACTTACAACACAATATAAGGTGTCAGGAAGTATTTCGTCAAGTCGTGCAGCCCAGAATGTATATGTGGAAATATGTGACATCATAGGAAAGAAGAAACCAAATGGTGCTGTTGCCGGAGCTAAAAAGGTAAGGTGTGTCCTTCCTATAGGTGGTGTGTCAAAGGATACGAAGAGGGAGTTTGAGCAACTTTTGACAGTACTTGGTGTTTCTAAAACAGGTACTGCCAATATCTACGTGCGCTTTAAGGGTGATGATACATCAACAACTCCTGAGATGAAGTCTGTTAGTTACACTGTAGTTGATGGCCAAGATGATGATGGGAAAAAACGTCGTATCATTAAACTTGGAGATATTACATTTTAATTAAGTGAAAAGAATGAAGAAAATACTCTCTATAGTATGTGCTGTTGTTATATCTCTGAGTGCTAAAGCTCAGATGGTAGCTATAAATACAGACCTGGCAATGGATGCTATGATGGCTCCATCACTTGGTATGGAAATCGTCACAGGCAATAAGACATCTTTTGGCGTGAATTTTATCTATGGGTGGAAGGCCTTGGGAAAGAATATCGAGGCAACGGTTATTCAGCCTGAATTCCGTTACTATCTTTCTAATCGACCAGTTCATGGAATCTTCATGGGTATAGGCGCTATAGGTGGACGTTATGATATTGAATGGAAGAACAAGACCTACAGAGGAGATGCTGTTGGTGGTGGCTTGACGTTTGGCTATGTATATAACATAACTCGTCGTCTAAGTCTTGACTTCCATGCTGGTTATGGTGCAATATACTATAACCAAAAGGAGAATTTTGTAAATTCTCGCGATGAGGACGCAAGGGAAAATGGTTTCACTCAGGCAAATGCGAGTGGATACTATCTTCTTCCTACACGAATCGGTATCTCGATCTCCTACGTTTTAAAGTAAGCAATTTATATACAGTTCGCATAATCAATAATAGTCATCTGTCAGTTTAGGTGCAGATATAAGAATGATGAAGAAATTATTTATCCTTTTGACAATGTTGCTTTTTGTCGTAAGTAATTCACTTATGGCACAGAGCGATGAGCCATTTACTGCTAGTGTCAAGGTTCAGTTTAAGACTGGTGATGAGGTTACCACCAAGCAACTTCGTTACGCTCTTTTCAAAACAGCGAAAAAAGCTAATGAAGTAAAGGCTATTCTTGAGGCAACTATGCCTGAGATTACAAATGGTACAAATCCTCTTGCTTTTGATGAAGCGGTTACTAAGAATAAGCTGACCTTCAAGAAGTCAAAGGCTAACGGTACTTTCAATGTTCGCGTTTTGTATCCGGGAATGGCATTGCTTGTCACTTCTTTCGATCCTGACGATGACCTTACCTCTGACGGTGCAGACTTCATTGTTATCGAGACTGTTGCTGGTAAGACCGAGTATGTTCACGTTGAAGAGAAGAAGATTGACTTTAAGGGAAATCATACACTTAGCAACGTTGAGGTAGAAGGTAAAAGTCGTGATACATTGAGTCTTGTTGCTGCTCCAGCTCTTGATGACGGTATTAATTGTTATATTCCAATTGTAGTACACCTTCCTGCTGGTACGGTTGCAGAGGACTCTCGTCTTATTATTCAGCCTTATGCTGTGGAGTGTGAGACTGGTGATACCGTTGATTTCGTAAAAGGTCTTTGCTATGAGGGTGCTGAATATCATGAGCTTCAGGACCGTCGTATGGGATACAACTATCGTAAGAACGATAAGTTGAAGGATTACTATTCTAGTAACATTATTTTGAATCTCCACAATCGTGTGGATATTGATACCACTGTGGTTTATAGGAAGCGTACCCCAAGTATGGACTACAAATTCCCATATCTTCTTGAGGTTGCAGACTATCATCATATATATTTAGCTGATTGGGCAAGTCAGTCTTCTTGTACAAAGAAGAACTATTATAAGTTCCTTAACTTGGCTGTATCGCAGGCTGATATGGATCTTGATGAATTCGCAACTCAGGCTGATGAGAACTTTGAGACAAAGAATCAGGATATTAAGCTTCGTTTCCAGGTTGGTAAGTCTGTCCTTATTCAGGATGCTCAAAATGATTCTATCAAGGAAACATTCCTTGATGAGTTGAGGTCTTATGGTGATCTCCTGATGCAGGTGTCAATTGAGGCCACAGCTTCTCCTGATGGTGGTTTTGAAGCTAACCGTAAGCTTGCTTCTGGTCGTCTTGATGTGGCTTATAACATTCTTCGTAGTGGTCTTGGCAAGGCTGACGTACAGTTCTCAAAGCAAGCTCCAAGAGTATATAGTTGGGACGATGTTGCGAAGCAACTTGATGAAGAAGGAAACAAGGATAAGGCAGACTCTCTTCGTGCTGTAATTCCTTCTGGTGAGGGAAGTATTAGGATTCTACCATTCTATGATACAAATATTGTACCTATCCTTGAGTCAATGCGTAGAATGCGCTGTACTTACCGTTATGAGCGTAAACATATCATGAACGGTGCTGAGGTGGCAGCTTTCTATTATGCTAATAAGCAGGATCTTATTGATGGTAAGGCACATCTTTCTGATGGTGACTATTATAACCTCTTTGATGTTATTGAAGACAAGGAAGATCAGGATATCATTACCCGTCTTGCATATCGTCAGGTAACTAAAGACTTAGGTTATGAGAATGTGAAGTTTGCAATGTATTGTGCAAACAGAATGGCGATTCTTAAGATGAGAGAAGGTGCTCCGGATCTTGAAATCCTTCGTCCTTTCATTAACACTCGTAGTTCAAGAGTACAGGGAAGACCTACTCGTAATACTGATGTCGCTCAGAAGAATCGTCGTGAAATCCTCATCAACCAGATTCTTAACTATTATATGAAGGATGAGCGTGATAGTGCTCAGAGTTATATGAATTTCTGGTTTGGTAAGGCATCTGAGCAGAATGATCCAAAGGTTGCTAAACTTCGTATGTTTATCAGTTTCAAGGATCGTTTCATGAAGTGTGTGACAAAGCAAATGTCTCCATCTGAGACAAATTCATACCTTCAAGAAATGGAAGAGGTGCTTTCTTCTCACAAAGACAATCATGCTGTATTCTATACAGAGGCAGCTCTTGAGTTGATGACTATTAAACAATTGGGACTTACTCAGCATCATATTGATTCTCTTGTAAATGCAATGGATGATGATAATGCTAAGAAGTGGTATATGAAGGGAATTATGGCTGCTCGTACAGAAGCTTTCAAGAATACGAAGGTTGCTCGTCCGAACTATATTCCAGATTATCTCGCATACTTCCATCATTCTTTCAAGTTGGAGCCAAGTTATAAGTTCTATTACTTTAATGACGGTCAGGTAAGTGATGATCTTCGAAAGATCTACCTTTACAAGAAGAAAGACTATGCGAAGTATGAGCAGCGCTTCAATGATCTTGTTGTTCTTTCTGGAGATGGAAAGTCTGGTGAGAATGAAGAGGACATAACTGTTAGTGGTGATGATGAAGATGACGATGTAGTTGTTAATCTAAATCTTGATCAAACTGCAAATGCTGCGGATCCTAACGCTGGACAGCAGCCTGCGCAGGATAATACAGATAATAATACAGAGGAAGAAGATTAAATCGTCAAATAAATCAGGAGACTATATAATCGCTGATATATAACCAGCTTTTTAAAGAAAATGAATAAGACAAAATATTTCATATCTTTGGCAGTTATGCTTTTGAGTTGCACCGCAGTGAATGCGGTAGCAAAAGCTTCTCTATCCAATAGGGAGGCATATACTGCTGCCAGCGACACAGTTGACATTGATGAGGAGGAATTCATTGCTAATAAGGATGTCTCTAAGTTGAGCAAAATTAACCGTGCTCAGCAGGAAGGACAGATGAATGCTCATGATTATATCATGGAGAATCGTTTCCTTCCTTCTGGTGACACATTCACAAGCAAGAGCTTCTGGGATCATTTCTACTTTATGGGTGGTTTTGGCTTGCAGAGAATCGGTGGCATTGAAGGATATAAATTCAACACAATGGAGAATGCTCATATTGGTGTTGGTAAGAATTTTACTCCATTGAGTAGTGCTCGTTTCTATATCAATTTGGAAAATGCCTTGCGTTTCCAATCTGGAAATACGTCAAGGAACTATATGGTTAATGGTAACATTGACTATATGTACAACTTGTCCACATATTTTGCAGGTTATAATCCGCAGCGTCCTGTTAATATTGGAGCGTTTGGAGGAATTGGTTTTGGCTTCACAAAAACCTCGAATGTGGACTGGGATTGGCTTGCAGATGAGATGAAAGGACTAAAGTTTTCAGTAAATGCTCATTTCGGCCTTTCTATAGGCATCTATGGCGGTCCAAGAAGTTATCTTTCAATTGAACCATACGTAGGTGTTGCTTCTGACCAGATTGATAATTCCATAAAAAGGAATTGGCACAAGTATGACTTGTATTATGGTATTCGTGGTACTTATGCTTACTATCTTCGTGACCATAACAGTCCAGAGGCTTGGAATCGTATTCGTAGCTCATGGCATTATGCTGGTTTGACAGATGTTGAAAAACTCCGTGTTTGGCAGAATCCATATTTCATAGATTTCCAGACTGGTGCTTCATTTGGTCATCGTGGTCATAATACCGCTGTTGCTGTTGGTAAGTGGTTTTCACCTGCTTTTGGTATGCGAATTGGTGCAACAGGTCGTAACGCAGAATATGCAGAAGTTTCCCAAGGTGATGGTTACAGGATGTCAAACCGTTATTCATGGGGTGGACTTCGTGTAGAAGGTATTGTGAATCCTTTTGGCTTCGGTCGCTACTATGATTGGAATTCTCAGTATGGTGCATATCTTGTTGGAGGTTTAAGTATTGGTCGTATTGAAAAATTTAATGGAAGTAATTCTATATATACTTCTAAGTTAGTTAATGTGGAAGCTGGTATCCATGGATGGTATGGTGTAGATAGAGGTGTACAGGTCTTTATTGAACCACATGTTACAAGATATGAAGGTGTCGCTAAGTTGGCAAAACGCTATGCATATGATATTAATGTCGGCTTTACCGTAACGAGTGAGGCTCGTAAGTATCGCGATACATATCTTCCAGAAGAACTTCCTATATATCCAAATGTGGCTTCTCGTCTCACACTTGGTGTAGGTGCAGCTTATCTTCAGCGTCAGCAGACACATTATCCATATCTGAGTGCTCAGAAAAAGTCTATTGTTAGTGGATTTACGTTGTTTGGTGAATATCGTTTCAATCATTATATTTCAACCAGAATTGGTATGGAGTATATTAATTTGTATGATATTACCGGAAATCAAAAGCCTAAGTGGGATGGTGGCTATGCAATCAACCATTCATCTCATATGTCAATGTTCAACATTGGTCCTGTATTCCACCTTGCAAGTCTTATGCGTGGTGTGGATCCTTATCGCAAGTGGGATGTTGATGGTGGTATTGGTTTGACTGCTTCATGGTTGTCAGGTGGAACCGCATCTGTTATTGTTGGAAATCCTGAATACCCTATAACAGAAAGTGACCTTAAACTTGGTGGTAATATCAATCTTCGTTTGAGTTATAGATTCACAAATCAGGCATCTGTTTTCTTCATGCCTACTGCGTATCTTGTTAAGAATGTCAAGTATGGTAGTCCAACACCAAAGATGGGCGGATGGCAGGCTCTTCAGACTTTCAATCTCGGTGTTCAGTATGCACTTGCCCCTGCTAAGCGACTTTCAGCTTTCGAGGATTCTCTTGATCTTGAGCGTTGGCGTGACCCTCTTTTCGTGGAGGCTTCATCAGGTATCTGTATGACTTCTGCTCAGAATCAGGATCCGAATGTTGGTGGTTCACGACTCGGTATAGGTTATGAGAGTAGTGTTTCTGTAGGTAAGTGGTTTGCTCCAGTTGCAGGTTTTAGAGGTACTCTTACACGCCGTTCAACAGAGTGGGGATATTATGAGTGGGGTAGCAATAAAGGAGACCATCCACTTAAGAGCGGAACTGAATTCTTCAATGAGAACTTCCTTGGTGGAAGAGTTGATCTCCTTGTAAATCCAATGGGCTTCTTCAAAGATTTTACTTGGGATGATCCATGGGGAGTCTATGGTTTTGTTGGTATCGGAATGGGACAGAAGCGTATGCATAGATATATGACAGGTGCATATATTGATAAAAAGCCTGTTGACGATAGTTTCGGTATTTTGAAACAGAATATTACAAGTTTGAATTTTGGTGTTCATCCTTGGTACAAACTCAGTGATGATGTGAATGTCTTTATTGAGTATCTTTATACAACAGCTAGTTCAACTAGACCACAGGACCCAGTTTATGAATCATGGGGATTTAATGACAACAATCAGGGACGCCATTCTATAAAGCTTGGTTTTGGCATGAATCTCCGTACAGAGAAGTACCGTGAGATGCGTGATATAAGTGCTATGTACGACTTCAAACCATGGCTTTCATCTCGTCTCCGCTTCGGTATTGGTGGTGGCTTCAATATGTTCCATAGTTATCGTGGCCACACATCAAAGGCTGTTGGTTCCAAGGGCTTCATTAATGGTGGTCAGGGTATGATTTACGGAGAATATCGTTTCGCAGAATACTTTGCAGGTCGTTTGACATATGAGCTCGTAGGTCGAAGTGATATGCAGTCAGCAAGGGTAGTGAATTTGGGACTTCTTTCTGCAAGTTTCAATGCGAACCTTACAACTCTTATGGGTGGATTCCGTCCACGTACTACTGAGTATGATGCATACATTGGTCCTACAGTATATTTCCAGGATGCTAGTAAGGTTTGGCATCTTGACGAAGGTAATCATGCAAAGGAAATCAGTGTTGGATTGCATGCTGGTATTCGTATTTCTCGTAGGCTTGTTGATCGTCTTGCTGCATTCTGCCAACCAACTATATACGTATTGAATCGTGCAGGTCAGCATCACTTCCTTGGCAAGACAACTCTGTTGCAGACTATCAACTTCGGTGTTCATTATACTCTTAGATAAACCTTTAGATGCATAATAGAATGAAATTTTTCAAACATATCATCCTTTCTGTGTTTGTGCTCGGTGCTTTTGCGGCTCCAGCGAATGCACAAACTGATGTAAAGGCACTTACAGGTGCGCTCGCTGAGACTATCAGAGAGTATGCGAACTATGCAGACACACTTGCATATCGTATAGCATTTGCAAACCGTAAGAACCCAACGGTACTTCTTGGTATTGCAGAGGCATACAATATGAATCAGGACTTTGATAAGACAAAGAAGTATGCTATGCAGGCTCTTGAGGTACAGCCGGATTTTGCACCTTCATACGTACTTCTCGGAAGGCATTGTCAGTATAAGTTTGAGCATTATGGTGATTCTGCTTATAGAGATACAGCCATTATCTATTTCAAGAAGGCTATGGAAGTTAACCCTCTTTATCCTGATTCATATGATTATTATGCTGTTATGAAATCAGCTGAGGATCCAGAGGGAGTATTGAGACAGTTCCTCAATCTTCGCGATCAGCGTCCTGACCTTAATATCGGTGGTACAATCGCAGCTCTTCAGGTTAATGTTGCAAGGAAAGCTCCAGAGGATACTCTCGGTATAAGGATGGGGCTTCTTAAGAGAGGTATTACTACTTATGAGGAACAAGGTAATGAGAATCTCTCACTTGATGACCTTTATAAATATTGTAATGCGTTGGATCTTGCTGTTGACTGGTCAAAAGAGTCTGATGTGAAGAATTTCTATCGTGAAAAGATTCTCAGTGTTGCAACCTATGCTCACGAGCAGGAAGTTACTGATCCAAGATTTTTGAGTGTCTTGTTGTCTGCAAACTATTCCTTGGAACGTTATCAGGATGCTATAAAGAATGCTAATGAGCTTTTCCAAAGTGCTGATACAGCAAAACTACATTATCGTTATATGCCTTACGACTATCGTTATAAGGGACTTTCTATGTTCTCTTTGGAAAGTATAGATAGCCTTAGTACTGGTAATGTAGGTTTGGATGCTGCTGTTGATGAAATCGAGAAGGGTACGGAAGTTGGTCTCGCTCTCTCTGAAGATATGAGTGTCACGATGCAGCAACGTGAACTTGCTGTTGCTCAGTATAATGCAATGGCTGGTGATGTCACGAAAATCGTTAATGCTTTAATGGCAAAAGGAAAGTATGATCAAGCACTTCATATCCGTCAGTATCAGATGAGTAAGAAGAATGCCAATAATTTGACAATTAATGACTGGGCTGATCAGATTACTGTTCTTCTGAATAAATATAAAAGTGCGACAGATGCTACTGAAAAGAGTATTGCACAGCGTGATCTGCTGAATATGTACGAAAAGGTTGAGAGAGATTTCTCTACCGATCCTCAGGTTTGTAGTATATATTATAACCATGCACTTGTGCTTACTCAGACAGAAGAAAGTCCAAAGACAGGAAATGCTCTTGCACTCTATACAAAACTGTTCAATCTTGAGGCAAGTAATTTAAGTCGTGATAGTAGTGATGAGCAATATATAGCAGTTGCAGCTAACTATCTTGGTATTTATTACTTCTTCAACAATGACTATGAGAATGCAATGAAGTACGCTCTCTATATGATGGACAATGATTTGACGTACGACTCTGGAGATAAGATCTTCAATGCTTGCGCTAAGGCAAAGCCAAAGACCGCAAAGCGTATGCGTGAAGAACATAGACCACTTTAATACAAAATATAAGCGCATCTCTCTTTTTGAGGGATGCGTTTTTATTTTATATTTAGCTCTTGTTGTTTTTATAGACATGATTGTTTTGAAGTCACATAAAGAGTCCTGATAATTCGTTATGCCTTCGTTCTTCCAAGGAACCAAACTCGGTGAACCTTCGCTATATGTTCGTTCTAGGAACGGACCTTCACCGAGTTTGGTTCCTTGTATGATGGGAGTTATAACGGACTTACATAGGACTTACTTGGGAGTTATGTAGAAGATACATAGAAGGTACTTATATGCTATGCACATATATTATTTTTCATCATACTTATGTTGAATAGTCAAATTGTAATTGTTGATTTGCATATGATATGAAGGCAAGGACCGCTTCGAATTTGTTAAAAATAATAAAAACAGAAAAGTGGAAATGATAAAAATTTTAGAATATTAGATATTTATTGTACCTTTGCAAAAACCTAAGTTTGACAATATGCAAAAGCAATATCGTAATCTCGCTGAAGACGAAATTAAGAAACTGCAATCAGCAGGTTCTACCGCTTCTAATTGGCAGGATGTCCTTGTGACAACCGACTTTTCCAATTATACTATCACCAATGTAAACTTTACAGGAAAGGTATATCTTTCTTCCGATATAACTCTTGTTGACATCTGTGAACTCGGAACAAGTGGCAAAACCTCTTTTGCTAACGGAACTGAGGTTGGTGTTATGAAAGAAGATGGTGGACTTGAAGTAATACTTCATGACAATCTTACCAGTATGGAGGCTGCTTTCGAGGTGCAGGAGGCAAATACAAATCCTAAGCTTGTCAAGGCTCTTCAGCAGAAAGTATTTGATTATGCCAAGCAGATAGAATCAGACGGAAGTATCATTGAAGAAGGTGCAGTTGTTGAACATTGTCTTCAGTTGACAGATATTCATATAGGTCCTAAGGCTCATGTCATTGGTGCCACCCGACTTGTTGACGTAAGTATCAACTCTTTGCCTGAAGCTCCAAGTGGAGTAGGAGCAAACGTGATAATGGAGCATGTTATCGTTGGTTCAGATAGCCACGTTACTGATGCTGTCCAGCTTGATAATTGCTTTGTAGGACAAGGATGTCATATTGGACGTATGTATTCTGCAACCCAGTCACTCTTCTTTGCAAACTGTCATTTCGAGAATGGTGAGGCATGTGCATATTTTGCCGGTCCTTATAGTGTGAGCCACCATAAGGCAACGTTGATGATTGCATGTATGACAAGTTTCTTCAATGCTGGTTCAGGAAGTAATCAGAGCAACCATTCATATAAGATGGGACCAAACAAGTACGGTCAACTTCTTCGTGGTGCAAAGCTTGGCAGCAGCAGTTACGTGTATTGGCCTATGCAGATAGGTGCGTTCAGTACTGTCATTATGCATCATGTAGGGCATCAGGATCTTCGTGATCTTCCATTCTCGCTCATTACAGAGGGTAGGGATGGATATACACATATCATTCCTGCACAGGCTTTCAGAAGCGTGGGTACTCGTCGTGATGCCTTGAAGTGGCCTAAACGTGACAAGCGAACAGAGGGTAAGGCAACACGTCGTGACCTTCTTAACTTCTCGATGCTAAGTCCATATACCATTGCTTCAATTCTCAAGGCAATAGAAGTGCTTACTAAGATGCAGAATGAAGGTGTGATGGAGTATAGGAAATGCATCATCTCTCCAAAGCACATTGACCGTGGTATCGCTCTCTATAATCAGTCGATAAAGATGTATCTTGCACAGGTGCTCAAAGCAAGTGATGGTCTTACTGCATCAGCAGAGGGAACAGGCGAATGGGCAGACTATGGAGGAATGCTCGTGCCAAAGGCTGAGATGATAGCTGCTCTTGAGGCTGGCAAGACCTTCGAAGATGTAGAGCCACTCATTGCACAGTATGAATACAACTGGGCTGCCGCTCATTTCGACCTTTCAGATAGGGCTTCTCTTATTGCCGAAGGCGAGAAGGCTGAAGCGGAATGGAACGCAGCTCTTGACGAGGACGGCGAAAGAGATGTCCAGGCATGCAATATCGAACTTTAAATTACGTTAATAGAACAGGAGTAAATAAAATATACAGTCTGAGGAAACCCCTCCTTTTGCACTTTTTGGTAGCAGGTCTTCAGGCGCTTAACTTAAACAACCAATAACAAGAAAAGTATGCGAGTAATTATTGAACCGAACTACGACAAAATGTCGAAGTGGGCAGCAAACTATGTTGCAAAACGTATCATTGAGGCTAATCCTACTCCGGAAAAGCCATTCAAGTTGGGCTGTCCTACAGGCTCTTCACCTCTTGGCCTCTACAGAGAGCTCATCAAGCTCTACAAGGCAGGAGAAATCTCTTTCCAGAATGTCATTACATTCAATATGGATGAGTATGTACACCTTCCTGAAGAGCATCCGGAGAGCTATCACTCATTCATGTGGACAAATTTCTTCTCTCATATTGACATCAAGAAAGAGAACGTGCACATACTCAATGGAAATGCGAAGGATCTTATAGCTGAATGCGAGGCTTACGAGGCTGCAATCGAGGCTGCCGGAGGCATCGACCTCTTCATGGGCGGTGTAGGTCCTGACGGTCACCTTGCTTTCAACGAGCCAGGCTCTTCACTCTCTTCAAAGACACGTATCAAGACATTGACAACTGATACAATCATTGCCAACTCACGTTTCTTCGACGGCGACCTCAGTCTTGTACCTACACAGGCACTCACCGTAGGTATCGGCACCGTAATGGCTGCAAAAGAGGTCCTGCTTGTTTGCAACGGTCACCACAAGGCACGTGCCCTCAAGCACATCATCGACGGCTCAGTAAGCCATAAGTGGACAGCTTCAATGCTTCAGATGCATCCACACTCTATCGTGGTATGCGATGAGCCTGCTTGCGATGAGCTTACAGTAGGTACATACAAGTACTATCTCGACAAGGAAAGAGGCAATCTTTAAGAAATAGAACAAACACGAGGGGAACATGGAGAGAATACACGAAATACCCCTGTACCCTCGTGTTTCCTTTTAGGAATCTAACTAACCTCCAACTAAGATTATAACTGAAACGTAAATTATGACATTGAATAAGACTGTACATCTGTGGGTGATTATGACGATTTTGCTGACATCGGCAACTTTCTCTTACGGACAAAATACAAAGAAAAATAAGAAGAAGATTGAGCTTTGTGGATACGTCATCGATGCTAAGACGAAGGCGGGTCCTGATAGTGTGTTTGTAACGTTGATGCGTTCTGACAGTACGGTGATTGATACTATGACCTGTCACAAGTATGAGAAAAGCCGTTGGAATATGCGTGACCGTACATACTATGAACTCAAGGTGGCTGCCGACTCTGCCCAAGGCAAGTTCATCATTAAAGCCACCGCTCCCGGATATTACTCCAAAACAGTTGACTATGAAATAAAGAAGGTGGCTCGTAACCGTTGGTTTGAGCTTCCTGTAATATATATGCGCCCAATTAAGGTTGGTGTGCCTGATAGCGTAATGCTCGACGAGGTGGTTATCAAGGCTACAAAGATCAAGATGGTTCAGCATGGTGACACAATAGTCTATAATGCCGATGCCTTCGCGTTGGAAGAAGGCAGTATGCTCGATGCCCTTGTCCGTCAGCTACCGGGTGCAAAGCTCAGTAGTGAAGGTGAGATAACCGTTAATGGCGAGAAGGTAGAGGAGCTTACCCTCAACGGCAAGGACTTCTTCAAGGGCAACAAGAAAGTGATGCTCGAGAATCTTCCAAGCTTTACCGTAAAGAATATACAGGTATATCATAAAAGCTCTGAGAAAAGTAAATGGGCTGGTCGTGAGCAAGAAGAGAAAAAATTCACAATGGATGTTCAGCTCAAGCGCCAGTATAACAAGGGATTCCTTGGCAATGTGGAAGTGGCTGGTGGTACGGAAGACCGATACCTTGCACGCCTCTTCGCCCTCCGCTATACCGACTGCTCTCGTCTCTCTGTATATGCCAATACCAACAATGTGAACGAGAACCGCAAACCGGGACGTGATGGTGAATGGGATCCTGCCAATCAGCCGGAAGGCTCTCGCACCACGCGCAAGGCTGGCATTGACCTTCAGATTACTGAGAAAGAGCAACGTTGGGAAGAGCAGGGTAATGTGGAGTTCTCATGGGATAAATCTATTGATGAGAATACAAACAATTCGGAGCAGTATCTTACCACCGGCAACAGCCTTTCTACCAATTATTCTCGCTCTATGAGCAACCGCATTTCTCATAGCAAGAGCGTTAGGCTCAGCAATATGTTTTACGTAAGAAAGCCTTTCTGGATGTATAACTACACCAATGTTAATTACAATGAGAACAACAGCGACAACGTTTCTCGCAGTATGCTTGCCGACGAGCAATTCAATCGTTGGGGCAATGTGCAGCAGAGCCTTGATTCTGCCTTCTCTATGCAGCTCAATCCTCAGCTTCAGGCACAGCTCATAAACCGTCGTAGGGATACCTCGCTCAGCAACTATACTTCATTCAATGCGAGTCATAACTTGGATGTGGAATTCAAACTCAGTTCCGGTGACTATATCGAGCTAAGTGGCTATGGCAGCTATGAAAATGTGAAGAATAAGAGCTATAGTCTTAATGATGTAAACTACTTCCGCATTCAAGATAGTGATTTATTCCAAAACAAGTACACCACATCTCCGAATCACAGCTATAGGTATAATTTCAATGTTGGATACAATTACAGTGCAAACGAGCATCTTTCATTGAATCTTTCTGTAGGATATTTCCAAGGCTATCGGAGCAATACCCAGCAGTACTACGACCTGCACAATATTGACGATTGGGGTATGGAATCTATACATCCGTTGGGCGAACTGCCAAGTAACTATGAGCGTGCCAGAGATGAGAAGAACAGCAATCGTACTTCCGACTTGACCAAGACTTATAATGCAAGCTTCACAACAATGTATCAGATTTATAATGATAGTGTGAACTTCTATACATATTTAAGGTTGGCAGGTAGTGGTAACAAGCAGAGATACGACTATTATGGCAGTAAAGATGTACAACACACGCGCAACTATGTGTCTTTCTCTCCGCAGGGTTACATCTATTATCGTCAAAACAAGAAGCGTATAGGCTTCAATGCTCGTTATAGTATCAGTAATAGTCAGCCGAACATCTCGAATCTGATTGACGTAACCAACGATTCCGACCCGCTTAACATCCGTCTTGGAAACCCCGACCTCAAGCCTTCTTGGAATGAGGAGTTGTATCTGAATGCTGACAAGCGTTGGGAACATGGTGGTGATTCCGTTACTGTGTGGACGAATATTAATGGTAACATCAATGCTACGCAGAATGCCGTTTCGCAAGGCTATACTATGGACAAAACTACAGGTGGACGAACATTCAAACCGGTGAACGTGGACGGCAACTGGTCATGGAATGCCGGTTGGGGCTCAGGTATGGACTTCGGTAAGGAGAAATGCTTCAACCTCTATAACAACCTAGGCTACAATTTCTCACAGAGCGTTGACATGGCTGCTGTGGCAGGACAGACGGATTCACAGCTCAGTAAGGTTCATAACAACATCTGGAGCGACAATCTGTCTCTTACATACCGCTCAGGTGACAGTCTTTCGCTCGGCATCAGCGGTAAGGTGGAGTATCGAAACAGTACATCTGATCAGGCTAACTTCAATGAAATCAATGCCACAAATTTCTCATACGGTTTCAACGGCACATGGCGCGTGTTCCGCACAGGCATCACCCTTGCTACCGACATCAAGATGTATTCTCGTCGTGGCTATGCTTCAAGCGACCTCAACACCAATAACCTTGTGTGGAATGCTTCTATCTCCCGTTCATTCATGAAGAAGAAGCTCACCGCTCGTCTGGAGATGTTCGACATCCTTCATCAGTTGACCAATACCAATATCAGCGTCAATGCACAGGGACGATACGAGACCGTAACTAACACCCTTCCTCGCTATGCCATGCTGCATCTGCAATGGAACTTCAACACTATGAAGACTCCGAAGAAGTAATCTCTTAATAACAGGTAGCACTAATTTCCTTATTGTTACCTGTTACTTGTTACCAAGCACTCTTCCCGGCACTTCATCACATCGACAATCCCTCCTTCCTGAAGTCTTTTGGCAGATGGAAGGAGGGATTGTTTTATCTTAAACTCGCATTACATAATAGGCACACCGTGTGTGTTCTTCACTTCCTTCATCACGAAAATACTATGGAAATACCCCACGCTCTCAATGTTTCCGAGTTTCGTGCGCATGAATTCCTGATATGAATCCATGTCGCGTGTCTGAATCTTCAACGTGAAATCATACTCGCCGCTTGTGTTGTAGCATTCCGTTATCTCTTCGATATTCTGGATAGTCTCCATGAAATCATCCATGAGCAACTGCGAGTGATGTCTGAGGCGCATGTTGCAGAGCACCGTTATCCCGTTGCCCGTCTTCTTAGGGTCGAGCACGGCATGATAGCCTTTTATGAACCCCTCGCGCTCCAGTCGTTTCTGCCTGTCGAAAGTAGGCGAAGCTGACAGATTCACCTTTGCCGCAAGTTCTTTTACCGTGAGAGTGGAGTCTTCCTGAAGGATGCGCAATATCTTGCGGTCCGTCTCGTCAAGTTCTTCGTATTTCATATTCTGCCGAATAATATTCTGTTGGTTGTGATTAATTTAGTGCAAAAGTAGTATATTTTTCTGAATGTGCCAAATATTTTTGGAGGGAAGAGAAAAGAGAATTAATTTTGCACTCCGTAAAGGTGAATAAAAATCAATAATTCGTAATTTGATATATTTTTATGGCAAAAGTAATCAATGGTATTCAGGTTCCGCAGAGAGCCGACTTCGTAGGCAGTTTCCTCCGTCCGGAGAATCTCTCAGACAACACTCGTGATCAACTTGTAAAAGAATTAACAGATAAGCAGAAGGAATTAGGCTATCACGTGATAACCGATGGCGAATTTAACAGGACGTTCTGGCATCTCGACTTCTTCTGGGGCTTTGGCGGCGTGGCTCATGAGCCAGGCGGCGATGTGACGTTCAATGGCGAGACGGCTCGTCTTGACAAGGTATATCTCACAGGCAAGCTAACAGCGAAGCCACACCCATTCATCGAGGCATTCAAGCGTGTGAAGAAGTTTGAGGATGCCCAGAGCGTAGCGAAGCTCACAGTCCCTTCTCCTGCTCAGTTCTTCCAGCAACTTACTGTCCCACAGAACTATCTTGGCACACGTGCTATATACAATGACCTCAACGACCTTATCCGCGACATAGCTGCCGTTTATCAGGACTTCATCCGCCAGTTCTACGATGCAGGAGGCCGATTCCTACAACTCGACGACTGCACATGGGGCGCTGTAGTAGGCGAGGCGGCAGCACAGCGTTATGCGCGTCTCAGTCCTAATCTCGATGATGTCAAGGAGCAGTTGCTTCTGGTCAATAATCTTGCACTTGAAGGCCGTCCTGCTGACTTGCTCGTGGCATCACATATCTGTCGTGGCAACTACCATTCCACATGGTTCAATAGCGGGGCATACGACTCCGTTGCCGACTGGGTGTTTGCTCGTGAGAATGTGGATGTGCTCTATCTTGAGTATGACGACGAGCGTTCTGGCGGTTTCGAGCCTTTGAGCAAGGTGAGTGCCGACAAGCATGTGGTGCTCGGTCTTATCACAACCAAGCGTCCTGAACTTGAGGACAAGCAGCTGATTATCAACCGTATCCGCGAGGCTTCAAAGTACATTCCGCTCGATCGCCTGTCACTCTCTCCTCAATGCGGTTTCGCTTCATGCGCTATCGGCAACAAGCTCACTCAGGAAGAGCAATGGGCAAAGCTCAAACTGGTTCGTGAGATTGCGGATGAGGTTTGGAAATAGTCAGAGGGTTCTCTCGCTATGCCATGTAGCATCAAGACAATGAACAAGAATTAAACAACCACTTCAGTAAACGGGTAGCGATAGGGGAGCACTATTTTCCTTATTGTTACCTGTTACTTGTTACTCCTTCATTATGGTAGAGGCTTGTCGTGATAGAGGCAATTACAATGCTTTGACGGATATTTTTTAATCAAATCCATAGGAATTTTTATACCATAAGTACTATGGAATTCATCAACAATAAGAGTCTGATATTTCTTTTTCGGAGCTTTACTCTCCAATGCCAATGAAGTATCAAGGAATTGGTGCGCCCATGAATAATCATAGGCCATAACCGCCTTAATAAATCTATTGACTTCACGGGGGGAGTTACCCAACTTTCCTGCAATTATGGCATTTCTAAGTTTTTCAAGTTTCTTCTTGAAGAATGGATGTGGCCAAACTGCAATAGCAGACAACGCACTCTCTATATGACGTTCTTTAAAATTGAAATTCTCCAATTCGGCTGCAATAAATTCCAAATCCTCCGTCTTATGGTATCTTGCCAATGCCATCAGAAGTTCCTCGCATGGCTCTTTTATATATAATTCACGAATACGATTATAATGAGCATCATCAATTGGAGGCATTTCCCTAAGTTTATCCCTTAAGAAGTCATATATTGGAATATCTGGAGTGAACAAAGCGAGAGAGTCATTCATCAAAGAGTCTTGAACTGAGATGCAACCTCTACTACGAGCACCATCAGCATACGTAAGGAACATACTTCCAGCGTGTTCTTTCCAGAAATAGTCACCACCTCCAACATCCAATTTCGCAGTATCCTTATAATTGTCAAGAACCATCTTCTCCAAGCCATTATATCCCCTTGAGGCTAATGCTTTAAATGCCGTAACTCTTACAGAAGCACTATGACTCTTGTCATAAACAAGTTCTTTCAACTGTTCATCCGTACAGATGCTATCCAAAAAAGAATTAGGTATCATTATAAGAATACGCACTATGCTATCTTCATGCTGATACTTACTCAAATCAATCTGTTCAAGTATACTATCAACATTATAATAATGCCTATCCTCTCTCAAATAAACACAATTGTGATAATCCAAAATAAACAACGTTTTGTCTAAATTGCTTGGTTCATTACGACAAGCTGTTATCAATAGTAATGATAATAATATTCCAAATAGTTTCTTCATTTGTCTTGGGTTTATTTTCTATCAAGTACAAAAGTAATTAAAATTCATAACACCACCAAATATTCAGACAACAAAACGATGCACTATTTTCCTTATTGTTACCTGTTACTTGTTACCCCAGGCACTCTTCCCAGTACCTCACCACACCCACATACTGCTTCCTGTATTTCTGGCGAGCCTTCATGTCAGCATCTGAAATGCTTACATCCTTATCCATGTCCTTCAGTCGGGCATCGTCAATAGTGATATACAATTTCTGGAGGCCCTTGATGGTACGGCTCAAAGTGGGGCGGTCGCATATCACCGAGTTTCCAAGCGTGCTTACCACACGCTCTATGAAGCCTGAATAATTTTCATCCATGCCTTTCTCTTCCATATAGTAGATGAAGATCATCGCCCAGAAGCGCGACTTACTTATCATCTTCCTTGCTGCAAACACGAAATCCGAATATGTGTTAGGCGTGGGGTGATAATATCTCTCTACCATATTTCTACAGCGACGTATGAAATCCTCTTCACACTCTACGGTATGAAAAGGATTCCTCGCAGGACGCCCAACTGCCTTCTTCGGCCGAGGCTCAAATATTTCTTCTTCCCACTCCACGCCCTTACTCTGTTTTATCTTCGTCAGACTCGTCAATCCATTCATCCTCATCATCGAAGTTCTCCTCTTCCTCCGAGAACATCGACATCTGGAGTATGTCAATGGCGATGATGAGACAGGTGTGGTTCATGTCTGGCGACTTAACGTCATACTTTGCTTTCAGCTCATCAAGCTTTGCCCACAATGCCTTCTCTTTTGCCTTCTCAGGATGTCTCTCGCCTATGGTCCAGTTCTCCCTTATCCATGCAGCCATCTCACTCGCCATGAGCACCTGCTGATAGCGGAACGTAGAGTCGATAAACGTGTCCATAGCGTCATAGAGCGACAACTCGAGCATATCCTTACACACGAGCCTTCCCACCTTCATGTGGTTCTCTACAGCCCACAGGTCGTCGGCGCACTTGCCTATGGCTGCAACGAGTTTCTTCTTTTTCTCCTCTGACTGGTCATGTCCTCCCCAGTGCGATTTTATGCCATAGAACACGTGCATCGAAACCTCGTTGCGAGCCACGCTGGTGTAGTTCTCCTCATCGTTCATCATCAGCATGTGAATGTCATACAGGATGGCAGCCGACAGGTTAGGCCACTTGCAGTCGGTTATGAAGGCATACAGCTCCTTGTTGTCCAAGCTGCTCTCGCCGTCGGCCATGTTCCAAGGCCATGCCGACCAGTCAGTCTTCTTGCCACGGAAAAGAGGATAGCACATATCCTTCAGATCCAGATAGAACCTGAAACGCACGCGGTCTTTCTCGCTCAGGGCATTGATAGCAGCCAGACTACGGCTCTCGCTTGCATAGTCAGGGTTCTCGAATACCTCAAGCGTATATTCCGTGTTCGCGCTGTATCTTCCATCGCAGAATATCGCGTCGTTAGCCGTCTGCATCAGCAGCTCGCGATAGTCCTCACTATCCCGCTCTGGCAGATTGTCGAAATCCACATTCTTTATAAAGTGGTCAAAACGATTCAGTATGTCTTTTAATATATCTTTTTTCATTTTTCTATGATTTTTGCTTGTTTTGTTTATTCAGTTTATTCGCTTTGCTCATCAGCAAGACAGTTGCAAGTCCAAGACTGTCTGGAAGACAGTACCTCGCGAAAATGTTATGCGTGAAAGCCAATCAGGTACAGCCTTCCAGGCTGCTAAAGGTGGCTGCTGCTTTCAATCCGAGGGCATCCTCTCCTTCGTCGATTATGCACCTCGGTTACTCATAGTGTTGCCTTCCAGACAATTGGCTTTCCCTTTCGGCCACCGACCTCTTTCGATGTTCAGAGCTTGCAAAAGTTGAATTGTTTAGATTGAAGTGTTTCGGGGGGGGGCAAGAAACCCTCATGCGTCTGCAAAGATAGTAATATTCCTGCACCCCACAAAATTTCTTCTACACTATTTTTCTTATTGTTACCTGTTACTTGTTACCGCTCTATCTGCAATCAGGTGGTTGCGCCCCGAAGGGGCAAGGTCTGCACTTAGCCCAGGGCAACGCCCTGGGTAATTAGAGGTGTACCTAATCGCCCTGTAAGGGCAAAAGCCCTAAATTGATTTCAATGCTTTTGCCCCTTTAGGGCGAACCGACCCCCTCACTATACCCATGGCGATGCCATGGGCTGTGAGCTTGCTACCCCTTCGAGGTGCCATCGGATTTCATGCGGATAATCACCCCTCTTACGCCACCAGTTGCAGCACCTTCTCGTAGCAGCCTTCCGACACCTTGCGGATGAGTCCGTCGGCAACCCATCGGCTTATCACCATCTTCACGTTGGCGCTGTCGCCATTCTGCACACGCATAGCAATGAGCTCCTGCACGCTGAAATGGTCGGGAAGCACAGAGAACAGCTTCTTGTTCTTCGACATTCGTCCCTGCTTCTGCATGAGAGAGTTGTCGATGTCGTTGATGTCCTCGTAGTCCTTGCCGCAGAAGGTATATACCCCAAGTCGGTGAGCCTCGGCTGTCCACTTCACCACCTTCGCTATGTCGCGAATCTGCTTCTCGTCAGTAGGACAGCCGCGAAGATACCATTGCAGCACACCAGCACGCATAGCCACCACAAGGGCACGCTTGCCGAGGTCATACCATACCTCGTCAGGGTTCTCGTCGTCTTCCTTGTCCCACTTGTTCTTGAGCATCATGACGGTCTTCTCGAGCCACGGCAGCTGCACCTTCCTACCGTCCTTGCCTGCCTCGGAGAGAAGGTCGCAAGCCTCGTCAAACTGTGCCTGCTCCGTCTCGGTAAGGTTCTCATAGTGAGGAAATCCCTTTATCCTAACCGATGGCATGAAGGCGAAGAGCACACGGTTGTTCAGACCGCCTTCAGGGTTGTTGTAGAACTTATGCATACCGCCTGGAGTACCGCAGTAGAGGCAGTTGAGGAAGATGGGAATGCGGATGTTGCGCGTCAGATGGCTCTTGCTCTCCTTACCGCCCATGGCATTGTCGAATGCCTTGCACAGAAGGTCGTCGTTATCGCCGTACACCGTCTTCTTCGCCTTCGAGAGTCGTGCCACCTCCTCCGTGAACTGAATGGCATGCTCACCCTCGAGATTGTCGAGATACTCCAGCATCTGACTTGTGGTGATGTCGTCGCCGAAGAGCTTCACTCGCGGACGTGGGTCGTCGGGCTTCTCTGAGGCATCGCTTGCCTTGTTGCAGATGGCGAGATACTCGGCAGCCTTCTGGCGCTCAATGTTGTCCTCAATGCGGATGCGCTTCGTCATAAGGTCGAAGAGATGCGCAGCGAATGCCTTACCGCTACTGCTCTTGCCCACCACGGCTGTCTGGAATGAGAGCGAGTTCTCACGGCCGTCCATGTAGTTGAAGCGGATGTGTGTGCCATACACGCCCCAGATTGGCAGCATAGCCATATACACCTGCGAACGGAGATGCTTGGGGTAGTGTGCGAGAATCATTTCCTCCACGGCTGAGAGCTTAGGCAGACGGGGCAGCTGGATGTCGGTCTCGTCAGAAGCGTTGCTCACGTTTCTCAGCTCGCTAATCACACCTCTCATCACGGGCGTTATCGTGCGGCCGTTGGTGGCAAGGGCGTTGCTGATGGTGCGTCGAATCTCGGCATCGGGAAGGGTGGGGAAGTAAGGAGCCACGAGCATGTAGAGCGTGTTGAAGTTGTAGTCGCAGATGTGGCGAAGCTCACGCACAAGAATAAAGAGGTCGTCGTTGCGCTCACCCTCACGAGGATTGCCCTGTGTGGCTATTCGTCGGAGCAGAGCCTCGATGATGCTGCTGAACTTGATGCCCTGATAGTTGAAGTTGTCGCTCACCTTCGCTCCTTCATCCTTCATCCCCTCATCCTTCATCCCTTCATCCTTCATCCCTTCATCCTTCATCCCCTCATCCTTCATCCCTTCATCCTTATTCCCCTCCTCGAGAACATGATTGAAGAGCCTGTCGTTGTCAACGAAGAGCATGTAGTCCTTGCTGGGAAGGAATGACACGCGCGACAGATCCTTGATCTTGCGGTCGGCAAATGCGCTCATCCCGAATGCTGCTGCAAGCCTCTCCTGGCACTGGGTTATTCGCTCGCCTTCACCGAGTATGGTCACCAGTCGCAGGCCTTCGCCACGTGGAGTGACATGAGCAAGAACGATGCCCAGTTCCGTTTCCTTGCCGGCAATCTGCTCGTCATAGAACTTTCGCGGATTCACGTTCATGTGGTCCCAGTCATGCAGACAGAATCCGCTTGGAATGGCAGTCTCAGCCGTTGGACGCACGCCATCCTCTGGCATCTGGCAAGCATAGAGCACCACAGGCAGATCGCCCTTCAGCTTGCTTTTCATCTCCTGATCAGCCTCAGCCTCAATCTGACGCATCGTGCAGTTCACCTCGAATGAGTTGGTAAGTGACTCGAGCGCCTCAGGAGTAAGACGCTTCATGGTCTTGCTTCTGCAAGAGTCCATGTAACCAATTTTTGTAAGTCTTTTAGCCATCGATTTTTTTTAAAAGTTAAACAATTGAGCCATCGGGCTCTTTGACGATTGCAAAATTACGACAAATTCCCCATACCTCCAAGCCTTTTCCGCCTGTGCATAATTAGTGTGCTATTCTTTGTAATTAGTGTGGTAATTTGCAGAATTAGTGTGGTAATTCCGTAGGTGCGATTTGCTATTCTGAGCACGAACATCCCGTTTTGAATGGCGTTTCGGAAGAAGCCTGGAAGGCTGTACTATGAGTAACCGAGGTGCATGCTCGACGAAGGAGAGAATGCCCTCGGATAGAAACTCCACATCCTTTATCAGCCTGGAGGGCTGTACCTGATTGGCTTTCGCTATGTACTGCCTTCCAGGCAGAGGAAGGGGGATGTTCTTATCCCCCGCACATCCTCGTTTCACTCGTATGTACGGGGTTACTCATAGTACTGCCTTCCAGGCATTAGCTTTATTCGCCATTGCCATTAGCTTGCAGTAACAAGTAACAGGTAACAATAAGAAAATGTCTTTTCCTGATTTTGGTTTACAGTTTTTAGCTATTATGGAAAGGTTTACACAATCCTGATTTCGTTGACATCATACTGAATTCGTTTACTCCGCATGGAAAACTATGAAAAACACTCGGGGGATGCCCGACGGCAGGGGGCAGACAGCCCCCGGGAGTCCTACTGTCCCTGCCTGTGCACCTGTGTAGGTGACTGCATCCCAAGACTGTAGTGAGGACGCTGGTCATTATAGAAGGCAATGTACCTGCTCAGGCGCCTGCCTGCCTCTGATATGTTCCTGTAACGCTTTTCCCTGTACACGACTTCTGTCTTTATCGTCCCGTTGACACGTTCCGCTATGGCATTGTCCGTCGGCTTGTAGTCTTCTGTCATGCTGATACTAATATGATATTTGTTCAGCTCAGCCACATATGCATCACAGCAGTACTGTATTCCCCTGTCTGAGTGATGTATGAGTCCCAGAAGGTTTTCCCTGCCTGTCTGCTCAATGGCCATGTGCAGGGCATTCACCGTGTATTTTGCCTCAAGCGTCGGTGCAAGACTCCAGCCTACAATCTTGCGTGAGTAGGCATCTGTCACGAGATGCAGATAGCAGAAGCCGCTTTCCGTATCAATATAAGTGATGTCGCTCACCCACAGGGCGTTTGGATGCATCGGGATATAGTCCTTTATCAGATTCTTGTATTTGCGGAATCTGTGATTGGAGTTCGTCGTATGC
>CACZCN010000026.1:0-56669 GCA_902779665.1 uncultured Prevotellaceae bacterium | reverse complement strand
TTAAGGCGCAAAGATTTTATCTGAACACGGAAAATACAGAATAAACGAAGGCCTTCGTTTCTTTCGTGCATTTCGTGTTCGTAAAAAGAAAACCTCTGTGTCTCTGCGCCTCTGCGTTTGAAATATATTGCTTTCGCCATCTAAAAAAAACAGGATAAAACCAATAAAAATAGATAAAAACAAAATGTTTTCTTTTGTGTTCTTTTGTTTTAATTGGTTTTTCTAAATGGCGAAAGCAACTAATTATTAATACCTTACTATTTGCTTTATTACATCACATCATCCTCGTTGTCCATCGTATCATCGTAAATCTCCATTTTCTTCGTAGGATCATTACTGCCGATGAGTAGATGCTTGTTGTGATGTATCTCTATCTGCCGCATGGCGGGCTTTGTGTATTCTTTCTTTTCCATAATTTTTTGATGTCAAAAGGTCAGACCCCCTAAATCCCCCTTAAAGGGGGACTTCCTTTCGCGAATCGGCTCTCTCCCTTTAAGGGAGAGCGGGGAGAGGGTCTTTTACTTGATTACAATTTTCTTCTTTCCATTAATATAAATTCCTGGCTGTGAAGGCTTGCCGTTCAAACGCGTTCCGTCGAGAGAGAACCAGTCATTCTGCACGTTGCTGTCAGAAGACACGGAGTTTATGCCTGTTGTCACGTCGGCAAATACCATAGTGAGGATAGCCTTAGCGCCATTGCCTGTATTGAGCGGAAGGAAAGCCTTGCCTGCGGGAACATACTCACCTGTGTATTTGTGGAAACCGAAGCCTGCCGTTGTGTTGCCCATTGTGTAAATCGCGTTAACGCTGAAATATTCCATAACATCGCTGCGCGAATAACGGTCGCTGAAACCTTGCAGGTCGTTGCCGTTAGTATCGCTGCTGCCTGATCCTGTGAGAGTCATTACAGGCTTGCCTGATGATTTCAGTATTACCGCTGTGCCAGAATTTACAATCTTGTCTTCCACTTCCGTCAGCATGAGCGATGATTCATTCACCGTTCCTTTATACACCGTTGTATTCTCAGCAGCTTGGAAGTTATAATAGCCATCATTATAGAAGGTAGTCCAATAATCTCCGTCTATTTCGCTTGCCGTCAGGTTCATTGTTACAGTAGCAGGGGTATCACCTTCAAAGGCTTTTCTTCCAATCTTCGGGTTGCCATTGATAACGACAGATTGAAGTTTTTTACAATACTGAAAGGCTTCCTCCCCTATGTTGGTCACGCTGTTAGGGATAGTGACAGATTGAAGGTTGGAACAACCCCAAAAGGCAAAATTCCTAATGCTCGTCACGCTGTTAGGGATAGTGACAGATTGAAGGCTGGAACAACCAGAAAAGGCACAATTCCCAATGCTCGTCACGCTGTTAGGGATAGTGACAGATTGAAGGCTAGAACAACTATAAAAGGCATAATCCCCGATGCCCGTCACGCTGTTAGGGATAGTGACAGATTGAAGGCTGGAACAACCATCAAAGGCACTATTCCCAATGCTCGTCACGCTGTTAGGGATAGTGACAGATTGAAGGCTGGAACAATCAGAAAAGGCATAATTCCCAATGCTCGTCACGCTTTCTGGAATAGTGACAGATTGAAGGCTGACACAATTCTCAAAGGCATTTTCCCCAATGCTCGTCACAGAATATTCTGTACCATTTATTGTAACGGTGGCAGGGATGACCAATGTTTCTTCAGTATTATCTCCTTCATACTCAAACAACTCAACTTGCCTTTTTTCTTCATCGGTGATAGTGTATGTCATAGAATTTATGGTTCCTCCCCATACAGCATAAAGCGTCAGATTGCCAGTTAAGGTTATTTTATCATTAGTACGATATTTGACAGCTCCCGTCGATGATGTTGACCAGCCACAAAACATATAACCTGTACGAGTAGGTTCATCACGAGATGTTAGCGTATAGGACGAAACAGCAATGTTTTTATCCAATCCGCCATCATAGTTCGGATTCAATGTGAGGTGGTATGCTTTTTCCCACACAGCATAAAGCGTCGTATTGCCAGTTAAGGTTATTTTGTTATTAGTACGATATTGGGCCTTTCCCGTTGATGATGTTGACCAACCACAAAACATATAACCTTCACGAGTTGGTTCATCAGCTGATGTTAACGTATAGGTGGTAGGGTCGGAAATTGGAACATCAACCATTGCTATACCACCTCCCTGATAGTTATCGTTCAGGTAGAGTCGGTATATTGTTGGTGTAGGAAACTGTGCCCAAGCGCTTGCCGTTGTCAGCAGCATAACGAGAAGCGTGATAGCGACTCGTCGGATGGATAAGAGACTGACGTGTGAGACCTTGCTCTCTGTCAGAAAAGATAAAGTCGTTCTTTTCATTTTTATTTATTTGTGAAATATTTTTATTTTAGCTATTAGGCTAATTATTAGGGGATTATTGTGCAGAAGACGGATGATACATCCCCACACGTGTGCAAAAATATACAAAAAAAATGATATTGGCAAAAAAACGGGGGAAAAATTGTCTGCTGAACGCGGAAAACACGGAATAGACGAAAAAACTTCCGTTTCTTTCGTGAGTTTCGTGTTCGTAAAAACGCACCTTGCAAGTTCGTTTCACCTCCGTTGTTCCTCCTATGTAAATACCATATAAATACCATTAAAATACCATATAAATACCATTAAGATACCATTAAAATACCATAGTTAATGGTAATATTATGGTATTATTATGGTAATATAATGGTATTATAATGGTATTATCATCGGGCTTAGTTCGGATTATCAGCGTTGGTATAGCTATGGAAAAGCGTCGTAAGAGCTGAGCGACAGGCTGATTAACGTTAGTTCGAATAGAAAAAGGAAACGGATTTATCTGAAACAAATCGCGGATATATTAACGTCAGTTCGACGAATTCATGGCAAACGCATCTCCGATGCTGAACTGACAATAATTTTTCGCAAGGCTCAACAAGCTAAAGCAAGTTCCCAATCTTACCAATCTTTTTTGATAATTACTGGTTGAAGATTGGTAAGATTGGTAATTATTGTCAGTTAAAAACAGCTTGCTGTTTGCCATATAGGAATTCATCGAACTCACGTTAAAATTAACAATAAATCAGTTTCCTTTATTTCGTAGAACTATCGTTAATTAATTGTTTGCGGAATCAAGCCAAAATGTTATTTTTTATAAATTTTTTTGGTTGTGTGTGGAAGAGTGTGTAATTTTGCACTCGGATATGAAATACGCAATCATTGCAGCCGGTGAAGGCTCCAGATTGGCTGAGGAAGGAATCTCTGCTCCAAAGCCTTTGGTCAAGGTGGGAGGACAATGTCTTGTTGACCGATTAATCCGTGTGTTTCTTGATAATGAGGCAGATGAGATAATCGTGATATGCAACGACCTCACCCCGCTTGTGGATGAGCATCTCACAAGGATTGAGCGTGATGGATTTGATGGTAAGAAGATTCCGCTTCGGCATATAGTCAGGACAACACCAAGCTCCATGCATAGTTTCTACGAGTTGAGTAAGTTCCTTTCGGACTCTCCCTTCGTACTTGCCACGGTTGATACTATCTTCCGTGAGGAGGAGTTCTCGGCATACGTCAAGGCTTTCAAGGCTTCGCTTGCCAATGGCTCGGCTGACGGAATGATGGGCGTAACGGATTATGTGGATGATGAGAAGCCGCTGTATGTGGCCCCCTCTCCCGTCCCCCCGAGAGGGGAGGCCGGAAGGCGAATGGGTTTTCCGCTTATCGAGAATTTCCTTGATGAAGATAAAGAAAGGAAATGCCCATATATCTCTGCCGGCATCTATGGTCTTACGCCCAAGTCGATAGACACCCTCAACCGCTGTATGGCGGAGGGCAAGAGCCGAATGCGTAACTTCCAACGCGGACTAATAGAGGATGGGCTTCAGCTCATGGCTTTCCCCTTCTCCAAGGTTCTCGATATTGACCATGTAGGTGATATTGAGAAGGCGGAGAAGTTCATAAAAGAATAGGCGGCCTCTCCCCCCCGCTTCGCACATACTCGAAGATACTCAATCTTCGACTTCCCTCCGTAGGGAGGGAGCCGGAGCGCGAAAAGACTGCTGATAAGGAAAGTCATTTGGAGTTAGGTAGATAGAATAAAAATGAAATCGGATGGCCAATAGCAATAAAAAGGAAGATTTTGTTGCTCTCCGGCTCCCTCCCTACGGGGGAGGGCGGGGGGAGAGGCCGTGTTCTTTTCTTTTTCTCTTCCGCGCTCGCCGTTTCTCACCCAACTCTGTGGAGAACGACAGGCTGATTCTTGAGAGTGTTGCTCGCGAGATGGAGGCTATGGGTAATGAGGTGAGGATGATGACTGAGGAGGAAGTCCTTACGCTAAAAACCTTGCCAGAGGCAGATGTGATATTCTGCATGGCTCGTAGCAATGAGGCTCTGGAGATAATAGAACGCTCGAAGGCACGTATCATTAATGAGCCAGAAGGAATAAGGATATGCGGTAACAGACAGGCTCTTACCGATATAATGAGGAGGCTGGAGATTCCTCTGCCTCCAGAAAATGGGGATAGCGGTATCTGGTTAAAGAGAGGCATAGGAACGGCAGAGGTTGCGGAAGATACGATATTCTGCAATTCGGAAGAAGAGGTAGAGGACGCTATGCGGAGATTTGCCGATCGTGGCATAACGGAGGTTTGCCGACAGGCACACGTGGTGGGTGATCTGGTGAAGTTCTATGGTGTAGCCAATACGGATTTCTTCTATCATTTCTATCCAACGGACTCAGGCCGTAGCAAGTTCGGTAGCGAGGAGCATAACGGAAAGGCTCATCATTATCCTTTCTCCGCAGAGGAGATGAAGAAGACGGTTGACCGCCTTGCCACTACAATAGGCGTTATCGTCTATGGTGGTGATGCTATAGTAAAGGCTGACGGCTCGTTTGTGATAATAGATTTCAACGACTGGCCAACGTTCTCGCCTTGTAGGGAGGAGGCGGCAAGAATAATAGCGACCCTCCCCATCTGACTTCCCCAAGGAAGGGGTAAATAGGTTACGTGAGTTCGACGACTTGCTTTAGCTTGATGAGCCTTGCGAATAATTAATCGTAAATTCTTATCCCGAATAATTCGAATATTCGAAAAAATCGGGATAGAGAAATAATAATTCGTGGAAAATTCGTGAGTATTAATGGTAATTATTCGCAAGGCTCATCAAGCTTCGCAAGTCATGTAGCTCCACGTAGTGGTTAAGGCAGCTTGCTGCCATTCGAAGAATTCGTCGAACTGACGTTAGGTTAGTGAATAAAATATGATAAGTCAAGAAGAAAATAAGATAAGCAATCAAGAGAATATCGAACCATTCTTGGAGGAAAGAAAATCTTCAAGCAAAGTTGACTCTTCTTCTCCCTCCCTCGGGAGGGCTGGGATGGGGTCTTTCTTGGATTTGCTTCACAGCACGTATAAGTCATACGATACGGAAGAGAATATAGACATATATTTCACTCGTCCGATAGGCTTGTTCTTCGCGCTTATCTGGAAGAAACTGGGTGTGCATCCAAATGCCATAACCGTTCTGTCGTTCTTTCTCGGAGCGGCTGCGGGATGGTGCTTCTACCATACATCCTTGGAATGGAATATCTATGGTGTGCTGTTCCTGATGTTCGCTAATTTCTGCGACTCTACCGATGGACAGTTGGCTCGTATGACAGGCAAGAAAACCATTACGGGCAGAATGCTTGACGGCTTTGCCTCAGACATCTGGTTCTTCTGCGTGTATGTGGCAATCTGTTTCCGTCTCATGCCAGAGAATATTCCGGGGACAGACGTGAAGTGGGGCTTATGGATATGGGCTTTGTGCGCCCTTGCAGGTCTTTGGGCACATACCATACAATGTCGATATTCCGACTATTACCGCAATATCCACCTGTTCTTCCTTCTTGGCAAGGAAGGTTCGGAACTCGACTCATACGCTTCACAGAAAGCAATAGCCGACAGATATCGTGCGGAAAAGAACTGGGTAGGAGTACTCTTCTTTGCAAACTATGCAAAATATTGTCGTGCTCAGGAGAAGGGAACGCCGGAGTTTCAGAAACTCAAGGCTGTGCTTACTGAGCGATATGGTGGAATAGACAAGGTGCCGCAAGAGTTTAGGGATGAGTTCAGAAGAAGGAGCTTCCCTCTGATGAAATACACCAATTTCCTCACCCACAACTGGCGAGCTATAATGCTGTTCATAGGATGCCTGACAAATCATCCGTGGATATATCCGCTCTTCGAGGTTACGGTTATGGCAGCTGCTTGTGCCTATATGAGAAGGACTCACGAGAATATGTGTAAGGAGTTGGCAAGATGATAAAAGCGATACTCTTCGACTATGGTGCCACGCTCGACACATTCGGGCGGCATTGGGGTATGGTTATATGGCATGCCTATGAGCATCTTGCCATTCCCGTGACAGAGGCACAATATCGTGAGGCATACGTCTATGGCGAGCGCACGCTTGGAAGTAAGGAGATAATCCGACAGACAGATACCTTCCTCACGACTCTCAAGGTGAAGATAGACTTGCAGTTTGATTACCTTCGAGATTCCGGGGCTTGGTTGCCTGAGTCTGCTGAACGTGCAGAAAAGCATGCTGCCCTTGTGGAATATCTGTATTCGGGACTTCAAGGGAATATGGAACATACACGCTCGGTTCTCTCACAGTTGCAAGAAAGGGGAATCCAAATGGCACTTGTGAGCAATTTCTACGGAAACGTGGAGACTGTGCTTGGGGAGATGCAACTTCGTGATTTCTTCTGCGATGTGATAGAATCGGCACAGGTCGGAATACGCAAGCCAGATCCTCGTCTCTATGCCCTTGGGGTGGAGGCTTTAAGAAAAAAACAACTTCCAGGGCATCTGGATGAATCGGACATACTCGTTGTAGGAGACAGTATTCAGAAAGATATCATTCCTGCCAAGAGCCTCGGCTGCAAGACTGCTTGGTTCAAGGGCGAGGGATGGAAGAAAGAACCCGTTGATGAGACGATACCTGATTTCGTGATTACGGATTTACTGGAATTGCCTGTTTAGGGGTTCGTGTTAATTGTTAATTATTAATTGTTAATTGTTAATTGTTAATCGTTAATTGTTTAGATATTTAAATACCATATTACTGCTATTCCTCTTCTGTCTGTCGGCTAATGCGCAGATGGAAGGAACCGTTAAGAAGCGCACAGGCGACTCTCTGTTTGCCGATGTGAATCTTAAGGGGGTGGAGGTGAAGGCTAAGAAGAAAAGGTACTCTCGCAAGAACAATCCTGCCGTTGAGCTGATGAAGCGCGTTATTGCGGCAAAGAAACAGAATAAGCTCACCAACAAGCCATACTACCAGTATCAGAACTATGAGAAGATGACAATATCGCTCAATGGTGTTACTGGTGAGATGCTTGACTCTGGTCTTATAGGCCGTACTCCTTGGCTGAGGAATCAGGTGGAATATAGTCCGTTGAGCGGTCAGCTCATCCTCCCGTTCATGCTCGACGAGAAGGTGACGAAGGTGATGTATCGCAAGGATCCTGAGAAACAGCGAACCCTTGTGATAGGTGAGCGTTCGGAAGGTATCAATCAGATATTCGAGACGGGTAATATCTTCAACGCCTTGTCTGCCGATGCGTTCTGCGAGGTGGATATCTACGATAACAGCATCCGACTTCTTCGCCGTACTATGACATCGCCTATTGCTGATGATGCCATAGGTTTCTATCGCTATTACATATTGGACACCGTGAAGGTGGAACGTGATTCTTGCTATCATGTGTTCTTTACTCCGAACAACCCGCAGGACTTCGGTTTCAACGGTGATATGTATATTCTCAAGGATTCTTCACTTCATGTAAGGAAGGTGTCGCTCTCTATTCCTAAATCATCTGGAATCAACTTCGTGGAGGGATTGCAGATAAATCAGGAATTCGAGCTTCTGTCAACGGGCGACTGGGTACTAACCGTCAACGACCTCATAGTGGCGTTGCGCGTGAATCAGTCTATGGCTCACGGACTTATGGTGAAGACCTCGACACGAAGCAACTATTCGTTTGAGCCGATAGACGATAAACTCCTCTCTGGTGTCGGAGAACTACGTAAGGATGCTAATGCCGAGATACAAGATGAGCAGTTCTGGAGGGAAAACCGTAAGGTTGACCTCACCACTTCGGAGAGGAATATGGGAAAGTTCGTGAAGGATGCCCAGAGTATGAAGGGCTTCAACTGGATTATGTTCTTCATACGTCCGGTTGTAGAAAACTTTGTGGAAACGGGATTCAACGGCCGTCCTTCAAAGTTTGATATCGGGCCTGTTAATACCATTATCTCGCATAACTTCATTGACGGCTATCGTGTGCGTCTGTCGGGACTCACCACAGCCAATCTCAACCGGCACCTCTTCCTCTCTGGATATGTGGCTCACGGTTTCAACACAAAGCGCAACTACTATAAGGGAGAACTGACATATTCGTTCAATCCGAAGAAATACATCCCGATGGAGTTTCCTCGCAGAACCATCATGTTCCATTCCTCATACGATGTTATGTCGCCTTCGGATAAGTTCCTCGTAAACGATAAGGATAACGTGTTCACGGCATTCAAATGGGCAAAGGTTGATAAGATGATGTTCTATCATCGCCATAAACTGGAGTTCGAATACGAGGAAGAGTGGGGATTGCGCTTGCTTGCCAATATTAAGGTAGAGAGGAATGAGGGGGCTGGCAACCTGCATTTCCGTACTCTCGCGGAGCCTGACAAAGAAATATCCTTGCGAACCACGGAGATGCGCTTTGAGGTGGAATATGCCCCTGGTCGTACGTTCATAAATACGAAGCAGAACCGTATTCCGAACAATAACGATGCTCCTGTTTTCAAGTTGTCGCATACGCTCGGAGTGAAGGGATTCCTCGGTGGCGACTATAACTATAATGTGACGGAGGCAAGCATCTACAAGCGTTTCTGGCTGAACTCATGGGGAAAGTTGAACTGTAATCTCAAGGGTGGCGTGCAATGGTCTCAAGCGCCTTATCCTCTGTTGATGATGCCGGCTGCCAATCTCTCCTATATCGTTCAGAAAGGATGTTTCAACCTTGTGAATAACATGGAGTTTCTTAACGACCGCTATGCTTCGGCTGATATAGAGTGGGATTTGGCAGGAAAGATATTCAACCGTGTGCCATTGCTCAAGAAATTGAAGTGGCGTGAGGTTGTCGGCTTCAAGACTCTCTGGGGTGGAATATCCGACAAGAACAATCCATTTCTTGAGAAGAATCAGAATTCTGCTTTGCTGATGGAATTCCCTGAAGGTTGTACGGTTATGGACCCTAACCGTCCTTATGCCGAATTCTCTGTCGGTATATATAACATCTTCAAGTTCTTCCGCGTTCAGTATGTTCGCAGACTCAACTATCTCGACCTCCCCACAGCCAACAGGGATGGCTTCAGGGTTATGTTTGAAATGACATTCTAGGCCCACCCCCCTCAACCCTTCAAGGGGGAGTAGATACATTCTTCAAATCAAAAAAACAGCAAATAATAATTAAATAACCCTTCCTTTAAGGGATTTATACTATAAAACATCCTTCCCTTGGGGAAGGCTTGGTCAGGCTTATGATAATCCTCGCAGACCGCCAAGACATCACACGTGCCGGACTTCAGTATATCATTAATGATATGTTCCCCGGTGTGGAGATGCATTATTCAGAAGACAAGGCATCGCTCATAGAGCGCCTTAAACAGTCGAATTTCCGTCCTTCTAATGAGGCGATAGTGATACTCGACTATACCCATTTCGACTTTGTGGGTGAGGCTGAGCTGTATATCCTTGCCTCACGATTCCCATATTCTCGTTGGATACTGTTTTCCGAAGATCTTAGTGCTGATTTTGTTGGGAGAATAGTTGCGACGAGTTCGCAGTTTAGTATTCTGCTCAAGGATTCCCCAATGGGTGAGATCCGTGACTGCATCAGGTATGCTGCAAGTGACAAGCGATATATCTGCCAACAGGCAGCTTCGCTCTTGGTGGCATCCAAACAGCAGACTAACCCGTATGCTGGTCTGTTAACAAAGACCGAAACTGAGATTCTGAGGGATATAGCCCTTGGACTCACCACAAAAGACATAGCAGAGAAACGCTTCTCTTCCTTTCACACGGTTAATACCCATAGGAAGAACATCTTCCGTAAACTCTCTGTAAATAATGTTCACGAGGCCACTCGCTACGCCCTTCGTGCCGGTATAGTTGATGAGGCAGAGTATTATATTTAAAAAAGGGGTCGGACTTTTGCGCTCCTTCAACCGTGCCTGCGTTTCTTACCACCTTCTTTCTGATGGTGACCGCATCCTCATTGCCCTTTCCGGAGGCAAGGACTCTCTCATGCTTGCCCGACTGATGGCTCAGCGTTCTCGTATCTATAAACCGAAGATAACGGTTGAGGCTGCCCATGTTATTATGGATAACATTCCATACGAGACAGACCGCACGTATCTTCAGAACTTTTGTGATGAGCTTGGTATCAGATTGCATATTCTCCATTCCCGTTTTGATGAGAGTACCGATCCACGAAAGACACGCTGTTTCCTATGTGCTTGGAATCGCCGAAAGACGCTCTTTGAATTTGCCGTAGCCAACGGTTTTAATAAGATAGCTCTTGGGCATCATAATGATGATATCATCATAACCTATCTTATGAATATCACTTTTGAAGGCTCTGCCCATACCATGCCCCCTATACTTCAATTAGAGCATTATCCTTTGCAAATCATCCGTCCTATGTGTCTTGTGCATGAAGATGATATCCGTGAGATAGCAGAAGAACTTGGTTTCCAAAAGCAGAAAACCCTATGTCCATACGAGGAAGAAACAAATAGAAAGACCATTGCAGATGTCTTCCGTCATCTTCAGGAAATAAACCCAGAGGCACGCTATTCTCTTTCACGGGTCGCTTTGCCAAAACTTTGATTTTCCCTGAAACCTCCAAACAAATCAAGTAAAATGTGAAAACAGACAGAGAATAAGCCAAAATGCAAGTATCTGACATAGCTGAAACTCTTATGCTGTTCTTATGTTGCTCTTATTTGAAATGGGAGTTACATGGGATTTGCATAGGAGTTACATAGGACTTGTTGCGAACGTGCAATAGGCATATTCAAGATAAAAAAGTCCCCCTATGCAGGGGGATTTAGAGGGTCTAGAAATCCCACACCGCCAAGGAATTCACGAAGAATTTATGGAGGTGTGGGTAAGAGAGAGTTATTGAGTTTAAACGTCTTTGATACCTTACCTGATTACGAAGCAATTATGGGTATAATATATTCGGTTAAACCTACAATACTACGACGATCCATCATACATTATCAATAATGTTTACTAATGTACCGTTCAAATAATATATCAAGCGTTTTTTCTGCTGTTAATTTAATATTATTACGTTCTCCGTATTCCTTAATATTACGAAATATCATTGGAAACGTGATATAAAATATTGGTATCTGCAGATTTATGTATCCTTTCTCTTTGAAAATTTCTGATATAGACTCTTTTTGTAAAAGTATTTCTTGGCATTTAGGACTATAGCCTGTAAATGAACAGGGAAATACGAATTCAGCACTACTATTTATTAGGATATTTCTAATATTATCACCATTTTCAGATAAAAAAGAATTGGATCTCTTAAATGTCCTATATTTATCGAATTCCAAAATCAAGCCTGATGTATCTACACGACATAAAATTAATGCCTGCCCATTCTGCTGTGCCCATTTAATTAAACTATCAGCAGGATAATGATTTTTCAATGTTTTTAATAACATAATAGAATTATCCAATGCGGCATTTTCTGACAATGTAATTTTTGTTTGAGCAGAAACGACATTAGAAAACATAAAACATATTAATATGTTTATATATCTAAAAAAAAACTGGATAGTCATATTCTATTTATTATATGTTAAATTAATTACATTTATTAAATTCTGTGGTTTACAAGTTGTCGCTTGATGATAATTTATGTTGCCTATATTATGTTGTTTATTGAATGATGCATATTGATTAGCACTAGATTGATATTCCTCAAGAAATTTCGGAGAAGATGCTGCTGCTGGTGATATATACTCAAATTGACCAGAATATTTACCTAAAGCTATTCCTTCACTCCATGCTTGCATACCCTGATATAAATCTGCTGTCTGTCCCGTTGCTGCAATACAAAAAGTTTTTGCTTCAAACTCACGATTGAATTCGCCTGTATAATTTGCGCTGTTATCATTTTGATATGCATGAAAGAACTCTTCCATAATAGCAAGCCCAGATAAAGTTCCATTCATTCCTTTATCCCTATCTAAATATATGTTACCACCTTTGTCATCTGCACCAACAACAAATTGACCATCCACAAAGTCGCCTGTCGATCCTGTTCTTTTGTCGAAAGAGACCTGAAATGTAGCATCAGAGTTCTGAAGAGCTTCATAAACAGTCTGCATCATTTCATAACTGCATATACCATTAATAAATTGATTATATGAATTTAATTCTTCATCAGACATTTGACTAGTATCAATCTTTCTTCCATCTGGATCAATAAACTTCACAGGATTATTCGCACAATACGCATACGGAATTGTGCTATAGTACTTCTCGCACAGCGGATCAATCCTATCCCATCTTGCTGTAACAGGATTATACTGACGGGCACCATAGTCATAGGTATCCAATCCGTGCATCAGTTCAAGTTCCTTGCCATTGTACTTATATGCTTTGAGGCTCGGATTTAGAGTAGCTGACGCATCAGCATAAGGTGCACCGAACGGATAGTAGTTCGTCACCTGCTGCACAGCTCCACTTGCATCCACCACCTCGCGGTTGTTCCCGAGATGATAGTCGCTAGTGGTAGAATGCAGAGGAACAGAAATCATCTGCATTGCATGATTAACCCTGTATGTTCGGATATTGCTCATATCGAGGGTAAAAATACTAAAAGTTTTTCAAATTAAGCAACTTTTCCAAAGAAAAAGTGAAAATTGCACAGTAATCACGACTTGAAAATAGCGGACGTCAGCCCCTAAAGGCTGGTGCGCGTTTCTAATTCTCAAGGCGTAAACAGACAAATTCCTCCTTAAAACTTAGAGGATACTCCATCGATAGTCCCAGTCCTCCATCGATCCTCCATCGAAACGATGGACCATCGATGGAGTATCGATGGAGTATCGATGGAGCATCTACGGTGGAAAAGCGGTAAAACTGCGGAGTTTCTTGCAAGGAAAGCCTATGTTCTTAGGGGTGAAAAATCAAGAAAGAGAGAAAAGAAAAATCCCACACCGCCAAGGAATTCACGAGGAATTGATGGAGATGTGGGATTGGGCATATAGGTTACAATAGTTTTATTTTTTTTCTTTAATTTTTATAGGAACCGTGTTGAACTCAGAAGATTCAAATACAAAATTATAATTCTTATCCTCTGATAAAGGAGGATATTTCTTTCTGTATTTTTTCTTATCAAGATTATACATCTTCAAAATGACGAATGTACATTCTTGAAACCAAAACTTACCAACAGATAAGTCATAGTTATATATATGTGTATTCCCACCTAAAGTCTTATAATGATCAAATTTTAGGTGTATTTCTTCATTCGCGGACATAATCTTTTTATAATCTTCAATACTCATAGACAGACATCCTGGATGATAAGATATCTCATAAATAGTCTTTATTCCATTCTTGTCCAATGTGTATAGAGAAGGACTATATATAGGATGGAAATCATCATCAATGGTAATGACAAAATCAAAATCTTTTTTTTCTTGAGCTAATGCAATATTTACTTGGAAGAATATTGCTGTTAATATAATTATTATCTTCATTATTTTAATCCTAAAATATTCTTTACAGCACCAATTGAAAGTTTTAATTGTGCTACTCCATTCTGATTATATAGAACCATTCCATTGTCTCTTACATTCGGATAATTAAATTCTCCTATGGGTCCTACAACTATATTTACAGGACACCCTTTAAATGTTTGTTTGTCATATTCTGATGCCTTTTCTGCGGTTGTGAAGCAAGCCTTGTAATGACACTTGTCAATCAAAACACATGGAACATGTGAATGAATAGATGCAATTCTGTTTTTTATCTGATCTGTAGTCATTTCCATTGGAGCATCAGCATCTAATTTCGGTTTGTTTTCTGCATGTACTATTTTGGCTTCTTTGCCAATCTTTGTCTTTGGAGATTCATCTTTAAACATTTCTGTCCTTACTTCTTTTGTACCGCCATCTTGTAGAGTCATGTCCATTACATGGATTGCTTCTTTCAGTATATTATCAGATGGTAAAGTAACTCCTGATGAAATCTGACTTGCATCTACAGTACCAGTACTTGCCATTTGATTTTGTACATTTGCCACATCTGCGGAATTTTTAACGACAACCCTTTGTTGATTAACAATATTATCAGTTCCTATTTTGTCGCCAGACATATTGTAATAATCTGTTGAAGCCATACCATTGGGATCAACAAGCCTTACAGGATTGTTCGCACAATACGCATAAGGGCTAATAGAATAGTATTTCTCGCTCAACGGATCCATCCTATCCCATCTTGCTGTAACAGGATTATACTGACGAGCACTATAGTCGTAGGTGTTAAGACCATGAATCAGGTCAAGCTCCTTTCCGTTGTTCTTATATGGCTGTACGTCAGCACCCTTTGAGGGGATAGCATTATGCATAGGCATGATGAGTTATAGGCTAAAGTTTACTAATTGCGTACAAAGATAAGCGAATTTTCTCATACAGCCAAATCATATCCCGATTTTCTTGTTTTATCACAAACAATAAGCATTTTCTTCCTCCTATGATCCTCCGCTCTTCCTCCGTTGATCCTATAGTTCCTGAAGCGGAGGAGAAGCGGAGGAGAAGCGGATTTAAAGCGGAGGAAGAGCGGAGGATGAACGGAGACAAGTAAATGAAAAGTAGAAAATGGGGAATGCGAGTTCAGAAAAAACTTTTTTCGCAAAACCCTACACCCCTACATTCGCATCCTGTATAACTAACACTTACTTAGTGTGTTACAAGGATTTTAAATATACACCAACCCTACACTAACCCTACATCAACCCTACACTAATCATGCCTGTCAAGGCATGAAATTAATAATGAATAATTTAGTTTGACTTGTACGTTTATAATACTATTCAAACTATCACTTGCTTTAGCTTGATGAGCTTGGCGAATAATTATCCATTACCTACAAGAAAAATGTAGGGTTGATGTAGGGTTAGTGTAGGATTAGACAATATTTGAAATCGCTGCAAACTTTTGTGCGTCAATAGTTTATGATGCCTATCAATGTAGGAATGTAGGATTAGTGCGAAAAAGTTTTTTTTCGGATGATTATCCTATCATACTGCTTGCGAGCGTATGTGATTTGTTTACGTATGGATCATCAGTAATACTCATGAGCGATTCAGAAGCTTGATTGATAGTCGTAAAGCATTTCTTCCAAGAAAGGCTCGTATCGCAAGGAAGTCCTGCGATACGCTTCCGATAGTCCATCATAGCAATGGTAATGGAATAGAGTTCGGCACTTGGAAGATTACGTTGCTGTTCGGCTGTCCTGATTGTAGAGTCAATAGACTGCAGAATCTGGGTTGTTGAGTTACCCGTCATAGCTACCTTCATGTGGGAATTGACCTCGTTGAACTCATTGCGAAGACGGCACATAAGCTCACGATAGCTGTGATACGTTTTGTCGTACCTGTTCATAGAATAATAGAATTTGTGTGTCCGTAGTCCCGCAGACATCAGTTTGACATAAATAACAGGCAGGTCTTCTGACTCGTCCTCATGCAGGCTCGTCTTCCCAAACAATGAAACGCATTTCTGTTCAGTGACTTTGATTGCCTGTATGTTTTGTATAGGCTTACAGCATCGGGTAATGTCTCAGATTCACACTGTGTTCCCGTCTTAGTCCTGATAATCCGTTTATCAGGAAACCTGTTATCGTGAAGATAAAGGTCTAAGGAGGTAAAGGTCAAAGGCTTTATAACCTCAGTCCTTAGTCTTTTGACCTTAGACTTTATCATGTGCAAAGATAATGTAAATATTCTGTATTTACAAATATTTAGACGTTTTTTCTTGTGATATAGTCATTTAATATGTAGAATTGTAAAGTCCAGTATTCAAGTTGAAAGTAAATCTAACTCAAAAAACAGCCTGTAATCTCACGATTACAAGCTGCTATAGAATTACTTAAGATAACAAAAAACTGATTTGTTAGTTGAGCTATAACTGTTAAACCAAAATCTATATCGTAAATAAAAAGAGAACTGTCTATTTGTCTTCTGTTCCGTTGAGATTGTAGCTTTTGCCATCAACATGGATGTTGATACGGCCGTTGTCGATAATCTTCTTGACGGAACTCTTTGCCACCATACTGTTGATGCTGTTCATACAAGTGGCGATTTCCGCATAGTCGTAGCGCTCAACGCTATCGAGAATCCATTGGCCTTTGTTCCAAACGTAGGATTCTATGCTCGTGTTCCTGCCGTTTTCATCGTAGGAATACTCTGTTTTGTAGTTGTTCTTGCTTCTGCCCAGAGCATCATAGATGAAGGTGGTCTCTGCCTTCAGATTACCATTATCATCATATTCATAGCTTGTTCTTGGACCATATACAGAACTATCCTCATTACCATTCTTTATAGCCCACGTCTGACGGAGTTTGTCTTTCCCCAAATCGTTGTAGCCAACCAACGATTTGGAAATAAGCACGAAGTTGCCACTCTTGTATGTGTAGAAGGTGGAGAAGTCGCCGTTGCTTGAAATACAATGCACGTCCTTAAACCTCATTTCCCACTTGACTCCCGTCCAGTCATAGCTATATTCCGTATATCCTAACTCGTTATATTCAAGTTCGGTTTTTGAATTGGGAATCCATGTGCCGTTGTTCCATTGATAGGAACACTCACCTGCCAACGAGCCGTCAGAATTATATGAATACTGGTTTTTGCTGTAAACGTTCCATTTACCATTCTCCATCTTGTGGGCAACAACGGACTGTATCTTGCCCTCAGAGGTATAGGTATAGTATCTTTTCGTGGTGCCAGCAAGTTCATCGTTTGAGAAATCTGTCTCCTCAATCTGATTTCCGTTGGCATCATACTTGAACTCATACGAGTCTGTCAAGTTTCCTTCGCTGTCGTATATGGTCATATGGGATGGCTGCGCATTGTCCTGTGCAGTTGCGGTATTAGTCATTGCTACCAAAATGGCTATTAGATTCAAGATCTTTTTCATGTCGGTTAGTGTTAAAATATTAGAGGTTAGAGGTTTTGCTTGCAAATATAAATATAAATTTTTAAAAAACCAAGAAAAATCTAAAAAAATGCAAAAAATATTGTATGATCCTACATATTCGCAAAATAATTCCATCGCATTTCCCTTTTCTGTTCTTTCCTTTTGGCATTACGGATAATTAATATTACTTTTGCATATAGAAAACCAAAATAATTATGGATAGTCTTACAGCACAAAAGCGTCATGATAATATGGCGGCAATACGGTCGAAAGACACGAAGCCTGAGTTGATTGTGCGACGAGGGCTGTGGAAACGTGGATTCAGATACCGACTGAATCACAAGAGGTTGCCTGGACATCCAGATCTTGTGCTGAGAAAGTACAGAACATGCATCTTCGTGAATGGATGCTTTTGGCATGGGCATCACGTTGATTTACAATTTGACGATGTAGAATTTACAATTGAGAATTCGGCTTGTTGTAAGATACCAAAGACAAACCGTGAGTTCTGGGTATCGAAGATAAAACGTAATAAGGAACGGGACAAAGAAGAGCAAAGGCTTTTGGCTGATATGGGATGGCATTGCATTACCGTGTGGGAATGTGAACTGAAACCTCAGAAACGTGAGGAAACACTAGATTCCATAGCTTTCACACTAAACCATATTTGGATGCAAGATCATGGGGTAAAGGCCAAAAACTACAAGCCCTATCCACATAAAGAGACAAGGGAGTCGCAGGCAATGGTGGCAGAAGATGGGGTAGATTAGAACTTTACCGTGAGTTTTCCGAGAATCTGACGACCTTTTCTTGGCACACCGTCAGCAAGTAAAGAACCAATCTTGTAGTCGTTGTTTGTGATGTTGTGTGCAGTGATGTCTATGTCAAGATATTTCCATTCATAGCCTATGCCGAGGCTTATGATGCCCTGCGGCTTCACTTCCTCTATGCTACTCACTGTCTGTTGCGTTATTGACGACTGGATAATATCAGCCTTTTGGTAGTAGGTTGTTGACTGGGCGCTGATTGTGCTGCGCAACCATATCTTTCCTCCGTCGAAGAACCCTTTTCCTTTGCCGTGGTATGGTGAGCCTGCAACAATGAGATTACCCATGAGCTGTGGTACACCGTAAGGATTGTTCTTATAAACGGTATATCCTTCTGACTTAATGAACTGCTGCCAAGTGAGGTTTGCGTTGAAGAACAAGTTGTCTGTTGTATATTGTACGGCTCCTTCCAAGCCTGCCTGTGTTACCTTCGCGGAGTTCTGGAAGAGGTGGTTGCCTCCTAAGCCTATGGTCACAAGGTCTTCAAGCTTGTTGCGGTAGAAACTGATTTCCGCAGATATTGGCGTGCCTTGATTATGATAGGTACCGCATATCTGGAAAGAGTGCATGATTTCAGGGTTCATATTTGTGCCTCCGCTGAACATCTTCACCCTACATGCTCGATAGAGATATGGGGCATCAACGAAACTGTGGTTGTAGGATGCACGTAGTGAGATTGCCCTCCTTAGCTTGTAGATTATTGATAGACGTGGAGAGAAGTGGTTGAGGCTGGCATCATTGATGCGTAATTTGTGGTCAAAGCGTAGTCCGGCATTGACGATAATCTTGCGTGAGAAGAAATGCTTCAACTGCATGTATGCGGAATAGATGTTCTCTGTTCCGTCAGTGAAAACATCACCGCTTGACACCATCTGCTGTGCGGAGTAGTTGCCTCCAAGATAGAGAACTCCGTCGGTGAGGGCGAAATGCTCGTACTGACATCCTACTACGGCATTGCCATGACCTATGGAGCTATTGTATTTTGCAAGTAACTGAGCCTGTCCTCCCATGGTGAAGTTCTCCCATTCAAGTACCTGAAATACTCCAGATGTCTTGACGTAAGAGGCTAGAGTTGAAGGGTTAGAGGCTAGAGTTGAGGGAGTAGAGGTCGCTCCTTCTTGAAGTTTCTGTAATATGCTTGCACCAACGTAGAAGTCGATGGAATCGCCCATTACGTTGTAGAAACTTGTATGTTCCATTGAAAGATAGCCAGAGGCCTGTATGTTGAAATTCCCGAAAGAATGGGAGTAGTTAATGTTGAGGTGATGGTTGGTGCGAGTGGCACCAGGACCATTACTCTTTATGTTGGCGTAGCGGTTGTAGTTGAAGTTCTGGACAGCCTCGTATGATGGTTCTGTGTTTAGAGTTGAGAGGTTAGAACTTTCGTTCAGGTTTGGTATTTGCTTTGTTGCAGGAATCTGAAGGATATTGATATACGGGGTCTGCTTTGAGCGTTGTGAGTGGAAGGTAAGGGAGAAGTCGAGCCAGCGCCCCTTGACACCTATGTCGTAGGAAGGACGACGGTTGAAGGCATGGGCATAGACGGTGCTCTGCGGTTTGAGACCTGCATGATTGTTCGGGGTATAGGCTTCGTTATCATAGGTGTATTTGAATCCGTCGGTTGCCTGTACGTTACCCCAACCGAGGATATCCACGGCATTGTTACCTCCACCTATGGTGAAAGAAGTTCCGTATGTATTCTGAGTGCCGGCCATAACACCTATTCGACCGCCATTGAGCACAGCTCCCTTGTGGGTGATGATGTTCACTACGGCGGTGAGAGCCACGTTTCCGTAGAGTGATGACGCAGGACCACGGAGTACCTCTATCTGTCGGATCTTGTCAAGGGAGTTGCGATAGTCGGGAGCCTCTGCATTGGTTGAAGATCCGTTGAGACGGTGACCATCTTGAAGGAAGAGAATCTTATCCTGAGTGATGCCCGTTATACCGTGCATCGCTATGTTTGATTCTATTCCCTCTGCTATGGACATTCCCGGCACATAGAGACAGAGCAGTTCCTGAATGGTCTGGGCACCAGAGTATTTGATCATGGACTCGGTGATGAGTGTGACAGGAACAGGCGATTCCTCAATAGACTCCGTTTGTCGTGATGCCGTGGTGATGCCAGCCTCCTGTTGCTTGCGTTCGTTTATCATGTCGATGAAGCGCTGTGGGTCGCTTATGGCAGGGGTGAAATATGGGTTATAGGCAAGTAGTTTGTCAACATAGGCTCCTGCGCCCGGTATATCACCTTTCTCTAAAAGGGAGAGTGCCATGAGGCGGTAGGCACTCGTCTTGAGCATACCACTACCCGTGCTAATGACCTTGCGTGAGTATGCTTCACAACTGTCAAGACGCCCGATCTGGAAGTAGCGATATGCCGTAGCGTATTGTTGCATAGTCTCAGAGGACTGCGCAAAAGATGAAAGGGGTAGAAGAGTTAAAAATAAAAAGACCCACCCCCTTACCCCTCCCATAAAGAGAGGGGAGTAGTTACCCTTTTCTCGCTGTGGAGATTTAGGAAAACTCGTTTGTATGTATTGTTTTTTATCTTTCATTATTAATGAGTATTACTATCTACTCCCCTCCTTTTATGGGAGGGGTAAGGGGGTGGGTCTTTTATTATCCTTTTACAGGAATAGTGAACGTGAATGTTGTTCCTTCATTTTGCTTTGTGTAGATGTCGATACTGCCATGATGCTCGTTTACAATGATATCGTGGGTGATGATCATGCCGAGACCCGTGCCCTTGCCTATCGGTTTGGTAGTGAAGGTTTCGTGGAACAGTCGGCTACGAACATCATCGGTCATACCGCAACCGTTGTCACATATACTAATGATGAGGTTACCGTTATCCACCTTTGCCTCTATGCTGATAGTTGGTTTGTAGTCCTCACCTTCGTTGGCTGCTTTCTCGGTCACGGCATAACATGCATTATTGACTACGTTGAGGACGGCACGGCTGAGGTCTTGTGGAACTACCATGACGCATGGCATACCCTCCTGATAGTTCTCGCAGATGGATATGTTGAACGATTTGTCGTTTGCCCTCTGGGCATGGTATGCAAGCCACACGTATTCGTGCAGTAGGTGGGGGATGTCGGTTGGGATGCATTCTCCCTCCTTTCCGCGCGATATGAGCAGTATGCCCTGAATGATGCTTACGGCACGTTCTCCATGCTCACGTATCTTCTGCAGGTTGACGGTGAGGTTGGAGGTTATATCATCGAGTTCGGCTGCAGCGTCCTCGGGAATGTTTTCCCGTACGTCATCTACTGTGGCTTTCATGTCGGCAAGGAGTTGCTCTGACATCTTCGAGAAGTTGATGACAAAGTTCAGAGGGTTTTGTATCTCATGCGCGATACCTGCGCTGAGCATTCCCAGAGAGGCAAGCTTCTGCTGATTGAGAAGAAGACGGTCTAAATCCTCTTTTGAGTTGATTGATGAGGGTTTAGGGGTGGGTGTTTTTGAGTTGCTCATAGTGTTATTGTGAATTGGCAGTATTCATCCTGTTGGGATTCTACTGAGATTTTACCATGATGATCGTTTATTATATTACGTACAAGATAGAGTCCTACACCGGCAGCCTCGCCTGTAGGCTTGGTGGTGAAGAACGGGTCGAATACTTTGCTGATGATGTTTTCTCCGATGCCCATGCCGTTGTCACGGATTACGATTCCGATACCTTCCTCCGGGAGGCTTAGCACTATTTCTGGAACATAGTTAGGTGTGCTGAGTTTTGCTTTCTTAACGACAGAGTATATACTGTTGCTGAACAATGCTATGAGGGCGTTCTTTATTGATACAGCATCGATATTGACAGGCAACTGCTGGTTTGGCATATCGCATATTATGCTTATTCCGTACTCTGCTATTTCAGCCTTGTGGTATTCGGATATGACTTTCACCGTCTGTTGGCAGAGGGAAATGAGGTCGTGCTCTGTCATAGTGCCTATATGACTGTTGAGCATTGCCTCCATAGCGCGCAGGGTTCGTGTGGTACTGATACCGTGATCCTCAATCTTCTTCAGGTTGGTCTTCATCATCTGTATGATGTCGGCACAGTCCTCGTAATTGTCCTGTGACATATGATCTTTCTCATCTTCAATGTCTTCCATGAGGTCTTGCGCAAGACCGGAAGTGAGCTTTGAGAAGTTGTTGATGTAGTTGATTGGGTTCAGGATTCGGTCGATGAGTCCCTGCGTGAGCTTACCTACCGCAGCGGTACGTTCCATACGCACGAGGTCATCCTGTGTTCGCTTCAGGTCAGAGGTACGCTCTGCCACCAATGTCTCAAGCTTTATCTTCTCGGCTTTCAGACGTCGTGTGCGATGCTGTAAGAACCTTTGTACTATTGCCACGAGGATGAGTAGGTATATAATGAAAGCCCACCATTGCAGATAGAAAGGCGTGGCTACCGACCAGTGTAGGGTACTGATTTCCGATACTCGTCCGAACATGTCGCGTGCTTGAATGTCGATTCTGCTGCTTCCGTAGTCGAGGTTATTGATCTCCACTTCGTTGTGGTCGCTCCACAGACTCCATCTTCCACCGTTGATGCGATAGCGGTATTCGGTAGGGCAGATAATGGAGGAGTATGGAGTGGAGAATGTAACATTTAGCTGATTGCAGGATGACGGTAGCATGATGTCTTCCACGTCGGAGTATGGTTTCATGTCTCTTGGCGAATAACCACCCCACATCACAGAGTCGCCCATTGCTATCACTTGACGGATATACGGTCTTGCGCATGGTTGCTGCTTGATCTCTTTCACCATCCTTGTGTCAAGTACTATTACACCGAAGTCACCACCAACCCACATCTTTCCGTCTTCGGAGGCGTAGAGGCAGTTGAGGGCACGCTTTGTGAATGGGTACATCCATAAGGGCAAATCAGATTTTGAGTGTTGGTTGTCGCTGGCTCTAAGATTGCGTCCTTCCGGGTCGGTTTGCCATAGCGTGCCCGACGGATCTGTATATCTCAGCTTCGGTGCCTTTACGTCTGCATTCTGGCGTATGCACTTGTCGGAAACCTTTATTCCGCTATCGCTGTCGGAAAATGAAAGTTCCCATAGTTCGCCAAAGATACTCTCCACGGTGAACTTCCCTTTAGCATGCTGTATCTTCGTCACCTTTTCCAAAGGTAGAACCATCGTCTTTTGTCCATATTTGGAAACGTAATATACTCCATCGACTTCACCTGTGACATAGCCGCCTTGTTTTTTGTCGTGGCATACAGAGAAGGTGTTGTAGCCTGTTATATGTCGTATGGTACTTGGGGTGATGAGGTACAGACCTTGTGATGTGGCTGCAAGCATTTCTGCATTTGAGATGCGTGTAAGCTGCCAACAGGCAAGGTCGATGTCTTCCACCAAGTGTATTCTGTTACCATCAAGGCGGTACAGTCCCTTCATCGTGCCTATGTAGTATGTTCCTGCAAGCTGACAGATGCAGTTTACCTCGCCTTTCAGTCCCTCTCTTTCCCCAATCTGTCCGTATGGAGAGAGCGCATCAACGGCAAAGATACCGTTATCGGTAGCGCCCCATAACATATTTGTGCGATTGGAGACAATGTGGTTGATAGCATTGGATATAAGACCGTCGGTCTCGGAAAGAGGTGCAAAGGCATAGCGACTGTTACCGAAGTCAATGCCGTATGTGTAGCTGTAGCGCAGCTTTATGTCGAGCGGCATCTTCAACAGGCTCACCGAGTCGGGAGATGAGAGATTAGTGTTTGGAGTTGAGGGGTTAGAGCTTTCGTTTTGGTCTTTGTCATCTTTTATAAATCGAAGACTCTCATTCACAACCTCATAAGCCTTGCCTGCGGTGGTATGCACATACACCTTGTCTTTCTCAATCTTGATGTCATCGACTTCAGAGAGTGCACCCTTGTCTGCGTCGGAAACAATTGCGTGGATCTGTATGCGTCCCTGATTGTCGGATTTGAGATAGCCGAACACGTTATATCCGCCTATCCATATACGTCCATTGTTTCCTCGTGCCAATCGCGTCACACGACTGATGCCCGGGGTATGGATTTTTCTCCATGTGGCACCGTCGTAATAGAGTAGTCCCTCGAAATTGGCAACGAATACTGTGCCATAGTCATCGCACGTGATATCGTAGTTACGATTGTGCGCCATGTATTCCTTCGATGAGAAATTGCGGAAGAAAGGCACACCTCTCCCGTCTGCCTTTATCTCAGAAAGAGGCAAAAGACAAAAGACAAGAGGCAAAAGACCTTTGACTTTAGACTTTAGACTTTTGGCTTTTATCATTTCCCACCTCCTTTCATGAATGTGCGGTAAGGCACGGATTCACCGATATAGTAGTTCCACTCATCCCGTGTGAACTCACGGCGTAGCAATGACTGTGTGGAAATAGCATTCTTGGCTACTGATGTACAGAAGCGGTTCATGTTTCCTGCCTCATTGCCTATCCATATCATCTGCGAGTCGTTGTCAACGACAAACGACAGAGGCCATGAGTCGAAGCGGAACTCAATAGACTCTGCAATTGATGTCGCGGTGGCAAACGACCAGAAACGCATGGTATGGTCATAGCTAGTGGAGACAACGGAACGGTTGACTGCCTTTATCGAAGTAATGGCACCTGTATGACCGATCATTGTGCTTGTCACATGTCCGTTCTTGTCTGTGACATATATAGTACCCGACTCCGTTCCGAGCAGGTTACTGCCGTTCTGCTTGTCATGGAAGAATGCCGTTACGTTATCCTTTACCTCTTTGAGGTCAGAGCGCTTATACCGACTCGATTTTGTGGAAGATGTCGTGTAGTGCAGACCGTTAACCCCGAAGACGTGTAGGATACCGTTCTCTTCTTCATAACCAAGAGTGAGAAGTCCTGGGTTGAGGTCTATGATATCCTTGATTGCCATCAGTTGGGCATTTATCCATACAAGGGAGTTGTCGTTCATCGCTACAAGCAAATTCTTTCCGATGGTACAGATACCCTTCCATACTCCAGGTCCGATCCTTATCGTGCCCAACACATTCATACGGGGATTGCGTGCACCGCTGAACTCCATGACAACGACCAAACCGTCGGATGTCATGGCTGCTATCTTGTTATCGGAAAGCATAGCCATGCTTCGGAAAGGAGCATTCTCAATATTGAATTGCCAACGCTCTCGTGCATCGTTGCATAGTATTACTTCTCCATAGTCCGTCATGCCTAGAACCCAGCGTGCACCGTCTATCTTGATGATATCCACGCTTCTCACATTACCTTTGAGTCCCGTGTACATCTTCTCTGTGGAATTGGAAGAATAGAGAAGGGCCTTATATACGTTATCGGAGTTCTCTTGGCCGCCATACTGCTTGGTATAGTGCCATGAGGCATAAGAAAGGAGTCGTGAAATATCCGTTGCCACACTTCCCTTGGCGAGGGCAGACTGTGCAAGAGAATTGCCCATAGAGAGATAGAACAGCGTATCGGCCTTGGCACGGGCCTTTTCCGCTTCCATCATATTCTTTGTGGCAAGCTCCTTCTGATCCACAGCCATGATACGCATCTGGTCAGCCTGTTCTGCTGCCTGCATGGCTTTCTTCTGGGCCTGTTGTGCAAATCCTCTCTCTATCTCTGCCTTGCCGCGCTCCATATCAGCTATACGCGACTGTCTCACAGCCTCTTCACGCTGTTTGTCTGAGATGTCCTTCTGCTGAAAGGCTATGTCCTCCATCTGCTCGCTTACGCGCTGTGTCACCTTTGCCTGAAGCTCTTTCTTCTGGAGGTCGGATATCTGTTCCTGAAGTTCGGCTGTCTTTGCCTCGTATGCCTGATCACACACAAGGTAGGTTACACCGCAACTGATTGCTGCGACGCCAACTAAAGCTCCGTACTTTCGCCAGAGCAATAGCATCCTCTTTCGTGTGTTAGCAGAATTATTCATAAATTATCCCTATGGGGGAGAGATCTTTTTTTTTACTTTCTCTTTATCGCCATTATCGTGATGTCGTCACTCTGATCTGCACCATTGGCATGAGCGTTAACGGCATTGTCGATAGCAGAGGTGACCTCTTGGGCGGTATTGCCTCTCAGCGTTGCAAGCAAGGATTCAAGCCGTCCTTCTCCATATAGGTTGTTGTTCAGGTCACAAGCCTCCGTCACACCATCGGTGAATGTTACGAGCATATCGCCCTTTTCCATTTTCAGGGTGCTCTCCTGATATGGGAATCCCTCTGTAACTCCCATGCATATATTATTGGAATGGGGCAGTACATCCACATTGCCGTTGGCTTTGATGATATATGGTGGATTATGTCCTGCATTTACATATCGCATCTCGCCTGTGCTTATGCAATACACACCATAGAAGACGGTTACGAACATTGAGTCAAAGCTCTCCCTTGACAACATGTCATTTGATTCTGATACTGTGGTGACGGGTGTCAGACTCCTTGTTCCCGTGAAGCGAAGCAACGTATAGCTCATGGTCATAAACAAGGCGGCTGGTACACCCTTGCCCGATACGTCAGCTATCACGAAACCTAAATGGTCATCGTCTATGCGGAAAAAATCATAGAAGTCGCCTCCCACATCCTTTGCAGGTTTTATCGTGGCATGGATATCTACTTCTGAAGCCACATCGGGGAAAGGAGGGAACTTGTTAGGCAGAATAGCCGACTGTACCTCGGCAGCAAGACTGAGGTCTGCCTTTAGATCCACCAACTGTCCATGCTCTTTCTGCGACTGTTTTACAAACTCAATCTCTTCACGTGCCTTCTCTATGGTGCGCTCCAAGTCCTCAAGGTCGATAGGCTTTGTGGCAAAATCGAAGGCACCATTGTTCATGGCTTGACGTATGTTGCTCATTTCGCCGTAGGCACTTACCATAACCACCTTCAGGGCAGGGTTGTTGCGATCCTTGATTTTCTTGAGAAGCGTGAGCCCGTCCATCTCCGGCATGTTGATGTCGGAGAGAACGATATCTATATCTGGATGTTGCAGAAGCATCTGCATGGCTTCTACACCATTGTGCGCAAAGTAAAACTCATATTCACCCTTGCGAATCTTTCTGCGGAAATACTGGGTTAGCAGGAGCTCCAGGTCAAGCTCATCATCCACGCTTAGAATTTTTATCATAGAAATAGGATAAGATTATAATTGTTTGTCTAAGGTCAAAAGACTAAGGTCTATAGTTTCAAGTCTAAGGTCAGAGGACTAAGGTTGAAGGCTTTCAGACTTTATTCCTTGGTCTTTAGGCCTTAGACCTTATATGAGTGCAAAGATAGCAAAAGTATGTGAATATACCAAATAAATGTCGGGAAAAAAGAAAAAAATATTGTAACTTTGTAGGCAAATAGTAAATTGTAGATATAAAAACAGTAAATCGTAAATACTAAAATAGTAAATAGAATTGATTGACCGCTGCTATATAGAGATAACCAATGTATGCAACCTAAGTTGCGATTTCTGTCCTAAGCATAACAGGGCTGAAAGACGTATGACTGCACAGGAATTTGACCTTGTCACAGATCGACTTCGTGGTAGGGCTATCTTCCTGTATTTCCATCTGATGGGAGAGCCTATGCTTCATCCTCTCCTGCCTGATTTCATCCGTATGGCGCGTGAAAAAGGTTTCAATACCGTACTTACTTCCAACGGCACTTTGCCTGTCAAGGCGATGCGTCTTCTGTCTTCTCTTCCCCACAAGGTGCAGCTATCATTACATTCCCACGAAAGTAATGGCAAGGGCATACTTGCAGAATATATAGATAAGGTGATGCAATTCGCGATTCCTGCGGCAGAACAAGGCACTTGTGTTGTGCTGAGGCTTTGGAATCAAGGTGGGCGCGAGAGTGAAAACGAACAGGTTATGCAACTTCTGGAGAAATACGTGCAAAAACCTTGGCATGAGCGTCCTGACGGCTATCGTCTATGTGATAATCTGTATCTCGAGTTTGATAGGAAGTTTGAGTGGCCAGAAGTCCAGCCCCCTACCAACTCCCCCGAGGGGGAGAGGGCCGAAGTCTTTTGCAAGGCTCTCCACAAGCAGATTGGCGTTCTTTCTGATGGAAGTCTGGTGCCTTGCTGTATGGATCATAATGGTGATATAAAGCTTGGAAATCTCTTTACTCAGTCGCTTGATGAGATTCTCGGCTCACCACGTGCCAAGGCTATGATTGAAGGTTTCCGTCATCATAGAGCTACGGAACTGCTTTGTCGGAATTGCGAGTCGGGCAACGTCCGTAATAGTTTCCGAGGAAAACCGAAGAGTTAAGACAAGTACAAATTGTTAATAAGGCTAATATACATCTCGTTTGTATATTAGCCTTTTTTTGCGTGTTGCATTCATTTTTATAGGGTTGATAGTGGCTTGAAGTGTTGCAAATGAGGTATTGGCGATGTAAATCGTTGTAGTTTTTAAATATCTGAAAAATAGAGAGTTGTAAATAAAAGAGATGGAAAATCACGTTGCAACACCCTCTGAAAATAAATGAAAAAATCCTTGTAAGAGAAAAATCTTCTCCATAACTTTGCTCTCAGAAAATCGAAGAACGTGCGCCAGCCTTTGATAGCTGACACGCACTTTTTCTTTCAAGCGAAGATATTCTTTGCTCTCAGAAAACGGAATTATTAACCCTTAAAAACTATTGAATTATGACACAGATTGATCTTATTTCAAATGAATGGTCAGACCTTTTGTTTGAGAACCGTAACAAAGAGTATGGAGCTTATGTTCTCCGTCAGCAGACAAGCACACGTAATATAATTTCAATCATCGCTGTGCTGATTCTTTTTGCTATCGTAATGGCTGTCATGGTTGCAAAGAATGCCTATGATGACTATAAGGCAAGCCACATTCGCCATGAGGATGTAGTTATACTAACGAACCTTACGAATCAAAAACCTGAGCCTAAGGCTGAGCGTGTCGAGCCTATTAGGGAGGAGAAAATTGAGAAAATAGTAGAAAAAGTAAAGAGTTCTATCAAGTTTGTTGCCCCTATAATTAAGAAGGATAGTGAGGTAAATCCAGATGAAGAAATGAAAACTCAGGATGAAATCATGAGTTCTAAGGTTGCGGTAGGCTTTGCTAACGTAATAGGAAATGACGAGTCTGCTGATGTCCTCAAATGGAAGGATGCTATTGTGAATGAACCTGTAAAGCCAAAGGAAGAAGAAAATAAGGTGTTCGAGGTAGTTGAACAAATGCCTTCTTTCCCTGGAGGTACGACTGCTTTGATGCAATATCTGAGCAAAAACACCAAATATCCTCCTGTGGCTGAGGAGAATGGCATTCAGGGACGCGTTGTCTGCTCTTTCGTTATAGAGCGTGACGGTAGCGTTAGTGATGTACGTATAATTAAAAGTGTTGATCCTTCACTTGACAAGGAAGCTATTCGCGTGGTTTCTTCTATGCCTAAGTGGATTCCAGGCAGGCAGAATGGTCAGATGGTACGTGTGAAATATAACCTTCCTGTCACTTTCAGACTACAATGATCTGCCCAAGTGAGGCCGTTGTTCTTCCGCTCTTCCTCCGTAGATACTCCATCGATACTCCATCGATGCTCCATCGATGGTCCATCGTTTCGATGGAGTATCGATGGACTAACGATGGAGCTATGATGGACTAACCTCGGAAAAGAAACAAGGGATGTCGGGAAAAACTTTTTGGGTTTTTCTTTGGGGAAATGGGAATTTTTGTTTACTTTTGCCCTCACTATAAAATTAATGAGAAAATTCATAGGCATATTCATCACAATGTTTGTCATTGCCTTCCTGACTTGCTGTAAGAATCGGGAGGGTGATGATTCTGCCGTTTATGAGCAGAGAGAGTTTCTTCTGACAAATATTTTCAAGGATACCCTGAAGAGATATGTCGTTTTGACTCCGCAGTTTGCCGATAGCCTTCTTGATGCAGCCGTAGGGACAAAGAACAGGGATGCTATATGTGTGGCTATCAACGCCGTTATTGATTCCCGTGATTCTGCTTCTACTGAAAAGGCGATTCTTGCGGCTATGAAGAAGTATTATAAGGTGACGGATGCAAAGGACAAGCGTCCGTCGCTGAAGACTATTCTGGCGAGTATGGCGGCTAAATATGCCTCTAAGGGTGATACGGCAAGGGCAAGGAAATTCCTTACGGCTGCTATGAAGGATACTATTCCCGGAAAGGAAAAGGTGATGTCGCATCTCGATGACAGATGCAAGAAACTAACAGTTTCCTTGTTGAATGAAGGGCAGATGCTTACTGCTACAAAGATTTATCACCATAATCTTGTGGCGTGTGACTCTATGAGATATACTATCGGAAAGAAACATCTGGAAGATGCAACGAAGATGAGGTCAAGTCTTGCAAATGTACTTATTATTGTCGTTATCGTAGTTGCTATCATCTGTTTGGTCGTTTATCTTGTAAGGGCAAAGCAACAAGACAAAGAGTATGTGTATGAGAGCGTTACGTCAAGGTTACAAGATTCAATAGACGAGTATCAGCAGATGCTTGATGATCTTCAGACGACTAATTCTGATAACAAGCGCGAGACGGATATGCTTCGTAGGCAGATAGACAGTATTCAGGAGCGTTTGATGGAGAGAATGCAGAGGGGTAGGGCTTTATATTTGTCCTTGACAGAAGGAAATCCTATGCCTTATGACCTCAAGGATGCAGATTCATATCTTATTGATTATGTGATGCTTTTTTATCCGGCAAAGTACAGGCAATGGACGGAACAATACGATAAACTTACCCCAAGAGCCTTTACATACCTTATATTATGTGATATGGGGCATAGCGATACGAAGATTCAGGAGATACTGAGTATTAGCGCTTCGAGTGTACGTTCTATTAAATCTCGCCTAAACGCAAAGAAAAAGTAATTAAAAATGAAAGTTTTCGTTGTCTATTGTCATCCGTCAGAAGATTCCTTTACCCGACATGTTCGTGATTCCTTCTTGAAGGGAATTGCGGATTCCGGTCATGAGTATGAGTTGTCGGATTTGTATCGTATGGGTTTCCGCACGGATATGTCTGAGGGTGAGTATCTTCGTGATTCCAACTATAACACATCGCCCCAGTTGGCTGATGATGTATTGGCTGAGCAGGCGAAAATAAATTCTGCAGATGCGATTGCTTTCATATATCCAGTCTTTTGGACGGAGGCTCCGGCTAAGTTGGTGGGGTGGTTCGATCGTGTGTGGTCGTATGGGTTTGCATACGGAGACAAGACAATGAAGATGCTTGACAAGGCTTTGTTTATGTGTACGTCGGGGCATGATTTCATTACCTTAGAGCAATTCGGGTTCTTGGAAAGCATGAAGAACGTGATGCTTGGGGATAGACTTGCCAAACGGGTTGGGAAAAGCGATTTCGTGGTTTTCGATGGTATGTCCAAGGAAAAGAAATCACGTCATGATAACTGGGAAAAGCATTTGGAAACGGCTTATAGTAAGGGCTTTACTCTGTTTGAGAATCCAAGGGATGGTTTCTCTCTGGATGGCCGGTATTTTGTTGCTGTAGAGAATTCTGAGTCAGGCGAGGTGTCGGAACAGACAGTATTTGCCTATCATCAGAAGGATAATGCCATATGGGCAGAATATTCCGGTGGCAGTATCGTGAAGGGTTTTCTAATAGGTACAATGGATGATAATCGTTGTTTGAGTTTCTCATATCAGCATTTGAACATTAATGGAGAGTTAAAGTCTGGTTCGTGTCATTCTCGTCCTTGTGAGGAAAATGGAAAACTGCGGTTTTATGAGGAATGGCAATGGGCTTCCGGCGAAGCTGGAACATCGGTTATAGAGGAATTGTAATTTGTGCTTGTTCTATTATTACTACTTAACTTTAAATAAATGAAGCGGTTATATTATCTTGACACATTGAAGGTGATGTTGACTATATTAGTGGTTTTTCATCATGCGGCTGAGGCATATTCTCCATATTCGGCATGGGCGTATAAGCCGAGCAATAAGGATGAGATGATGCCTTTGATATGGCATTTCAACTCTGTTAATGCGGCTTTCTTCATGGGATTGTTCTTCTTTATTGCTGGATATTTCGTGCCTCGCAGTTATGATAAACAAGGTGTATGGGTGTTTGTGAAGAAGAAACTTCTTCGACTTGGTATACCAGTTGTGCTTGTCACGGCTTTGCTTACCTATGCTACAGGACAGTTAGAGGTCGGGCATTTGTGGTATGTGGAGAGTCTTTTGCTATTCTGCCTTATCTATGCACTTGTAAGGAGATTTGTTTCGCCTGTACAGATAAATAGCAACGTTTCGCTTTGGGGATTGTTGGCTGTGGCTCTCGTAATGGGAGTTGGCGGGTATTTCATCCGACAAGTAAGCCCGCAGGATAACTGGATATGGGTATTAGGCTTTATTCATATAGAACCAGCACATTATCTGCAATACGTTATTATGTTTGTGTTGGGTGTCCTTGCCTATCGTGGACAATGGCTAACGGAGATAAAGAACCGTACAGGTGCTATATCTCTATTGATAGGTTCGGCCTTGGCTATAGGCGACTATGTTCGTAATGATGGAGAGTGGAATAACTTTGTTTATCAATGGTTTGGAATTTATGAGTCCTTGCTCTGCGTGTTCTTCAGCGTGGGGTTGCTTTGGCTATTCCGTGAGTTTGTAAATGGTACTAATGCCTTCCAGAACTGGTGCTCACAACAGGCCTATGGTGCTTATATCGTCCATTTGTTTGTACTTCTTGCCGTTCAGAATATGACCGATAGTCTTGTGCTTCCCGGTATTGTCAAGTTCTTTATTATCGGTAGCGTGGCAAGCATAATCTCGTTTGTTATCACCTATTTGCTTCGGTTGATACCGGGAGTGAAGAAGGTATTATAGACCCTCCCCTTGCCCCTCCCATAAGGGGAGGGAAGTAAATACACATATCCCTCAAGAGAGTGGCTAATAGCGAGAAATACAAACCCCTCCCTTTATGGGAGGGGTGAGGGAGTGGGTCTTCTATTTCTTCTTTTTGGTTGTTGTAGTCTTCTTCTTCGTTGTTGTGGTTTTCTTCTTTGTCGTTGTTGTTGTGGTAGTTGCTGGCTTGTAGTATTTCATAGCCTCTGGAATAACCTGTTGAAGAGCTGCAATTCGTTTGGCGTCACTTGGGTGATCGCTGAAGATTTCACTTTGGTTAGAGGTTGAAAGAGAAGCCATACGTTGCCAGAATTCAACAGCCTTGTTAGGGTCGTAACCAGCCATTGCAGCAAAGACAAGTCCGATGCGGTCAGCCTCCGTCTCGTTGTCGCGACTGTATTTCAGGTTGGCAAAGTTAAAACCTATTTGTGATGCCATATCGGCAATAGAAGCAGCAGAGCCAGATACACCAGCCATTCCGAGAAGTGCACCGCCAATCTGTGCGGCTTGTTGCTGGCGTGCCTGCTTTGACATCTGTTCTGCAGAGTGCTTTGCCACAGCATGTGCTATCTCATGACCGAGGACGATGGCAAGTCCTGCTTCGTCCTGTGTTACAGGCAGGATGCCCTCATACACCACTATCTTACCTCCAGGCATACAGAAAGCATTTACCTCGTCGCTTTTTACGAGATTAAACTCCCATTCGTAGTATTGCAGGTCGTTGGCAGCACCATTCTCTCTGAGGTATGATTCAACAGCCTTTGCGAGTTTCTCACCAACTCGTTTCACCAATGCTGTCTTTGTTGCATCTTTTGAAAGGGTTGATTTCTGGATTACCTCACTATACTGCTGCTTGCTGAGACTGAGGATTTGTCCGTCATCATACAGGAGAGTATGTTTTCTTCCTGTAATAGGAACTGTAGATGTGGTGCCGCATGACACGAGCATAAGTGCTGCTACAGCACCGAGAAATGCTTTCTTGATATTCATAACTAATATGTTTTATTTGGATATTTTGCGGCAAAATTACTAAAAATATTTAAATTCATATTGCATTGATATGAAAAACCTCTTTTTTTAACAATGATTATACGTTTGTGTGTGATAACAATTCGCCACTTTGGAAAGTTTGTCCTTTTACGGTTGTTCTAAAAATATTGTCATTAATTCGGTATAAGTGTAAAAATGCCTTTTATACCTTCTTAATGCTTGTTTTTGTACGTTCAAATGCGATTTTGGGGCCTTGTAATAGGTTTTTGTGGAACAAACAGAAAAGTTGGCGTAACGTGCTATATAGTGAAATGTAACGGTGATATAGCAAAAAGTTACGTCTTTTTTTTATAATATTAAGAAATTTAATTACTTTTGCAGAAGAAAGAAGAATGGACGGAAGTCCTCCAAACATCTAATCTAAACTAAAGACGCATGTCATGCGCTTAGGTTTAACCGCTACCCGAGTTTTTTCTAAAAAAGACTTTTCTCGGATGCTTGGAAAGATTGGTTAATCCGACTGACCAGAAACTCAGTTTGCAAGGCTCAACGGCTCTGTGGCTTTTTCTGGAAACATGAATTTAGGAATCAAAATCATGGAGAAACTCAGGCGGTTTTCTTTTTATTCCAAAAGCAGTTGACTGTAAGATACCCTGGTACAACCTAAATCTTTGCAAAGCTTAAGAAGCTGCGCAAATATCTAAAACTGAAATAAACAAAATAAATAATAACCTAAATCCAAAAAATGACCAAAAAACGGAAAGAGATCTTAGGTCTTGCTATACGCAGGATGTTGTCAAAGACATCGGTTGCTGTGTTGCTTATGATGGTCCTAGCTGTTCCTGCGTTTGCTCAGGAACTTGTCAAGGGTACCGTCGTTGACAACAATGGTGATGCTGTCATTGGCGCAACAGTCGTCCAGAAGGGCGACAAGCAGAATGCAACCATTACTGATCTTGATGGTAACTTCTCTTTGAAAATGCCAGGAGGTAAGGGAACTGTTGTAATTTCTTACGTGGGCATGAAAGAAAAGGAAGTAAAGGTTGCTTCTGACAAGCCTACTAAGGTGACTATGGATGATGACGATTCCCAGCTTGAGGAACTTGTCGTTGTCGGTTACGGCCAGCAGAAGAAGACATCGGTAGTTGGTGCAATCACGCAGACAACGGGTGAGGTCCTTGAGCGTGCTGCAGGTATCGGTAGCGTTGGTGCAGCCCTTACAGGTAATCTTCCTGGTGTTGCAACTATTGCCTCAACAGGTCAGCCTGGTGAGGAAGACCCTCGTATATATATACGTGGTGCGGCTGCATGGAACACGGATGCGCAGCCTCTTATTCTTGTAGATGGTGTCGAGCGTGAGATTAGGGCGGTTGATATCACATCAATTGCTACGATCTCTGTATTGAAGGATGCATCTGCTACTGCCATGTATGGTGTAAAAGGAGCGAATGGTGTAATCCTTATTACTACAAAGCGTGGTGTTGAGGGTAAGGCAAGAATCGATGTCGGCTTTAACGCTACATTGAAGGCTGTGTCAAAGCTCCCACGCAAGTATGATTCATACGATGGCTATATGCTACGCAATCAGGCTATAGAACATGAACTTGCTTTGGGCGGTGATGCTTCATGGGCATACTATCGTCCGCAGACATTCATCAATAACTTCCGTAATCAGGATCATAAAGTAAAGCCGAACTATGATGCCAATGGTGTATATCTCGGTGACTATAGTCAGGCAGAACGCTATCCTAACGTTGATTGGCAGGAAGAGATGTTCAAGGATTTCGCATTGTCGTATAATACCAACCTCAATATCTCTGGTGGTATTAAATATGTAAAGTATTTCGTGGCATTCGATTTCCAGAACGAGGGCGATATGACAAAGATATGGGATAATCATCAGGGTTACGAGGGTGGTTATACATACAATCGTCTGAATGTGCGTTCAAACCTTGACTTCCAAATTACAAAGAGTACCATGTTCAAGGTGAGCCTTGCCGGTTCAAATGCTCAGCAAAAGACTCCGCGTTATTACTATGGTAATGAGGGTGAGTTCTTCCAGCAGCAGAAGTGGGCTGGTGCATATGGTATGGCTCCAAATCTATTCCCCGTTCAGTTCTCAGACGGGTCATGGGGCTACTACCCTCTTGTATCGAATATCGCTAACTCTCCAATGGATGTTGCAAATGCGGGTTATGTGCTGAGAACCAAGACACGCGTCTTTACTGATTTCCTTCTTGAACAGAACCTTGATTTCATAACAAAGGGACTTGTTGCCCGTGGCACTATATCGTGGGACAATTCGTTTAACGAGGAAAATCGTGGTATTTCTGACCTGCACCAGCCCAAGAGAGCCTATATGCTCCCTGAGAACGGTCAGCTCCTCTATGAAACGCAGATTAATTCGAATACTGGTTTCGACTTCTATGAAAGTCGTGACTGGTCATCTTCGGCAGGCAATATGGATGCCCCGTTCCGTTCTACAGAGATGTCGCTTCAACTTTTCTGGGCTCGTCAGTTTGGTGACCATAACGTGTCACTCATGGGCAACTGGAAACGTCGTATCGATGCCTTGGGCAGGGAACTTGAGAATCGTCGTGAGGACTGGGTGTATCGTGCTACATACGACTATAAGAGTAAGTATTTCTTTGAGACTAATGGCGCTTATAATGGTTCGCAGAGGTTCTCACCGAAACATCGCTTCGGTTTCTTTGCTTCTGGTGCTCTCGGATGGATGATGTCTGAGGAGAAATTCATGAAGTGGCTAACGGATAAGAGAATTCTTGATATGTTTAAGATTCGAGGTTCTGTGGGTGAAATCGGTGACGATAGTTCTGGTAGGCGTTTCGCATATATGCCAACTTGGTCTGTGATTGATAGTGATGCAGAAGCTGCGGGTGTTCAGAACTATCCTCTGGCTATTGATGGCACAAGAAGTCCATTCACCTCATATTTCGAGGAAGGCATAGCTACTGATATATATTGGGCTACGGTGCGAAAGATAAACCTTGGTTTTGACTATGCTGTGCTTGACGGTATGTTTAAAGGTAGTTTTGACTACTTCCGTGATGATCGATACGATATCTTTATTGAAGGACGTAACCGTTCTTTGCCTTCATATTTTGGTGCGTATAGTAATCCTGATATTAATAAAGGTAAGATAAAGAACTATGGCTTCGAGCTTGAGGTCCGTTTTAATAAGGTGTTGGCGAATGGTATGCGTTTCTGGGCAAATACCAACTATACATACGCACATAACGATATTATAATTAAGGACGACCCTGCATTGATTCCAAACTATCGCAAGGCTGCAGGCTATTCACAGGGACAGCAGGTCACATATATTGACAATGGATTTATTGGTACATACGACGAACTGTATAGTACGGCTTGGCGCGCTTCTAACGATGATCAGGTGCTCATTGGTGACCATTACATTGTGGATTTTAATGGTGACGGTAAGGTGACAGTTGACGATCAGGCACCATACGGCTATACAGAGACACCAGAACACACCTACAATGCTACAATCGGTTGGGAGTGGAAAGGCTGGAGTATGTTTGTGCAGATATATGGAGCTACAGGCGTTACGCGAAATGTTGGTTTGACATCATTCAATAATAAGCTTCTTACTGTATATGATAATGGTACGTGGTGGAATCCTGTAGATCGTGACGGAAAGGTGGTGGTGCCACGCTTCAACACGCAGGTGTCATACAATGAAGGTACGCAGTATCTTTACGATGGCTCGTATTTCCGAGTTAAAAATGCTGAGGTTGCCTATACATGGACTAAAGGCTGGATAAAGAAGATAGGTTTCTCAAGCCTGAAGGTTTATCTCAATGGTAATAACCTCTTCCTTATCACGAAGATGCCTGATGACCGTGAGAGTAACTATGGATTCAGTGGCGGCGGTGGTGCCTACCCAACAGCCAGACGTTATAACTTAGGTTTTAAGCTTTATATGTAATCGTAGGAATTGAGTGTTTAGAGTTTAGTGTTTAGTGAATTCGAAATAAAATGAAATATAATAAATACATAAAAGCCCTATTGTGCGGTTCGCTCTTCCTTGTTGTTGGCACGTTTAGCTTCACATCCTGTAGTGAGTGGCTCGATAAGGATCCTGATGCAATCGTACCTGAGGATGAGGCATTCAAGAACTTTCGCAATTTTCAGGGATTTATAGAAGAAATTTATAACAGGGTTCCTGATAAGGAGAAGGTAAACTATTGTACTGCATGGAATCTTGGTGACGATGCAGTTCATAATCCGGAAGGCTATGCCCACATGGATCATCAGGTTGACCTTGGCAATTATCGTGACTGGTGGACAAACACCCAGTGCTGGCTTAATGGCGACAGAAGCTCACTTTGGAAGAATTCATGGTATTGTATTCGTAAGTGTAATCTGGGCATCTCAAAGATAAAGACACTTGTAGGCTCAGACGAGGAGCGCGACCTCTTGCTCGGACAGATGTACTTCTTCCGTGCATGGTGGCATTTCGAGCTTATGTGTTACTTTGGCGGTCTTCCATACGTTAAGCAAGCATACGAGTCTGAATCAATACCTGAGCTTCCACGCCTTTCCTTCCAGGAATGTGCAGATAGTTGTGCAGAGGACTTTGAGAAGGCTGCAAGTCTTCTTCCTATGGACTGGGACGAGACTCTTGCTGGTCAATATACTTCTGGCAAGAACGATCTCCGTATCAATAAGATCATGGCTCTCTGCTATCTTGGCAAGTGCTATCTCTGGGCTGGTTCACCTCTTATGAAGGAGCTAAAGAATGGTGATGCTGCACAGCTCTTAGGTGCAAGTGCCAATGGCAAGACATACGACTATGATGTGGAGTATTGCAGAAAAGCAGCTGAGACATTTGGCAAGGTCCTTAATATGGTTCGTAGAGGGCAGACTCGCTATAAGCTTGCCGAGTTCAAGTATACTAACATATATGATCACGAGCGTGATCCTGATGCGGAGACCTGCTATTCGGACATATTCTATACAGTAAAGCAGAGTTGGAATATGCCTGGAACTACAGAGGCAATCTTCCGTGGTATGTATCCTGGCGCTAACTCTGCAAACTGGAATTGTGCAAAGATATTCGGTCCAAAGGTCGCAGGTCTTGTAGAGCATGACAATATCATCCACCATCCGACGGCAAACCTCATCGACCAGTACGGCATGTCAAATGGTCAGCCGATATATATAGTAAAGAATGGTGTCTATGTATTGAATCCGGAGTCAGGTTGGGATCCTTCACATCCTTACAAGAATCGTGATCCGCGTTTCTATCACGATATAGTATTTGACGGTTTTCGCTATGTTCTTCAGACTGAAGGCCTTAATGAGAAGCAGAAACCACTCGACTATTGCTCACTCTATACCGATGGAGCAATGCGTGCCGTGGATAATGGAAGCAGTACTGGATATTTCATCCAGAAACTCGTACCTCACCAATGTAATATAGGTGACAAATGGTATGACTGGGATTGGAATTTTCAATCCTATATCCCTTATCTTCGTCTTGCCGATGTCTATCTTATGTATGCGGAGGCACAGGGTGTAGTTGATGGTCCGAACTCAACGGCAACCACTTGTAATCTAACAGCCGTTGATGCAATAAATGCGCTTCGTGATCGTGTGAACTCCCTCGATTATCCAATGGAGCATGTGCAGCCTAATTTCCTTGACACGAAGGAGCACTTCCTTGATGAGGTGCGTCGTGAGCGTGCCGTAGAGCTTGCTTTTGAAGGCTTCCGTTGGTGTGACCTTCAGCGTTGGCTTCTCCTTACGGAACCTCCTTACACGATGAAGTATTCTCATGAGTTTGAGCGTATGGAAAAAGACGACTGGTATTTTGATGCGAAATCTCGCGAGCCAAAGCACGATCCGAAGGATGCTGAGGTTGCGAACTTCCGTAAGAAGGAATTAATCACCCGTCATTTTGATTCAAAGCACTATTGGTTCCCACTTCCTGATAATGATATTTACTTGTATAAGGATTTCCCACAGAATCCGGGCTGGTAAAGGCAAAGCAATTAAAATTGCTAATGGATAATTGATAATTGAAAATTGACAATTTTATGAAAGATATAAAAACAAATATATTTCTCCTTGCCTTGCTTGCAGCTTCACCTCTGGCGGTCAATGCCCAGATAGCTGATGCTGCTGATACCATCACGGCAAAAAAGAAAGTTCATGTTGCTTTCCGCGACAAGGATGCAGATCAGCTTCTTGGTGGCATTTCCTATATTGACATGGAAGAGCTGCAGAAGAAAAATCATACAAAAACCAGTCTTGAGGATATGTATGGTCTTATCGGTGGCTGGAACGGGCACAACCTCTGGGGAATGGATAATGATCGTCTTGACACTAATGACGATGGTGACCTTCCGCTTGTTATTATTGACGGAGTGAAGCGCCCTTCAAACAATGTACTCCCTTCTGAGATAGAGCAGATAACATTCCTCAAGAGTGCACAGGCTGTTGTGCTCTATGGTGCTAAGGCTGCAAAGGGTGCTATTCTCATCACAACCAAGCGCGGCAAGGTTGACGGTCTTCAGATTACAGCCAACGCAAATACTGGTTGGCATGTGGCAAAGGCTTTCCCTGAGTATCTTGGTTCTGCGGAGTATATGACGCTATACAACGAGGCAAGTATGAACGATGGTTATGTTCCAAGATATAGTCAGCAGGATATCTATAACCATGCTTCGGGGATTAATCCATACCGTTATCCAAATATAAACTACTATTCAGACGAGTATGTTCGTAAGGCGTACAACCGTTCTGAGGGTACGCTTGAGGTTGAGGGCGGTGGTACTCGTGCGCATTACTACACTAATATAAACTACTATCGCTTTGAGGACCTGTTAAATTTCGGACCTGCAAAGGATAACTATACTGACCGTTTCAGTGTGCGTGGTAACGTTGATATCGTTGTAAACCGTATGGTAAAGGGTTTTGCTAATGTAAGTGCCACATTCTATAATGAAAATAGGAATAAGGGAGACTTTTGGGGAGAGGCTGCTACTATGCGCCCGAATTACCCTGAAAACGCAGCTCCGTTGATTCCTATTGATATGGTTGACCCAAATGCTTCCAAGGCTCTTGCCATACTTGACAAGTCTATCAACTTCCTCGATGGGAAGTATTTTCCTGGTGGAACGAAAATCACTCAGACAAATGCTATTGCAGATTGTTATTTTGGTGGTAAGACAACGGCAACAACCCGTCAGTTCCAGTTTGATGCCGGCATAATCTATGATATGGACAAGTTCTTGAAGGGGTTATCATTCAAGACGCAGTTTGCTATTGATTATGCTTCTAATTATAATCTTTCGTATGATAACGAGTATGCAGTGTTTATTCCGACATGGAGTAACTATAACGGAGAGGATGCTATAGTGGCACTTACCCAGCAAAACGATGAAATCGTGACAGGTCGTATGGGGATGTCAGATTCTTCATATCGCCAGACGATAACCTGGAATGGTCATTTTGATTATGATCATACATTTGACGGTAAGCATCATTTTACAGGTATGCTGCTTGCAAATATGTTTACCACTACATCCAGTGGGGAATATCATCGCTATGCGAATGCGAACTTAGGTCTGCAGGCTGGTTATGACTATATGGGACGTTACTTTGCTGATTTCTCTATGGCAGCAGTACATTCTGCACGCCTTCCAAAAGGGAATCGCGAAGCGGTATCTCCTTCATTCACTATAGGTTGGAATATTTCCAAGGAAGGTTTCATGAAGAATGCCAAAGGTGTTGACAATCTGTTACTCAGTGCATCTTATAGTAATCTGAGTGAGGATGCGGATGTGTATATGGGATCTAACTCCAACAACTATCAGTACTTTTATATCTACGATGCATTGTGGAAAACTGCCGATGGTAGTTTCGCTTGGAATGAAGGAGTTAGGACACAGCGTACCTATTCCACAGCAGGTAATAACCCTATTCTCGACTTTATTCATCGTAAGGAATTCTCAGTAAGCGTTCGAGGTTCGTTCCTTAACAAACTTATTACCACTGACATTTCGTTCTTTAATACAGATATGTCAGGCTATATCATTCAGAATCCAACAACATTCCCTTCACACTTGCAGAATGGTCTTTCTGGTAGTACTTTTAAGTCTGCAATCAATAATGATATCCAAAACCGCAAGGGTATAGACTTTAGTATTACTGCTCAGAAACAGTTCGGACAGGTTCATGCTACTCTTGGTGTCGTTGGTACATACCTCTATACTAAATACTCCAAGTATGATGAAATCGTAGAGGAGGATTACCAGAGGATGGAGGGTAGTCCTGTCGATGGACTTTGGGGCTACAATTGTGTCGGCTTCTACACTGATGATGATTTTGACATATCCATAACTCAAGACGGTATGTTGAAGTACGATTTGAAGAATGGACTGGCAGTTCCTTCTATTGGTGGTACAATCCGCCCAGGTGACTTGAAGTATGAGGATATGAATCACGATAATATCATAAACAACAAGGATATGATATGTCTTGGAAAGAATGGTACATTCGGAGCTCCATTCAGTATGGGAGTAAACGTTACTCTCAAATACAAGGGGTTTACTCTCTTCATGCTTGGTGATGCCCAGATTGGTGCAAGCGGAATGAAGAACGCCAGTTCATACTACTATATGTCTGGAGCAGATAAGTATTCTGTAAATGCTTATGGTCGTTGGACACCGGAGACTGCGGAGACCGCAACACATCCGCGTCTAACAACGAAGTCTTCGCCTCACAATGCCGCAGCATCAAGTTTCTGGTTTTATCGTAAAAACTATTTTAAGCTTGATAAGGTTCAACTTACCTACGACTTTCCTGAGAAAATGTTGAAAGGTAAGATTGTAAATGCTCTCTCTGTATATCTTAGCGGAAGTAACCTCTTTACATTCTCGCCGAATCACTGGCTGATGGAGACAAGCGTTGGTTATGCGCCTCAGACCCGTTTCTATAATCTCGGTGTCAAGGTAACCCTCTAATTCTAATTGACAATTGAAAATTATGAAGATAAGAAACATTATATTTTATTTCATCGGCATCCTTGGTGTCTGCTCATGTGATGATATGTTTGAACCTGCAATTGAGAACTATCGTACGGAGGATGCCATGTATGAAGAGTCTAAGTATGCGCATGGTCTGCTGATGTATGGATATGACCGTCTTCCTTATATAAAAACGACTCAGACGGATGTGGCAACTGATGATGCTACAACCAATGTATTTAGCGATGCTTACTATAATATGGCAACTGGAGCATGGAGTTCGAACAACGATCCAATGACACAATGGAACAATTGTAAGGATGGCATTCAGTATGTGAACCTCTTCCTGACAAAGGTGGATAAGGTGAAGTGGGCTCCAAGTGCAGTTTCAAAGCAGAGGATGTTTACAGACCGTCTGAAAGGTGAAGCTTTTGGGCTTCGTGCTCTCTTTTATTATTACCTTCTTCAGGCTCATGGAGGCTATGCAGAAGATAACGTGCTTTATGGTGTGCCGTTGCTAACCAAGCCAGAAGATGCAAGTTCTGATTTCAATCAGCCACGTGCGACCTTTGCTGCATGTGTCAAGCAGATTTTTGCAGATTGTGACAGTGCTGTGGCTCTTCTTCCTCAAGATTATGCGGATATAAAGACAACTGGGGATATTCCAGCCAAGTATGTTAGTGTCGGAGCACAGGTAACAGGTTATAATCTTGTGTTTGGTGAAAAAGCGAAAGGACTTATATCTGGCAAGATCGCTGAAGCTATCAAGGCTCAGGCTGCCCTTCTCGCTGCAAGTCCTGCTTTCCGCGAGCAGAGCGGTGTGACTTCTGCAGAGGCTGCAACCTTTTGTGCCAATGTTTTAAAGCGTATTGGAGGCTTGGAGGGTTTTGATATGACTGGTAGCACGTGGTATAAGAACAAGAAAATGCTTGAGCCGAGTGCTGCATCTGAAATGCCAGAGATTCTTTGGCGTGAAGACCGTTCAAAGGATACAAATCAGGAGAAGGACAACTTCCCTCCATCTATTTATGGCGCTGGTCGTGTAAATCCTTCGCAGAATCTTGTTGATGCATTCCCTATGCGTAGCGGTAGGCCTATAACAGATCCGAATTCCGGTTACGACCCACAGAATCCTTACGCTAACCGTGACCCGCGTCTTAGCGATAACATTGTGTATAACGATACGCAATTTGGCGCTGGTGGTAATATTGTCATAACAGGTTTATATTCGGATGATAATAACGGAAATGTAGACAATCTTAATGCTAACACACTTTCTACTCGTACGGGCTATTATATGAAGAAGCTTCTCCGCAGCGATGTAAGTGCGTCTAAAGGTCTTAGTCAGCAGCAGCATATATATCCTCGTATTCGCTATACAGAGATATTCCTTGCATATGCAGAGGCAGCTAACGATGCATGGGGACCGAAGAATGATCCTACAGGCATTGGCTTTACTGCATATGACGTTATAAAGAAGATCCGTGAACGTGCAGGACTTGGTACTGATTTCATGGGAGCAAAACTTCCTGAGGGTGACGCATATCTTGAAGAGTGCGCTAATGATCAGTCAAGAATGACAGACCTTATCCGTAATGAGCGTCGTATCGAGCTTTGTTTTGAGAACAAGCGATTCTGGGATCTCCGCCGTTGGTTATTGCCAATCAACGAACCTATTAGAGGTATGATGATTGAACGCAATGCGGAAACGGGAGTACTCACATACACCATTATTCCAGTGGAAGACCGTAAGTTTGACAACTCTTTCCAGTGTTACGGACCTATTCCTAAGAGTGAAGTGTTGAAGTGGAGTAATCTCAAACAGAACAGAGGTTGGGAATTACATTGATTGAAACAGATATAATTATTATGAAACTGAAGAAATATATATATGGTGTAGCTATGGGAACAATGGCTCTCACATATAGCTCATGCTATAATGCTGATCATGAGTTCCCTGACTATGAAGGAGGTACGACTGCCTACTTCGCATATCAGTTCCCGGTACGTACACTCGTGCTTGGTAACGATATCTATGACAATTCCCTTGACAACGCGCACAAGTGCCAGATATGGTCAACGATGGGCGGTGCATACGGAGGTCGTGACGCGTATGCGGATATTGTCGTTGATGAGTCACTTTGCGACAACCTCTATTTTGTTGATGAAGGTGGAAATCCGGCAGCTCCTGTGCTTCCTATGCCTTCTTCTTACTACAACCTTTTGTCCAATGTCATACCCTATAATGGTGATTTACGCGGTTATGTAGAGGTGCAGTTCACAGATGCATTCTTCAACGATGAAAAGGCTGTGGAGAATACATACGTCATTCCACTTGTGATGACAGGTGTAAGAGGCATTGACAATATGCTCACGGGAACACCGCTTGAAGGCCTGTCCCCTTCTCGTACCGATACAGAGAACTGGGGTGTTCTTGCAAAGGATTATGTGCTTTACTGCGTGAAGTACATGAACCCTTGGCAAGGAAAGTATATCCGTCGTGGTGTTGACAATGTGAAAGAAAAATACAATACCAGGCAAGTTGTCCGACATGATTTCTCGCTTGTGAACTCAGACCTCGAACATCTTAAGGAGAATCCTGTTAATGCAAATGACGAGGTATGTGGTATCACAACAAAGAATATGACACAGGCTATCTTCCCTGTATCATTCAAGACTTCTGGTGCATCATTGTCTTGTAATCTCATCCTGACATTCGATGGAAATAAATGTACTATATCCACCGATGATGAGAATGTAACTGCCACTGGCTCAGGTGAGTTCATCGCCAAGGGAACGGAGATGCCTGAATACAAGGACTTCCAGTGGGGAAGTAACAATGGCGTGCCAGTACAGCGTGACATCCTTCGTTTGACATACGATGTGAACTTCAGTAAAAGAAATGTTCAGGTTTCAACAAACGATACCCTTGTTGTTCAGACACGTGAGTCAAACAAACGAGTGTTCTTTACACCAAAATATGTTAAACAATAATAGGAGGCTAGGAATATGAAAAAGATTTATAGAAACGGTCTCTTTATGTTGGTGGCAGGTGTATTTTCTGCTTCGTGTGCCAACTACGACATAACGGATGATTTCACCGCTCAGCCTGATCCAAATTATCAGGAACCATATAAGGATTATGCTCCTGTGAAGACGTATATTGACAGAAGCAAATATGCCAATATGTCTCTCGGTGCGACTCTAAGGGTGGCTGAGTTCAACAAACAGGAACTTGCTCATGCGGCTGCCGTGACAAACTTTGACAATCTCGCTTTCGGTTCCACTCTTATGTCTGGTTCTATAATCAATGAAAAGGGTGTGATGAACTTCCTTGACATGAAGGATCTTCTTGACCATGTTGAGGAGATTGGTGGTGAAGTATTCGGTAGTCCTATTGCTGCAAATACAAATCAGGCAGATGGATGGCTGAACACACTTACTGCTCCTATAGAAATTGATGTAGATATTATAAAGGATAAGGAGGTTGATTTCACCACAATGGATGAGTACACATGTACTTATGAAAAAGAAAGAGCAACCAGACCTGCTACCGCTCCGGAAATTGTGAAGAATTATGATGCTAATGGAAATGCTCTTAAGTGTTCCGCATATACAAAGTATAATATTGTGGAGGACTTTGATGTGGATCCGTTAGGGTCTTATACCATTACTTTGTATGTTTTTACAGAAAGACCCAATTCAATTCTTTGTACTTTTGCTGACAGTATAGTCAAAGAAAAAGCAAAGGATACAAATGGCAAATATTTCCCTCTTAATGTCGGTGAATGGACAAAAGTCGTAGTAGAGGCGAAACCTTCAAAGAATGCAACTGCAGGCTATTTTAAGATTGGTGGCATTGTGAATGGCGCTATCTATATCAAAAATGTATCTGTTGTTCACACTCCTGATAATCACCGTCCACAAACTGCACAGGAGAAGAATGACACTCTTAACTATGCTTTTAACGCATGGTGTGATGGTCTGATGAAGATTAATAAAGGCCGTATAACGTCATTCGACCTTATTGACGAACCAATTGATGTACAAGCAACTCTTGAGAACGGATATTATGATCTCAAACACTCAGGGACAGGTTTCTTTTGGCAAGACGTTTTCGGTAGTGAAAACTATGCTCCGACAGTTTCAAGGGTGGCAAGCGAGGCATACCAAAAGTATGAGGGCGATGTCTCTAAGTTAAGGTTCTTTATCAGTGAATCCGGACTTGATGAACAGAAGAAGTTTGAGAGTCTCAAATACTGGATGGCTCTTTGGGACGGGAAAGGTGCAAAGATTGACGGTATCAATGCAAAGTTGGATCTCATATATAGTGAGGATGGTACCAAGCAGGCTGCAAATGAGGCATCTCTTAATAAGCTTCTTGATAACCTCGCTTCAACTGGCAAGATGGTTCGTCTTTCAAACTTCGACATCAAGTATCAGGATGCCTCTGGTGCAAATGTTACGGCAAAGAAAATAACGGACGAACAGCGTCAGAGGTTGGCTGATTATTATGGTTATGTCATAAAGAGTTATATGACCAAGATTCCTCAAGACAAGCAAGCAGGTATATGTAAGGGTAATATGGAGGATACATCAGACCCTGTCGGTTTGTGGACTGTTGAGGGCAAGGACTGGGTTCGCAATGCCACTTACAAGTCATTCTGCGATGCTCTTAGTGGAAAATAAACTGCAGAAAATAGGGAATATCGTATAATTTTTTTACGATATTCCCCCAAAAATATAAGTTTTTGTGCATTATTGCCTAATAATTATAAAAATATATCTGTTTTTTGTTGTTATTTTCAAAAATAAAGATTATATTTGCAGTCAGAAATCTGTAATATTATCTCGCAACCCATAGTTAGAGGTGAATAGCGGATAATTTTCTTACGTATATTATATCAATAATTTTATCTATTTCTATTATTAATCTAAATTATTTCTATTATGAAGAAATTATTTACACTTGTTGCTCTTCTGGCAATGGTTCTGGGAGCAAATTCTAAAACGGTCGTCGATACGGAGTTTAGCTACTCTGATGTTAGCGATTGGAAAGAGAAAGGTGGATGGGCAAGTGGAGATGCTGAGTCACGTGTCTCCATTGATGAAGGAACAGGTTGTCTCTATTTCCATAGTGAGGAGGCTACTGCAAACTTCTATGACGTGCAGTTCCAGGCATTTGGTGTTAAAAACTTAAATCCTGATGCAGAGTACACCATCGAATTTAGAATCAAGGGTTCTGTTGCACAAAACATTCGTGCCTTTTTCTCAGGTTCTGATGCTCCTGGTGAGTTCGCTCTCACAACAGATTGGCAGACGCTGACATTTAAGTGTCATGATAATCCAAGTGCACAGTACTTTGCTAGTAGCGGTATGGTACTCTTCCAGTGTGGTGACTATGTAGGCGACTGGTGGATTTCAAATGTTAAGATCACTCATGAGGAAGAAGACGGACTTGTTGAAGACTGGGAGGAACTTCTTACCAATGGTAATGCAGAGAAAGCATGGGCTGATCCAACGGTAAAATTCGATGATCAGGACAAGAACTTCACTATCTGTGCATGGGGCAAGGTGAAGAATGAGAATAAGAATGAAAAAGGAGGTTGGGATCCATTCCCTGCTACAATCGAGGAAGAAAAGGGTAATACTTCTAACCATGTATTCGTTGTTCATGCTGCAGATGCTGATTCTGATGAAGGTTGGGCATGGGACAACCAGTTCTGGATTGAGGGGCCAAAGGCTATGAAGGCTGGTAGAAAGTATAGGGTTAGTTTCCGTTACAAGGCTTCACAAGAGATAAAGTGCCAAACTCAGATTCACTATCAGAATCCATCATCTTTTAAAACAGGTACAGGCTTAGGTGATATTTCATTCACTGAGGATTGGCAGACTTATGAAAATGAATTCATTGCTAACAATGAGCATGCTGATGGTTGGTCATTTGCATTCAATCTTAATTCAGATAAACAAAATGCAACAGACTTCTATTTCGACGATCTCTCTTGGCAGGAAGTAAAGCTTCAGGAAGGCTTCTTTGTTGCTATTTGTGATGCAGGATCACCAGACTATAACGGTGTCGTACCGTTTAAGCAGGAAGGTGATGACTATACAATTACTGTAGGTACTGAGGATGCTCCTGTTTCAGAAATTATGATTTCTACCGTTTATGGTACTCCTTCTGCATTCAAGGGCGGTGCTATCAAAACTGACAACTTAGACTTTGTTGGAACTGATAATTTCGTAACATATAAGGAGGCAAATGCTGGTACTATCAAGCTTCCTGGTAAGGGCGTATGGGAAATTGTTATCATGGGAGATCTAAGGCAGATAAACATCAAACTTGTTAGTGGTAAGATGTATCCAAAGATCGAACCTAACCCAACAAATATTGTTGTAAAGGGTCAGGAAAGAGACGACCTTGCTGATGGTGTAAAACAGGATGGTACCCCTGATATTAAGGAAGAAGAAGGTGGTACAGGTCAGACATGGGATAACCAGTTCTTCATCATTGCTAACCGTACACTTAAAGCTGGTGAGAGTACTGTTCTCAAGTTTAAGTATAAGGCTTCTACAGAGGCTAAGACCACTACACAGTGCCATGAGCGCCCAGGTAACTACATCCACTACTCTGCTATCGGTGATGTGAACTTCACTACTGACTGGCAGGAATTCAACAAGACATTTGTTGTTCCTAATGAGTGTAATGGTGAAGCTGCTGGTAAGAATGAAGAAACTGGTGAAGTTACATTCTATAAGAACTTCCAGTCTATCGCATTCAACATGGCTGAAATCAGAGAGGCTTGTGATTATGAGATTAAGGACGTAGTTTGGATGCTTGAGGACGGCTCTGAGTCTCTTATCGATCAGACTGGTGCAAAGAACTTCAATGTTAAGGAAGGTGCTGGTACAACTCCATATATCTTTGGTACAGATCACGAGACAGCTATCAGCAATGTTGTTGTAGCTAAGAAGAACAACTCTACTGTTAAGTTCAACCTCGCTGGCCAGCGTGTTTCTAACGACTATAAGGGTATAGTTGTTGACGGCAATGGCAGCAAGTATCTTGCTAAGTAAGAAATTCTCATCTCTCTTGTAGTATAGAGAGTGTATTATAAACTATCGTGCGTCACATCTGATGTGGCGCACGATTTTTTTTTGTTGAACTCACGTCTCTCCTGATTAAGGAAGAGATGAGACTCAGAAAGCCATGATACCATCTAAGCTCTTTTCGGGAATAAGAGCTACATAAGAGTTACATAAGAGCAGCATAAGAGGAACAAAGTCTTTCTTTCCATGTTTTTTCTTTATCTCGACTTGCTTTGGCTTTCCCTTCGGCCGCCGACCTCTTCGACGTTCAGAGCTAATTTTTCGCAAGGCTCAACAAGCTACGCAAGTCGTCGAACTCACGTTAATATATGAGTATATGAAATTCTTCGTACTCGCGTTAATGTTATATATTGTAATGTGGAGTTTGCAATTTTGTGTTCAAAAAAAGAGTTTTGTAAAAACTCGTCACTCATCACCCGTAACGTTGTAAGTTGTTGTAACGTTGGTTGTTACAGCGTTGATTCACCCTATACCACTCGTCACCCGACTCATCACCCAAAGCCTTGTATCTTGTTGAGGATGTGAATATTACGCACTCGATTTGCCCTTGCTCTACTCGTCACCCTGAAAAAGGTGACGAGTGATTTGTCCTTTCAACTGATTCTATATCAATATGATATGCAATTTTAGGGTGATGAGTGGGTGACGAGTGAGATGGAATGAATCACCGCCATAATTCTTTGACACACAAATCATTATAGAGCTACGGGTGACGAGTGGACGAGTAATGTGGAAATTTTGTTTTTTCTTACTGTAAAGGTGAGCGATAATATCCAAAGGCGATCATGCCTCCGTTGATCATTCGCTAATCCTCCGTTCTTCTTTCGTTTCTAATCCGCTTCTCCTCCGTTCCTTGGAATAGGAGGAAAATGGGACTTGCATGGGATTTACAACGGACTTGCAACGGACTTACTACGGAGGTGTCTTATTCGTGTTTTTGCAGGGGGGAGGATTGGATATTAAACAAAAAAAGAAACCATACCCAGTTTCAAACAACTAAGTATGGCTTATTTCCCCTTTTTGTTGTGACATTGTTATATATCTGTCACTTTCATAAATCTTACACTTATTTCCGAGTGCAAAGTTAATACATAATATTATACTGTGCAAATTAAATTAAAACAAAAATATTGCGTTTCCGAAGATGCAATGATTTTTACAATTCCGCAATAACTAAACCGATACATTGTGTGTTGTTTTTTGCTGTATTTACAAATCTGCACTATTGCCGAAACTGTTTTTTGTGTGCTTTTTTGCTGTTTTTTGAGTTTTTTCTTCTTTTTTCGACCTGTTGGCTTGATATATATCAAGAATGTAGGTTGTACACTAAATATAATTATGTATTGTTCGCTTTTGTGAAAGTAATTGCTTAACTTTGCAAAAAATGGGATTTGTCATATGGCGATATGAACCAACTAAATTCCTGAATTTATTATTATACATTTATTTCCAACATCTAAATTTCATTTATTATGGAAAAAGCATTCTATCTTAGAATGATTATTACTATGGTAATAACCATGGGTTTAGCGTCTGTAGGTATGGCTGAAGAGCCGAGTACATGTAACGTGGATGGCACCGCATATTTCGTATGGAATATCGATGGCAATGGAACGCTTCACGTAGTTCCACTGGAGGCTTCAACCTCTCATTTTGACAAATCTCCTTTCTACAAGTACAGAAAGCAGATTAAGAATGTGATAATAGAAGATGATTTTTATTGCGACGAAGGTTTTGCTGTCATAGGCGACAATCTGTTCAAGGGCCTTGACAAAGTGGAAAGCATTCGTTTTTCAGATAAAGTACGCGTAATTGGTGAGAGCGCATTTGAGGGATGTACAGCCCTCAAGGAGATAATAATCCCTTCAACAGTTGAAAGTATCGGTAGAAACGCCCTAAAGGGTTGTTCAAGCCTCGTGTCTGTGTCTCTTCCATTCCTTGGCTACAATGGCGCTATATGGGTTGATCAGACAGACAGGAATGACCTTTCGTGGATATTCGGGACAAGCACAGGCAAGGAATACTATAATGTATCTCACATGATTGGCCGTAAGACTATGAAATTCTCACTTCCCGTCAGTCTCAAGTCTTTGGCTGTAAACGGAGGTGTTCTGTGTAGTGATGCGTTCGACGATTGTAGCAGTCTTGAAAATATCAGTATTGGTATTTCAACCAAGTCTGTGCCTTCAGCTCTCGTTGCAGGTCATTATGGAGATTCCCAATTATTTTAAATTAGGTATGTAATACCCACTTTAGACACAAGTTTTATCATATTCAGTAAAAGTCAATCCCCCATTTGGCTCTATTGCAGCGGCGGTAGAGTGGGGGATTTTTACTGGTGTTAGAAGAAAAGGCATTTAATGCCGCTTATCGCCATATAGGCGTAGATTATTTTCCTTAGGATAGGTAATGATATTCGCTTGAAGACATAGCTTCCGAGTATTGTACCAACTATTACTCCGAGTATTCCGAGACAATAGCCGGTAAGAACGGTTGTGGTCAGGAATCCGTAATAGGCACGGTAAATTGTCATCATTATATTGCCTATAAGAAAGTAAGTCTGTGCTACGGCCATGTATTCTTCCTTGGTTTCTGTTGTCTCAACAAAGTATAGGACGGCAGGAGGCCCTTGCATTCCGAACAATCCGCCCATAATTCCAGAGAGGGTGCCCAATATCGTTTGTGTAAATCTGTTGGGCTTGATATGCACCTTTCCTGCAAATAGGGAGAACCATAGGCTCGCTATGATAAGTATGATGCCGAGAAGAATCTTCAGCAATCCGTCTCCTGCCTGGCTGACGAAGTGGACGGCGAAGAATGATGTTATGAGAAAGACAATCAGAAGATACCAGAGTTTATCCCATCTTATATGTTTCCAATGAGTAATGACTATGTAAAGACACATGCTCATGGCGCATAATCCGGAAAGAGTAGTGGCTTCACCATACGAAGGCATGAGATATGGGAGGACTGTCATGATGAAGATGCCGAATCCGAAACCGGAAACTCGTTGCACAAATGAAGCGCCTATACACATCAACACCAAGAATATCGTTGTTTCCTGCATTTTTTTTGAGTGAAAAGTGTTCTATTTCAAAAATTATTCTGCAAAGTTAAGTTTTTTGGCATAAAAACTTTTCTTTTTTAAAGAAATTTATTATTTTTGCAAAATAATTCATGAAAAGAAATAGAATGACTAATTTCCATCTACATATGAACAAGTCGTTATTAACTGCGATACTGATGCTCGTAGGAATCAATGTTTGGGCACAGCGCAGTATAATAAACCTGAAAAAATGGGAATTTACTCGTAGCCAAACCTACTGGTACCCGGTCACGGTTCCACATGACTGGGCTATATCAAGGCCGTTTGATAAGAAAAATGACCTTCAGGTGGTTACGATTGAGCAGAATGGAGAAAAGACTCCTACGGAGAAGAGCGGCCGCACAGGTGCCCTTCCATGGATGGGAAAAGGATACTATCGCACTAAATTCACTATTGACAAGGATAAATTTGCAAAGATGGGACGTTGCGTCATCGAGTTTGACGGTGCAATGGCAGAGCCTACAGTATATATAAACGGACAGAAAGCGGGTTACTGGCCATACGGCTATAATGCTTTCCGACTTGATATTACAAAGCTTGTGAAAGCAGGCGAAAATGATGTGAATGTAGAGCTGCAAAACCTTGAAGAGAGTAGCCGCTGGTATCCTGGTGCGGGAATATATCGTCCTGTGAAAGTGGAGATTTTGCCTGAAGTTTCATTAGACCCCTGGGGAACGAGTATTCGTACAACCGGATTCGGCAAGGGTGTGAACAACTATGGAGATACAAAGCCTCTGGCTATGGTGGAGTATGAGACACAGCTTAAACCTGCTTCCGAGGCTGCACAGAAACAGTACGATGATATGGCATTCGTTGTGGAGGTTCTGAATGCAGAAGGCAATTTTGAGGCAGGCAGTCACTATGATGTTCCTGCTGACGGGCATATCAAGACTACTATTACCGTGTCTAATCCGCAGCTATGGTCGCCAGAAACACCATATCTGTATAAGGTGCGTGCCCGTATTTTCCGCAAGGGAAAGCTTGTGGATGAGACTTTCACAAATCTTGGTATCAGAACCATAGAAGTAGGCAAGGATGGCTTCAAGCTCAATGGAAATGCTCGCAAGATACAGGGCGTGTGTTTGCATCATGACCTTGGACCGCTTGGAACAGCCGTTAACAAAGCTGCATTGATACGTCAGGTGAAACTGATGAAGGATATGGGTTGCGATGCTATTCGTACTGCCCATAATATGCCGTCTCAGATGCAGATGGATGTCTGCGACTCGCTTGGTATGATGGTGATGGCTGAAAGCTTCGATGAATGGATGTATCCTAAGTGCAAGAATGGCTATTCACGCTTCTTCAAGGAATGGGCAGAGAAAGACCTTACAAATCTTCTGCTCGGGCATCGTAATCATCCTTGTATCGTTATGTGGAGCATAGGAAATGAGATTCCTGAACAGACCGACTCTAAGGTGGGTGTGGAATGGTCAAAGAGACTTCAGAATCTATGCCATAAACTTGATCCGACTCGTCCAGTCACTCAGGGACTTGACCGTGTAGATGCGGCTATCAAGAGTAAAGTTGCGGCAACGATGGATGTCGTAGGACTCAATTATCGTACACATCGTTATCAGTATGCGTATGACCAGACTCCACAGAAGTTTGTGCTTGGTACAGAGACAGGCTCTACGGTTAGTTCACGCGGTGTGTATAAGTTTCCTTTCAAGACATCGAACTATGCTATATATGATGATGGACAATGCTCAAGTTACGATAATGAATGGTGCCCTTGGAGTAACCTTCCTGATGTAGATTTCGAGAATATGGAGGATCTTCCTTGGACGATAGGACAATTCGTATGGACTGGTATTGACTATCTCGGAGAACCTACACCTTACGATGAATATTGGCCTAGCCGTTCATCATACTTCGGAATCTGTGATCTTGCAGGTCTTCCCAAGGACAGATATTACCTTTATCGTTCTGTATGGAATAAAAAAGAGCATACATTCCACGTTCTTCCGCATTGGACATGGGGTAAGGAACGAATTGGACAAAGTGTTCCTGTTATGGTCTATACGGATTATGAGGAAGCTGAGCTTTTCATAAATGGTAAGTCACAGGGCAGGAAAAAGAAGAATCATTTTGTCAACTGCGATGAGAGCGGTAATCAGATTACAGGTCAGAGTCAGACAAATCCTAACGGTGACAGATGGGATGCAAGGTATGATACCTCCAATGCACCGAACATGGACCGTTTCCGTCTCCGCTGGTATCCGAAGTATGAGCCTGGTGAACTGAAGGTGGTGGCATACGATGAATCGGGCGCTGTTGCTGCAGAGAAGGTTATTCGTACCGCTGGTTATACATCACAGTTGATGCTTGAACCTGATGTGAAGACCATCAAGGCTGATGGAGAGGATTTAAGCTACATTACGGTGAGTATGCTTGATAAGGACGGTAATCTATGTCCAGATGCGGATGACGAGATTCTTGTCGCTATTAAGGGTGAGGGGCGTTTCCTTGCCATCTGTAACGGCGATGCCACTTCTACGGAAATGTTTGTTGAGCCTCACATGAAGCTTTTCCACGGAAAGCTTGTTGTGACCATACAGAGTACTGAGAAACCTGGTGATATTACCATTACTGTCACACGTCCTTCAGGTACCTTCAAGAATGATAAGGGCAAGAAGTTTACAAAGAGTTTGATAGAGAACAGCATAACGATTAAGTCTGTGAATTAGTATCTTAGATATTCAAGAACAGCGCTAATTATTCCGATTTGGAAATGATTAGCGCTGTTTCGCATTTTATTATTGGTGTCTGGTAAAAACAAAAACCAGAAAAAAACTTTATGCTCTCAAAAAGTTACTCCGAATTATTCATAGTCCTACCCAATAGAGCATATCCTGATGGTGGTACTATGTTTGAAATTAGGTACGCTTACACTAAAATCCTTATTGTTACCTGTTACTTGTTACTATAGGGTTAGAACTGCTGTTATACCTCCGCTATGCCTTCGCTTCAGGTTCGCTCCAATCGATGGAGCATCAACGGACTTACAACGGACTTACAACGGACCTACAACCGATCTGCATCGGAAGGGAGTTGAAAGAAAGTTCTCGCAAGGCTCAACAAGCAAAAATAAGTTCTCTATCTTACCAATCTTTTACCAAGAGAAAGGCTCGTTTACGCGAATATATTATTTGGAAAACAAATTAGCAATAAATTTTATCAGGATTCAGCTTGCGCCTGAGCTTTGCGAAGAAATTAGCAATAAATTTTATCAGTAAATTAATTTAACGTGAGTTCGACGACTTGCTTCAACTTGATGAGTTTCAGCGAATAATTCAAGACTGTGAGGGCTGAACGTCGAAGAGGTCGGCGGCCGAAGGGAAAGCCAAAGCCCGACACCTAATAGGTCAGTCCGTAAGGGCAGTTATTCTGTATATGTGTGATTAAAGGAGCGCTGTAAGTGCGACACCTAAAAACATAGATAAATACAATAGGTGTCGGTCCTACAGACCTCATCCCCCATATATCGG
>CACZCN010000025.1:0-72611 GCA_902779665.1 uncultured Prevotellaceae bacterium | reverse complement strand
AGTAACAGGTAACAATAAGGATTTTAGTGCATGCCAAAATTTTACTGAATCTTTCTAAGGAGTTTATATACCTTATTATATATAGAAATAATAAATATAAGGCAGCAGCTTACACTAATTTTCTTATTGTTACCCGTTACCTGTTACCATGTCTTTCCTGGTTTTGGTTTACAGTTTGTAGTTGTCGTTATACTTCATTCGTTGACATCATACTTGAAAGGTTGTCGGTTTCCTGGAAAGGTTTACACAAATGCTGATGAAATAATGGATAAGAATCGAACCGAAGAAGATAGCAATATGAAGCGGAATATAAATATCGCGCACGACATTTGTTGAATTATTCTAAATGTCGAATTAAATCGCTTGCGATATAAATTATTTTTCTTACCTTTGCATTCAGAAATATCGCAAACGATTAAATTTAAGATAAGATATGGCAAAGATTTATGATTTCAAGGCTTTAACAAGCAAAGGAAAGGAGATTGATTTCTCTCAGTTTGAAGGTAAGGTGCTGCTGATTGTAAACACAGCAAGCAAGTGTGGTTTCACACCTCAGTTCGCAGGACTTGAGGAACTGAATCAGAAGTACAAGGACAAGGGCCTGGTTATCATCGGTTTCCCTTGCAACCAGTTCAAGGAGCAGGATCCAGGCACAGACGGAGAGATTGCAGAGTTCTGTCAGATCAACTATGGCGTGACCTTCCAGATTATGAAGAAGACTGACGTGAACGGCGCAAATGCAGAACCTATCTTTGAGTATCTGAAGGAGCAGGCTCCAACAGAGGAGTATAACGGACTGAAGGCAAAGGCTGCGAAAACTCTCTTCAAGGCTATCAGCAATAGTGTGGAGAAAGACAATGACATCAAGTGGAATTTCACTAAATTCCTCATTTCGAAGGACGGCGCGACTATTAAACGTTACGCTCCAACCACAGAGCCAAAGGACTTTGAGAAGGACGTGGAGGCGATGCTTAGTTAGATATAAGAGGTGATGACGAACAGCCTGTATGTGACTTTGCCAATCGCTTGCTTCTTGAAACGAATACGGTCACTCCCTTACTCCTGCGCATGGAGAAACTGGGTATCGTCATCCGTAAGAAAGACGATAAGAACAAACGTCAGCAGATTGTCAGTCTGACTCCAAAGGGCAAGGCTTTGGAAGAGGAAGCTTATGCAAAGATTCCTTCAGGCATGGGAGAACAGCTTTCAGCCTGTCCTCTAAAGTAAGCCGACTATCTGCATCTGGCAAAGGAACTTGATTCAATCATCGAAACAATAAATATGGCAACAAATGGAACGCTTGATCTGGGAGCTTACATGAGCAACAGCATCCGCACAATAATGGCGAAGGCATATAAGAGCGTGCTATCAAATCCGCGTGAGGCTAAGTTCGCATTCCGTATGCAGACGCTTTTTCAGAAGTCGGAGAAACGGCGTAGGAAAATGCTGGAACTGGAAGAACTGGAGGTGCCGCCATTCCTCATCAGCAGTATCTCTACCACTTGCAACCTACATTGCAAAGGATGCTACGCACGCAGCAACGGCATAGCCGAGGATGAGAAAGCTAACCAGAAAACGACTCTGACACCCGATCAATGGAAAACCATCTTCACAGAAGCTGCCGACATGGGCATCAACTTCTCGCTTATAGCAGGTGGTGAGCCATTCATGAGGAAAGATATTCTTGAGAAAATAGCAGAGGTGAAAGATATGATATTCCCCATTTTCACCAATGGCACGCTCATAGGTCCTTCCTATATGAAATTTCTGAAGGATAATCTCAATATGGTGCCTATCATCAGCATAGAAGGAACAGCAATGGGTACTGACGAACGTCGAGGTCAAGGCGTATTCAAACGTGCCATGCAGTCGATGGAAATGCTGAAGCAGGAAGGCCTATTCTTTGGCACAAGCATCACAGTAACGACAGAGAACTGTCATCTCGTTACTTCGCCACAATTCATTGACATCTTGCGTGGATATGGCTGCAAGATAGTGTTCTTTGTAGAATATGTGCCAACGGAAAAGGGTACGGAACACCTCGCCTTCGGTGATGAGCATGTGGCAGAAATGGAAGCTCTGCTTGAGGAGCGTCGTAATGCCTATGCAGATATTATTTTCCTTTCATTCCCAGGTGATGAGAAGGCTCTTGGCGGTTGCCTTGCCTCTGGTCGTGGATTCTTCCACATAGGTCCTGACGGCTCAGCAGAACCTTGTCCGTTTTCGCCATTCAGCGATAGCAATGTTGCCACGATGGGCATCAGAAAGGCATTACAGTCGCCTCTGTTCCGCAAGATTCGTGCAGCTAAGGCCCTCGGTTGGGAACATACTGGTGGCTGTACCCTATTCGAGCATAAGGAAGAAATAGAAAAAATGATAGTTTGAAGCAAAAAAAAGATGAAAACAGCAATTCGATATTTTAGCAAATTTGGCCATACTGAAAAGATGGCAAAGATAGTTGGTGAACTAACCAATACACGTCCAGAACTGGCAACCGTCCGTCTGAGCGAGCCTGTAGATACACTTTATTTAGGTAGCGGTGTGATATTAGGGAAAGTAGATAACAGCATCGTAGAATTCATAAAAAAGCTTACTCCCGACAAGGTGAAGAGTGTAGTCTGCTTTGGTTCGAGCGCCATCATCAAGTCGCCTGTACCTCAGATGCGTGAGATGCTTCAGGCAAGGGGCATCACCGTTTCAGAGAAAGAGTTTTCATGCAAAGGCTCAATGGGACCTATTCACATGGGGCATCCTAACCAAAAGGATCTTGACGATTTCCGCAAATTCATTCTTACAACCATCCAATAACCATTTATCAATTAAAAAAATATAAATCTAAATACAAGAACGCTTTACTTTATCGGCCTACAGCCGTCTTATAGCCGCAACTTTTGGCTATAGTATATAAGCATTAGAAAAGCAAAAGAGCCTATCCTAACTTATAAGGGTAGGCTCAATTTTATATATCATCGTAAGTTCTACGATTTTTTTATTTGTTTGCTGATTGCCTGAAATAAAAAGTATAGAAGATGTCGCCGGCGGTGACGGTAAGCAGGATTGGTTTTTCCGTTGCTTCCTGATTCGGCTCAAAAGTGACCTTGAGCTGGTTGTCTTTTATCTCTGCCTTGAACCAGTCAAGGGATATTGTGTACCAGTCTGTTTCGTCGTATTCTTTATCTACAGCGATAGGATAATAGTATTTTCTGGCATATCTGACATTTGATATCCATGGATCTGAATAGTTCTTACAGGAAAAGGTTAACTCGCCTCCTGTTGCGGGAACTATGTATGTGTCACTTTTCATTGTTACTGGTGCCTCTGTTTTCCAAATCATGTTGTCCCAGTCGCCGACGAGGTCATCGTGCTCATCGCTTCCACATGAGGCGAGGATGATTGTGGCTGTCATAGCCACGGCAATTTGCCATAATCTTAATTTCTTCATAATTTAGTTAGTCTTTACTTTTAATATCTGAGTTTGACGAATTCTGCTTTGTCGCGCTCCATTTCGAGACTTGCCCAGATGAATGGGGCGATACCTTTGGCGTCGTTGTCGCGTCACCTGAAGACTTTAGGTATCGGTCTTTATGACCTTATTTCTGTATCAATATGTCTAACGGTTATTTTGTGGTGTCATTAATATAATTCTTTCGATGAATATCAATTACAGGGCTCATTTCATCATCAAATTTGTCAAGCAGTTCGTCAAGAGAATGCTTTAATTTGAACTCCAATTCCTCTGGGTACAAAGGATATAATTGGTAGAAAGCCACTTTCTTACCAAACAAGCCCAACTTTAGCGGTTTTACTTCCTGTTCGTCTTTTCCAAAAGAAGGGAGAAGAACACAAGAATTGAATCTTGTGTTTTCTGCAACAGGACTTCCGTCTTCTGTTAAATTAATCGTATGGCTATCACATAGCCAGTCCTCTGCAGCTAAAGGGAATCGTGCAATGATTTTCAGCATCCTTATAGGCCAATAGTCCTCTTCTTTGTTCGATTTCAGATTCCAGTCTTTAGGAAGGAAGATAACATATTCTGCCCTGTCACATACCTGTGATTTCACTTCTGCTGGCACATTCATCTTATATGCTCCTGCTCCCATTGTAACAAGTTTGTAAAAGGGTTGGGCCTCTGTAGGTTCGATGATAACAATATCGCAATGAATGTCGGGTGAAACCAATTCGTGCATAACATAATCAGAATGCCCGTATTGCTGTTCAATGTAGTCGGAAACCTTATTCAGTTCTTTTTCTGAGTAATAATACAATGGGAATGCCTCCTTTCTGTCTTCGTCCATGTTGTCGGGTTTTTGGGCAATTGTCTGTGTGACATATGCTGTTAATATTAATATACAAATAAATAATTTCTTGAAATTCATAAATTCTGTTTTTGTCTGATATTGACAAACGCTTTCCTCACCCCTCCAATGGGGGGTATATGCACTCTTTCTTTATTTCAATTATCACTTGCTTTAGCTTGATGAGCTTCAGCGAAGAACTTGCGCAGCTTGGTGAGCTTGCGAACAATTTCCAATTTCCTGCTTAGTACCCGAGTTTGACGGTTTCTGCCTTGTCGCGCTCCATTTCGAGACTTGCCCAGATGAATGGGGCGATGCCCTTGGCGTCGTTGTCGCGGATTGGCTCTGAGATGTAGTACTCGAAGGAGCCGTCACGACTTGGGTTGTCCTCAGGACCGAGACCGCTGACTGAGCAGCAGTTGGTGAGGGAGATGGTCTTGTCGTTGTTTATCTTTATGAACTCGTTGATGATGCCGTCGTATGCCTTGACGCCTGCCTGCTTGAGTGAGGCGTCGATATAGCCGAGGCGCGAGCCTTTAAGGAGCACGTAGGAGAACATGCAGGAGGCTGATGATTCGAGGTAGTTCTTAGGGTCCTTGACGTCCATGACATCGTACCATACGCCAGTCTTTGGGTCCTGATACTTCACCACGGCGGTCATAACCTTCTGGAGCATGTCCTTCACCTCCTTGCGGCGTTGGTAGTCCTCAGGCAGTTCGTCGAGTACTTCTACCATAGCCATGGCGAACCATCCGAGGGCTCGTGACCATGTATGCTGGCTGAGGCCTGTGGTTTTGTCTGCCCAGAAGATGGACTTCTTCTCGTCCCAAGCGTGTTTCCAAAGTCCTGTCTTCTCGTCGTATGTTTTCTCGAATGTTATTGCCATTTGGTTGACTATGTCGTCATAGATCTGCTTGGCAACGTTCTTCTCGTCCTTTTCCTCCATCTCACCGGCAATCATGGTGAAGAACGGGAGTCCCATGTAGAGGCCGTCGAGCCATACCTGATTAGGATATATGTTCTTGTGCCAGAAGACTCCGCGCCCGTCCTTGCCAGTTGTGGTGCGAGGGTGTGACTTCATCTGGTTAAAGACATTCTCAACGGCTTTCTCTGTGCCGTATGTCCTTACCTCGTTGTCGCCGAGGAAGAGTCGGTTCATACGCAGGATGAATCGTGCCGGGCGCACGTTGTCAAGGTTGTAGTCGGACTGGTTGTAGCCCTTGATGTTGCCGTCAGCATCAATAATTCGGGCAGGATATTCCTTGAGGTACTTGATCACCTCGTCGTTGAGGTATGCGCGCCATGTGTCGAGCATGCTCTCAAGTTCAATGCCTACCGCGTATGACCACTTTCCGTTAGGCTCTATCGCCTCGTCGGTGAAGTCGAGGTAGAACGGATGTTTCACGCGCTTCATCTCGCTCCATGTCATCCACTCGGAGTAGTGTTTGTATGGTGCCTTGGCGAGTATGAGCTTGTCGTTTATGATGAGTTTGCTGAACTTCAGCTTCGTGCCCACTTTACCTGTCTTCTGAATAGGCTTGTCGGTTACACCGTTGAAGGTGCAGTTCTTCAGACTGATGTTATTGATAGCCACGGTGTCCTCAAGTCCGTTGAGCAGGATGCCGTATTTTGACTTCTTACAGGTGACGTTCTCCATGTAGATGTTCTGTACCACTGGGGTGAAGCCGCGCTTTGACTTCTCCTTTGGCTCGTATTGGAGGTTGATGCGCAGAACAGCCTCGCGGCATTGTCCTACGGTCACGTTGCGCATGTAGATGCCGTCGGTTACTCCGCCTCGGCAGGTGTTGGTTTTGATGCGCAGCACGCGGTCGAGGTTAGGGGAGTCCATGCGGCAGTCTTCGGCGAAGACATTCTGTACGCCTGCGCTTATCTCGCTACCGATGACCACGCCGCCATGTCCGTCTTCCATCGTACAGCCACGGATGATGATGTTTTTTGAAGGACGCGGAGTGCGTCGTCCGTCGCCGTTACGTCCTGACTTGATGGCTATGCAGTCGTCGCCTGTGTTGAAGATGCACTTCTCGATGAGCACGTTCTCGCATGACTCAGGGTCGCATCCGTCGCCATTAGGTCCGTCGTTGATGATCTTACAGCGGCGCACGGTTACGTTCTTGCTCAGAACAGGGTGGATAACCCAGAAAGGGGAGCGGAGGAAGATTACGCCGTCAACGAGCACGTTTTCGCACTCATAGAAATTGACGAGCTGCGGACGCATACCGCATCCGAGTCCGAAGATGCGCTCTTCGGTAGGAATATTGTTGTCTGCCATCCACAGCAGGGTGTTGCGGTTGCTGAGCACCTTACCGTTGTCATCCACCTGCTTGTACTGGGCGTTCTTGCCTGCATATTCGTTTGCCTGGCTCTGGAGAGTGTTGCTGTCGTAGCCGTATTTTGCAGCTCCGCACCATTTCCACCATGTGTCCTTGGTGCCGTTTCCATCGATAATGCCGTCGCCGGTGATGGCAACGTTCTTAGCCTGATAGGCATAGATGCAAGGGGAGTAGTTCATTATGTCGAGACCTTCCCAGCGTGTCTTCACCAACGGATAGAGATAGGGATCGTAGGCGAAAAGCAGGGTTGCGCCTGCCTTGACCACAAGGTTGACGTTGCTTTTCAGGGTTATTGCTCCTGTCTTCCATGTTCCGGGAGGAATGATGACCTTTCCGCCGCCGGCCTCGGAGCATTTGTCGATAGTGGCATTGATAGCCGTCTGTATCTCATTCGGCGTTGATGCCGTTGTGATGCCTGTGGCTGTGATGTCAAACTCCGCATCTGCGAATGTAGGCGCAACGATACTTGCCTCAATGGCTTTGTACTTAGCGTCGTCCCATGTCTGGGCAATCATGGTCAAAGGGAAAACAAGAGCGGAAAAAAACAAAAATGTTAGTTTGTTCATTTATTTCGTTAATTTTTTTTCGTTGGATGTTATAATCAAGATATAGTCAAGATGAAAATGCCTTATAATTTACATTTGGAAAATAGTGCAAGGTCAGTCTTTTAGACTGGCGCACGTCTCTGATTTTCAGAATGCAAATTTCCTTGATATTCGCATTTGGAAAATAGTGCATGTCAACCCCTAAGGGTTGGCGCACGTCTCTGATTTTCAGAATGCAAAGTTATGGAAAAAAAATTAGATTTACAAATAAGTGTGTTAATTTTCAAAAATAATGGCGTAAAATTTTGTGTTTCTGAATAAATTCACTATATTTGCACCAAATATTGATTTCGTTTTACATTTTTTTCTTAAAAAGCGAAATCGTCCGAGGTTGGAGCGTCCTGTTCCAACCTCTTTTCTTTATACAAAGAAAGGGAGGATGAATTTGATATGCAAGATGGTATTCGGAAATCCTTTGCGTCTTAGCGTTTAGTTGGAAAGTAAAATATTCACTAAGGCTCATCAGGCTTCGCAAGTTCTTCGCTAAGACTCATCAAGCTACGCAAGTGTTAATTGTTAATTTCAAAGACCTCTTCGATATTGTTCATCGGGGCGAGGTGAGCCTGGAATCCGAGGGATTTTGCAGTCTCGATATTGCTCCTTGAATCGTCGAAGAAGAAGGTTTCCTCGGGCTTTATGCCTGTTGCGTCGATTACGGCTTGGAATATGCGGGGGTCGGGTTTGGCAAGCTGTAGCTCGTGTGAGAGGAAGAGCTGGTCGAAGCAGTCTTCGGGCTCTACGCCGTGCTTGCGGAAAGCGTTTGTGGCAATCTGCCAGCCTCTGTCATAGATATTGCTTAGCAGATACACCTTGTGATGCTTGCGCAGTTCGAGAAGCATCTGTATGCGTGATTCGGGAATAGTGTCGAGAACATCGTCCATAGCCCATAGGATGTCCTCGTCGGTTATGCCTTCGCGACATAGCGGACGGATGGTGTCGCAGTAATCTTGCTCGGACATGAGTCCGTTGAGATAGGAGAGGGTAGGGACTGCTATTTCGGGCTGTCGTATGCAGCCTTCGAAGTCGGGCAGTCCGATATAGTTGAGTGCTTTCGTGTCGCGCTCAAGGTCGAGGTTTATGATAACGCCTGCAAGGTCGAAGATGTAGTTCATCACTTGAAGAGCTTGAGCAGCTTTGCAAGGTCTTCCTGTCTTGCCCAACTGAATCCATTGGAGATGATAACCTCGTAGTCATGTCGCTGGTCTTTCTTGATGGCAGACTTAATGGAACGCTCATGGGCAAGGGTGACTTTGTCGCCTACAACATAGTAGTATGTGTCCATGAGAGGGTACGGTTCATCATCCTCTGCGCCGTCGATGCGCGTGGTTGACATGCTTTCGCCGATAAGGCGTCCGGCGTTGAGGTCGTCGATCATGGATGAATTTGTTATGGTACTGTTGTTCAGGTACTCGCCCTTCATGGTCTCAACGTCAATCACACGAACACGCACGAGACTTGCGTTACCTTCTGTGGCAACGATTTCGGCAAGCTGGTTCTTCACGTTGATGAAGTTATGCTCGCCAACGGTTAAGCCTGCCACTACGGGCATGGATGCTTCCATTACCTCGCCAGTAGGGGCTTTCTTATATACGAGAGTACTGTTCTTGAGGAAGATGTTCGTTTGCTTGTGCACACTTGTCTTGCCGTCCTTCAGTTTGATGATGGCAGGCTGGAAATCCTTGAACATGGTAACAGTTCTGCTCCTTCCGGCAGGGACCTGTGCTTGGACGGAGCTGCATAGCGCGAGTAGGAATAATAGAATCAGATGTTTCATAACTCAAAAATCAAAGGTCATAAGTAAAAGGTCTAAGGTCGAAAGTCGATGGCTAAAAACCTTAGTCCTTAGACCTTTGACCTTAGTCATATATTAATCCACCACCTCAAAATCAACATACTCACCTTCGTCGGCAGAGAATATCTTCTTGCCATTGTTGCTTGAAGAACCCGACTGGGAGGTCTGCTGCTGGCTTTGTGTGGTATTTTCGCGTGAGCTGTTATGGGTATTGAAGCTGGCGTTGAATCCGTTGAAGGGATTAGGCTGCGGGCGTCCCGTTAGCTTGTACCACAGGCCTCTGAGTTTGGCGTATGCAACTACCCCGACGAAGAGAAGCGGCACGAGGACAAACAACAGCAACAACAGTAATATGACTAATAATATGTGCAGCATTTATTTCTTCTGTGTAGCGATTGATACTGCTATGTAGGCAAGTATGATAATGCAGAAAGGAAGATAGCAGACATGTATGTTCTCTTTCACGATGCCGTATGCAATACCGCCGATAAGGGCTAATGCGCTAAAGATGACGAAGCCGTACTTTATCTCGTTGCCCTTGAATCCCCAATGCTTGAACTTGAGGGCGAACATTGGAATCTCAGCTATAAGGAGCCATGAGCTTACCACGATGCCGATAAGAAGCAGAGGTAGGGAGTATGTCCAGAACATCATTTGTGTGCCCAATCCTACGATTAATGAACCCCAGAAAAGGGCATTGGCAGGGGTAGGGAGTCCGATGAAGGAGGTTGTCTGGCGTGTGTCGAGATTGAACTTCGCAAGTCTCAGGGCAGAGAAAGCCGCGATGATGTATGCAAGGAAGGGAATCACGTTGCGCCATCCTTCGAGGAATTCGGGATAGTCTATGATGCCGAGGAACCAGAACAAGATGCTTGCCGGAGCAACGCCGAATGTGACGTCGTCAGCCAAAGAGTCGAGTTCCTTGCCGATAGGACTTGATACGCCGAGAACACGTGCGGTCATTCCGTCGAAGAAATCGAAGACAGCTCCGAGAATGATGAACAGCAGAGCCATCTCAGGAATGCCGAATAAAGCAAATACTGTTGCAACACATCCGGAGATAAGGTTGCAACAGGTTATTGTATTTGGGATATGTTTCTTCATATTCATGATAAGGAATAAGGTCAAAGGTCGAAAGCCCTTAGTATCTTAATTCCTTAATATCTTAATTTCACTTCAATCTTCCGATTACCGTTTGGTTGCCGGTTGTTGCCTGACCGAGTTTAACGTTAATCTCCGTGCCGAGAGGCAGGAAGAGATCCACGCGAGAGCCGAACTTGATAAAGCCGAGGTGTTCGTCGATGTAGCAGTCCTCACCTTCCTTTGCGTAGGTCACGATACGGCGCGCCATCGCACCTGCAATCTGACGGCAAAGTACATCAACTCCGTTGTCGGTAGTGATGATGATGTCAGCCATCTCATTCTCCTCACTAGCCTTCGGGAGCCAAGCCTTGTGGAAGGCTCCGTTCTGATGATGCACGAGCTTCACCTTTCCGTCAACAGGGAACCAGTTGGCGTGAACGTTGAAGAGGCTCATGAAGATGCTGACCATGATGCGTGGCTCATGGAAATATTTGTCTTCCTCTACTTCCTGAACGACAACGATACGTCCGTCGGCGGGGGCAACGATAATGTTCTCCGTGTCTTCTTCAGAAAAATATCTGATAGGACAACGGAAGAAATTGATAACGATACAATATATTGCCGTGAAGAGGATGGCGAAGCAATAGAATGGGATGTGGGTCTCGAATGAACGCCACAATATTATACCTATTGCAACAATGAACATTAGGCCGTAGATTAATGTATCAGTCCCTTCTCGGTGCAACCTGATTTTCTTAAGTTTCTTTATTCTTTTTCCCATTTTGGAGGACAAGTTTCGTATTCGGGGTATATCGTGATGACAAAAAATCACATAATTCCGTGCAAAGATACATGTTTTTATCGAAAATAGCAAATTTTTTTCTTATTTTCGTCACTTTATTGTTCTTTTTGACATTTATATAAGGTTGTCTTGTGAATTTTCCGTAATTTTGCGTCTATGCAGGATTTTATTCATCTACACGTTCATACGTATTATTCCATACTTGACGGACAGGCGTCTGTCAGTAAGCTTGTTGACAAGGCTGTTGCCGACGGAATGAAGGGTATTGCCATTACCGACCATGGAAATATGTTCGGTATAAAGGAGCTTTTCGACTACTGTAACGGAGTAAACAAAAAGCTCAAGGCGGATGGTAAGGAACCGTTCAAGCCGATCTTCGGTTGTGAGATGTATGTTGCGCATCACAATAAGGAGGATATGGTTAAGGCCAATGGCGACCTTGGCGGCTACCACCTCATCGTTCTTGCCAAGAATTTCAACGGCTACAAGAACCTTATCCGACTCGTATCACGCGCTTGGGTGGATGGATATTACGGTCGTCCGAGAACCGATCGCAAGGATCTTGCTGCATTCCATGAAGACCTTATCATCTGCTCTGCATGTATCGGTGGTGAGGTGCCGAAGAAGATTATCGAGGGTGACATAGAGGGCGCTCGCGAGGCTGTGGAATGGTATCATAGCATCTGGGGCGATGACTATTATCTTGAGCTTCAGCGACATGAGGTGACAGATCCGAGTGTTCTTGCAAACAGAGAGACCTTCCCTCTGCAGCAGAAAGCAAATCGCGTGCTGATGGAGTTTGCGAAGGAATATGGAATAAAACTGATATGCACCAACGACTCCCACTTCGTTGACAAGGAGAACGCGGAGGCACACGACCATCTGCTATGCCTTTCAACGGGTAAGGACTTGGACGACCCTAATCGTATGCGCTATACGAAGCAGGAATGGTTCAAGACGCAGGCGGAGATGAACGAGATATTCGCCGACGTTCCAGAGGCTCTGAGCAATACTCTTGAGATTCTCGACAAGGTAGAGACCTATAATATAGAGAGCGACCCTATCATGCCTTTCTTCCCGATACCTGAGGAATTCGGTACGGAAGAGGAATGGCGAAAGAAATATACGGAAGAGGACCTTTTCAAAGAATTCACAAGCGATGAGAACGGTGAGAATCAGATGTCGGAGGAAGAAGGTCTGAAGAAGATAAAGAAACTTGGCGGATATGATAAAATCTACCGAGTTAAATTTGAGGCAGACTATCTTGCTAAACTCGCATACGAGGGTGCTCAGAGGATATACGGTAGTGGTAAGGCAGACAACCTCACGGCTGATAAGCTGATAAAGGGCTCTTATGGAATACCGGAGGACGTGGAAGACAGAATCCGCTTCGAGCTTCATATCATGAAGACGATGGGTTTCCCAGGCTACTTCCTTATCGTGTCCGACTTTATCAATTCTGCTCGTGACGAGCTTGGCGTGTGGGTAGGACCTGGACGTGGCTCTGCTGCCGGAAGCGTAGTGGCTTATTGTCTCGGTATCACGAAGATAGACCCTCTGAAATACGACCTCCTTTTCGAGCGTTTCCTTAATCCTGACCGTATTTCCTTGCCTGATATTGATACCGACTTCGACGATGACGGTCGAGGTAAGGTGCTTCAATGGGTAATGAATAAATATGGTAAGGAGAATTGTGCGCATATCATTACATACGGTACGATGGCGGCAAAGAACTCCATCAAGGATGTGGCTCGTGTGGAGAAGCTTCCGCTTGAAAAGAGTAATGCGCTTTGTAAGGCTATGCCAGACAGATTGCCTGACGGTATGAAGCCTAAGCTCGCCAATTATCTTAAGTGTACTCCTGAGCTTCAGGAGGCAGAGGCGAGTGCCGATCCACGCGAGGCAAATACTATCAAATATGCCAAGATGCTTGAGGGCACAGTTCGCTCAACGGGTATTCATGCTTGTGGATTCATCATCTGCCGAGACCCTATTTCCGACCATGTGCCGGTATCTACTGCCGACGACCCTGATTTCCCGGAGATAAAGACCGCTGTTACGCAGTATGACGGTCACGTGATCGAGTCAACAGGTCTTATAAAGATGGACTTCCTCGGCTTGAAGACTCTCTCTGAGCAGAAGGAATGCTGTAAGCTTGTGAAGCAGACGCGAGGCATAGACATAGACCTTGACCATATTCCTATCGACGACCCGGCTACATATAAGCTGTATCAGGAGGGCAGAACTGTCGGAACATTCCAGTTTGAATCGGCTGGTATGCAGAAATACCTCCGCGAACTACATCCTACTGTCTTTGAGGACCTTATCGCGATGAACGCTTTGTATCGTCCGGGACCTATGGACTATATCCCTTCATTCATTGCCCGAAAGAACGGACGTGAGGAGATTAAATATGATATCCCTTGTACGGAGAAGTATCTGAAGGATACCTACGGGATCACGGTTTATCAGGAGCAGGTGATGCTTCTTTCCCGTCAGCTTGCCAACTTCACCCGAGGTGAGTCGGATGCCCTCCGTAAGGCGATGGGTAAGAAAAAGAAGGACATCGTTGATAAGATGAAGCCTAAGTTCATCGAGGGCGGTGTGTCAAACGGTCACGACCCTAAGATTCTTGAGAAGATATGGGCTGACTGGGAGAAGTTCGCTTCCTATGCTTTCAACAAGTCTCATGCGGCTTGCTATTCTTGGGTGGCATATCAGACGGCATACTTGAAGGCTAACTATCCTGCTGAATTCATGGCTTCTCTTATGACCCGCCGTCGCTCGGATATAAAGGAAATCACGAAACTCATGGACGAATGTAAGGTCTTGGGCATACCGACTAAGGGACCTGATGTGAACGAGTCTATGGACGGCTTTACCGTGAACAAGAAGGGTGAGATACGTTTCGGACTTTCAGGTATCAAGGGTATGAGCGATGCTGCCGTACAGGCTATTATTGCCGAGAGGGAAGCGAATGGCCCTTATAGTGATATCTATTCTCTTGTAGAGCGTGTGCCTTCATCTTCTATGAACAAGAAAGCGCTTGAGTGTCTTGCCATTAGCGGCGGTCTTGACGGCTTCGGCTTGCCACGAGAGCAGTATGTTACGGGCAATAGCGGTGGCTATACTTTCATCGATATGCTGAGCCGTTACGGCAACCAGTATCAGTCAGCAAAGGCGGAGGCAGCCAATTCGCTTTTCGGCGATTTCGGAAGCGTGGAGATAACCAAACCGAAGCCTGTACAGGCAGAGGAATGGAGCGCCATAGAGCGTCTGAACCGTGAACGTGACCTCGTGGGCATCTATCTCTCAGCACATCCGCTGGACGAGTATGCGGTTGTGTTGAAGAACCTGTGTAACAAGAAATGTATGGAACTTGGCAAGGATGCCGACAAGGAAGAGCTTGCGAAGCTGGAGGTCGTAACCGTCGGCGGTATCGTGACCGATCTTCGTGAGGGCTTTACCAAGCGAGGAACGCCATTCGGTATTGTTACCTTGGAGGACTATGAGGGAGCAGGTGAGCTTGCCTTCTTCGACGACTGGTCGCAATGGCGCGGCAAGTTTATCAAGGGCAGTTCGTTGTATATCAAGATGAAGTTCGAGAAGAAGTTCCCGACGAGCACTTATATAAGTAGTAAGGTTCTTGACGTGGAATATCTTGTGGATGTGCGTGACAAATTTATCCGTAAGCTCACGCTCCTTGTCAATGTGGATGACCTTACCGAACTTGATGCCACCGAACTCGTGAACGAGATTGAGAAGTCGCCTGGTCAGGTGGAGGTTGACGTGCTGTGTCATTCCGTTAAGCTGATGCGTCCTGTCAATCTCGTTTCGCAAACTCGTCGTGTAGGCGTTACAAAGAATTTGATAGACTTCCTTGACAGCAAGAGTGCTATTGAGTATAGGATAAATTAAGGTTAGCGTGACGGCAAATTCACGTTAGAGTCAGGTTCGTTATAGGTCCGTCGTAAATCCGTTGTAAGTCCGTTCACAGGAAACGGACATCAAAGGGAGTATTTTATTGTTTACAATTTAATATAGGCATACTTAGGCAAAAATAATCACAAGAGTATGTTTGAGGTATAGGGAAAAGGCTTGTTTTGAGCCTTTTTCCTTTTTTTAACATTTAAATTTTGCAAATTCCCTGTTTTCTTCGTAACTTTGTGTTACTAAACAGTAAGAAAAGCAATAGAACAAATGGATTTAAGAAGCGATTTCAGAAAATATGCTACTGGCCATCTCGGAATGAATGGCATGGCTCTTGACGATGTTATGAGGACACAGGCACAGTACCTTAATCCCTACATTCTTGAGGAACGTCAGTTGAACGTCACACAGATGGATGTCTTCTCTCGTTTGATGATGGATAGGATTATATTCCTCGGTACGGAGATCAACGACTATACCGCAAATACGATTCAGGCACAGTTGCTGTATCTGGATTCAACTGATCCTGGTAAGGATATCTCAATATACATCAATTCTCCTGGCGGCAGCGTTACTGCCGGTCTTGGTATCTATGATACTATGCAGTTCATTTCAAGCGATGTCGCTACGATCTGTACCGGCATGGCTGCTTCAATGGGCGCTGTGTTGCTTGTTGCCGGACAGGAAGGCAAGCGTTCTGCGCTACCTCATTCCCGCGTGATGATTCATCAGCCTCTTGGCGGCGTTCAGGGACAGGCTTCCGACATCGAGATTGAGGCAAAGGAGATTCAGAAGTTCAAGAAGGAACTCTACACCATTATCTCCAACCACTCTCATACTCCTTATGAGAAGGTATGGACAGACTCTGATCGTAACTACTGGATGACGGCAGAGGAGGCAAAGGAGTATGGTATGATTGATGCTGTGCTGGTGAAGAAATAATGAACAAGAAAAAGAATATATGCAATTTCTGCGGACGTAGCGAGAATGAGGTACGTCTGATGATAACAGGCTTGAATGGCTATATTTGTGAGGATTGTGCCCGTCAGGCTTATGACATAGTTTGTGCGCAGGGCTTTGGTCCGGAGGATGCAAAGGGCGCGGGCAAGAAACCTACGGACGGTAGCGATGTACCTGTGCTCTCCGAGGTTCCGAAGCCTAATGAGATAAAGGAATATCTTGACCAGTATATCATAGGTCAGGATGAGGCAAAGAAATATCTCTCGGTTGCTGTATATAACCACTACAAGCGTTTACAGCAGCCTGACGAGGATGACGGTGTGGAGATAGAGAAGAGCAATATCATTATGGTGGGCTCTACAGGTACAGGTAAGACTCTCCTTGCCCGTACTATCGCAAAGCTCCTTCATGTTCCTTTCACCATCGTTGATGCTACCGTATTCACGGAGGCTGGATATGTGGGTGAGGATGTGGAGAGTATCTTGAGCCGTCTGCTTCAGGTTGCCGATTTCGACCTTGAGGCTGCTCAGCGTGGTATTGTCTTTATTGATGAGATTGATAAGATTGCGCGTAAGAGCGATAATCCGAGCATAACACGTGACGTTAGTGGCGAGGGTGTTCAGCAAGGTTTGTTGAAACTCCTTGAGGGAACTATCGTTAACGTTCCGCCAAAGGGAGGTCGTAAGCATCCTGATCAGGATTATATCCACGTTGATACCCGCAACATCCTCTTTATTTGCGGAGGTGCTTTCGACGGTATCGAACGTAAGATTGCGCAGAGAATGAATACTCATACCGTGGGTTATAATTCTGTGCAGAACGTACGTAAGATTGACCAGAAAGAGATGATGAAGTACGTTAAGCCTCAGGACTTGAAGTCATTCGGTCTCATACCTGAGATTATTGGTCGCCTGCCAGTACTTACATATCTCAATCCGCTCGACAGAGATGCCTTGCGTAGGATTCTCGTTGAGCCAAAGAACTCCATCGTCCGTCAGTATATTAAACTGTTCAAGATGGATAAGATAGAACTTACATTCACTACTGAGGCACTTGAGTATATTGTTGACAAGGCTGTAGAGTATAAGCTTGGTGCGCGTGGCTTGCGTTCTATCGTGGAAACTGTTATGACCGATGCTATGTTCGAGTGTCCGGGTAAGCGCTTGAAGAAATTCGAGGTTACAAAGGACTACGCAGCACAGCAGTTGGAGAAGCATTATTAAAAAAGACAAACGCCCCCTTTCATACTAGAAAGACGGGAAAGGGGGCGTCTCTCTTTCATTTATTATGGAAAACCTAAACCTTACAGAGAAACTGAAGGAGTTGTTCGGTTTCGACAAATTCAAGGGCGATCAGGAGAAGATAATCCGTAACCTGCTCGCTGGAAACGACACTTTCGTGCTGATGCCGACAGGTGGCGGTAAGTCGTTGTGCTACCAGTTGCCTTCGCTCTTGATGGATGGGACAGCTATCGTTATCTCTCCGCTTATAGCGTTGATGAAGAATCAGGTTGATGTCATCAACGGTATTAGTGAGAGCGACGGCGTGGCTCATTGTCTCAATTCGTCAATGAACAAGTCTGCTATCGACAAGGTGAAGAATGATATTCTGTCAGGTAAGACGAAGCTGCTTTATATGGCACCGGAATCGCTTACCAAGGAAGAGTATGCCCTGTTCCTCCGTCAGGTTAAGATTTCATTCTATGCAATAGATGAGGCTCATTGTATCTCGGAATGGGGACATGATTTCCGTCCTGAGTATCGTAGGATTCGTCCTATAATAAATGAAATAGGCAAGTCGCCTGTCATAGCCCTTACCGCAACGGCAACCGACAAGGTAAGGATGGATATCAAGAAGAACCTCGGCATTCCTGATGCTACGGAGTTCAGAAGCTCGTTCAACCGTCCTAACCTCTACTATGAGGTACGCCCGAAGACAAATCAGATAGACAAGCAGATTATCAGATTCATAAAGCAGAATCCGGGTAAGAGCGGTATCGTGTATTGTCTGTCAAGAAAGAAGGTTGAGGAACTTGCTGCCGTACTTTGTGCAAATGATATCAAGGCACGTCCATATCATGCCGGACTTGACACGCCTGTAAGGAATCAGACTCAGGATGAGTTCCTTATGGAGGATATTGACGTGATTGTTGCTACCATCGCCTTCGGTATGGGTATCGATAAGCCTGATGTTCGTTTTGTAATCCACTATGACATTCCTAAGAGCCTTGAGGGGTATTATCAGGAGACTGGTCGTGCCGGTCGTGATGGCGGCGAGGGACGTTGTATAGCTTTCTATTCGCATAAGGATCTTCAGAAACTGGAGAAATTCATGGCTGACAAGCAGGTGGCAGAGCAGGATATTGGCCGCCATCTGCTACAGGAAACCGAGGCCTATGCAGAGTCTTCTCTTTGTCGTAGAAAGCTTCTTCTGAACTATTTCGGCGAGACATATACGGAAGAGAATTGTCATAATTGTGACAACTGTCTGCATCCGAAGGAGAAATTAGAGGCTACCGAGGAACTCAAGTGCATACTTGAGTCGGTTGTGGCTATCAAGGAGAATTTCCGCACCCAGTATCTTATAGATTTCGTTAAAGGCCGTGCTACCGATGATATCACATCGCACAAGCATCATCTGCTTGATGCGTTCGGCTGTGGTGAGGGTAAGCGCGACAAGCTTTGGAATCCTGTTATTAGATATGCCATTGTGGAGGGTTTTCTTCGCAAGGAGGTAGAGGATTATGGAACTTTGAAGATAACGTCAGCTGGAAAGCGTTGGCTGAAGAATCCTCAGCCGTTCTTCATTACCGAAGATAACGTGTTCTCAGAGGAGGAAGAGGACGATGTTCCGGCAGCAAGAGGCGTGGCGCTCGACCCTGAGTTATTTGCCGTATTGAAGAGCCTCAGAAAGGATGTGGCAAAGAAGCATAATGTGCCACCATACGTGGTTTTCCAGGATATTTCCCTTGAACAGATGACGACTATGTACCCTGTCAATCTTACTGAGCTTCAGAATATTCAGGGAGTAGGTCAAGGTAAGGCGAAGAGATACGGACAGGAGTTCTGTGACGTGATCAAGAAATATTGTGAGGAGAATGAGATCGTGCGTCCGGAAGACCTTCGTGTTAAGACCGTTGCAAAGAACTCTTTGAAGAAGGTGAAGATTATCCAGAGCATAGACAAGGGAATGCCTCTTGACGATATCGCGGCTTCTATGAATATGGACTTTGGCGATTTCCTCACAGAGGTAGAGCGTATCGTGGATAGCGGTACGAAACTCAACATCAATTATTTCCTTGAGGAGGTAATGGATGAGGATGTAGTGGAAGATATTTATGAGTATTTCCGCGAAAGTGAGACGGATAAGATTTCCGTTGCCCTTGATGAACTTGGTGATGACTATGAAGAGGATGAGATTCGTCTTGTAAGGATTAAGTTCCTTTCCGAGTTGGCGAATTAAGAGAACTTTTTCGGAGGTTCAGACTCGCGTTTTTCCCGCTTCTTTACCCTCGCTCTTCCTCCTATGTGGTTCCGCTCTTCCTCCGTACCAAAGTCGGTGCAAAGTCGGTGCAAAGTCGGTGAAGCCCTTATTTTAGAGCGGACTTTCAACGGGTTTGGTTCGGATTTACATAGGAGAAAGAGTGAAGGTGTATATTTTCCATCTGGAATAATGGTAAAACTGCGATAGATCAGCTTGCACTATCTTAATAATTCAATTAATATGAGTGATAAAATAGAATTATTGAAGAAAATGGCTATGGCAGATGGTGTGCTTTCTGAAAATGAAAAGAATGTTTTCAGAGAGACTCTTGATTTGTCTGAATCCGATATGCAAACTTTGTTTGAGCAAATGGAATCAGAGCTTGAATCTGTGCAGTGAGAAACAGAACTGATAGATTGGAAACGCAAAAACGGTCTTGATTTTGAAAAGTATATCGTCAGACTTCTTCCTGATAATTACAAAAATCTCAGATGGACAGGAGATAAATATGTTGATGGGCGTTATGATGAGAGCAGTAAACAGCCAGATCTTATTTTTGATATAGAATTAAATAAAGTTTATTCTGTTGCAATCGAATGTAAGTTCAGAATGTCTTATTTTAAGGATCTCCTGTTTGTTGCGAGAAAAGAACAGCTTGATAGATACAGAGAATTCCAAGAAAAAAGTGATATTCCCGTTTTCCTTGCTATTGGTGTTGGTGGAAGTGGTGCACATCCTGAGGAACTTTTTGTTGTTCCGTTGAATGCGATAAAGTTTCCTGTGGTAAAGAAGAGTTATCTGAAGAAATTCCAAAAGAAACTTGATCAAAAGTTGTTTTATCATGTGAAATCCCAAAAGCTGTATTGATTTTTTTACTATGGAAAAACATTCGGATAATAATCTTTTCTCATGAAACATAATGTGAAAAAATAGACAAGAAATCTCGTTTCCGCGTTAATTTGCATTAATAGGAAAAGAAAAATGAAAGATAATGGCGATTATCTCGGAAAAAATTACTAACTTTGCACCTCAATAAAAAAAGATTAATTCTATGGCTTCATTTATTGCAGACAAAATTGTGATGGAAGGTATTACCTTCGATGATGTATTGCTGATTCCAGCATATTCAGAAGTCCTTCCACGTGAGGTATCACTTGGTACCAAGTTCTCTCGTAACATTGATTTGAAGATCCCATTCGTAACAGCTGCTATGGATACTGTTACCGAGGCTCCTATGGCTATTGCCATTGCTCGTGAGGGTGGAATCGGTGTTATCCACAAGAATATGTCAATTGAGGAACAGGCTCGTCAGGTGGCAATCGTAAAGCGTGCTGAGAATGGTATGATTTACGATCCTGTGACTATCAACCCTTGGAAGACTGTCAAGGATGCGCTTGATATCATGTCTGAGTATCACATCGGTGGTATTCCTGTTGTTGACAAAGAAGGTCTGCTCGTAGGCATCGTAACCAACCGTGACCTCCGTTTCCAGAGTGATCTTGACCGTAAGATCCAGGATGTGATGACAAAAGATAACCTTATCGTTACTCATCAGCAGGCTGACCTTCAGGCTGCTTCACAGATTCTTCTCGAGCACAAGATAGAGAAGCTTCCTGTTGTTGACGATGATAACAAGCTCATCGGACTTATCACTTACAAGGATATCACAAAGGCAAAGGATAAGCCAATGGCATGTAAGGATAAGAAGGGACGTCTTCGTGTAGCTGCAGGTGTTGGCGTTACTGCTGATACATTCCAGCGTATGGAGGCTCTCGTAAAGGCTGGCGTTGACGCTATCATCATCGATACTGCTCATGGTCATTCAAAGGGCGTTATCGAGAAGGTACGTGAGGCAAAGGCTGCTTTCCCAGATGTTGATATCGTAGTTGGTAACATCGCTACAGGTGAGGCTGCAAAGGCACTCGTTGAGGCTGGTGCTGATGCCGTTAAGGTTGGTATCGGTCCTGGTTCTATCTGTACCACACGTATCGTGGCAGGTGTAGGTGTTCCACAGCTCTCAGCTGTATATGACGTGGCAAAGGCCCTTGAGGGGACAGGTGTGCCTCTCATCGCTGATGGTGGTCTCCGCTATTCTGGCGATATCGTTAAGGCACTTGCTGCTGGTGGATTCTCAGTAATGATCGGTTCACTTGTTGCCGGTACTGAGGAGGCTCCGGGCGAGACAATCCTGTTCAATGGCCGTAAGTTCAAGTCATATCGCGGTATGGGTTCTCTTGAGGCTATGGAGAAGGGCTCTGCTGACCGTTACTTCCAGGGTGGCGTGAAGGAGACAAAGAAACTCGTTCCAGAAGGCATCGCAGGTCGTGTGCCTTACAAGGGAACTGTTCAGGAGGTGATCTATCAGCTTGTTGGCGGTCTCCGTTCTGGTATGGGCTATTGCGGAGCTCGTGACATCGAGGCTCTTCACGATGCCAAGTTCACACGCATCACCGCTGCCGGTATGTCTGAGAGTCATCCACACGAGGTAATCATTACAAGTGAGGCTCCAAACTATAGTAGGCCACAGTAAAGCCTAACCAAGCCTTCCCAAAGGGAAGGGTGTTTTATACATATGTTCGCTTAATAAAAAGAAATCTCAATAACTCTGCATTTCTGCGTCCAATAATATATGTTTAGAATGTTTAACTCACTATATCGCATCCCTCCCTTTGGGAGGGCCTGGGTGGGCTTCATTTCCCTTTTCGCTGTCCAGTTGACGGCATTCGCACAGAACAATGATCCTGTGATAATGACTATTGCCGGAGAGCCTGTGCTTCGCTCTGAGTTCGAGTATTCATACAACAAGAACAATACAGAGGGCGTTATCGACAAGAAGACCATAGAGGAATATGTTGACCTCTTTATCAACTATAAGCTGAAGGTTGCAGCTGCCCTTGGAGAGAAGATGGACACCATGACTTCCTATCAGAAGGAGTATGTTGGCTATCGTGACCAGCAGGTGCGCCCAACACTTATCAATGAGGCTGACGTAGAGGCTGAGGCTCGTAAGATCTATAATGACACGAAGAATAGGGTAGGGTCTGACGGTTTGGTTACTCCTGCCCATATCCTTTTGCGTCTTCCTCAGCAGGCAGGCAATGATGAGCAGATCCGTGTGAAGAATCGTGCAGATTCCATCTATAATGCCATCATGGCAGGTGGTGACTTTGCTCAGTTCGCTTCCAGGTATAGTGAGGATCCGGGTTCTAATAAGAATGGCGGAAACATCGGACAGATTTCCCGTGGTCAGACTCTCAAGGAGTTTGAGGATGTTGCTTTCTCGCTTAGAGACGGTCAGGTGTCAAAGCCTTTCCTTTCTCCTGCCGGATATCACATCGTCAAGATGCTTGGTCATGCTCCGATGCCGTCATACGACTCTCTCCGTACCGACATTCATCGTTTCATTGATGCTCGCGGTATTCGTGAGTCTATCATAAACGGTAAGCTGGAGCAGATGGTGAAGGCTACAGGTCTGCCTCAGGAGCAGATAATGAACCAGCGTGCAGACTCTCTTGCTTCCCTCGACTCTGACATGAAGTATCTCTTCAAGGAGTATCATGACGGTTTGCTTCTCTATGAGATAAGCAATCGTGAGGTTTGGGAAAAGGCAAGCAAGGACGAGGAAGGCCTTAACGCATATTTCAAGAAGAACAAGAAGAAATACACATGGGATGCCCCTCGTTTCAAGGGAATTGCATATCATGCCCGTAGCATTGACGATGTTATGGAGGTGAGGAAGGTGCTGAAAGGAAAGCCTTTCGACGAATGGGCTGAGATTCTCCGCTCTACGTTCAATTCTGACTCTGTGCTCCGTATCCGTGTGGAGAAGGGTATCTTCAAGATGGGTGACAACGCCCTCGTGGATAAGGACGTGTTCGGTCTTGAGGCAACTCCTAAGAAGATTAAGGACTATCCATACGATGCCACCTTCGGCGATGTGCTCAAGGCTCCAAAGGAGATGGGAGATGTACGTGCGCAGGTAGTGGCTGACTATCAGGAAGCCCTCGAACAGGGTTGGATAGCCGTTCTCCGTGAGCGTTTCCCTGTTGAAGTAGATAAGAACGTGCTTGCAACGGTGAATAAGCATTAAAAAGCCTAACCAAGCCTTCCCAAAGGGAAGGATGTTAGATAGTAATGAAACTTCAATATTAATATAAAATAAAACCAAGCCTTTTTTTAAGCGAAAGAGTGTATAAAACATCCTTCCCTTTGGGAAGGCTTGGTTAGGCTTATGAAAAATAAAATAATCCTTTCGTCATTTCTCCTGATGGGGCTTGCTGCTTCTGCAGTTACCAATAGATTAGGTATAGGCTCTATGATGCAGGAATCGCCAGCTAACGATTCTGTAAAGGTTGACAAGAATACAATCACGAACCCTAATTTCATTGATGAAGTTGTATGGGTGGTAGGCGATGAGCCTATACTCCTGTCCGACATCGAGGTGATGCGTATGCAGGGTGAACAGGAGGGTATCGACTTCGGTGGAGATCCCGACTGCCGTATTCCTGAGCAGTTGGCTGTTCAGAAACTCTTCCTCCATCAGGCTGCCATCGACAGTATTGAGGTGACAGATGCTGAGGTTGCGAATGCCATCGAACAGCAGTTGAATGGCTGGATTCAGATGGCAGGCTCTGTTGAGCGTCTTGAGGAATACCGTAAGCAGACAATCTCCCAGATGAGGAACGAGTTGCATGATGAGTTCAAGAACCGTCAGCTTATTAGCAGGATGCGCGAGAAACTGGTAGAGGACGTAAAGGTTTCACCAGCTGATGTTAGAAACTATTTTAAAAATCTCCCAGAAGACAGTATCCCATTCGTGCCAACTGAGGTTGAGGTGCAGATTGTAACCAATTCCCCGGTAATTCCATTGGAAGAGATAAATAAGGTGAAGGATGATCTTCGTGACTATACCAAGCGTGTCACCGAGGGCTCTACTTCCTTTGCAGCACTTGCTCGCCTCTATTCCGAGGACCCGGGTTCTGCACGTCAGGGAGGCGAGTTGGATTATGCCGGACGTGGTGTCTATGACCCTGCCTTCGCTGCCGTTGCCTTCAACCTTAGCGACCCTAAGAAGATAAGCAAGATTGTAGAGACGGAGTTCGGTTTCCATATTATTCAGCTTATCGACAAGCGCGGCGACAAGATCAAGTGCCGTCATATCCTCCGCAAGCCGAAGGTGCCACGTGCTGCCATCGATGCGGGCTTGCATCGCCTTGACTCTATTGCCGATGACCTTCGTGCCAATAAGTTCTCCTTCGAGGAGGCTGCCACGTATGTCTCAGATGATAAGGATACACGTCTCAGCAATGGTCTGATGGCAAACTTTGATCAGGAAACCGGTTCTCATACCTCTAAGTTCAAGATGAAAGATCTCCCTACGGAGGTTGCACGCGCAGTTGAGGGACTGAAGGTCGGTGAGATATCAAAGGCGTTTACAATGGTAAATGGAAAGGGTAAGACCGTATGTGCCATAGTGAAGCTGAAGTCAAGGACTGAGGGACATCGCGCTAAGATCACCGATGATTTCCAGGTAATGAAAAACGTGGTGCTTGAGAAGCGTCGTGAGGAGCTCATCCGCAACTGGGTGAAGAGTAAGATTAAGGATACGTATGTCCGTATGGACGATCGCTATAAGAATTGTAATTTTGAATACGAGGGTTGGATAAAGTAATGACGACTCGCAAGAAAGCAAATATAAACTGGCACAGAACCATCATGTTGATGGTCCTGTGCCTTTTTGGCTTGAGTGTGGTCTTCTCTGCCAAGCCTCGCCGTCAGCGTGCCGGTGCCAAACAGGAAGATCCGCGTGTGTATCTGGAGCATGCCGACGAACTGGAATACGACGTGTATGGTCAGCGTCCAGATGTCCAGATAGCGAGAGGTAAGGTGCAGTTCCGCCATAAGGGTGGTATCCTTACCTGCGACAGCGCGTATTTCAACGAGCAGAGCAACAGTTTCGAGGCTTTCGGACACGTCTTCATGAAGCAGGGCGATACCCTTACGCTGAAATCGGAATGGGCGTGGTATGACGGTAATGACGACCGTGCAGAGGCTCGAAGGAATGTTGTACTCACGCATCGTAAGTCAAAACTGTTCTGCGACTCCCTCGACTACGACCGCATGTATGGCATAGCGTATTTCTTCGACGGTGGCAAGCTTATCGACAAGGGGAGTACGCTGACATCCGACTGGGGACAATACAATACCGAGACCCGTGAGGCGGTGTTCTATTACAAGGTGCGCCTGAAGAATGACAGGATGACCATGTATTCCGACACCTTGTATTATGATACCCAGACTTCCATGGCGCATATCGTGGGCGACTATACTTCTGACAAGAACGAGGTGGGACCGTCAATGATTATCAATCAGGGAAACATCGTGCATACCACAGACGGCTATTACAACACGAGCACCGAGGAGTCAATGCTCTACGGCCGCTCTACCTTGGATAACGAGGACAAGACGATAACAGCCGACAGCCTTTTCTCTGACAGCAAGAAGAAAATTGACGAGGGCTTCGGAAACGTGGTGTATGTCGATAAGAAGAACAAGAACCAGTTCGTTGGTAATCATGTCTATTACGACGAGAATATCGGATACGGCTTTGCTACTGATTCTGCCGTTGTGATGGACTTCTCACAGAACGATACCCTCTATGTCCATGCCGACTCCATAAAGCTCTATACCTATAACATCAATACCGATTCCGTATATCGTGTCATGCACGGATTCCATAAGGTGAGGGCATACCGTACCGATATACAGGCTGTATGCGACTCACTTGTGTTCAACTCCAAAGACTCATGCCTCACACTCTATAAGGACCCTATCGCGTGGAATATGGGGCGTCAGGTGCTTGGCGAGGTGATGCACGCGTACATGCAGGACTCTACTATCCGCTATGCCGATGTGATAGGTCAGGCAATGAGCATTGAGCGTATGGATTCTGCCCACTACAATCAGTTGGCTGCAAAGGAGATGCAGGTGTATTTCCAAGAGGGCAAGGCACGTGAGACATGGGCGATAGGCAATGTGCAGGCTGTGTATTATCCTATCGACGATGCCGATACCACAATCATCGGACTCAATTTCCTTGAGACCGACACGATGAAGATGTACCTCTCCCCTGAGCGTAAGCTGGAGAAGATATGGGCTTCAAAATCAACGGGTACTATGTACCCGATAACCCAGATACCGCCCGACAAGTTCCATCTTCCCGCCTTTGCATGGTTCGACTATATCCGTCCGAAGAACAAGGATGATATCTTCTTCTGGAGAGGCAAGGGTAAGGAAAATGAGTTGAAACAAGAGAAACGTAGGGAAGCGCCTAAACGCAAATTAGAGTAGGACTAAATTTTGGGAAAGTAAATTTGCAGCAAATTATATTCAGTAAATTACTATCGTGGCATTCGCCACAGAAAGAAAATTAATTTACTGGTCGTAATTTATTGATAATTTACTTTCCAAAAAAGAATATCCTCGCGCAAGCGAGATTTACTTAGAGAGAAATGGATATAATTCAACTTCTGCCAGACAGCGTAGCCAATCAGATAGCGGCAGGTGAGGTGATACAGCGCCCAGCCTCTGTTATCAAGGAACTCGTGGAGAATGCTATCGATGCAGGTGCCAAGACCATAAAGGTATTCGTGGTGGATGCCGGCCGTACATCGATACAGATTATCGATGACGGATGTGGTATGTCCGAAACCGATGCCCGCCTCTCTTTTGAGCGTCATGCCACCTCAAAGATACGCAAGGCCGACGATCTCTTCGCTCTCCACACCATGGGCTTCCGAGGTGAGGCTCTTGCCTCTGTCGCCGCCGTTGCTCAGGTGACATTGCAGACACGAAGGGCAGAGGATGAGCTTGGAACACGCATCACATTGGAGGGCTCTCGTGTCATATCCCAGGAACCAGTGGCATGTGCCGTGGGCAGTAACTTCTGCGTGGAGAACCTGTTCTTCAACGTGCCGGCACGAAGGAAGTTCCTGAAATCGAACACCACGGAGATGAGCAACATCAACCAGACATTCGAGCGCATCGTACTCGTATATCCGCAAATCTCCTTCGTGCTCTACAACAACGGTCAGGAGACAATGAACCTCCCTGCCGCCTCGCTCCGACAGCGAATCATAGATGTCTTCGGAAAGAAGATAAACCAGACTCTCCTGCCCCTCGAAACATCCACCACGCTGTGCAAGATAAGCGGATTCGTAGGCAAGCCCGAGAGTGCCCGTAAGAAAGGCGCAAAGCAGTTCTTCTTCGTCAACGGACGATATATGAAGCATCCGTACTTTCACAAGGCTGTGCAGATGGCTTTCGAGCGCCTTGTGCCTTCCGGCGACCAAGTACCGTATTTCATATACTTCGATGTCAATCCCGAGGATATCGACGTGAATATCCACCCTGTAAAGACCGAGATAAAGTTTGAGAACGAGCAGGCGATATGGCAGATACTCGTAGCTACCGTGCGCGATGCCGTGGGTAAGTTCTCTGGCGTTACCGAGATTGATTTCGACGTTGAGGGGCGTCCCGACATCCCTGTGTATAATCCAGATGCGCCGTTTGATGCCAAACAGCCTACTATCGAGATTGACTCCTCATACAACCCGTTCAAGTGCACTCCTTCCGACGAGCCCCAGTATCTTGACAAGCCTTCACGCGCTTCCTCCGGCGGTCATGGCTCACGCAACGGAGGCGGCATTCCAAACTCTTCACTCGGACTCGGCGACTATAAACCGCGCCAGACGCAGGAGTGGGAGAGCCTGTATAGGCCTTCGGCTATCAATATTGATGATACGGCAGAGAATAGCAATATATTCTCCTCTGTACTTAATGATGAAGAAGACGACGACCAAGTGTCATTACTTAATCGCGGTCATGAACATCTTCAGTATAGCGGCAGGTATATAGTCACACAGGTAGAAAACGGACTTATGTTCACCGATCAGTACAGGGCCGATGTGCGTATCCTTTTTGAATACTATATGCACAGTCTTGAGACACGCACGTCAAGTACGCAGAAAATCCTGTTCCCTGAAACCGTGCAGTTCCCGCCGTCATATTCCCCATACCTCCCGACCGCTATTAGCGAGATGTGTAGTCTCGGCTTCGAGATAGGCGACGAGGGCAACGGCAGCTATAGCGTTTCGGGAATACCGGGCGGACTTGACGGACTCGATGCCGTAACGCTTGTCAACGAACTTGTGAGTGCGGTGGTGGAATACGGCTCAGATGTCAAGTCTGAGATAAACTCATTCCTCGCTTTGCAGCTTGCAGAACGTGCGGCCACACCATACGGAGAGATACTCTCACAGGAACAGATGGAGAGCATCATGGAGCGCCTTCTTGAATGTGAAAACTACCGATACACACCTGACGGTAAGACAATAACCGTGATTCTGGGCAATAATGAGATTGAACAACGTTTTTAGCGCGCTTCAACAAAAATTGATAGATTAGTGAAAAAAGTCTGGGAAAAATTTGGTAGTCTCACAGAAATGTAGTACCTTTGCACTCGCAATTCGGAAATATCTCTTCCGGGCGTTTAGCTCAGCTGGTTTAGAGCATCTGCCTTACAAGCAGAGGGTCGGCGGTTCGAATCCGTCAACGCCCACAAGAGTTTAGAAAGTTAGAGGTATCAGAATTGCACACCGAAAAGTGTTTCGGGCGTTTAGCTCAGCTGGTTTAGAGCATCTGCCTTACAAGCAGAGGGTCGGCGGTTCGAATCCGTCAACGCCCACTCTCTCTCTCTCACACATTATCCCGTAGACAAGCGTGAGCTTGTTTGCGGGATTTCTTTGTTTTGTCCCTAGTTCAACGGAAAGATATGGATGCATCTCCGATGCTGAACTGACAAGAATTGTTCGCAAGGCTCACCAAGCTAAAGCAAGTTTGTAATCTTTCCAATCTTAAAATCGGGCTTGCGCCCTGAGATGTTTTAGAAAGTAAATTCTAAGAAAATTAAACCAGTAAATTAATTTACTGATAAAATTTATTATTCATTTACTTTCCAAATATATTCACGTAAACGAATAATTTTTGTTCCGTAAAAAGCAGCTTGCTGCCATTCATAATCTGTCGAACTGACTTTAATATTGCGAAAAATTTGGAAATGTCGCAAGGAATGATTACTTTTGCAGATGCGATGTGATTAAAACTTAAAATCAGTATGAAAATCAACCTATCTGCTTTCTGGAACAATAGCAAGGACACCGTACTAAGGTTTCCTGCTACTATCGCTTTTCTTGCCGCGTTGACTATTCTGATGATTGGAAATATCATTCTTGAAAAGTCTCCCGACTGGCTCACTTTCTTTTTCAGCGTTGGTATGCTTCTGACTCTCCTGCTCCATATCTGTACGGAGGAAAGAGAGGAATATGGACTTTCCAACGTGTTCAAAAAGCCTAGGGCTGCGTTGCTGTGGCTTGGCTCTATTGCCGTGCTTGCAGCAGATGCCTACTCCCTGCATCTGAAGTTTTATATTGACGAATCTGTATATATAGCACAGAGTTCGGCTATACTGGCAATGCTCGTGGCAGTTTGTTTCTTTCCTTTCATGGGCGAAAAGGATGACAGGAAATCGTGGAATTTCGTGCTGAGATTGGCGGTAGGAACTGCTATCGGTATCCTTGTCGGACTCATCATGCTTGGTGGCTTGTGCCTGCTGTATATGGGTTCTGCTCAGCTATTCGATTTTGAGGCGGAATACAAGGTATATTACACCCTGTGTGTGTTGTGCCTTGTAACGCTTCCTGTCTTGCTGTTCCTTATCCGTATTCCGTCTGGCGAAGACAAGTTCAACTCCAACGTTCCAAAGAATAAGTTTCTGATAGGCGTTACCAAGTATCTGTTCCTACCTTTGACCTTGCTCTATATGGGTGTGCTTTATGTCTATGGATTAAAGATACTCTTCACATGGACTCTGCCTCAGGGTATGCTGTCGATGCTCGTCTCTGTCATGATGTGCTCGGTGATAGCAATTACCTTCCTGCTATATCCGTATATCAGGGATAAGGAATATAATGGTTTCGAGGTTAAGATAACGAAGATGCTACCGTTGCTCTCATTGCCTCTGCTCGTACTTATGAGCATAGGTCTTGGGCGTCGTTTCATGGATTATGGTATTACTGCCAATCGTCTTTATATGCTTACTTTCAACATCTGGCTATATGCCGTGGCCATCGGATTATGGCTTTTAAAGGCAAGACGAATCCATTGGATCAGTATCAGTTTCACGATGCTCGTTCTGATCACTTCCGTTCATCCGTGGAACTATAACAGAATTTACCAGAAGATACTTGTAAACAGATTCCTGGAGCTGAAGGCAAAGTATGGTATTCAGCAGAAGGATCTTGACAACTATGACTTTAACAGGATTCTAAGCAAAATGCCCCCCAAAGATGCCCTGACATTCAATAATACGATTAGTGATATTAAGAGCTATGGCTATATCTGGTCGCGCTCTGTATTGGGCGAAAACTGCCGATGGGTATATCATATTGATGGTAGGAAAATAAAGGATGTTGATGGTGATTTGCGCGACAGCTATGAGATGGATTACAGTTACTCGCTCAATAACGTTCCTTTGACAGATGGTTATAAATATATTGAAAACCTTGATGACGTCTATTGTGATTTGCTCACAGATGCTACCGCAAAAGAAAAGGATAATATAGGATATGCCTGCAATGATTCCACTTTCATATACCATTTAGAGAATCATGGCGACTTCCTTATCCGTCATAAGAATCTCAATGACTCTATAGTATATACGTTTAAGTCGGTCAATGGCGATGCCCTGTTAATAAGCACAAGAATCAGCATAACCGACTATAACGAGAATCATAAGGATATGAGATTGGGAATATGTGGATATATACTCTACAATAATCTGATAAAAGAAGAATAAAAAAACAGAAATGAAAACAATTCTGAAAACCATTATGGTATTTCTTGCCCTCTTCGTGGGCACAGTTACAATGAATGCCCAGAAACATGGCATAAAGGTTCTCGTACTCTGCACAGGCAATACATGCCGCAGTCAGATGGCGCACGGCTTCCTGGAATCTTACGGAAAAGACCTTGCTGTATATTCTGGCGGTGTAAAGGCTGAGCCTCGCGTTAATCCGAAGGCTGTACTCGTGATGCGTGAGATGGGCATCGACATTAGTGACCACAAGCCTTGTCAGGTTGATGAATACGTGAACGAGGATTGGGATTATGTTATAACCGTATGTGATAATGCCAACAAGACCTGCCCAGTCTTTAACGGTAACGTGAAGCATCGTATCCATATTCCTTTCGACGACCCGAGCAAGGTGACGGAAGGTACCTACGAGTTCAAGATGAACGAGTATCGCCGTGTTCGAGATGAAATCAATGACAAGTTCTTCAAGATCTACTGCGATATGGAGGAGAGAAAGAAATGATAGTATTCTGATGTGGAGGATTGTGACTTTTGGTTACAGTATCTTGGGATTCCATCGGTCTATTATACTAATCATTCGTGAAACAGATTGCTCGAATTTCTTGTTGAATACCACGGTATATGTAACCCATAGTTTGCCGGAATGGACAGCCTTGGTATGGAAACGCATGTCCTCCCAGCTTTTGTCGCCCTCCATATAGTCGCCATCGATGTAAACACAGTCTCTTTCTTGTATTATCTTGTCTGAATTCTGCTTCAGATATTGTATGGAGTCGATAACGGTTGTTTCTACCATCAGGTCGGTTCGGCCGTTGTAGTTGAATCGGTTTGCTCCGTCCGCGTTGTCTTCTGCTGGATACATGAAGTCTGGGTATGAGATGTCGTAGCAATACATGTCGTCGGTGAATGTTATCATATCAGATTTGTTGATGACATATTGGAATACCTTGACTTCATCAATGCCATAGCCTACCCATAGGTAATCTACGGACAATGCCATACATGCAAAAACAATGAATAATACAAGAAGTGATTTCATACTCTTTTGGAATTGTCGAAGGCAAAGGTAAAAAGAAATCAGATAAATGCCAATTTTTCAAACTGACATTTATCTGACATTTGTCTGACGATTAGCATAAGTTGTTGAGAACTAGAGTATAATCCGCAACAATCTTATATGTGAGTATGAATCTCTTTTTTGCGTTTATTTCATGCTTTCCACGAGTCGGGAACCGTCGGGCTGTTCGGTGATAGAGATCTTCACCGTGTCGGCAGGTAGGATATCCTCGATGAGTTCTGGCCATTCCATAAGGCAGACTGAGCCTGACTCTACATAGTCCTCGAAGCCGATGTCATAGACCTCCTCCTGCTTCTTGATGCGGTAGAAGTCGAAGTGATAGACAGGCTCGCCTTGCCCGTCGGTGTATTCGTTTACGATGGCGAAGGTAGGGGATGTGATGACGTCCTTCACGCCAAGTTCCTCGCATATTGCCTTGATGAATGTTGTCTTTCCTGCGCCCATGTGGCCGTAGAAGGCAAAGATGGTGTTGTCGCCCATGGCAGCCACGAATTGCTTGGCTGCGGATGAGATTTCTGAGAGAGAGGAGATTGTTATTGACATATTATTTACTATTTAGCTATTTACTATTTATTCGCAAGTTCCTATTTACAATTCGGCTATGGATTGACGAAAAATAGTACATCGCCCCAATAGTACATAAATTGTAAATAGTAAATTTTTAAATTGTAAATGAAGGTTATTTCTTCCTTCCCTTCATCGTGATGAGAGGAATGAGCATTTCCTCCATTGAGATACCGCCGTGCTGGAAGGTGTCCTTGTAGTACTGCACGTAGTAGTTGTAGTTGTTCGGGTAGGCGAAGAAGTCGTTGCCGGTGGCGAACACGTAGCTCGTGGAGAGGTTCGGTGCAGGGAGCTGCGCCTTCTGCGGCTCCTTGATGACAAAGAGGTCCTTGCTGTTATAGGACAGGTTCTTACCGAGCTTATAGCGCAGGTTGGTGTTGGTGTTGCGGTCGCCTACAATCTTCACGGGACGGTCGGCACGTATGCTGCCGTGGTCGGTGGTGAGGATGATGCGGTAGTCGGTTTGGGCGAGTGCGGTGAATAGTTCGGAGAGCACGGAATGCTTGAACCAACTCAGGGAGATGCTGCGGTATGCGCTCTCGTTGTTTGCAAGCTCGCGTACCATCTTCGACTCTGTACGTGCGTGGGATAGCATATCGATGAAATTGATAACCACGACGTTGAGGTCGTTCTGCTGAAGCGACTTGAACTGCTGCATGAGTCTGTCGCCGCCGTTGGAGTCGTTTATCTTATGATATGAGAACGTGTCGTGACGGCGGTAGCGCTCTATCTGAGTTTTGATAAGCGGTGCCTCGTTGAGGTTCTTGCCTTCGTCCTCGTCCTCGTCAACCCATAGGTCGGGGAACATCTTGGCTATCTGCTGTGGCATAAGACCGCTGAAGATGGCATTGCGGGCATACTGCGTGGCAGTAGGCAGGATGCTGGTGTAGAGGTCTTCCTCGATATCGAACATATCGCCTATCTCCTCGGCAAGCACGCGCCATTGGTCGAAGCGGAAGTTATCTATCACGATGAGGAACACCTTCTCGTCCTTGTCGAGAAGCGGGAATATCTTTGTCTTGAAGATGTCGGGAGACATGAGGGGGCGTTGAAGACCCCCTGAATCCCCCTTAAAGGGGGACTTGAGTGGGTGTTGGGTGTTGGGTGTTAGGTGTTGGTTAGGTGCTACCCAATCCATATAGTTCTTCTTAATGAACTTTGCAAAGCCGAGGTTTGCCTCTTCCTTCTGCATCTTCAGCATCTCGGTCATAGATGAGTGTGTGGCGGAGAGCTCCAGTTCCCATCGCACGAGGAGCTTATACACCTCTTTCCAATCGTCGATGCTACGGCAATCGGATATCTTCATTGATATATTCTGGAAGTTCTGCTGATAGCCTGTCTGTGTCACCTCGGTGACAATCTCGCGGCTGTGTATGTTCTTCTTTATAGAGAGCAGAATCTGCATGGGATTGACAGGCTTGATGAGGTAGTCGGCAATCTTCTTGCCGATAGCCTGATCCATGATGTCCTCCTCCTCGCTCTTTGTCACCATGACGACGGGAGTCTGCGGTTGTATGTCCTTGATGCGCTGAAGGGTTTCGAGACCAGACATGCCAGGCATCATCTCGTCGAGGAAGACGAGATCGAAGGTCTGTTGCTGACATTGCTCAATGGCGTCGAGTCCGTTGCTCACCGTCACTACATCGTAGCCTTTCTTCTCAAGGAAGATGATATGGGCGCGGAGATGCTCAATCTCATCGTCAACCCAAAGTAAATGTCCGTTTGTCATAGGTAAAAGCGAAAACTACGGCCTCTCCCCCCGCCCTCTCCCGTAGAGAGGGAGCTGGAAGGCGAAAGGCTTGTGATTATAAATTATTCATTATCAATTATAATAGGCGCTCCGGCTCCCTCCCTACGGGGGAGGGCGGGGGGAGAGGCCGTTCTAGAACCCATCCAACTCATAGTACTCATCCTCAAGGAGCTTTGAGTCTTCCTTGGTGCTGTCGTCGAGGATGATATTCTCCTCCTGCTGAGGCTCATCGGTCTTCTTGTCATCCTCTTCAAGGAGAATGATATCCTCCGTTTGAGTGTTGTTGTTCTCAGAGGTGTTGTCTTCAAGGATGAAGTTGTCTTCCTGCTGCTGTGGCTGCTCAGGGGTGGTGGTTGCCGGGATGTCAAGGATGACCTCGGTATCCTCGGTTTGTGGCTGAGCAGGGGGCTCTTCCGTTGTAGGAACAGAGATTACATCCTCTTCTTGCAGAGGCTGGGTAGGTGTCTCTTCCTCCGTTGGCACAGAGATTACTTCCTCTTCTTGCAGAGGCTGGGTAGGTGTATCTTCCTCCGTTGGCACAGAGATTACTTCCTCCTCTTGCTGAGGCTGAGCAGGGGTGTATTCCTCTGTAGGAACAGAGATGTCATCCTCTTCTTGCTGAGGCTGGGCAGGTATCTCTTCTTCCGTAGGAACAGAGATTACTTCTTCTTGTTGAGGCTGGGCAGGTATCTCTTCTTCCGTAGGAACAGAGATTACTTCTTCTTGCTGAGGCTGGGCAGGATTCTCTTCCGTAGGAGCGATGATAGAATCTTCTGCCTGTGGGATGAGAACATCATTCTGAGGCATATCCAATCCGAATGAGGTGTTGTTGTCGCTGTCCTCTTCGTCTGCATCCTCAGAGCCGGAAACAGGTGCTGCGCCATTAGGTGCGACGGTCTCGGATGGCAGGGCAGGGGTTACGTTCACGTTCCTTCTGTTCAAGTCCTTCTCTATCTCCTTCTCGTCGTAGTCAGGCTCGTAGAGCATATAAGGATTGTCGGCCTTGAGAGGCTGGAAGTGCTCTGTATAGAAGGCATCGTAGTCGTTGTAGCTATACTGTGTGCCGAGCATAGGGAGGTTCTCATTGCTTATCACAACCGAGCGGCTACCCTTTGCAGCATTCATCATTCCGTCGTTCTTATATAGTACTCGGGCATACTGACGAGCCTCGTCGAAAGAGCGGAAGCCAGTCACCATCATGTGATGAAGGCCTGCGGCATCGGCAATCTCTATGTTGAAGTTGCGCACCACGAAGTTGGTGAAGTTGAACCTTGCCAATTGGAACAGCAGCTTGTTCTCGCTTATAGAGTCTGGGTTATACACGAACAGGAAGGTGAACTCCGTATTGCGTTCGTCGGAGAATCCCTTGGCATTCGTGGTGTCCTTGTCAGCCATCACAGCTGTACGGCGGTTCCATACATCCTCCATGCTGAAGTTTCCGCCCACAAGGGTACGGCCTTGACGTACTCCGTTGATTATCATACCTGCGAGTTCGCTTACCTTGCTCTGCGGATATGCCTTTACGAGGGTGTCGAGTCGGGCAAGACAACCGTCGGCATCGCCTTCGTTGAGCTGGCTGAGTCCGGAGATGAACAGGAACTTATCTCTGTTGTCGCCAAGAGGGAAGCGCCTGTCGGATATGGCGGTATTGTTCTTCACCTCCTCGAAGCGGTCGTTCTTGAAAGCATCGTATGTGGCAGCATAGAGAGAGTCCTCGAGATGAGTGCCATATTTCGCATTGTCCTCGAAATACGGGTCGGTGAGAATGGTGGTCCACTTGGAGTCTGCACACTCATTCTTCAGCCTATTAAGATATGCCTGTGCCTTGAGATTATCGCCCTTGCGAGAGTAGAGGAGGAACATGTGATAATACACCTCGTCCTTTGTCTGTGTTTCTGGGAAGTCACGGAGCAGACGCATGAACGATTTCTCGGATAGGTTGAGGTTGTCGAGCTTGTCCTTGAAGATGATGCCGGAATGGAACAGACCGTCCTCAATCTGGGCATTGCTCTCCTCAAGCTGTTCTGGGGTGAATGGAATCTGTGCAAGGTAATACTCACGCTTGTGAGGGTCGTTGGCTGCGGTGTCAAGACGAGCTTTCTCCTTCTCCGCCTTTTCCTCAACGGCTGCAATGGAGTCGCGCTGCTCCTCGGTATATTCTGGTTCCTGAGCATATTCGCTTGCGAAGTCACCTACGTTGGATTTGTTTGCGCGCTGCCAGTTATCCACGTTGTCGCGCTTACCCCACATGCGGGCGAAGGCTTGCTTACCCTGCTGTACGGTGGTAGGGTTGTAGAAATACCAAGTAGCCTCTCTTCTTCCTGTAGCACGGTTGTTCTGCGGAGTGCGGGTGTTGTTCTGTCTTTGTCCGGTATTATACTTTTCCTGTGCGGCAGCCACTTTCTCCTCAGCCTCCTTGTCGCGCTCTTCCTTCTCCTTCTTCTTCAAGGCGGTTATCACGCGGTCGATAGCTGCGTTACGGTCTTTCTCACTCATCTTGGCAAGAAGCTGGAGAGAGTCCTGAAGCTCTATGGCATTGGTATATGGTGTGAGTTCGTCGAGTATCTTACTGCGCTCTGAAAGTTGCTCGTAGTCGTCGCGGTCCTTGTCGAGAAGTCCGATAGCCTCGCCGTAGCAACGTCCGGCATCGCCGTATTTCTCCTTTGCCCAGTATAGGTCGCCGAGATGTAGAAGCAGCACACCCTTCTCGATGCCAGAGCGTGTAGCCTTCGTGTTACCTGTCTCGTAAGCGTAGATAGCCTGTGTGGTATCTTTCAGGGTGAGGTAGATATTACCGATGGCATAATATACCTGATCGAGGTATTCCTTGTTGTTCTCGTCGGATGCCATGCGTTTCAGGCGACTAATCATCTTTCGTGCCTGAGTGCCGTCGGCAAGGACCTCGGTCATAGCGATGCGGGCATTGAACTCCACCTCGTAAGGAGGGTTCTGGCGGATAACCTTCTTGAATGCCTTGTATGCCTCGTCCTTATGTCCGAGGGCAGCCTCTACCTGTCCGAGAAGGTAGTATTCACGGGCACGTTGCTTTGAGCGCATCTCATGTTTCACAACCTTTCGCAGATACTTTGCCGCATTCTCCATATCACCGATGTGGAGGTAGTAGTCGGCGTAGGTGTAGTCCCATTCCTTCTGCGCACGCCAGTCGATGGAGTCGCGCTGCATATTGCGGATTACGTCCTCGGCATCGTATATCCAATCTTGCTCTATGTAGCATTTAGCAAGCCATGCGCGAGCCTTTCCGTAGATGGCAGGCTGTGTCTTGTAGAGACGGCACATATAGGTGAAAGTGGAGGCAGCCTCGTCGAAGTCGCCCTTGTAGAACTGTGAGCGTCCCATGAGCATCCATGCTCGCCAGAGGAAAGGGTTGTACTCCTTACGGTTAAGCCATTCTATGTCCTTTTCCGTCTTTTTGCGTGACTTCTTCCATTCCGGACGTGCCGTGATGCTATGGAGCTTGATTGTCTTCTGGCATTTCTCAATAGCGATTTCGTAGTTGCTCTTTCCAAGTTCGCGACTTGCCTTGTTGCCCACGGTATAGAGAGGCAGCATCTCGGTGTAGTTGTCTTGGTTGCCGTTCTCTTTCTCCAAAGAGGCATCGATATATGCAAGCGTGCCGTTATAGTATGTGTTGTATTTTGCCGTGAATGCCTGCCACCAACGAGTCTGCGCCGTGTTCTTCTTGTTTGAACACGACGTAATCGCTATTGCTACTCCTATTGCGATGAGTAATGGAAGTATGTGGCAGGAACGCTTCATTTATCTGATTTCAAATCCAGCTTCCTTCAGGTTATCCCAGAACTTAGGATAGCTCTTGCTCACAACCTCGGGATTGTTGATGATGAGACCTGGGAAGAAAATTGCAGCCGGGGCGAAAGCCATTGCCATGCGATGATCCTCGTAGGTGTCGATAGCTGGTTCTTTGTCAGGCTCGCAACGAGTACCATCCCAAGAAAGAACACCCTCTTCTGAATCATCGAGTACATAGCCAAGTTTCTTCATCTCCTTCTTGAGAGCTGCGATGCGGTCGGTCTCCTTGATGCGGAGGGTCTGTAGTCCTGAGAAACGGAATGGTATGCCCATAAGAGCTGTGCATACCACGAGGGTCTGGGCAAGGTCAGGTTGGTTGATGAAATCGAAGTCGAAGCGTGGCATCATACATTTCTGAGCCTTTAGAGCTACGTTTGTTGGTACGAGTTTCTTTCTCGTCTTGAAAGCGGTCTTCACGCCAAGTACGCTGAACATATACCTGATGGCAGAATCTCCTTGTCGGGAACCGTCCATGAGGCCTGTAAGCGTAATATTTGCATTTGCGTTCGCCTTATTCATCAGAGCAGCCATTTCATACCAATAGCTTGATGCGCTCCAGTCGTTCTCAATGAAGAAAGGGCGCTCCTTGTAGCCACCAGCCTTTACGCGGATGGTAGAGGCGTCGGTCCATTCCACGTCAGCTCCGAACTCCTGCATAGTGCAGATGGTCATTTCGATGTAAGGGCGTGAGATGATATCGCCTGTAAGATGCAGAGTAAGACCGTTTGTCAGTCTTGGACCTATCATCAGTAATGCTGAGATATACTGAGATGATACATTACCAGGAATCTCAAGCAGACCGCCGGCCAACTTCTTTCCGCGGATTTTCAGAGGCGGAAAACCTTCTTCTCCGGCATACTCAATATCGGCACCGAGGTTGCGCAAAGCGTTTACGAGCACTTCGATAGGGCGATGCTTCATACGGTCGGTGCCTGTTATAACGTGCTCTTCACCCTCGGAAACGGAGAGTAGGGCAGAGGTGAAGCGCATTGCCGTACCTGCCGCCTTGATATTTATCTCGTATGGCATATTGCGCAAGGCTGTTACCATAACATCGGTATCGTCGCAGTCGCTGAGGTTTTCTGGTACCTCCTTACTGCCCGAAAGAGCATTGATGACGAGTGCACGGTTGCTTATGCTTTTGGAAGCTGGAAGATTTATTACACAATCAATCGCCTTTGGGGCGTATAGTCTATATCGCATTTTCAGTTTCGTTTGTATTTTTATATATTAAATATATAACGTGCCCATTATCGTTTTTATTGTAGAGGGCTTTATAAATGACAGAATATGCTTAGATTACAAACGATTAATCGCCTTTGGAGCGTATAGTCAATATAGCGCGTCCTATGGCGATTAATCGTGTGTTTTTCGAGGTTGGTTTAATGTGGTATTTATTTCATCATTTTCTTACCGTTTACGATATATATTCCATTAGCCTTTGGCTCTGCGACCTTACGGCCAGACAGGTCGTAATAGATAGGCTGTGCGTTGGCTGTAGCTACGGAATTGATACCTGTTGTTTCCTCCTTGACATATACAGCATCAATGATATATGTTACTACAACAGGCATCTTGCCATAAGAGAGCTTGGTGGTAATCTTGAAACTCTTCTCGGTTGCATTATATTCAGCCTTGAATGAAGAACCTTTGACTGTCTTCTCCTCGTTGTCAACCTTGAATGTCTCCACATATTCTTGCTCTGGGAATGAGGCATTGCGTGTAGCCATGTCATAGTCGAACTTGAGGTTGTGAATAGTGAAACTTGGGATTGTCACATTCATTTTGTTGTAGGTGAGCGCAGGTAATGTGATGTCAGCCTCAGAGGTGCTGTTCATCTTGAAGATGATAACGTCTTTCTCGTTTTCCTGCCATGCGTTCATTTCTTCTACGCCAAATTTAGAAGGACCGGCAAACTTCATCTCTCCATGCTGTGCCATTGCTGTGAGGCATGCGAAGAGAATTGTGAAAAGAGTAAATGTTTTTTTCATTTTTCCTTTTGTTTTTATTTTAAGTTATTGTTACTTTTCTGGTTTTTCCGGTTTTTCCGGTTTTTCCGGATTCTCCAGTTTTTTAGAAGCTGATATTCATGTCTATTCCGATATGAAGCGGCTTGCCGTGCTGCTCGTAACCTCTACTTGCACTTACGAAATAGAACGTGTTATATTTCGTGTCGGTGAGGTTCTTGCCCCAGAGTGTTATTCCGAGGTTCTTTGAGCGGAATGTTGCTCGGGCATTCAGCTGGCTGTAGAATGCCTGACTTGCAGTATTGTCTTCTGTCCAGTATATTCTGCCTGCTCCGTTGCAACCGATGCCGAGCGTTATACTCATATCATTCTTGATATCCCACATATAGGCTGCATCTGCGTTGACAGTATGCATAGGAACGTATGGCACATAGTTGCCGGAATAGTCGTTTCCGCTACCGTCATCATACTTCAGGAACTCTGAATGGGTAAAGCCGTAGTTGCCAGTAAGGGTAAGCTGGTTGGTAGGCCTCCATGTCATGCTCATCTCGCCGCCACAACTCTGACTCTTACCGGCATTGACCATCATTCTTCCAAGACCGGAAGGAGCGAAACGTGCTATCTGCTGGTTGTGTATGCGATTATAGAATAGGGCTGCATCGAGTATTATGCGCTTGTCGGCAAGTGTGAGATGGGTGCCGAGCTCAAAGTTCCATGAATATTCCGGTTTATAGACAACCTGCTCGGTGGTAGGCACCTCAAACTGAGGCATATTCTGTGCCATTACCCTACGCACGAACTGAGGTAATGCAACCATCTGTCCCGGGGCATCAGGATCTGGAATTTCCTTCGGCATATTAGGATTCGTGGCTGCGAGATAGTCAAGGTAATTGCCTACGCCTTCCTTAACTCCGCTCATCATGTCCACGCGCATAGCTCCTTGCAATAAGTCGCTGAACATCTGGATGTTGTAGCCTCCTGAGCGTTGTCCCATACCAACTGATGTGTAGATATTGGAACTGGCGTTGAAGTCATACTTTAGGGATATTTTAGGAAGAACTCTGAAATTATCGTTTTTGAGACTTCCGTAATAGCCTATGTGCGATTCCAGATCCTGAAGATCAACCGCCATTTTTTCGTTGTTGCCGTTTGGCATCGCAAAGCCGTAAAGCACATCTGCAGGAGATGCATATTCCATGCTCTGGTGTTCGTAGTCGAAACGTACTCCGAGAGAAGCCGTGAGGTTGTTGCAAAGCTCTATTGAAGACTGATGGAACAATGCAATACCTGTGATTGGCGTTTCGTAAGTGCCGTTTATTGAAAGTCTGTCACCGCGGAAATTTAGCGACATACCCGTGAATCCCATCATCTTCAGCATGGCAATTCTGTTCATGTCTGGCAGAACGGTATTGATATTGCCTTCCAACCATATGAGACCGTCTTCATAGAATGTTACCGGAGCCTCTGTATGCAACCATTGGCGCATCAGATTGATACCTGTCACTCTCTTCCATTTGCTCTCGCCAAGATTCTTTAGCGTTATCTCTTCTGTCAGAGTATTGATACGCTGTTTCTGCTCTAAGGTGTAGATATCGTCAGAGAGGAAATCCTGATCCATGAACATACGGTCGTTGATGTTCTGATAGCCGGTAATGGCATTCAACTGCCATTTGTCGGTTTTGTAGCATATATTCACGCCGGTATTTAGAAGTCCGCGGCGATAGCTGCTTTCACGATTGTTGGTTATCTTCCCTATCTTACTGCCATAGTTCTCCTCGGCAGTAGTAGAACCAGTATAGAAATAAGGATATGCTCCTTCGTCAGAGTAGTCGTAATTAATGTTTATATCAAAGGTGAGACGCTCTGTAGGTGTGTAGAGACCTCTCATCCTTCCACCGCCTGACGCCAATCCGTCAACCTTCTTTCCTGTGAAATCATTGCGGAAGAAACCGCTTGCCTTTTCGAAATAGCCACCTGCAGAGAATGCGAAATCGCTGCATACTTTGTGGTAATGGGTTATTGAGGCTGAGAGGCGACTGTTACCGCTATTGGCTCCCAAGTGAATGTCTGTACCTTCGTAGTTCCTCGGATTCCTTGTGTATATGCGCACCAAACCGCCCATCGTGTTTCTTCCGTACAGAGTGCCTTGAGGACCGCGAAGCACATCCATGCGCTCTATTTCATAGAAACCGAAATCGAAAGCCGATTTGTCCACGTATGGGATATCATCCACATAAAGTCCGATGGCAGGTGTGTTGATCCTGCTGCCTATGCCTCTGATATACACAGCGCTCGTAAGGCGGCTGCCATAGTCTGGAATGAACAGATTAGGCACCAGTCCGCTAACCCCCTTTAGTGATGTGACGTGGTTAGCCTCCATCGCTTTTTGACTGATAAGCGATACAGATGAAGCCTGTTGTCGAAGCAAACCGTTCTCCTTGAAGGATGAAACGACTTCCAGTTCCTTCAGGTCAACTTGCTTTAGTGTATCTGTGGTGTTATTCTCCTGAATATTCAACGCTGCGCAAAGCAACGATGCTAATAATAATTGTGACATTTTTTCTAATTTGCGAATGACAAACCTTTAGGTTCGCACGAAGCAAATAGTGCATGTAAGCCCTAAAGGCTGGTGCACGTCTCCGATTTGCGAGTGCAACGTGTGAAACACCTCGCACGAAGCAAATAATGCATGTCAGCCCTAAAGGCTGGCGCACGTCTCTGATTTGCGAGTGCAAAGTTACAAAAAATTCGTCACATTTATGTAAAATTCCTTTAGAATAATGTCTTTTTTCCTCATAAATGAGGATATGAAAAAGTTCAATAACCTCGCAGTTCCCAAGTAACTCCTATGTAACTCCCATTCTTGCGAACGGACTTGGAACGGACCTGAAACGGACCTGAAACGGAGGTGAGAATACCTTCTAAATTTGACTCATACTCGGAGATATTCAATCTCTCTCCCCCTGTTTTTGGTTCTATGGTTCTATAGTTCTATAATTTTTAGAGACACCCCCTATTTTTCGGACTTCCAATTCATAATATATAATATATATAATTATATATATTATATATTATGGCTCTAAAAACGAGTTTTGTAGGGTGTGTGTAAAAAATATAGAACTATAGAACCATAGAACCATTTGAAAAGTAAATAGACAATGCAAGGTGTTGATATATAGCGATTTAAATGTTATTTATAGAAAGTTCTTCAAAATGATAATGGTTCAACATTTTCCATTATACCGATTTTTCCTTAAATTTCAGAGGTTCAATAATGTGTCTCTTATAATATTGATGTTTTTTTGTGGCGGGATATCCAAGCCATCAATAGGGACATTCATTGTCTTGTAATGTAAACGCAGGGATTTAATGAGTTAAAATGATATATTTTTAGGTTCTATGGTTCTATAGTTCTATAATTTTTAAAGACACTAAAAAACATCAGGGAAACAGCATGGGGAAATATGTGGGCTGAAATTTCAGCTATCGTCAACTTACAATAACCTTATCCAATGGGGGTGGCGTTTTACCACCCCCATTGTTTTCTTTTATTACTGACCGAAGATGAGTCCCTGTTTTAGGGAGTCGTCAATACAAAACCAGAGCACTAAATCAGAGCGGTGGTTTTACAAAGCAAAAGGAACTCCCTCCTCTCTCCCGATTTTTATCTAACTGATATATGTTAACGTCAGTTCGACGAAAATAAACGCTGCGCTTGGCTACATGACTTGCTTCTGCTTGATGAGCTTCTTCGAATAATTTCCATGAATTATCGCGACTTGCGTAGCTTGATGAGCCTTGCGAAGAATTGCGAAGCTGGTGAGCTTGCGAACAATTTATCGTTAATTTTTATCCCGACTTGCGTAGCTTGTTGAGCTTCAACGAAAAATAATTCGAATATTCGAAAAATCGGGACAGAGAAAAAATAATTCGTGGAAAAATTATTCGCAAGGCTCATCAAGCTTCGCAAGTTCTTCGCAAGGCTCATCAAGCTGAAGCAAGTCGTCGAATTGACGTTAGATATACAAAAAAAATCACCGCGACATGATGCCGCGGTGAAATTTTATGTCTAAAGGTTGAGGGCTAAAGTCTTTAGCCTTTCGCCTTTTTGTCTTAGATAGCGAATGGGTTCTCACCTGGATAAAGCTGACCTGCTGGGAGAGGAGTGTTGATATCCTCAACGCCGAGCAGACGGAGAGCCTCGAAGAGAACCTTTCCACAATGATCGAATGCGTAAGCACCGTGGTGTGGGAAGCGCTTGCCAACGAGTACGTGACGATAGAAGCGTGCGAATCCTGGGATAGCGTGGATACCGATACCACCGAATGAGCATGGATCAACGTCAAGGAACTCACCCTGAGCGATGTAAGAAACGAGCTTAGAGTCAGAGTTAGACTGGATACGGAACATTGTTGACTTGCCTGGAGCAATCTGACCCTCGAGAGTACCCTTTGTGATATCTGGACTCATGAGACGAGCCTGAATGAGCTGATACTTGATTTCGCAGCTCTTCATGCAAGAAGAACATGTGTTACCACAGTGGAAGCCCATGTAGAGGTCCTTGAGATCAGCACCTGCGAGGTTTGCACCAGCAGGGATAACGTCAGCAGGAACTGAGTTGTTGATATCGAGGAGAGTAGCTGGCTTCTCTGTTGCGCACTCAGCCATGAACTCAGAGAGAGCACCGTAGAGGTCAACCTCACATGCTACAGGAATACCACGGCCTGTGAGGCGTGAGTTAACGTAGCAAGGCTCGAACTCGAAGATTGGCTGCCATGCTGGCCAGCACTTGTTAGCGAATACAGCGAACTTTGAGCCACCCTTGTTGTTGTCATACCAATCAAGGAGGGTAACCTCAAGCTGTGCCATCTTGTTGATGATTTCTGGATATTTGTTGCCCTTGCCAAGCTCTGCTTCCATATCCTTAGCAACAGCCTCAATCTCTGCCTGCTTACCTGCCTTGCTTGTGATCTCGTTGAATGCCTTATAGAGGTCAAGCTCAGAGTTCTCCTGAACCTCGATGCCGAGATCGTACATTGGCTGGATAGGAGCGTTACAAGCGAGGAAGTCCCAAGGACGTGGACCGAAGCCGATAACCTTGAGGTTCTTAACACCGATTACTACGCGAGCGATGTTACGGAAATCAGCGAGCTCCTTAACACCCTCCTCTGGAGTTACGTTTGGATACTCAGGGATATATACCTTGAGGCGACGGAGACCTACGTTGTAAGAGAAGTTGAGGACACCACAGAGAGCGTCACCACGATCATTAGCGAGGTTAGCCTTGCCTTCCTCCTTAGCTGCGATAACCATTGCAGGACCATCGAACTTCTGAACGAAGAGAGTTGTAGGACCCTCTGGACCGAAGTTGCCGAGGAACATACATACAGCGTTGATGCCATTTGCCTTAGCCCAGTCAAGAGCCTTGTAAGTGTCAACGTCGTTCTCGATAACTACTGGACAATCATATACTTCTGGAAGAGCTGCCTTCTTAACCTCTGCCATGAGGGCAGCGAGACGAGCCTTTGTAAGGGAAGCTGGGAAACAGTCGCGGCTAACGCCTACGATACCAAGCTTTACTACTGGTTGATTAATCATACTGTTTTTTTGTTGAATTTTTTGTTATAAGTCGTTAATGTTTAATTATAGGCTAATAAAAATCCACGGTCCCGAAAAACCGAGGTTGGATGCAAAAGTACATAATTCCCTTGAAATAACAAAACTTTTCGGGATTTTTTATGAAAAAATTACAAAAAAATTTTTTCTTCACTATTATACTTAACTTTTTTTGCGAAAAGATATAAGAATGTTTTGCAGTCTCAGGAAAAATCGTTACTTTTGCAATCACAGTCCTCCTTGCGGGGAATTGACAGATACTAAACAATAAAATTAACACGCCTATAGCGAATGAGGTTTCAGCATTTGATCCGAAAAAACTGAATGAAAATCGTTTTCGCGCTCCGGTTTCCTCCCTACGGGTGAGGGGCGGTGGATAGGCCACTATATACTATGAAACTACTATGAAGTGGATTACATATACACTTATTCTCCTGTCCTTAGCTATTAATGTTGCGGCAAAACCAAAGAAAGTAGTACGTGTAGGATGGTATGAATCCGCCTACAATAGTACAGACCGCTTCGGGCATCGTTCAGGTTATGCCTATGAATACCAGCAAAAGATAGCGGCATATACAGGATGGAAATATGAATATGTGGAGGGCAACTGGGTTACCCTGCTGGAAATGTTACAGAAGGGGGAGATTGATCTTCTCTCAGATGTCTCTTATACTCCCGAGCGTGCAAAGAACATGCTCTTCTCAACCCAACCTATGGGCTGTGAGGAATACTATATCCTTATAGACAATGCCAATACGGCGATAAATCCGGAGAATATTACTACTCTCAACGGCAAGAGAATCGGTGTTAATGCCGGCAGTATTCAGCAGTCTATCTATGAGCGATGGGCAAAGGATAACGGCATTAAAGCCAAGGTTGTAGAGATTGACGGTCAGGAAAGGGACTTTGCCGAGTATATGTTGAATGGCGAACTTGATGCCGTGGTGAGCGTATCGGCCATTGACCATAACCTCAACCATTGCATTCCGGTAACCGTTATCGGGGCATCGGATTTCTATTTCGTGATTAACAAGAACCGTCAGGATCTGAAAGCAGACCTTGACAATGCCATGAAACAGATACTCCACAATAATATGTACTATAACCGTCTGCTCTATGAGAAGTATATGGTTAACTCCGGCAGTTTCCGTAGTCTCTCGGGAAGGGAGGCTGAATGGATTAGGCATCATGGGGCTATACGTGTGGGGTATCGTGACGGGTATCTTCCTTTCTGCGGAACAAACAAGAACACAGGTGAGGTTGACGGTCTTCTCAAGGATTTCATTGCTGTAAGTTCCAATGTGGTGAGAAATGCTGACATACGTTTTGAGACAACGCCTTATCCTAATACCGATGCGTTGATAAAAGCCTTGAAGAACAAGGAGATAGACTGCATATTCCCAGTAAGTTTAGATCTTTATGATGCAGAGGAATTGGGAATACTCCTTACGGATCCGGTTATGGAGATTGAGGAGCTGCTTGTGGTGAGGAAGTCGGAAATCGAGGATTTTGACATGTCGGAGTCTAAGCGTATAGCTGTTAATGGCAAGAATATGAGCCATGCAGCTATTGTCAGGGAACAATATCCTGATTGGGATCCTGTGTCTTTCAATACCCCTGAAGAATGTATTCTTGCGGTGGCGGACGGCAGGGCCGATTGTATGCTCGTCAGCAACTACCGATATGGTGTAATGCATAGGCAATTCGAGAAGCATGATCTTGTGACCATTTCAACAGGCATAACAATGAATCACATGTTTGCTGTGCTGCCTGATGATTTCTGTCTATATTCCATCATCGGTCGTCTCACTAATATGATGTCGTCGGCTGAGATACATTCATCATTGACCAAGCATACCCAGACGGATTCTCAGATGACCATGAGTGATTTCATCAGGGCAAATATAGGTTATATCGTCTTGTTCTTTGCTGTTATCATTGCTATTATAAGCGTTCTCTTTGTCAAGAGCCTGTCATCTATGAAGAAGACTAAGCAGCTCAACAGCGAGCTCAAGACACACCAGGCACAGCTTTCTGAAGCATACGAAGACCAGAAAGATCACCTTGAGGAGATAGCCTTGCTCAACACCGAACTTGAATGGGCTAAGACACAGGCTGAGGCTGCAAGTAGTGCCAAGACATCGTTCCTCTTCAATATGTCGCACGATATCCGTACGCCTATGAATGCCATTATGGGATTCCGTGACCTGCTTGAGAAGCATATCGACGAACCGGAGCGTCGTGCCGACTATCTCCGTAAAATCAAGGATGCAAGCAAGGTGCTGCTGTCAATTATAAATAATGTCCTTGAGATGGCACGAATAGAGAAGGGAACAGTAGTCGTAGAGGAGGTTGCTATGAATACGAAGAACTTCGGCATATCAATTTTCAACGTATTCTCCGAGATGATGGCAGAGAAGAACATCGAGTTCACCCATGATGATCTCGTTGTTCATCATAATGTGTATTGTGACCCTACAAAAATGCGAGAGGTGTTCATGAACCTGCTGTCGAATGCCTACAAATATACAAAACCCGGTGGCAAGGTGCATGTGCGTCTTCGTGAGTTGCCATCCAACCGTGAGGGATATGCGTTCTTTGAGACTTCTGTGTCAGATACGGGCGTAGGAATGTCTGCGGAGTTTCTTGCGCATATCTTCGAGGAGTTCTCACGCGAGAATACATCTACAGCCAATAAGATTGAGGGCACAGGACTCGGTATGCCTATCGTGAAGCGACTTGTGGAATTGATGGGCGGAAAAATCCGCGTTTCCAGCGAGAAGGGGGTGGGAACTACTTTTGTTGTCGTCTTGCCTCATCGCATAGCGGATGAAATAGAAGACGCTGAGCCTGAGAATGTTGTGGCTGACGAAACTGTATTCGAGGGAAAGAGGATTCTCCTTGCAGAAGATAATGACCTCAATGCTGAGATTGCAGAGGAAATCCTCACGTCGGCTGGTTTCATGATAGAGAGAGCGGAGGATGGCGCTATTTGCTATGAAAAGATTGTGTCTTCCGAAACCGGTTATTATGACCTTGTGCTTATGGATATTCAGATGCCTAATATGGACGGCTATCAGGCTACAAGGGCTATACGTGCGCTTGCCGATAAGGAAAAAGCCAATATCCCGATTATTGCCATGACTGCCAATGCCTTTGAGGAAGACAGGAGCAAGGCCGTAAATGTGGGTATGAACGGGCATATAGCAAAGCCTATTGATGTTACGGAACTTCTAAGGGAACTCGCCAAAGTCCTTGCCCACAAATAACGTTTGTGTTTCCGAAGTGCCTCCCATGTAAGTCCGTTGATCCTTCGCTCTTCCTCCTATGATCCTCCGTACCAAAGTCGGTGCAAAGTCGGTGCAAAGTCGGTGGAGGTGCGGTTTTATAGCGAAGGTTCATCGGGTTTGTTTCCTTTTCATAACGACGGGAAAAAGGCGAATTGTCAAAGAGCCTTTTTCCTGATTTTACCCAACTTATTAATGTGAAGCTTGCGAAACTTTAATAATCTTACTAACCTTCCATTTGCCGTTGTTCTTCTTCAGAATGAGCTTTTGGGTGGTCTTGGATGTCAGTTGTGGCTCTTTGCCGAGAGAGTCCATTTGATAGATATTGGTCAAGTTGAGAGTTACATCGGCAAGGTCTGCTTCCTTGATTTCTACACTATCGACGGAAAAGCCGGGAGTCTCTGCGCTCTTGGTAAGAACGTCGATGTCTTTCTGGTTGACGTTGCTACTTAGGAAACGGAGGAATTTGGTACATTCCTCATCAGAGAATCGGGCAGCATCCTTGAATCTCCAAGTATAGTATTTTGTTGCAAAACTATCGGTAACGGAAAGGATTTCCATCTCGTCCTTGTTCTCCTTGTTTTCTGAAGAACAGCTGGAAAAGATGCAAATAAAGAGCAATATGAAAGCAGAAAATGGTATTTTCATATAATAAATTTTAAAATATTGACAAAGGTAGTAAAAAAAATTTGGAAAATCAATACTTTTTCGTTACTTTTGCATAAAATATTAATCAAAATGCTGAAATTTATATCATTCGGCAGCGGAAGTAGCGGAAACTGCTACTATTTCTCGGCCGGATCTGAAGGACTATTGATAGATGCAGGTATCGGGATGAGAACACTGAAGAAGTACCTGCATGACTACAATATAAAACTGGATGAGATAAAGAACATCCTTGTGACGCACGACCACGCAGACCATATCAAGGCTGTTGGTGTGCTGAGTACTGACTATAATATGCCTGTCTATGCAACCAAGGAGGTTCACAATGGCATAATGCGTAACTATTGTGTGCACAAGAAGATTCCTTCTGTAAACACCAAGGTTATTGAGAAGAATGTCAGGATAAAGGTTGGGGATTTGTATATAACTCCCTTTACAGTTCCTCATGACAGCTCGGATAATGTAGGCTACTGCATAGAGTCGGACGGCATAGTGTTCTGCCTGATGACTGATGTCGGGCATGTGACGGATGAAATGAAGAAATACATCTCAATGTCTGACTATCTCGTGCTTGAGGCCAACTATGATGAGGAAATGCTGCGTGTCGGCAATTATCCTCAGTATCTGAAGGATAGGATAGCCAGTGACCGCGGACATCTGTCGAACAAGGATTGCGGTGAGGCTCTTGCCAACAATGCTACGGAGAAGCTGAAGAAGGTTTGGCTATGCCATCTTTCTGAAGAGAACAACCATCCGGTGCTTGCGCAGAAGACTGTTGAGCAGGTGTTGCGTTCATACGGCATCGTGGCGGGCAAGGATTTCCAACTGGAGATACTGAAGAGAAAATCAGCCTCCGAGTTGTTTGAAATTGATGATATCATTTAAACAATAACGCTATTAACATATCAGGAAACTAAAGTTTAAAAAAGAAGGATTATGAAGAAAATATTTTCAATCGTATGCATGCTCATGATTAGCATGGCTATGATGGCTCAGGCACAGATCAAGTTTGATAAGACTGCACACGACTTCGGAAACTTCTCAGAAGAGAATCCTATCGTGAAGTGTACTTTTACATTCACTAATACTGGTGACAAGCCTCTTGTAATCAATCAGGCTGTTGCAAGTTGCGGTTGTACGGTTCCTACATATACAAAGACTCCTGTTCAGCCAGGTGAGAGCGGAACTATCAACGTGACATACAACGGCACGGGTAAATTCCCTGGTCACTTCAGAAAGACTATCACAATCCGCAGTAATGCGAAGACAGAGATGGTTCGTCTGACTATCGAGGGAAATATGCTGGAAGAGGAGAAGAAGTAGGAGCCTAACCCGTCCTTCCCAAAGGGAAGGCTCCACCCCCCTCACCCCCTCCAGGGGGAGTAGTTAGTATTTGCAAATCACAAACGTTATCTTTCATACGCAGAGACGCAAAGACACAAAGGTAATTAAAACTTGGCGTCTTTGCGTCTTAGCGTTTAATTTTTTAATCATAACATTAGTAAACAAACTTTCTGTTTAGCTACTAATGTATAAAACATCCTTCCCTTTGGGAAGGCTTGGTTAGGCTTTATGGAGAGAATCAGCATACTACGTTCGGAATTAAAGAGTAAGATCGGTGACTCTCTCCTCCCTGGTGATGAAGCCAAGATACAGAATATACTTGGTCAGGCTATAAATGATAAGCAGATCAAGTTTGATGTATTCGGCTTTAATCCCATTGTAATGGCGTTGCAGACGGCTCTCATCGCTGTTGACGAGATAGGTCTGCGTCGTGATGGCGTTATCGCTATCATACTCTACAATAGTGTCATTAATGGTTATACCACCATGGAGGAGGTGCGTAATGACTTTGGTGATGGCGTTGCGACTATCATCAAGGGATTGGTGCGCCTTTATCATCTCTATGAGAAGACCCCTGTGATTGAGACAGAGAACTTCCGTAACCTTATTGTTTCGTTTGCAGAGGATATGCGCGTCATACTCATCATGATTGCCGATCGTGTGAATATGATGCGTGAGCTTCGTGACACCATCAACGAGGAGGCGCGTCATCGCGTTGCGGAGGAGGCAAGCTATCTCTATGCTCCTTTGGCTCATAAGCTGGGTTTGTATAAACTCAAGAGCGAACTTGAGGACCTTTCGCTGAAATATCTTGAGCACGACGCTTATTACCATATCAAGGAGAAACTGAACGAGACGAAGGCTTCACGCGACAAGTATATCGTGGATTTCATAGGTCCTGTGCAGAAGAAACTGGAGGAGGCAGGACTGAAGTTCCATATCAAGGGGCGCACCAAGAGCATCCACTCCATCTGGCAGAAGATGAAGAAGCAGAAGTGTGCCTTCGAGGGCGTTTATGACCTCTTCGCTATCCGTATCATTCTTGACTCTGCCCCTGAGCGTGAGAAGATGGAATGCTGGCAGGTTTACAGCATCGTGACGGATATGTATCAGCCTAACCCTAAGCGTTTGCGCGACTGGCTCAGCGTGCCTAAGACCAACGGCTACGAGAGTCTCCACATCACGGTTCTCGGCCCAGAGAAGAAATGGGTGGAGGTGCAGATTCGCACGGAGCGAATGGATGAGATTGCGGAGCATGGACTTGCCGCACACTGGCGTTACAAGGGCGTGAAGAGTAGCGAGGGCGGTATGGAGTCGTGGCTTGCAAGCATCCGCGCGGCTCTTGAGGCCGGCGATGATCTTCAGGTCATGGATCAGTTCCGTATGGATCTCTATGATCAGGAGGTGTATGTGTTCTCTCCAAAGGGCGACATACTCAAATTCCCTAAGGGCGCTACGGTTCTCGATTTCGCCTATCATATCCATAGCAACATAGGAAGCCATTGCGTAGGTGCGAAGATAAACGGCAGGAACGTGACTCTGCGCGAACAGCTTTCGAGCGGTGATACCGTGGAGATTCTGACGAGTACCAAGCAGTATCCGAAGCAGGAATGGCTCAATATCGTCAAGACATCGCGAGGAAAGGCGAAGGTGCGTCAGGCTTTGCGTGAAACTCAGATGAGCACGGGAGTCTATGCCAAGGAGCTCATTGAACGTAAGTTCCGCAACAGGAAAATCGATATCGACGAGAGCATCCTCATGCGTCTTGTAAAGAAGATGGGCTATAAGGAAACGGCAGATTTCTACAAGGACATCGTGGATGAGACTCTCGATGTGAATACCTTGATAGAGCGTTATCTGGATATGAAACAGCACGAGGAGAATCCGCAGGCAACGGCTGTTCCTGCACGTTCTGCGGAAGAGTTCCAGTTGATGCCCGACACCAAGCACGTGCCTCAGACAACCGACGATACGCTTGTCATCGACCAGGGCATGAAGGGTATCGACTACACGCTTGCCCGTTGCTGTCAGCCTATCTATGGAGACCCTATCTTCGGTTTTGTGACGGTGAACGGAGGTATCAAGATTCATCATCAGAATTGTCCTAACGCTAATGACCTGAAATCACGCTTCGGCTATCGAATTGTGAAGGCAAGGTGGAGTGGCAAGGGACAGACGCAGTATAGCGTGACGCTCCGTGTTGTGGGAAATGATGACCTTGGCATTGTGAACAATATCACCAGTATCATCTCAAAGGAGGAAAAACTGCTTTTGAGAAGCATTTCCATCAATTCCGATGATGGTCTTTTCTCAGGAAACCTCACGGTTCAGATTGACGATACCCATCGTTTGGAAGCTCTGATAAAGAAACTTAGAGGCGTGAAAGGAGTGAGGGCTGTGACTAGGTTGTAAAAGCTCCTTCTTCCGTAAAAGGGCAAGGTTGAAAGTTTGTGTGCAGATTTGAAGTGAATCCCGAAAGTTTTCTGTCTAACTTTCGGGATTCACTTCATTATAGGACACCGATATAATAAACCGATATAATAATAAGGAGTGAAAGTCCTATTAATCATTGTAATATTGGTATTGTCCATAGTTTTCCGTTCTATATTATTCGGAGAATTGGATTGCATCTGTTTGTTCGAGCAATTCTTTCACCCTATTGTGATCAAAGGGCATAGGATGCATGGAGAGATCTGGGATGTTGTACGATTTTAGATACATATCGTCGTGGCTTGGATCGGCTTGTGGCAGAACAAGCGGTTTTGAGAGAGTACCATCTGAGTTTACGTGTACCAGATATACTCGGCTATATTGTGTGTCGTATTCTTTGCTGGCAAAGACAATCCATTTTGAGTTGTGGCTCCATGTGTGATATGTTCCATGTATCTTTGTTCTATCTATAATGGTTGTTGGCTGTTGAGCCGGTGTCAGGATAATGCGAGTATCCATGTGCCATATTGGGAAAGTTCCATATTTGTTTTCACAATAGGTGAGCCATAGTCCATCGGGCGAAAATCGTGGAAAATGTATAGATGAACTATCGGTGGCTGCTACTACTGTTTCGATAGGTCCCACAAAACGACCATTTGCTTCGTCAAAGCTGATACGTTTCAGACTGTAGTGAATCTGTTTTACTAAATTCTGCATATCCTCAGGCTTAGGGATTGTATCGCCACAGGGATTAGGGGCAGAACAGTAATATATGGTTTTGCCATCTGCCGAGAAGGTTGGGAATGTTTCCAAAGTGTTGTCTGTTTGGCTGACCAATGGAGAAGTAATCATTCTCTGTGTTTCGAAATCGGCAATGCAGAGATCAGAATGGGTGTCATAAACTTCTAGCCTGTTTGCAGGATCGGAATGGAATGCGGGTATGATGAGGTTTGTACTGAAAACCCCATAACGCCCTGTTGGATGCCAGCCTCCATAGACGGTGCTGCCATTTGTCTTATTTGTGTTGAGCGCAAATTTCTCGAACTTGTTATTTCTGTTGACAAAAGTACCGCCCTTGTCGCCTCTTATATAGAAATAGCTATATTGCCCTTCGTTACCACCATGTGTATGGCAGTTCATGCATCTATTACCTAACTGTTTGCCATCGGCCAATGTACGTGTATCGAATGATTCTATGCATCGTTCTTCAATCTCAACTTCATGCCAAATCTCGTAGCCAGGTTCGATAAGTCGATAGGTAATATATGAATCCACGCTATCAGGCGATATATACCACTTTAGATCGTCAAACTGTAACCATTTCCCGTTTATGCAGGCTGTTACTTGGACGTTGAGAGTATCGCCAACGTGTTTGCTTATCAACTGCTTCCATGCTGCCTGATCCCATTGTACCTTGTTGCCTTCGTTTAGCAGGCTTATTCCTTCCACTTCTGCTTGTACCGCCTCAACACCATCATTCCTCACAAGGAAATTGAGTGGTGCAATGTTGCACGGTATAGAGATGTTATCATATTCAGGGTATATTTCAAGCGTATCGCTGGTCTTGGTAATATCATGTGGGGTGTTGGCACAACTGTAGATGAACGCGAGTAGGCATCCATAGAGGTATTTTGTTTTTTTCATACTTTTCTTTGTATATACTTATAATAGTACCAATAGGTATTTCGGAAATGGTGAATCTGAGCCCTTCTGGCAGGATCTTGCATGATTTGTGTGAATCGTACAAAACTCTGGTAAGTCCATTCATCAACATAGTCTTTCCATTCTGTTCGCAGTTTTGGGTGATTCATCATTACAATCAGAATACCCTCTTGAAAAAGCACGCTTTTGTTTGGAAGACCGTAACGTGTAATATCCTCTCTGAATGATGTAAGATCCTTTAGAAGTAGATCGAGGCAAAGAAGATATTCGAGCGCTATTTTGTTGTCGGGATTCTGGTCCAGGATAGAGCGGAGCATCAAATCGTATTGTGGCCCGAGTCTGAGAGTGTCGGAATGATGGCAAGCGTTCTGGGGAACGATATCTGTTGGTACGTCTTCTCCGTCTGCTTCAAGTATGCGTCTATATTTTGCGGCAGCCTTTTCATTGCCCGAGGCCATATTTATTTGGTAGAGTCGTTTTAGGTGGCGAGCATCCTTATGCTCTGGAGTACCAATCATACCAATGATAGTAGCATGTTCTGCCATGGTAAGGTCACCAAGATACCACCATACTTCTCCTGCAGCGGTAGTGGTGAAAGCGCTACTCTTGTCTTTAATTGGGTAGAATAATGCATTTTCAAAAGGTGTGTAATGGTGCATCAGACTGTCAGCCAATAACCCTTTGTGAGCAAATGCCAAATTACGATAATATGTTTGAAAATCATCTCCCCAGCAGTTGACCGTGAGTTCTATGACACGATCCCAATCTTCTTCTGCTGCGGCATTATCTATGCTAATTGCTAAATCTCTTGCCATTTCTGCAGGGGAAGTTTTGTGGCAACTTGTCCATACTAATGGCATTATAGCGAGTAGGCAGTATTTGAATAGTTTATTTATACGTATCACTTTAGTATAGGTTGTTATAATAATGATTCTACATGGAAAGTTCTTGATGTCACTCTATTTTCTTTGACAAAACTGCGTAATAGCAATGTCGTACAAACAAGAAATCGTTTACACAATATGCACAGGTCTTGTGGGATGTGTATTGCAAAGTTATGAAGAATTCTTCATTTGCGCAAATTTTATCATATAAAAATGTTGTTCTGCAAATATTTTTTAGACATATTGTCTGTTGCTTCTTACTTTTTTCAATTGGCAGCTTATATTATTTCGCTAAAGATATTTGTGGAAGTTGTCGTTTTACTATCAAAATTATATGTAATTGCTATTCTTATTCTTCATTTTTCAATATTCAATTGCTTGTATTCGAAGCCTTCCACAATCTCCGGATGAAACTCCTTGTTCTCTGCCTTTATCTTCAGGTTCTCGAAGGTGAAGTTGCTGAGTCGATAGACTTCATCCTGTTTCTGAACATTGAAGAAGGTGTTACACTCGCAATCGCAGTTGCGCATCACGATGTGGTCGGAATAGGAGAGGGGAGTGTCCTTTCTGCCCTTGAGGTCATAGAACTGCTTCCAAGGGGCTATGAGGAGAAAATTGCGAACAGGACCTGTGATATTCTCTATGGTAATGTATTCGTAGCGCTGAGGGGTGTCTGGACGCATTTTTAACCATAGCAGATTGTTAGCCTGAGAGGAGATTTTTATCCTTCGGAGAATAATGTTATGGTCAAAGACGGACTCTGAACCTAACGTGAGGCATCCGTGACAGAAGCCATACTCACAATCTTCGATGATGATATTTCTATTCTCGCCATTTCCGACACTCTCAGACGGTATCTCCACTCCAGGATATTCTTTCATGAAGGCATCGGCATAAGGACCTTTACCACCCTTTATCGCCACGGCATCATCATTTACGGACATATAGCAGTTCTTTATCAACACGTTTTTTACCACGTCAAGGTCTATGGCATCCGTGGAAGGACCTTTGGAATCGTCGGGCTTGCCAAGGCTGTATATCCTGCATCCGAGGAATTTCACGTTCTCGGAGTTATAGATGTGGTTTGTCCAGAAAGCTGAGTTTTGGAGGTTCACTCCTTCAATCTGAACATTCTTACAGTTGGATATATAGACGAGGCGGGGACGCTGTTCATCCTTGTTTGTACAGTTTTTGTTCCAAGTGCGACGAAGCCAGAACTGCTGATGATACCTTAATCCGTTGCCGTCGATGGTACCTTCGCCTGAGATGGTGAAGCCGTCAAGTCCGTCGGCATTTATGAGAGCCCCGAAATAGGTGCAGGTTTCGCCCTCTATGCGTGTCTTGCCGAGGGGATAGTCGCCTATGAAGTCAGAACCCATGAGCATGCCGCCCTTGCGGATATGCAGGTGTGTGCCTTGACGAAAGTGCAGCCCTCCAGTCATGTATATTCCTTCGGGAACTACTATCACACCACCACCTTCTGCAGCAGCCTTGTCTATGAGAGCCTGAATCTCGGAGGTGTGTATGCGTCCGTCGGCAAAGATGCGGTAGTCGGTAAGGACATACAGTTTTCCAAGTTTAGAAATATCAATGTGCGAAGTGTCCTTGAACCAAGCCTCAATCTGAGTGCCGTCAGGCCATAAATCGGCTTGTGGCTTCTGTTTATTTGCTGCAGAAGACGAAAGAGATAATAGAAATATAATGAGTGTGGTTAGGATAGTAGATTTCTTCATATTTCGTGTTATTAGATGTTCGCGTAAAAACAAGAAAAGTGAAAAATGAAAGTCTGTTTGAGTCCTTCATTTTTCACTTTCTTATTTAAATTAGATTGATTGCTCTACGTTCCAGACGAACGCCCTGAGACCGAGCATAGGGTTGTCAGCGTCAAGTTTCTTTAGGCGTGTGAGGAGAGGCTCAACCTTGCTGTCATCGCATATTGTGAGTACAGCCTCGTTCATTGCTGGCCATGCGTGTGAGCCAAGGTGAGGGTCGCCAGATACGCTTCCCTTGCCTGCCACCTCTGTTAGAAGTGTATATCCACGGCAGAGGGAAGAGGACAATGCCTCTACCACTCCGTCATGATGTGCCTGATCGTATGTTATGAATACTGTTTTCATTGCTTAATGCTTGTTACGTTTTTCAATATCGTGACTTACGGAATGCAGACGCTGGGTAGCCAGACGCTCTGCCTTTGTCTCTTCCCAGTACTTATCCAGTTCGCGCTGTTCCTTCAAGGCCTTACGCTGACGCTTGATACCGATGCTTCCGAAGATACAGAACATAGATGGAACGTAGATAAGGGTGAGGATTGTACTAACCAACAGACCGCCGATGATACTGATACCCAGAGGACGCCACATCTCAGCACCTACACCTTGGCTGATAGCCATAGGGAACATACCGAGGATGGTGGTCATCGTGGTCATAAGGATAGGACGCAGACGGGAACGGGCTGCTATCGTAGCAGAACGTGTAAGTGAGTTACCACGCTCACGCATCAGGTTGGTGTAGTCGATAAGCACGATACCATTCTTTACTACGATACCAATCAGCATGATACCACCAAGCATTGACATGATGTTGAGGTTGGTGCCTGTGATGAGCAATGCGAGGATGATACCTGAGAATGCGAATGGCACAGAGAGCATGATGATGAATGGGTATGTGAGTGACTCGAACTGAGCAGCCATTACGATGAACACAAGGATGATGATAAGGATACCGAGTGTTCCGAGGTCACGGTTAGAATCCTGCTGATCCTCATAAGAACCGGCTACCTGAACGGTGACACCTGCTGGAATTTCCATCTTCTCGTAGATTGACTGACCAAGCTCAACACCGTCAGAAAGTGCATATCCGTCCTTGAGTACAGCACTTACGGTAACGTAACGCTCACGGTCCTTACGCTCGATGGTTGGAGGGATGGCACTCTCCTTTACAGTACCGATATCGCAGATACGGATGTTCTGTCCACGGCCGTTTGGAATCACCATGTTCTCGATGTCCTCCATAGAGATACGTGCAGTAGGCTCATAACGAACCTTGATATCGTACTCCTGACCATCCTCACGGAAATATGAAAGCTGAGAACCTGTGATGATGTTGCGGACATATCCTGCAGCTGTTGACAAGCCGAGACCTTGCTGAGCAAGTTTCTCGCGGTCGAACTCAACAACGATTTCCGGCTGATAGTCAGAACGTGAGATAACGGTCTGGGCAACCATTTCGTTCTCACTCAGTTTGGCAGAGAGTTCGTCGGCAATCCTACGCGTTGCGTCAAGGTCATAGCCGTAGATCTCGAATGTGGCAGTTGACTGACCGCCCATTGCTGCTGCCTGCTGACCACCGAGCATTACGCGGTATTTTGCCAGTTCAGGTATAGCCTTCAAGTCGGCACGCATCTCGTCACAGATAGCAGCCAGGCCCTTGTCACGCTCGTTGGATGGCACCATCATGATATTGAATGAGATGATGTGTGAACCGTTATCGGAAAGTGAAGCGAAGGTATTGTTGTCACCAGCCTGACCTACAGTGAAGTTACATGACTGTATATCGTCACCGTATCTGTCCTGCCACTTTTTAACGAGGTTCTTGGCAAGCTCTTCGGAAATCTCTACACGAGTACCGATAGGCAACTGTACAGAAACACCGATACGACCTGAGTCGTTGGCAGGGAAGAACTCTGACTTGATACCGAATATAGAGGCAAGGCTGATAGATACTACAAAGAGGCATATACAAGCGACAATAACCGTTGCGCGATGACGTACAGCCCAGTTGATGCGTCTCTCATACCAGTCGTCAAGGTTATCGAGACCGTTGCTGATAGGTGTGTATATCTTCTTGAACAGACCGCTTTGGCGCTTCTTCAACCTAAGCATCAAAGAACATAGCATAGGGGTGAAGGTGAGAGCTGAGATCGTAGAGATGGTCATGATGATACACATCATCCAACCCAGCTGCTTGAAGAGCACACCTGCCATACCCGTTACCATCGTCAATGGGAAGAACACGGCTATCATGGTCAATGTAGAAGCGACAACTGAGATAGCAACCTCCTGTGTGGCATGAACGGCAGCCTGTTTTGGAGAAGAGCCTCGCTCGATATGCGTCGTCACGTTCTCAAGCACTACGATGGCATCATCCACCACGTTACCGATAGCGATTGAGAGACATGACAGGGAAATCATGTTGAGCGAACCGCCCGTTGCATACAGATATATGAACGACGCTATCAGAGACATTGGGATGGTGATGACGATAATCATTGTAGCACGCCATCTGCCGAGGAATATGAATACCACAAGAGCCACGAAGAGCATAGCGTAGGCTATGGTTTCCTCAAGGGAACCGATAGTATTCAGAATGTTGTCTGAGGTATTAACGATGATACCCAGCTTAACGTCTGGCGGAAGGTTCTTCTGCAGTTCAGGAATCTTCTGCATCACAGCATCAGAGATAGCCACAGAGTTGGCACCTGACTGCTTCTGAACGATAATCATAGCACCCTGAACACCATTGGTGAATGTCTTCTGAGAACGCTCCTGAAGGTTATCCACAATACGTGCCACATCCTTCAGATATACGTTTACGCCATTGTGAGAGCCCACGATAACGTTGTTCATCTCACTTGGGTCGCTGAACTCACCCTCTACGCGGACGGTAAATGTCTGTGTACCTACATCCACCGTACCGTTGGTGATATTGCGGTTCTCTGCGCTGATGGCAGAGCTGACCTGCAAAGGAGAGAGACCGTAAGCCTCCATCTTGCGAGGGTCGAGGTAGATGTTAATCTCACGCTCAGGAGCACCAGAGATACTTACAGAACCTACACCATCGATACGTGCCAATGGGTTAGCCACACCATCATCCAGAATCTTATAGAGAGCCTGCTGTGATTCCTTTGCCTGCACAGAGAGCATCATGATAGGAATCATATCGGTAGAGAACTTGAACAGGACAGGCTTCTGCGCCTCGTCAGGAAGCGAGTTGGATACCATGTCAAGTTTGTCTCGCACGTTGTTTGTCAACGCATCAATATCATATCCGTACTCGAACTGAAGTGTTATTACAGATACGTTCTCACGAGAGTTACTTGTGATATGCTTCAGATGCTCCACTGAGTTCAAGGTGTTCTCAAGCGGGCGTGTAACGTTATTCTCAATATCATTAGCCGACGCACCGTTGTAGTACGTCATGACCATGATCGTGTTGGTATCAATATCCGGATAAAGGTCGATAGGGAGCTTTATCAGGGAGAAGATACCGAAAATGATGACTGCCGCAAAGCAGAGGCTTGTCATAATCGGTCGTTTGACCGCGCCTTCGTATAATGTCATATAAATTTTAATTACGGCCTCTCCCTCCGCCCTCCCCCGTAGGGAGGGAACCGGAAGGTGAAAGGCTTTCTGATTTTTTTACGATTTGCTTTTGATTACTCCGGCTCCCTCCCTACGGGGGAGGGCGGGGGGAGAGGCCACCTCTATTTTACCACCTTAACTTTCTTGCCTTCAGCAAGACGAGCCTGACCTGCTACTACTACCTGCTGACCGTCCTCTACACCTGAGAGAATCTCATAGCTTGTGCCGATATGCTTGCCGAGCACAACCTTATTATATGAAACTGTGCTTGTGCTTGGATTATAGACATACACGTAACGGTCGCCGGCACCAATCTGCTTTACGAGAGAGAGGTCTGGAACAAGTACGTGGTTCTGGTTGCCGTAGTTCACGGTCACGCGGGCGAACATACCCGGACGTACCTTCTGCTTTGGGTTGTTGATAGTAACCTCAACTGGGAAGGTATGTGTAGCTATGTCGATAGAAGGAGAAACTGTTGTAATCTTACCTGTGAAGGTCTCGCCCTCGTATGAGTCAAGTGTAAGGTTTACTGACTGTCCCTTCTTAACATCCTTGTAGTGTATCTCAGATACGTTCATCACAACCTTTACTGGGTTTGTCTTCTCGATTGTGAGGATAGGAGCGCCACCATACATATCGCCGTTGTCATAGTTACGTGCTGTTACCACACCGCTCATAGGTGCATAAAGCTGGGTGTTGCGTGACATCTGGTTGTACTGTGACTCCATAACCTCGATCTGCATCTTGGCATTGTCATACTCTGCCTTTGACGCACCACCTACCTTGTAAAGCTCACTTGTGCGGTTGAACTCTACCTTCTGGTTGTCAATCTGAAGCTTCAACTGATTGAGGCTTGAAGCGTCGAGCTGAACGAGCAACTGTCCCTTGCTAACCTGATCGCCTACGTCAACGAGAATTCTCTCGATACGGTAAGCCATGTTAGGAGAGATGTTGTTCTTCAGGTCACTCTCTACTGTTGCTGTGTATTCCTCTGTCTGGGCAATACTCTCGCTCTTTACTGTTGCGAGCTTAACTTCAACAGCCATATCGGCTGCTTTCTTATCATCTTTCTTTTCTCCGCATGAGCAGACAAATGCTGCTGCAAAAATCGGTATGATATATTTGAATTTCATATTATATAATTTTCTATTCTCAATTGTCTCTTGCTTTGGCTTGATGAGCTTCAGCGAATAATTGTCAACTTTCAGTTTACTCTCTTCCTAAAGTATAGTCAAGATCTGCCTTGTTTGTGAGATAGTCATAGATGCTCTGGCGATAAGTCAACTCTGCCTGTGTGAGAGCTGTCTCGCTCTGGTTGAGCTCAAGAATAGTGCCACGACCTACATCGTATCTCTTGGCTGATATTGTAACTGCCTTGTCTGCCTTCTTCACAGCCTCGCGATCTGACTCCAGCTTGGAGATAGTCGTGAGCATGTTCTGACGATAGCTCTGTGCTGCCATTGAAAGCTGACGTATAGTGTTTGTGCGTGTATCTGCCAACTTCTCTATCTGGACCTTGTTACTCTTCAGCTTCGTCCAGTTGCTTGCCTGGAAGATAGGAACTGTAACGGAAAGGGCAAGTGTTGAACTTGGAGAATACCTATATTTGAACACATTCCAATTCTCGTTAGAGTATGATGTGTAAGAGCCCTGAAGCTGCATACCGACTGTAGGAAGGAAGTTTGTCTTGAGCAGTTTGTTTGAACGCTCAAGCATGTTCTGGTTCATGTCAAGCTGACGAACTGAGGTGTTGTTTGAAAGCTCATTCTCGTTGACTTCTGCCTTGGCAAGTGTAAGATTCTTCTCGTATGCCTTGAGAGAGTCCTTGATGTTTATGTCAATATTGGTTGTTACGCCCATGAGAACCTTCAGACGAAGAAGCGCGAGGTTGAGGCCTGTCTCAGCACTTGTCACGCTTGAACCCATAGAGCGCATCTGAACCTCTGCTGTAATCTTGTCGTATTCGCTCACCTTGCCGACTTGGAATTTCTTGTCAACAACCTCGTAGTTCTCCTTGGCAACATTGTAGCTGCGCTGGATTACGTCACGGCTGTCCTTTGAGAGAAGGGCTGCGTAGTATGCCTTTGTAACCTGATTGATGAGGTCAAGGCGTGAGGAACGAGCCTTTTCCTGAGCAAGAAGGATGTCCTCCTTGGTCAGTTTCATGTTCTGATAAACTGCAGGGGCATAGATAGGCAAAGTCATAGTAAGACCACCAGTAGCGGTCGTAGTACCATCAGAACCCATCTTGAATTCTCCCATAGCTGTCTTGATTGCAGCCACCTGAATACTGTGCGAGAGTGAAAGACTTGCACTTACAGAAGGCAGAAGTGCCTGCCATGCTTCCTTATCGGCAATCTCTTTTAATTGAATGTCTTTGTCGGCTACTTTTATCGTCGGATTCTCTGCAAGTGCTATCTCTATAGCTTTCTTGAGGTCGAGATCCATATTACCGACAGATGCTGCTCTGTTTCCTTGCGCGTATGAGATGTTCGGCGTAACAAGCGAAACAAGGGCAGAGACAATAAGTGTCATGCACTTTTTGTTCATTTTGTCTATAATAATCTTTGGTTTAACTAAAAAACTTTGTGCAAAGGTAGAGTTTTTCCGCCACATATCGGTCATGTTATAATATTATTAATATTATTTAACAGATACAGATTGCCGAAATCGGTAAAAATGACTATTTTTGCACATTATGCGGTATAAATCATTCATAATTTCGTATTTCTTCTTGCTCTTTTGCCTTGCTGTTGAGGCGAAGGATGCTAATCCAAAGTCTGGCACTATGACGGCAACCGAACTTTTTAATAAGGTGTATAATCTCGTCTTCGGTCCTCAAGGCTCGGCTCTGTCGTATAAGGTCAATATCATAGGTCTTTACAGAACCGAGGGAAACATCGTTTATAAGGGCAAGAAACTGCATTATTCCGAGGCCCGATACATGGCTTGGGAAGACGGAATAACCGCCTATATGGTTGACAAAAAGAAGAAACAGGTGAATATCTACCGTTTTGATGATGACAACAAGGACAAGTACCTTTCCAAGTTCAAGTATGACGTCAAGAATTTCGATTACTCCTATGTTACGGAAGGCGATTTCTATCTTGTAACGGCAAAGGTCAAGAATCCGAGTCTCTTCGGCATAAGGTCGGTTACGGCAAGGGTGCGCAAGGATAACTTGCATCCTGTGAGCCTGACTATCAAATTAGCTCTTCTTCGCACTACTGTTCAAATATCAAATTTCCGTAGCGGAAAGATAGCCGACAGCAATTTCGTCTTTCCAAAAGAGAAATTCAAGGACTACGAGTTTATCGACCATAGGAATGAGAAGTGATTCCTTTGTAGGTCCGTTATAGGTCCGTTGCAAATCGTTGTAAGTCCGTTCATTCTATAGTCCATAGAACGGAGCCAGAGCGAAGGATGAACGAACACTTATCGAACAAAAGACTTGATTTCTTTGAAATCACCATTGACTATATTTCGGTCAATTTACTGGAAATTCCCTTGACTTGAAGAATTCCACATCGGTATCTTTGTCCTTCATTATGTAGTAATTCTCATATCCACCTTTGGGTTTGGCAATCATCACCCCTGCTTCTTTATTGAAATAGATAATGTCGTAATAGTCTTTTCCACTCCCTCCACCTTTGTACATAATTAAATAATATCCTTTTGTTCCTGTACCAACCTTAGAGTGGTCAAAAAAGCCAGCTATGGTCTTTGACAGGTAGTAAGGAAAAGTGTGAGTACCTCCCTCATAGTGCCAGATATATTTATCTTGGGTAAATTCTTTATATTCCTTCGATTTAGTCTTATAGCCTGCTTCTGATATCCACTTTGTTCCATTTAAATCTGAAGTGGAAATCGAAACGACTGATGGTTCTGCCTTGAAAATTTTTCCATTATTATCTACATAAATTTCCACGCTTGCCGTTGGAAGGAAAGACCCTATGAACTCATGCCAGGAACCAAATGTGACGTGATATTGATTTACCTTTGGAATACGGCGGATTGAAACGCCTCTATACGAGTTGCAATAGATACGAACAAAAGGTTCATCCGTTTCTGACTCTTTCCATACTTGATATAATGAATCCGTACAAAAGATTTTGACAAGAGCATCTCTTGACTGTATGTTATTAAAGTATGCCTTGTAAAACTTCTCCAAATCAGCAGAGTTGTTGATTGTCTGTGCTGATGCAAGATTGGAAAAGAAGAACAGGAATGCCGTTAATGATATTGTGTATAATAACTTTCTCATATATTTTCGTTTGTTGTATGCAAAATTACGCAATCTTTTTAATAACTCCAAATGTATTTGTAAAATTCTTCTTTTGAAACTATCTCTTTCTTGGCTTTTCTTTAGCCCTTCCTCCTAAGATCCTCCATCAGTCCTCCATCGTTTGTCCATCGATACTCCATCGAAACGATGGACCATCGATGGAGTATCGATGGAGTATCGATGGAGTATCTACGGACTTAAGACGGAGAAATAACGGTTTTTGTGCTATATAATAGCGGTTTGACGGATAGATGTTCATTTATGTTTTTTTTATTACTGTCCGATAAACCTCTGTAACTTACCTTCCATCAAGAAATTGAATCTTTGTAAGCCTATGAATAACACAAAAACAATAAAAACCTCTTAATGTCTTAGAGTCTCGTTCCTCGCCTCTTGCTGCTATGCGTATTTATTTTTCTGGTAAGCCCTTGGGCTTCCCGAAAAAACAAATCCACATATCAGGCCTACGGCAAGACATTAAGGTATTCCAACCCTCGCAGAGGGGAATGGATTGGTTGGATGAAAGACTGGAAGCCCCAAAGGCTTACAAAGGCTTTCAGACAAGCAATACATTATGAAGGCTGCAAGCCTTTTTGAACATAAATGTTTTTTTCTGGTTTTTGTTTTTACCGGACAGCAATAGTTTTTTTTGTTGGGTGGAAATGTGTGTTTTTACTAGTTTGAGAAGCCTTCCTTTCGGATTTGGGGCTTTTGGCACGGCATTTGTTAATTAGTGGTAAATTATAAATCAAATTAATAATGGAAGAAAAGGAAATAAACATAGAAGAACTGCTGAAAAAGGCTGAGAATGAGCAGGAAACAAAGGCTCCTGAGTCTGAAGAGAACGTTAACGCTGAGGCTGCGACTGACACAAATGTCACAGAAGAAGAGGCTAAGACTGACGAAGAGTCAGCACCTGCTGACCCTTTGGCAGAACTCCAGAATCAGGTTGAGGAACTCAAGAAGGAGATGCTCTACAAGCAGGCTGAGTTTGAGAACTACCGTAAGCGTACTATCAAGGAGAAGGCTGAGCTAATCCTCGGTGGCGGTGAGAAGACTATCAAGGAGATTCTGCCTGTGCTCGACGATTTTGAGCGTGCTCTTGCCGACAAGACCGAAGACCCTAACGCTATCCGTGAGGGTATGCAGCTTATTTTTAATAAGTTTGTTTCTACACTTGAGAAACTTGGCGTGAAGAAAATCGAGACTGAGGGCGCAGACTTCAACGTAGATTTCCATGAGGCTATCGCACTTGTTCCGGGACTTGGTGATGAGATGAAGGGTAAGGTTATCGATTGCACAAAGACCGGTTACATGCTCAATGATAAGGTAATACGTCACGCACAGGTAGCTGTGGGACAATAATAAAAGAAAGAGGGAATTATGGCAAAAAGAGACTATTACGAGGTGCTTGGCGTTGATAAGTCGGCAAGCGCAGCAGAGATAAAGAAAGCCTACCGTAAGTTGGCTATCAAGTACCATCCTGACAAGAATCCTGGCAATAAGGAGGCTGAGGAGAAGTTCAAGGAGGCTGCTGAGGCGTATGCTGTGCTTTCTGATGAGCAGAAGCGTCAGCAATATGACCAGTTCGGCTTCAACGGTCCTAACGGCTTTGGCGGAGACGGTGGTTTTGGCGGCTTCGGAGGTGGATTCTCTATGGATGACATCTTCTCAGCATTCGGCGACATCTTCGGAGGTCATAGCGGCTTCGGAGGTGGTTTCGGCGGCTTCGGCAGAGGTGGCGGTCGTCAGCAGCATCGTGGAGCAGACCTTCGCCTGAAGGTGAAGCTTACCCTTCAGGAGATTTCAACAGGTGTTACGAAAAAGTTCAAGGTTCGTAAATACGTTACCTGTGATTGCTGTCACGGCTCTGGAGCAGAGGCTGGTAGCGGAACAGAGACTTGTAGCACATGTCACGGTTCTGGCTATGTGGTTCGCTCAAAGCAGAGCATCTTTGGAATGATGCAGACACAGAGTCCTTGTCCTACCTGTGGTGGCGAGGGTACTGTAATAAAGAATAAGTGTAAGAAATGTAACGGCGAGGGTGTTGTCCTTGGCGAGGAAGTAGTTGAGGTAAACATACCTGCTGGCGTTCAGGACGGTATGGTTGTGAATGTTGCAGGCAAAGGAAATGCCGGCAAGCACAATGGCGTGAACGGAGATATTCAGGTGTTCATCACAGAAGAGCAGAACGATGTGTTTGTTCGTGATGGTAATGACTTGATTTACAATCTCTTGCTCGACTTCCCTACAGCCGCTCTCGGTGGCGAGGTTCTTGTTCCTACGGTTGATGGACATCAGGCAAAGGTAACGATACAGCCAGGTACTCAGCCTGGTACGGTAATGCGACTTCGTGGTAAGGGACTTCCTGCTGTTTCCGGCTACGGCTATGGCACAGGTGATATTCTCATCAACGTCAGCATATACGTTCCTAAGACTCTCAACAAGGATGAGCGCAAGGCTATCGAGGCTCTTCGCGAGAGTGAGAACTTCCAGGGTGACAAGCAGACGAAGAAGTCAATCTTCGACAGATTCAAAAATTATTTCTAATAAGAAATAAGGGCTAATTTATCGCCTTCCGGCTCCCTCCCTACGGGGGAAGTCCGATGTTGATAACATCGGAGTATGTGTCAGGAGCGGGGGGAGAGGCCGCTTTTAATATGAACTATTCAGAAACATTAGAATATCTATACACAAGCACCCCCGTTTTTGAGCGAGTGGGTGCTTCTGCGTATAAGGAGGGCTTGGAGAATACCATAGCCCTTGATAATCATTTCGGCAATCCGCATACCCTTTACAAAACCATCCATGTGGCTGGAACTAATGGTAAGGGGTCTACCTCACATACCCTTGCGGCTATACTCCAGAGTGCGGGTTATCTTGTAGGATTATATACCTCTCCGCATCTTGTGGATTTCTCTGAGCGAATCCGCGTGAATGGAGAGCCTATAAGTCATGAGTATGTCGTTGATTTCGTGCGTGATAACAAGGATTTCTTTGAACCGCTTCATCCTTCTTTCTTTGAAATCGTTACGGCTATGGCTTTCCGTTATTTTGCTGAAAAACACGTAGATATAGCCGTTGTTGAGGTGGGACTTGGCGGTCGTCTTGATTGTACAAATATCATTTCTCCTGTCTTGTCGGTTATCACAAACATCTCATTTGACCATACAGGTTTTCTTGGTGATACCCTTGCAAAAATAGCTGGAGAGAAGGCTGGAATCATCAAGCCTAAGACTCCTGTGGTAATAGGAGAATATTTGCCTGAAACTCTTCCTGTATTCCGTAAGAAAGCAGAGGAAATGAATGCAGAACTGATACTTGCGCAGGATAGGGTAGGGCAGTATTCTGTTCCCGAATTCCAGCTTAAAGGAGCGTGTCAGGAGCGTAATCTCCAGACGATTCTAACGGCTGCCCATGAACTTATCCGTCTTGGTATTCTCTCTGATGAAAAGCCTATACTAGAGGGCTGTGGCCGCGTCTGTGACCTAACAGGTCTTCGTGGTCGTTGGGAAACCCTTTCGGAAACGCCTCTTGTTATATGTGATACAGGTCATAATCTTGCGGGATGGGAATTTCTTGCACCACATATATATAAGGTGTATGAGGAGAAGAAAGCGCAGAATCCTGAAACAAGGCTTCGCATAGTCTTTGGAATGGTTGACGACAAGGATATCAATTCTGTTCTTGCACTCTTACCAAAAGATGCTTGCTATTATTTCTGTCAGGCTTCTACGCATAGGGCTATACCTGTGGAAAAGGTTGTTGCGTTGGCCACAGAGCATGATCTCACGGGTGAGGGCTTTCCTTCTGTCGTGGAGGCTTATGCAAAGGCAAAGGAAGATGCCTCTGATGCTGATTTCATCTTCGTAGGAGGCAGTAGCTATGTTGTTGCTGATCTCTTGTCCTCTTCACTTTTTCAATAAAAAAGAGACAAATCCTTGTTTTTACGGAAAAAATCACTATCTTTGCACTCAATAATAATCATTAAAACTGTTTTCTATGACACCACACATTAATGCCAAGGATGGTGCTTTCGCAAAGACCGTTCTTATGCCGGGTGATCCGCTTCGTGCCAAGCTCCTGGCTGATACATTTCTTGAGAATGCAGAACTCGTAACTGACGTTCGCAATATATATGGTTATACAGGCGCCTATAAGGGCGTTCCTGTGAGCGTAATGGCTTCTGGCATGGGTATGCCGAGCATCGGTATCTATTCTTGGGAGCTGTTCTCTTTCTATGGCGTAGAGAATATCATCCGTATAGGTTCGGCTGGAAGCTATTCTGCCCAGCTTGACGTTCTCGACGTTGTTCTTGCAAAGGAGGCTTATAGCGAGTCTTCGTTTGCCAAAACTTTGAGCGGATATGACAAGGATACAATCATTCCGAGTAAGAGTGTGAATGATGTTATTATTCAGGCTGCAAAGGATGCAGATATTGAGTGCAAGCTTGCGCGTGTTCATTCCTCTGATGTGTTCTATACAAAGGAGTCATGGCAGGATATTAAGGCACGTACCAAGTGCGACTGCGTAGAGATGGAGGCTTTTGCCCTCTTCCATAATGCCAATGTCCTTGGCAAGAATGCCGCTTGTCTGCTTACTATCAGCGATTCATTCGTGAATAAGCGTGAACTGACCTCTGACGAGCGTCAGAACTCTTTTAAGAATATGATGACCGTAGCCCTTGAGGCTGCAATAAGACTTTACCAGAAGTGAAAAGTGAAGAGTGAAGAGTGAAAAATTTGAATTACCTTTTATTGCGATAATTTTATTATCGACTATAAACTGCAATACAAACTTAAATTTTTCACTCTTCACTTTTCACTTGAGCTATGCGAAAGTTGAAGAAATGAAAGTTAATCCTGAAACATACGAGGAACTTACCCGTCCGGCATACGTGCTGGAAGAGAAACGTCTGCGCAGAAACCTTGCACTCATCCGTGATGTGGCAGAGCGCTCTGGCGTTGAGATAATACTTGCTTTCAAGGCGTATGCCCTTTGGAAGACCTTTCCGATCTTCCGTGAGTATATCTCAAGCACAACGGCTTCAAGTCTCTCTGAGGCTCGCTTGGCGTATGAGGAGTTTGGTGCTCCTGCACATACATTCTCTCCTGCATATACCGATTATGAGATAGATGATATTGCGCGGATGTCGAGTCATCTCACCTTCAACTCTCTTTCGCAGTATGAGCGTTATCATAATCGTGCAAAGGCTGCTAATTCGGCTATAAAGCTTGGCGTACGTGTTAATCCTGAGTATTCCGAGGTTGGTACGGATATCTATAACCCTTGTGCTCCTGGAACGCGTTTTGGCGTTCTTGCAGAAGACCTTCCAGAGACGCTTCCTGAGGATATAACGGGCTTTCATTGCCATTGTCATTGTGAGAGCGGTTCGGATGTGTTCCAACGTACTCTCGTTCATATAGAGGAGAAATTTAGTAAGTGGTTTCCGCAGCTTGAATGGATAAACTTCGGTGGCGGACATCTTATGACTCGTGCGGATTATGATGTGGAGCTACTTGTCTCTATCCTGAAGGATTTCCGCAAGCGTTATCCTAACCTCAAGGTTATTCTTGAGCCTGGTTCTGCCTTTGGTTGGCAGACAGGTCCTTTAGTATCTCATGTTGTTGATATAGTCGAGAATCATGGCATTCGTACGGCTATTCTTGATGTCAGTTTCACTTGCCACATGCCCGACTGTCTCGAAATGCCTTATCATCCTGCTGTTCGTGGAGCAGAAACTGTGGAGTATGTCGAGCCCGCCCTTGATGGCGTTAGCGGCTCCCTCCCTACGGTTGGGAAGTCCGATGTTGATAACATCGGAGTATGTGCTTGCGGGGGGAGAAGCCTCCTCTACCGCCTTGGTGGTAACAGCTGTCTCTCTGGTGACTGGATGTCTGCATGGCGTTTTGATCACGAGCTTCAGATAGGTGAGACCATCATCTTCGAGGACATGCTTCACTATACCACGGTAAAGACGTGCACGTTCAACGGTATTAGTCATCCTGCTATCTGTCTGTTGCGTGAGGATAATGAACTTGTCACCCTTCGTGAGTATTCATACGAGGATTATCGTGATAGGATGGATTGATTCAGTTTCTTTGCTTGATATAAATCAATTCAAAGAAAAAGGCAGAAAAAATCTCATCATATCATTCTTGATTCTCGGAAATAATTACTACCTTTGCACTCGCAATTGAGAAATCAATAGCAAATATAACCAAATGGTGGATGTAGTTCAGTTGGTTAGAGCGTCAGATTGTGGTTCTGAATGTCGTGGGTTCGAGCCCCACCCTCCACCCTTAAAAGCGTAGGTCTTTTTTAGGACTTACGCTTTTTCCTTTTTAGAGAGAAAACGTTGGCATACCTTATTAATAAAACGTCAGTTCGGCGAATTTCAATATAGACGCACCTCTGGTGCTTTAACTGACAATGATTTTTCGCAAGGCTCAACAAACCAAAGCAAGTTCCCAATCTACGCAATCTTTTTCCAATAGTTTTCAATTTGTTTTATTGGTTGAAGATTGGTAAGATTACGTGAGTTCGACGACTTGCTTCAGCTTGGTGAGCTTTGCGAACAATTCAAGACTGCGAGGGCTGAAAGCCCGACACCTAATAGGGCAGTCCGTAAGGGCTGTTATTCTATAGATGCGTGAT
>CACZCN010000024.1:0-46829 GCA_902779665.1 uncultured Prevotellaceae bacterium | reverse complement strand
CCTTGACGGTCATAGCTGTCGTATTTATGGAAAGCGGCAGCGAACCAGTCAGGTGAGCGATAGTAATGCTCGTCAAGCAGATCCACAGGCAGCTTGCTGTTCCACTTCGGGTTGTCATCGCCCCATGCGACCACGTTTCCTATGATTTTCATCTCAGGGTACTTTTCACGTATGGCTTTATAGAACTGCTCATAACGCTCATAGTAGTGGTCACTCTGCTGATTGGGATCAGGCTGGTTGTTCTCGTTTCCCACCTCTATATATTCTATTCCGAATGGTTCAGGGTGCCCGTTCTTGGCGCGTAAGGCACCATATTTCGAAGTGACGGGACCATTGGCATACTCCAAGGCATTCATACATTCGTCAATCCACGGCTGTATGTTGTCGTATGGAGTCATACCGCCGTGCCATAGTCCTACGTTTACTACATAGAGCGGCTTGGCGTTCAGGTCCTCTGCCAGTTGCAGATATTCGTGATAACCGAGTCCGTCAGTTGTGCGGTATCCCCAGTTCACGTTCCAATGCCCTTCACGTTCTTCTATCGGTCCTATGGTGCGCTCCCATCGGAAGGCGTTATCCGGACTCTCCTGTCCCTCTACAAAGCATCCGCCGGGGAAGCGCATGAACTTAGGATGCATCTGCCACAGCATATTTGCAAGATCGGGACGCATGCCGTTTTCGCGATTCTTGAAGGTTGGAGGGAAAAGGCTCACCATGTCAAGCTGTACCTGTCCCACGCCATCGAAGACCAGCGCAAACCGTGCCTTAGGATCATTGCCATCAGCTGTGAGCGTAGCCTCATACTTCTTCCAACCCTTTGAATTAGAGGAAGAAAGACTGCTTACCATAGTCTCGGCATATATCTGTGAGCCGTCATGCGAGTAGAGCATAGCCTTCACGTTACCCTGATATTTCAAGGCTTTTGCCCAGAATGTGAGATGATAGCTGCGCCCTTGCACGGCATTAATCCCCCAGAAGCCCTCATTCACCAAGCGTACGGGAGATTCCTTTGAGGCCTTGACAGTCAGTTCCAAGGCATTATGCTGCACGCTGTTGAGCAACGGTGTCTTTGTAGAGGGTTGTATGAGTTTTGCCGACAACAGAGAAGGAGCGGTAGCATCGGTCGTCCATCCCTGCATATCGGCAGGGCGAGCGGTTGCGTATCAACTCGGCATAGATGCCGCCGTCGGCTGCGTGGTTGATATCTTCATAGAAGATTCCATAGAGCATCGGACTAACCTTCGGTCCTCGCTGCTGGGTATCGATGTCGATAGTTACCTGTGCCTGAATTGCCAATGCAAAGAGAGCACAACCGGTTAATAGAACAGATTTCTTGTAAGTCATTTCTTTGTTGTTTTGGGATTATATCGATGTATATGGTTTAGCAGAATGGTTGGATCTTATCCTACCTTTTCTCGCCAAGGCAATGACTAAGCAAGCTTGTCAATGCTCTTTTGGCTTAACGAAAACGTTGGATTTCATCCTACCTTTTCTCGCCAAGGCAATGACTAAGCAAGCTTGTCAATGCTCTTTTGGCTTAACGAAAACGTTCCCGAAAATTGGTTCAAATTCCATTTACTATCAGTTCCATCTTTTGCTCCATGTCGCTTAGAAAACCATTTGCAGGATTTTTCCTTTCTCTTCGAGAACTGCTTTAAAAATGCAGATGCAAAGATAATATTTTTCTTTGAAAAAATGGACAAAAAATAACATATTTCCCTTTTTTATGCTATTAATTAACGTGAAAATCGGGTAAATCATGAATAAATACCTTGTTATATTTCTTATATCCATAGTATTAGCATCTTGCCAAAAGGCTGTTATTCAAAACTATACGCCAAAGCCACAAGACTATATAGGAACGTGGGAACATGAGGTTTGGATAAATGACACTAGCGAAGAAAACGAGTATTTGGGATTAATCTTACGAAAATCAGATAATGATACCATTAAGGGAGTATTTTATTCTGTCACACAGAATGGAGACTTCCGTGATGGAAGTCTGGCCTTTGTAGATAACGTGAGTTCGACGACTTGCTTCAGCTTGGTGAGCCTTTGCGAACAATTTATTCAGTTGTATATTGTTGACTATCATGTGGTTGAAAGAGCTCTGAAGGAGCGATGCCTAAAAGGGCAGTCCGTTAGGGCTGTTATATTTGTCGATATAGGGGGATGAGGTCTGTAGGACCGACACCTAAAGTCTTCAGGTGTCGCACTTACAGCGCTCCCTTAATCACGCATCTTTCGAATAACAGCCCTTACGAACTGCCCTATTAGGTGTCGCTTTCCCTTCGGCCGCCGACCTCTTCGACGTTCAGCCCTCGCAGTCTTGAATTGTTCGCAAAGCTCACCAAGCTGAAGCAAGTCGTCGAACTCACGTTAAGTTAGATATAGGAAAAATGATGCTGATATATGAATTAAATGATTAATAACTAATCTGCGTTTGATTATTAAATCAACGTGAGTTCGACGAAATCACTTTTAGCTGTCGCATAACATTAATTTGGACATTAATCAAACATTAATCTATGACATTAATGAGCCTTACGGCTTAATTTCTCATATTTTTTGTCCTAATTAATGTATTAATTATTCGCAAAGCTCATCAAGCTAAAGCAAGTCACGTCTTAATTAATGTTTTAAAGCAAAGCGCAAGCGTTATATTTTCATCGAACTGACGTTAAATCAAGAAAGTTTAAGTTAATATTTAACTAAAAACATACACACCCACTATGCAGTTTTGGTGTGCGTTATTTCTTGTTTTCAAAAATAATGACTATCTTTGCATTAAAATTCGAACAAATCAAAGACTATGGCTAAAACTGACTATCATATTTTTGTTGAGAACGGCAAAGTTGGCTTGAAGGATGCAACGGACAGGGTTGTGCTGTTTGCTGTGTATGACGGTATTGTTTTTACAGATACCGATACGCCTGTATGTGTTTGCAAGGACGGCAAATGGGGACTTACTGACATACAAGGATGGACTATAGCTGATGCAAAATACGAATACATGTCCACTCCATGCAATGGAAGCATGGCAGTACGCATTAACGACAAATGGGGATTCATTGACTATAAAGGACAAGAGATAGTTCCACCGATTTACGATTTTGCGGAAGGATTCATTGATGCAGAGTATTGCTTCGGCACATCATGCGCCTTGGTACAGAAGGAAGGGAAATGGGGTACTATCAATACGAAAGGTGAGGTCGTAATCCCATTTGAATATGATTGGGCAAGAGGATGTAAGGGAAGGATTGTCGTTGAGAAAGGCGATAAATGCGGAATCATCAATCACAAGAATGAATTTATCATTCCATTTGTGGATGATGACCTCTGTTTCATTGATGATGATATCATAGAGATTACCTATGAATCAAAGTATGGTGCGATGAATCTCGCAACCAATAAAAAGTATGAATTTGATTTTGGTGTAGAGGAATTCTATGGTGATTATACTATTGCATTCAATGATAAGGGTGAGGATAATATCGTAGATAAAGAGTTCAACCTGCTTCTTCCTGAATGGCATGAGGATATGGATATGCTTGAGAATGGGAAGGCTGTGGTTATAGACCCCAATGAATGTTTTCTTTATGACTGTGCAAGTGGCAAGAGTGAGGAATGCCAGCAGGATGACACTTTTGTGTATTTCCCCGATGGCAAAACCATTTTTTTGAAAATTCTGTGTGAACATCTTTGCATAAGGCCAGGAATAGAGAATATGGCATACCTTGCTACTTGTTCAGCAAACAATAACAGAATAAGATACCAGAGAGCATATAATTTAGAGACCTTGGAGTTCATGGAAGGAGTCACTACAATAGGTACAGGCTGGGAAGAAATATGTTCGGCCAAAAGCACATATACGCCCCAAGTGGATATTTACCTCCCTTCTACGCTCAAGACCGTAAATGCAGAGGCATTCAGCAGAATGATAACAATGATACGCAACGTGTATGTTCCTAATGGCATGGTAGAAACAATGAAGTCTGTCCTACCCTCTTATCTCCGTCCTTATGTAAAGGAGAGGCCAAAGGGCGGTTTTATCAACTTCTTGAAGAACCTATTTAAATAGCTCTGCGACTTTGCGTCTCTGCGTTTGAATAATAAATCAAGAAAGTTAAAGTTAATATTTAACTAAATATACACACACCCTAACTATCCCTTATTGAATTTTCGGAATACCTGTGCAGCGATACTTCCTGAGAAGTTATGCCATACGGAGAAGATGGCACCAGGGACCGTTGCCATAGGGAACATAGCGAAATGGGTGGCTGCAAGCGAAGTGGCAAGACCAGAGTTCTGCATCCCCACCTCGATGGCTATTGCCGTGCGTTTCGGGAAATCGATACCTAGCACCTTCCCCACACCATAGCCGAGGGCTAAGCCAAGCACGTTGTGCAGGATCACGACTACGGCAACTACCAGACTGCATGACATGATGCTCTGCGCGTTATGGCTCACTATGATACCGATGATGAGGGCGATAGCTACGGTTGATACCATTGGCAGCAGAGGAGTTATCTTCTCCGTGAACTTCCCGAAGTAATGACTCACCACGAAGCCGAGGATGATAGGCACGATGACAACCTGTACGATGCTAATGAACATTCCCATGACATCAACGTTGACTTCCTTTCCAGCAAGGAGGAGCACAAGGGCGGGGGTAACAATCGGGGCAAGGAGCGTAGAGACTCCCGTCATGGCAACGCTCAGCGCAATGTCGCCCTTTGCAAGATAGCATATCACGTTGCTTGCCGTTCCTCCAGGGCAGCATCCAACGAGTATCACGCCAAGAGCAAGTTCAGAAGGCAGATTGAGCAAACGACACAGGCACCACGCAACGGATGGCATTACCAGGAACTGAGCCAGCTCGCCCACGAGGATATCCTTCGGATGCATCATTACAGGTTTGAAGTCGGATGGCTTCAGGGTCAATCCCATACCGAACATCACGACGCCCAGCATCGGTGTAACCGCAGAAGTTGCTATCCATGAGAATGACATCGGCACGAACAATGCCAATGCTGCCACACCGACAACAAGCAGCGTGATATGCGCCGCCATCCATGCAGATACCTTATATAGTCTTTCTAAAAATGTTGTTCTCATTAGTTTTATAATATTTACAAGTGGCAAAATTACTCAAAATATTCAAAACAGCCAAGTACTTCGACAGATATTTTGAGGTTTGACAAATTATTATTACCTTTGTGCGGTAATTCTAAAATCATCAACTATAATGACTAAAACTGACTATCATATTTTTGTAGAGAACGGCAAGGTTGGCTTGAAAGATGCAATGGACAGGATTGTGCTGTTCGCTGTTTATGACGGTATAAATTTCACAGACGCTAAAACTCCTATTTGCGTTTGCAGAGATGGCAAATGGGGATTGGCGGATGCAAAGGGAAGGATAATCGTAGATCCGAAGTACGACAATATTTATTGTCCCTGCAATGACAGAATAGCCGTGTGCACAGAGGAAAAGTGGGGATACATCGACTATAAGGGTAAGGAAATCATACCTCTTATTTATGATGATGCCCTCGAATTCATAAATGCTGAGTATTGCTTCGGCACACCATGCGCTTGGATTCAGAAAGATGGCAAATGGGGTACTATCAACACGACAGGAGAGGTCGTTATTCCGTTTGAATATGACAGTGCAGATGAGTTAAATGGTGTTATTATCGTTGAGAAAAACGGTAAAAGCGGTATCATCAATCATAAGAATGCGTTTATCATGCCTTTAGGTGATAATGTAATCAATATGCTTGATGACCACATCGTTAGCTTTTCCGGTGACGAACTGTGCGGTGCAATAAACCTCTCTACAAACGAGAAATACGAGTTTGACTATGATATAGAGGAATATGCTTTCTCTGACGGTTTTGCTATTGTTGACAATGCAGATAAGAAGAATGTCGTTGACAGGAAATTCAACGTGATTCTTCCTGAATGGCACGATGAAATCGTATTGCTTGAAAATAGAAAGATATTGCTTATTGATGAAGACAAGTGTGTGCTTTATGACACGGCGAATGGCAAGAGTCAGGAATGTCATCAGGATGACGACTATGCGTATTTGCCTGATGGCAAGACCATGTATTGCAAAACCAATTGCATGGACACTATTCATGTAAAGGCAGGAATTGAGAACTTGGCATATCTTGCACATGATGAAGAGGCCCCTGATTACGTGAAATATCAACAAATATACGACCTCAAGACCGTGAAGTTTGATGAAGGCGTCACTACCATAGGCACAGGTTGGGAAGAACTGGACTTGTCACCATGCCTTTATGATCCACAAGTTGACATATTCCTCCCTTCTACACTCAAGAAAATGCACCCAAAGGCATTTAGTGACATGGTAACAATAATTCGCGATATATATGTGCCTTACGGCATGGCAGACACGATGAGGCCTATCCTACCCTCTCATCTCCATCCTTTTGTAAAGGAAGGGACAAAGGGGATTGCAAGAGTGTTTGATGGTGTAAGGACAAAGGGGTTTAGTAGTGATCCATTTTCTCTGTATTTTCAAATGGCAATGAAAATGCCAAAGAAGCTTCAGGAGTATGCAGGCGTTATTCTCATAATTCTTATGTTCATACCACTATGGGGATTTGCTTTAACAAGAGATGCTGTATTACCTGTAGATTCTTTCTCTATGACAGTAATAATATGCATTGCGATCATATCGGCTATTATCTCTATAATTGTCAAAAGGAAACATGCAAAAGAATACAAAGGCTTCTTCTGGTGTATGTTTGGCTGGGCGGTAGTACTATTTGCTATTTGCGGAACATTCCTGTTTTTATTCTTAGCAGCAAACAACTTCATAGGCGGTGGTGAACAGAAATACACCTATGGAGAGATAATAAAGCTCACAGAATCCGGGAAGGATACAAAAATTGAAATAAATATCCCAAAATTTGACAAAACAATTCCTAGAAGTTTCTCCACTCCTATCCGATACAAAGAAGGTGATAACTGCAGAATAAAATATCATAAAGGTCTGTTCGGCATCTATGTCATTGATGAAGATATAGAATAGCTCATGTTATTTATAGAAATGGATTTATTACAAAAAAACGAAAAATCCATCAGTCTTGTGAACTGATGGATTTTCGTCGGGGTGACAGGACTCGAACCTGCGACAGCCTGGTCCCAAACCAGGAACGCTACCAACTGCGCTACACCCCGAATGGATTTAGGGAATGTTGTTTTCAAATGAAAGTCGGGGTGACAGGACTCGAACCTGCGACAGCCTGGTCCCAAACCAGGAACGCTACCAACTGCGCTACACCCCGAAAACATCGGTTAGAAACCTCCGTTATTTTCAAATGCGGTGCAAAGGTACGCATTATTTTTTAACTATCCAAATTTTTTCAGGACTTTTTACGGAAACGGAGGAAAAATTCATGTTATTTCATAGAAACAGCATACAAATATGCAAAATAAGACACAACCAGACGTGTCAAAACTGATAAGCTTACTTTTTCAGCTTTTTCTGTATCTTCTCAATCCTGCGCTTAGGATCTTGGGCATCAGGATACAGGTCGAGGGCTTTCTTGTAATTAGCAATAGCAGCCTCATACATTTTCTCACGCTCACACTCCTTACCCATTATGGTATATTCCACAGATAGCTGCATAAGCCTCTGTTTCTGTGTCTCTGCTTCCATTTTCAAGCGCTCTATATCGTCCATGAGAAGGTTGATGATATTGAGCTTACGACGAAGAAGTCGCTTGGGAGCAGGCTTTTCTATGTCATAGCGGCTGTGTATGGCGAGGAAGAAATTCTTCAATGCCTCGTCCATGTCTCCCCTATCGAATGCCTTCATAGCATCGTAATACTGCTTGTCGGCTGCCGTTTCCTTTAGTGCCTGATTGATAAGCCTCTGGTCATTATAACCGGCAGCAAAGCGTTTCACCTCATCGCGCACGAAGACATCGGAATGACGAATAGGCTGATTGAGTTCGATACCCTCAAGCGAAGTGCATCGGGAAAGAGCCACGTAGGTCTGACCTCCGGCAAATACACCATGCCCAAAGTCAATCTTCACATTATTGAACGTGAGTCCCTGCGACTTATGCACGGTGATAGCCCATGCAAGGCGCACAGGAAACTGTATGTAAGAGCCTATTTCCTCTTCTTCAATGCGTTTCTCCACCTCATTGAAGGTATATCTGACATTCGACCAACGGTCGCGCTCTACATCTACTTCCTCTCCCGATTCTTTCCTAACATATATTCGTGTGCCGTCCTCATCCAATCCGATGACAATACCGAGGGTACCGTTTACCCAACGGTGGTCCATATCGTTCTTGATAAAGATGACCTGTGCCCCAACCTTCAGTTCAAGCTGTATGGGTGTAGGCATCATTGTCTCAGGAAAATCACCGTTTGTGGCACCGTTGAGAATGATAGGATCGCCAGGAAGTTCCTCAAGATGCTGGGTATTGATGAAATCCACCGTATCACGCGTTGTGGAAAGTGTTATAGCAAGACTGTCACTTTGGAGTAATCCTGATTGTCCGGAAGTAACCCTTGCATTAAGCATGGAAAGATCACGGTCGGTTGCCTGTGAGGTTCGGATATTGTCAAGGATTCCAATAAAGACAGGATCAGACTGCCTATATACCTTGCGCAACTCTATGCTCACCACCTGTTTCTCGCGGAAAACATGCGCATCGAAAAAGAAACTGGAGGGATAGAAAGGTTGCAGAAGTTGTCGGTCCTCATCGCGCACGACAGGCTCAAGCTGATACACATCCCCCACCATCATAAGCTGCTTGCCTCCGAAAGGCTGTGACATATTACGAGAATAGATACGCAGTACCTTATCGATAAAATCGATGATATCAGCACGTACCATGGAAATCTCATCAATGATGATAAGTTCAAGCTCACGTATCATCTTCACCTTCTCGCCATTGTATTTCAGCGTGCTGCGGATGTTACGTGCAGAATAACGACTATCATTCGGCAGAAGCGGATGAAATGGGAGTTTGAAGAAACTGTGCAGCGTGGAACCTCCAGCATTGATAGCTGCAATACCCGTAGGTGCGAGTATGACGTGCTTTTTCTTGGTAGTAGATGCAATATGTCTCAGGAACGTGGACTTTCCCGTACCCGCCTTTCCTGTGAGGAACACGGAACGGTTGGAAAACTCTATTAACTGCAGAGCCTTCTGGAGTTCAGGATTCTGAAGATCGAGAGACAATGTTATTTACTATTTAGCTATTTACGATTTTAAGTGAAGAGAAAAAAGTGTAGAGTGAAGAATTTAAGTTACATTGTTCTGGCTATTGAATGCTTAAAACGGCAATACAAATCAAATTCTTCACTCTACACTTTTCACTCTTCACTTGTGTTATAGATTCTTCAACGTAACCTGCTGCTGTGGTTCCGGCTCCGTCATCTTCTGAATAACAGGAGCGGCAGGGGCAAGCTCGCGTTTGATAGGCTCACCATTTGCATCAAGGCGCAGTTCCAATCCATCTACAAGAGAGTCTTCATCGAGCGTATCCTTATGAGAACGATAGAATGGACAGTCGTATTGTGATGATGAAACGTCTATTTCCTTCGGTTTATCGAACTTACCATGATACTTCTCGAATGCAGGATCGTCGAACACGGATTCGAGGAAATATCCGCAGATAGGAAGTGCTGTGCGAGAACCTTGTCCGAGGGCACCCGTACGGAAATGGATGCAACGATACTCGCCACCTACCCATGCACCTACTACGAGCTTAGGACTTACGCCCATAAACCATGCATCAGAGTGGTTGTTTGATGTACCTGTCTTACCTCCGAAATCAGTGTCACGAATATCGCGCACATATCCCCAGAGGCTCTGACCAGTACCACCAGCATCACGCATAACGGAGCGCAGCATCTGCTGCATGTAGTATGCAGACTTTACGCTGATGGCCTGCTGTGTCTCTGTAGGAGCAACATATACCTCATTACCGTCACGGTCAAGGATGCGTGTCACAAGGATTGCCTCCGGATGTGCCTTACCCTCATTTGCCACGGTGCTATAGGCATTGGCAAGCTCAAGAAGGTTCACGTCACTTGCACCAAGAGAAAGTGACGGAGCATCATCCAACGGACTCTTGATACCCATTGCCTTTGCAGTCTCGATGATGTTCTTAATACCCATCTCCTGTCCTACACGAACAGCAACAGAGTTGATTGACTGTGAAAAGGCAGAGCGGAGTGGCATTGAATCGCCTGAGAAATAACCGTTGGCATTGGTTGGAGCCCAAGTTACCTCCTTCTTCTCCTTCTCATCCCATACCTTCATTGAGAAGAACTCATCACGGCGCTTGTCACAAGGCGTAAGTCCCTGTTCCATAGCCTCGGTATATACGAAGAGTTTGAAAGTAGAACCTGGCTGACGCTGTGCCGTTACCTTGTCATATTTCCAGTGATTGAAGTCGATATCGCCAACCCATGCCTTAACATGGGCTGTCTGAGGCTCTATGGCAACGAAAGAACAGTGCATGAAGCGCACCATATAGCGGATAGAATCCATTGTTGACATCTCCTTCTCTATCTCGCCCTTCTCATAGTCGAACAGTTTCACCTTATGAGGCTTGTTGAGATAATAGTCGATAGAATCCTGATTATCCTTGAACTTGTTCTTCAGATACTTGTAACAGCTCTGACGCTTTGCAATATCCTCGATGAAGTTCTTGATTTCGTTGTGATGTTCGTCTTGCCAAGGATTTGTCTTTCCCCAATGTGAGTTGAAGTTGCGCTGCACCTGCTTCATCTGCTTTATTGCAGCTTCCTCGGCATATTTCTGCATACGGGAATCAACCGTAGTATATATCTTCAGACCGGCAGTATATAGATTGAGTCCGTTTTCATCAAGCCATTTGTCAAGATACTTGGCAACAGCCTCACGGAAATACTTTGCCTGTCCGTCGTAGTTCTCCTCTGGTCTGAACTCAGAGCAGTCGATAGGCTTTGCCTTGAGAGTGTCAAACTGCGCACGGTCAAGACTTCCGTGTGTGAGCATATTCTCAAGCACCACGTTACGACGCTTCAATGAGTTCTCAGGATGAGAGATAGGGTTATAGAATGTAGTAGCCTTGAGCATACCCACAAGCACTGCGGCCTGATCAGCTGTAAGCTTATTAGGCGTGGTGTTGAAGTATGTCTTTGAGGCAATCTTTATTCCGAATGCATTATGTCCGAAATCCACGGTGTTGGCATACTGCACGAGAATCTCGTTCTTACCTTCCTGACGTCCCTTTGTCCATGCAAAATACATCTCAAGTTTCAGGGCTGTAATCCATTCCTTGGTCTTCATTATGAGAATCTTCACACCTGGAATCTTACCCACAAGACCAGTACTGTACTGAGTACGAACGCGGAACATATTCTTTGCCAACTGCTGCGTAATGGTAGAAGCTCCACGACCGCCACGGCCTGTCGCAGCATCCTTTGCAGCACCTACAAGTCCAAGGGGATCAACACCCCAATGCTTATAGAAACGCTCATCCTCCGTGCTTATGAGTGCCTGCCAGAATACAGGTGCAACGTCCTTATACTCCACAGGAATACGGTTCTCATTGAAATACTTTCCGAGAAGAACACCATCCGCAGAATACAGTTCTGATGCCTGTGCTGTACGATGCTCCCTAATATCAGACCAGCCAGGAGACTTTCCGAAAAGCCAGAAGAGATTAAGGTCAACAGCTCCGAGATAGAGCATGAAGAGCACAACCAAAGTACCAAGAACGCTTATGGTCTTGACATACCAGGGACGCCCTTTGTAAATAGACTTGTACCAAGCCCAGAAACGCGCAGTCATCTTACAGATGAATTTCCAAGCACTACTTAATATTTTCATATTTCAATTATTTTTTTCTTTCCCCAATAAGAGTTTACTTTTCCCGCTGCAAAGGTAGCATTTTTTTATGAAATCAGAGCCGAGAATCAATATAATTTGTTATTTCATTAACGTTTTCGGGATTAAACCACATAATTTCTGCATCCCTTTTGTACCAAGTAAGCTGTTTTCGGGCATAGCGACGGCTATTACTCTGTATCTGCCTTACGGCTTCCTCCAAAGGTATGGCGCCATCGAAATACTGGAACATCTCTTTATAGCCTACGGTATTCAGGGCATTAAGCTCACGATGTGGCAACATTGCCCTTGCTTCCTGTTCCAACCCTTGCTCCATCATATCGAGTACGCGCATATTTATACGCTCATACAGTTCATCACGGTCACGGTTTAAGCCTATCTTTATGATGTTGAACGGACGCTTACGCTTCTCTCCTGTGCGGAACGACGTGTATGTCCTGCCTGTCTGATGGCATATCTCAAGCGCATGGAGTATGCGGCGAGGATTCTTCCTGTCCACAATGGCATAATGCTCAGGATCAAGGCGAGAAAGTTCTTCAAGGAGAGCATCGAGCCCTTCCTCTTCCAAACGTCTCTTCATCTCATTACGTATATCATCACGAATTGTTGGGATATCATCTATACCGTTGCACACCGCATCTATATACATCATACTGCCACCTGTGAGGAGGGCTATGGGGTATTGGGTGTCAGGTGTTGGCTTTTGGGTGTTGACGGATTCACCTTTTACCTTTGACCATCGACCTTCAATCTCCCCAAGCAGTTCAAGCACATCCTGTTCATAGTTTGAGGCTGAGTAATAGTCACCAATATGATGAGTGCCTACAAAATAATGCCGCGCCCTCTGCATTTGCTCTGCAGTGGGAGCGGCAGTACCTATTGGTATTTCCGCAAATATCTGGCGAGAGTCAGCATTGATGATATCTATACCATAATGCTCTGCAATCTGAAGACAAAGTTCAGTCTTGCCCACTCCCGTAGGACCAGTTATTACGATAAGAGAATTCACAAACAGAAATGCTTTGTCCTAACCTTAACGGATAACGCCACGTTCAGACTCTTCGAAGAACTTAATAACATACTCTATCTCCTTAGACATAGGCAGTTTTGCCTTAACTTCTTCTATACCCTCTTTAACGAGTCCATGAGAGAATATGATACGATATGCCTGACCGATATTGTCAATTGTCTCGTTAGTAAAGCCACGACGGCGAAGACCTACAAGATTGAGTCCGCAATAACGGATTGGGTCTTTTCCTGCAATGCAATAAGGAGGGATATCCCTTGAAGTACGAGAACCGCCCTGCACCATCACATAGCCTCCAATACGGGTAAACTGATGAACGAGAACAGCACCTGAGATTATGGCACAGTCGTCAATAACCACCTCACCTGCAAACTTTGTAGAGTTGCCTATGATACAGTTGCTTCCGATAACACAGTCATGGGCGATGTGCATATTCTCCATAAGCAGGTTGTTGTTGCCAACCTTCGTCGTTCCCTTTGAGAATGTGCCACGAGAGATAGTCACATTCTCACGGATAGAGTTATTGTCACCAATCTCGCATGTTGTAATCTCGCCATGGAACTTCAAATCCTGTGGTTTTGTAGAGAGACTGGCACCTGGGAAGACCTCATTATTTGAACCCATACGCAAGCCCTGATGAAGGGTTACGCTGTTCTGAAACACGTTGTTGTCGCCTATTACGACATCACCGTCTATGTAGCAGAATGGACCAATTCTATTATTGTCACCTAACTTTGCGTCAGGATGCACAAATGCCAATGGACTAATCTGATTCATAAATGTTCTTTTTTCATTAACAATTTACAATTAATAATTAACATAGGCTCGCGCAGAATGGTCTTCAAACCATCTGGCATGTTAATTATTAATTGTCAACATGTTAATTGTTATTCTCTATTCTTTATTATCTGACAAGCGTATGTAGCCTCACATACCACATCATCGCCAACAAAGGCATATCCGTGGAGTGAAGAGATACCATGACGAACCGGACCAAGGAGATCAACCTTGAAAATAAGGGTATCACCAGGCACGACCTTCTTGCGGAACTTCACACCGTCAATCTTGATGAAATATGCGGTATATTTCTCTGGGTCTTCCATCGTGTTGAGCACGATGAGACCGCCACACTGTGCCATAGCCTCCACGATAAGCACACCCGGCATAACAGGCTCTGTTGGGAAATGCCCCTGGAAGAAAGGCTCGTTGCTCGTAACGTTCTTGATACCTACGATTGTTGTTGCACCAATAGAAACCACCTTGTCAACCAATTGGAATGGGTAACGATGTGGAAGCAGGTCACGAATACGTCTGTTGTCGATCACAGGCTCTGCATTAGGATCATAGATAGGAGCCTGAATCTCGTGCTTACGAATAACCCTGCGCATCTCACGCGCAAACTTATTATTAATAGTATGTCCCGGACGTGTTGCAATGATACGACCCTTGATAGGCTTTCCTATAAGTGCCATGTCGCCAATCACATCAAGGAGCTTATGACGGGTACATTCGTTCTCCCATACAATTGGCTTATGCTGTATATATCCGAGTTTGCTTGCGTCAAGACGTGGAACGCCGAGAAGGTCGGCAAGAGCATCGAGCTTGTCCTGTGGCTGCTCCACCTCATAGATAACAATGGCGTTATCCATGTCACCACCCTTGATGAGGTTAGCCTGAAGCAACTGCATTATATCGCGAACAAACACGAAGGTACGTGCAGGAGCAATCTCACTTGCAAAATCCTCGATATCATCGATTGTGGCAAACTGAGAATTGATGAACTTTGACTCGAAAGAGCACATCGCCGTAATAGAGAACTGCTCATCAGGAAGGATTGTTATGCAAGAACCTGTATTCTCGTCCTTAACCTCTATCTTATTGTGGATGATATAATAGTCTTTTGGCGCGCTCTGTTCCTGAATACCGATTTCCTTGATCTTTTCAACATACATAATAGCCGAACCGTCAAGAATAGGAAACTCAGGACCGTTAACTTGAATAAGACAGTTATCAATGCCAAGTGCATAGAGGGCAGCAAGACCATGTTCTACTGTAGATACTCGTATATCACCCTTTGCAAGCACCGTACCGCGCTGGGTGTCAACCACATTCTCTGCGATAGCATCGATTATCGGCATACCGTCAACATCAATACGCTGAATCTTATATCCTGTGTTCTCTGGAGCTGGATTGAATGTGACAGTTAGGCTGAGACCTGTGTGAAGTCCCTTGCCACAAAGTGAAAAACTGCCTTTAAGAGTTGTTTGCTTTAACACGACTTTATTTGTTTGTATTTTTGTTCTATATAATATATGGTTGATAGGTGTTGGGTATTGTATCTGTACGCCAACACCTAACACCTATCAGTCAACACCATTGAGTTTTGCCTCAAGTTCCTCTATCTTCTTCTGCATGAGATCCATCTGACGATACATCTCAGGAAGACGACGGAAGACTGCCTGTGAGCGGAAGTACTGTTTCATCGGCATTGGAGGTGTGCCTATAAGCTGCTCACCATCCTTTATATTGCCAGGAACACCACTCTGGGCACCAAGCATCACCTTATTCCCTATTTGAATATGACCAGCAAGACCTACCTGCCCGCCGAACATGCACCACTCCCCTACTTTCGTGCTACCTGCAACGCCTACCTGAGCAGACATCACGGTATTTGCACCGATATCAGTATTGTGGGCAATCTGAACAAGGTTATCAAGCTTTACGCCCTTACGAACGTATGTGCTACCCATTGTTGAACGGTCAACACAGGTATTAGCACCAATCTCAACGTTATCCTCGATTGTTACGATACCAATCTGTGGAATCTTGTCATAGCCACCCTCAGCAGGAGCGAAGCCGAAACCGTCGGCACCAATGACACAACCGGCATGAAGGATACAGTTATTGCCAACCTTACAATGGTGATAAACAACAGCATTGCTGTAAATCTCAGTGTTGTTGCCAACGCTTGCCTTCTCACCTATAGTAACGTGAGGATGCAGAACACAACCGTCACCAATCATAACGCCCGGACCGATAGCCACGAAAGGACCGATATAGCAATCCTTGCCGATAGTAGCCGTAGGGTCTATGAATGCGAGAGAGTCAATACCCTTCTTCTTAGGCTTCATAGAAGCATAGAGCTGAAGGAGCTTTGCCACAGCCTCGTATGCACTCTTCACGCGGATAAGAGTCGCAGACACCGGACGTTCAAGCTTGAGGCTCTCGTCCACAAGCACGATGCTCGACTTCGTATCGTAAATGTAATGGGTGTATTTATGATTTGAAAGGAAGGAGATGCACCCTGGGCGTCCTTCTTCAATCTTGGCAAAGTCGTTGATGGTTGTATTCTCGTCACCTTCAACCCTGCCCTGTATGAGTTCTGCTATTTGTTTTGCTGAAAAGTCCATATTGATGAAGTGAAATCCAACCATTTGGTAAAGTCATATTTTCCCTTTTGGGCATCCGTCATGACATAAAACGGTCGGACATAACAAAAATCGATGCAAATGTACTAAAAATAATCGAGAACACGAAAACTTTACATGAGTTTTTGCGTTTTCATAGTTTTTTTAGATTATTATAAGGTAAAAAAGTATAATTTTGTGATGATGAAAGAATAAATTTTAACGATTTAACCTCAGATTTTTGAGATATTTTAGATTCACGAAGAAGAAGTGTAGCGGGATGAGGGAATTCAAAACAGCCAAAAAAGATGAACCATTACATCATCTCCCCTTTCTGGGAAATTTAGAGTTTTTTCCCTCCCATTATAGGGAACGGACCTGAAACGGACTTGAAACGGATCTGAAACGGAGGTGAGAATACCCTCTAAATCTGACACATACTCGGAGATATTCAATCTTCCCTCCTCTGTTTTCGGTTCTATGGTTCTATATGCTATATTTTTTAGAGACACCTCCTATTTTTCGGCATTCCAATTCACAATATATATTATGGCTCTAAAAGCTAGTTTTGTAGGGTGTCTTTAAAAATTATAGAACTATTGAACCATAGAACCAAAGCACTGTCCCTCGATAACAATTCGCACGATAACAAACAATAATTCAACGTATGTTCGACGAATTGCTTTAGCTTGTTGAACATTCAATGCAAACGCATCTCCGATGCTGAACTGGCGTAATTCACAACAAACACTTATGATAGGCAGAAAACGAATATTAATGATAGTTGCAAATAAAAATACTGATAGAACAGAAAAGACGTTTATAATATACAACAAATATCTTTTATGTCCTATCAGTAAATATTTTACCAAATGCAAAGATACAAATGCGAAGATTAGATCTTAGCAAGCTCCAAAGCCATTTCTGCCTGAAGTTCCTTTGCCTTCTGTCCGGCAACCTTTGCGAAGCTCTCGGTATTGTCGGCATAGATGATACCGCGTGAAGAGTTGACGAGGAGTCCGCAATCCTTGATGATACCGTATTTGCATACATCCTGAAGACTGCCACCCTGTGCACCAACACCAGGCACAAGAAGGAATGCGTTTGGTGCAGCCTTACGGATGTCGGTAAACATCTCACCACGTGTAGCTCCTACTACATACATCATATTCTCATCATTACCCCACTCCTGTGACTTGCGGATAACCTTCTCAAAGAGACGCTCTCCTTCCTTGTCCTCCGTAAGCTGGAAATCAAATGAGCCCTTGTTGCTTGTGAGGGCAAGAAGGATAACCCACTTGTTATCATATCCGTCAAGGAAAGGAGTAACTGAATCCTCACCCATATAAGGCGCAACTGTCAGAGCATCAACATCATACTCGCCGAAGAATGTACGGGCATACATCTTTGATGTGTTACCGATGTCACCACGCTTTGCATCTGCGATGATGAACTGTTCTGGATAGTTCTCCTTAAGATAGTTCACGGTCTTCTCGAATGCCATAAGTCCCTTAACACCAAAAGCCTCGTAGAAAGCAAGGTTTGGCTTATATGCTACACAATAAGGTGCTGTGGCATCAATAATAGCCTTGTTGAATGCAAAGATAGGATCTTCTTCCTTGAGAAGGTGCTCTGGCACTTTCTTCAAATCCACATCAAGACCTACGCAGAGAAAACTCTGCTTCTTCTGTATCTGTTCAAAAAGTTCTTTTCTATTCATTTTGGTTGTTCTGTTTTTGGAAGTTCTATATTCTGATCAGGAACACGCTGGCTACTCACCATACGATTGATGAACTCAGTAGCGCTGACGGTCTTTCCGTCATCCTCATCCTTCTTCTTTGTTATAGTCGTGAACTTTGCCATCGTTAATTCATTACAACTCTGCTTCCTTCATGCGCTCTGCGTTCTCTGCTACGGTGAGGGCATCAATCATTGGTTGGATGTCACCTCCGAGGAAACCGTTCAGATCATGTGTAGTATAGCCGATACGATGGTCTGTAACACGTCCCTGTGGGAAGTTGTATGTACGGATCTTTGCAGAACGGTCACCTGTAGAGACAAGCGACTTACGGCGGTTTGCTATATCGTCAACATACTTCTGATGCTCACGGTCATAGATATATGTACGCAAACGGGCAAGAGCACGCTCCTTGTTCTTTGGCTGGTCACGAGTCTCGGTACACTCAATGAGGATTTCCTCAGTCTCACCAGTATTCGGGTTCTTCCACATATAACGCGCACGAACACCTGACTCCACCTTGTTCACATTCTGACCACCTGCACCAGAAGAACGGAAAGTATCCCACTTGATTTCACCCTCGTTGATGGAAACCTCGAAAGGATCAGCCTCTGGAAGAACTGCAACTGTAGCAGCAGATGTCTGCATTCTGCCATTCGACTCCGTAACAGGCACACGTTGAACACGATGCACACCAGACTCATACTTCAACACACCATATACGTCATCACCGCTTACGGCGAAGTCAATCTCCTTGAATCCACCGACAGCACCCTCGGAAACGTCCGTTACGCTAAGCTGCCAGCCCTTTGCCTCACAGAATCGCTTATACATCTGGAACAAGTCACCAGCAAAGAGACAAGCCTCGTCGCCTCCTGTTCCTGCACGAATTTCCATCTGCACGTTCTTGGCATCCTCTGGATCCTTAGGAATAAGGGCAATCTTTACCTCTTCCTCAAGTGATGGCTGAAGAGCCTCGTTTTCAGCAAGCTGTTCACGGGCCATCTCCTTCATATCAGGGTCAGACTCGTTTACGAGGATATCCTTCGCCTCTGCGATTGCCTCAAGACAATCAATATAGCGACGACGAATCTTCATGATGTCCTCAAGATCCTTATATTCTTTTGTAAGTTTGACGAACCTCTGTTGGTCGCTAATTACGTTAGGGTCGGTGATGAGCGTGCTCACCTCCTCATAACGGCTCTCAAGACCGTCAAGTTTCTGTAGAATACTGTTATTATCCATTAATAATTAAACTCTCCGAATTCGGATTTGATTGTTAATGATTTCTTTCCTTCCTCGATATGGCCAACAACCTGTGCATCGATATTGAAGCTCTTGGAAATTGCTATAACCTTATCAGCAACCTCCGGACGGACATAAATCTCCATACGGTGTCCCATATTGAAGACCTGATACATCTCCTTCCAGTCCGTACCGCTCTCATCGTGAATCATCTTGAAGAGTGGTGGAACAGAGAACATATTATCCTTGATGACCTTACAATCGTCGCTTACGAAGTGGAGAACCTTTGTCTGAGCACCACCAGTACAATGTACCATACCATGAATCTCAGGACGTAGTTCATCGAGCAAGCGCTTGATTACAGGAGCGTATGTACGTGTTGGAGAAAGAACCATCTGACCAGCGTTAACGCCCTCGACCTCAGTTGGATCTGTGAGTTTCTTTGTACCACTATATACAAGTTCATCAGGAACTGCCTTGTCATAGCTCTCAGGATATTTCTCTGCAAGATACTTAGAGAACACATCATGACGGGCAGAAGTGAGTCCGTTAGACCCCATACCACCATTATATCTCTTCTCGTATGTAGCCTGACCTGTAGAAGAGAGACCTACGATGACATCACCTGGACGGATGTTGGCATTGTCGATAACATCAGAACGTTTCATACGGCAAGTGACGGTAGAATCCACAATGATAGTGCGTGTGAGGTCGCCTACATCGGCAGTCTCACCACCAGTTGGGTAGATACCGATACCCATTTCACGCATCTCAGCAAGGAGTTCGTCTGTACCGTTGATGATAGCAGAAATGACCTCACCCGGAACAAGCATCTTGTTACGTCCGATAGTAGATGAAACGAGGATGTTATCCACAGCACCTACGCAAAGCAGGTCATCAGTATTCATCACGATGGCATCCTGAGCAATTCCCTTCCATACGGAGAGGTCGCCTGTCTCCTTCCAGTACATATAAGCCAAAGAAGACTTTGTACCAGCGCCATCAGCATGCATAATGTTACAATACTCTGGGTCTCCACCAAGAATATCAGGGATAATCTTGCAGAAAGCCTGTGGGAAAACACCTTTGTCAATGTTCTTGATAGCGTTGTGCACATCCTCCTTGGCTGCACTCACGCCTCGCATCATATATCTGTTATTCATAATTCAAAAAATCCAGCCCCTCACCTGCCCTGCGGGCATCCTCTCCCCAAGGGGCGAGGGGGATGTTACCTTTTATCGCTTATAAGGGATTGTTACTAACATTTCCCTCGCCCCTTGGGGAGAGGGTGTCACTTGGTGACGGGTGAGGGGCCATCCTTTACCCATTCCAAATACTCCATCCAGCCTCAGCCTGAAGCAGGAGCATCTCAAGTCCATTCTTTGTTATTGCTCCTTGTTCCCTACCCTTGCGAAGGAAAAGCGTTTCCTCCGGATTATATATAAGATCGTAGAGAAGGAATGTCTTATCCATAGCCTCGTAAGGCAACTGCGGAAACTCATCGAAATGAGGTGACATGCCACATGGAGTACAGTTCACTATCACGTTGTATTCCTTTAACAGTTCCGGCGTAATCTGCTCATACTGAATAGTATCGTCCACCACACGGCGGCTAACCTTCAGAGTTTCGAGTCCCAGTTTGCGAAGACCATATTCCACTGCCTTTGAAGCGCCACCGGTTCCAAGAATCAACGCTTTCTTATGCTCTGGACGAAGAAGTGGCTGTATGCTGTTCATAAAGCCGACAACATCGGAGTTATAGCCGTGAAGGAGCACCTTGCCCGATCCACGTTCCACCTTCACCACATTAACGGCCCCGATCTCCGTTGCCTCTGGAGAAATCGTGTCGAGGTAGCTCATCACCTGTTCCTTATAAGGAATGGTGACATTGAAGCCAGAGAGCTCTGGATTAGCCTGTATCACCTCTGGGAGATTGGTGATCTGAGGAATCTCAAAGTTCTCATACGTGGCATTTACGCCCTCGTTTCTAAACTTCTCATTGAAATATCCCATTGAGAAGGAATGGCCAAGTGGATAGCCTATAAGTCCGTATTTCTTCATCGTTTTTTATTTTCTTGCAAAATACATTGTGCAAATGCCGAATGTGAGGCGTGTGAACGAAGCCTCAGCGAAGCCTATTCTTCTAAGTATCTCCACCATTGTCTCTCCTTGCGGAAAGGCTGCTATTGTCTTGTTGAGATATGAATAGGCGTTTGAGTCGTGCGAAATGAGCCTGCCATAGAGAGGCAAGACCGTACCGCTATATATGCCGAAGAGCTGTTTCATCGGGAATTTCACGGGAGTGGTTAGCTCTATAATGCTCAATACCCCACCCTCACGAAGCACACGGTACATCTCACGAAGTCCACATTCCAGATCTTGGAAATTACGTATTCCGAAGGCAGCCGTTACAGCATCAAAACTGTCATTGTCAAACGACAGATTAAGACAATCCTCCTTTGCAAAGGATATAATGTCAGAAAGTCCGAGACGTGCCACTTTCTCCTTGCCCACCTGCATCATTCCTTCTGAAATATCCGCACCTATGAGCATCTCAGGATGCAGCATCTGCGCCTGAAGGATGGCGAAATCGCCTGTGCCTGTGGCTATGTCGAGAATCTTCTTCGGACTATATGGCACAAGAGCCTTTACGGCCTTCTTGCGCCAGTATTTGTCAATGTCCCACGAGAGACGGTGGTTTAAAGTATCGTAGGTAGGGGCTATGTTGTCGAACATAGTCTCTACCAACTTACCTTTTTCACCCTCACCGTCGTAGGGCTTTATCGTTTCTTGTTCGTACACCTTTATCTATTGGCAAGGTACTCAGAAACGTTCTTCTCAATACGATCGGCGATATCGCCAGTCTCCTTTGCACGATCGAACTTCTCGCCTACGATATGCTCGTAAAGCTCGATGTAGCGGTCAGAAACACTCTCTGCATACTCGTCAGTAATCTCAGGCATTACCTGTCCAGGCTCATTCATGAAGTTATGCTCGATAAGCCACTGGCGAACGAACTCCTTTGAGAGTTGCTTCTGAGGCTCGCCCTTTGCAAACTTCTCCTCATAGCCGTCTGCATAGAAATAACGTGAAGAGTCTGGTGTGTGAATCTCGTCGATGAGATAAACCTTACCGTCGCGCTTACCGAACTCATACTTTGTATCAACAAGGATAAGTCCCTGCTTTGCAGCTATTTCCTGACCACGAGCGAAGAGCTTGCGAGTGTAGTCCTCCATTACGGCATAGTCCTCGGCAGATACTATACCCTGAGCAATGATTTCCTCCTTGGAGATGTTGAGGTCGTGACCTTCGTCTGCCTTTGTTGTAGGAGTGATGATCGGCTCTGGGAAACGCTGGTTTTCCTTCATTCCCTCTGGGAGCTTAACGCCACAGATCTCACGGCAGCCGTTCTTATAGTCGCGCCATGCAGAACCTGTAAGGATGCCACGGATAATCATCTCCACGCGGAATCCCTCGCACTTCAAACCTACAGTAACCTGTGGATCAGGAGTAGCCAACTTCCAGTTAGGGCAGATGTCAGCGGTTGCGTCAAGGAACTTGGCAGCAATCTGATTCAGTACCTGTCCCTTGAAAGGAATACCCTTTGGCAGAATTACATCGAATGCAGAGATGCGGTCTGTTGCGACCATTACCATCAGATCATCATTGATTGTGTACACGTCACGAACCTTACCGTGATATACGGCGGTCTGACCCTTAAAGTTAAACTCAGTCTTTGTTAATGCGTTCATTGTTATATTTATCAAATGCGTTTACAATTCTCGTTACAAGCTTATGGCGGACGATATCCTTGTCATTCAACTGGACTATAGATATACCTTCTGTATTCTTCAGCACATCCATAGCCACGGCAAGACCGCTCTTCACGCTATGCGGCAAGTCCACCTGCGTCATGTCGCCCGTGATTATCATTTTCGTGTTCCATCCCATTCGGGTGAGGAACATCTTTATCTGAGCCGATGTGGTATTCTGAGCCTCGTCCAATATCACCACAGCATCGCTCAATGTTCTTCCTCGCATGAATGCTAGCGGAGCAATCTGGATAATTTTCTTCTCCATCATGTCCTGAAGCTTCACGGCTGGAATCATATCCTCAAGGGCATCATACAGAGGCTGGAGATATGGATCTATCTTCTCTTTCATGTCACCCGGAAGGAATCCGAGTTTCTCGCCAGCCTCCACAGCCGGACGTGAGAGTATTATCCTTTTTGCCGTTTTCTCCTTAAGAGCCTTGACCGCAAGCGCAATGCCTAAGTATGTCTTACCCGTTCCAGCAGGTCCCACGGCAAAGACCATGTCATTATCGTTGAAAGCATCTACAATCTGTTGCTGATTGGCAGAACGTGAACGTATAGGGCGACCGGATATGTTATACAGCAAAGCGTCATCACTTCCGTCTCCCTTCGTTGGATTTCCCTTGATGATGTCAAGTATGTCCTCATCGCTGATAGTATTGAACTTCAGCAGATGACAACGTATCTTCTCAATGTTCTCCTCAAAGCGACACATCTCCTCCTCGTCTCCGAGAACACGGATCACATTGTCGCGTGCAACGATTCTAAGTTTAGGATAAAGCGACTTGATAACCTGCAGGTGACAGTTGCCAACACCATACATCTCAACGGGGTCGATATCCTCAATTATTAAATGCTTTTCTATCAATTTTTCCTAATACTATAAAAATTTTCTGCAAAATTACAAAAAGGTTTTCATATTTCATCATTTTTTTCGTATCTTTGTGCCACAAAATGAAAAAAATCTTATGAAAGTCTCTAAAAAAGCATATTTACACGTTTTTACCATCATAGTATTGGCTCTCGGATTGCTCCGTCTGACCACAGACATTGACGAGCCCAAAACTCCAGAACAGATTGCGATGGAGGACTCATTAGCCATAGCGAATGAAGAGGCGGAGGAACAGGAGGAACAATCCGTTCCTGTTTCTAAGGAAACCCTTGAAAATCCAGACAATCAGGCAACTTCCGAATCTTCTCTTGCCAACCTGCCTCCCGACACACGCAAGCATCATAAGATTTTCAGCGTACCCGACTACGACAAGGCTTTCCCTGATTCCCAAAGCGTCCAGATTGCCGCTGCACAGAAATATGGCGTAAAACCTGTAAAGGATGACAAGGATGCAGAGAACCGAAAGGATGAATTGGTGTATATCGGCTCTTCACCTTGGTATCACGTAGATAGGCTCAGTTCAAGCAGCCCTTATCTCGTACCTCGTGCGGCTGTATTGCTTCAGGACATTGGACGTGCCTTCTTCGACTCCCTTGATGCCAAGGGCGTGCCTCTGCATAAGATTATCACTACCAGCGTGTTACGCACAAAGGCTAACGTTCAGAAGCTCCGCACTCGCAACATCAACGCGACAGAGAACTCATGCCACCTCTATGGCACGACCATGGACATCTGCTACAACAGATACAAGACCGTTCAGGATCCTAAAGGCCCTAAGCGCCGTGAAGTTACCAACGACACCCTGAAATGGATTCTCTGTGAGGTTCTCAGGGATATGCGCCAACAAGGTCGTTGCTACATCAAGTACGAGAAGAAGCAAGGTTGTTTCCACCTAACGACAAGGTAAAGCCCTCGCTTTACCATCGTTCTACCTTCGCTCTTCCTCCGTACCAAAGTCGGTGCAAAGTCGGTGCAAAGTCGGTGGAGAAGCGATTTTCAATAGGAGTTGCACCGAGTTTGGTTAGGAGGAACAAGGGACTCACAACGAACTTTCAACGAGACATCAGTACCCTATCAAAGCAATTATTTAGCACGACAGAATGACAATCTTTGCCCTTACCTTTCCGCTATTATTCATATTCCACGATTTGGAAGAGATTATCGGCATGAAGCGTTTCATAAACCGAAACGCAGATATGCTGCAAAGCCGTTTTCCATTTCTTTACAAAAGGTTCAAGAATTTCACTACCGAAGGATTTGCCCTTGCGGTAATGGAAGAGTTTGTTGTGTTCACAGCCATATCCCTTCTTGCCATATACTTCGACAACTCCTTATTCTGGAATATTTGGTTTGGCGGTTTCCTTGGACTTACTGCCCATTATGTCGTCCACATCATACAGGCTCTTGTAATCCGCAGATACATACCGGCATTAATCACGAGCATTATTTGTCTGCCCATCAGCGTGTTGATACTCCACCACAGCTATGGCTTGATTGAAATAAATGTATGGCATATCGTTATCGGAATAGCAATCGTAGCGTTAAACATGATACCTGCATTAAAAATCGCAGGGAGAAAACAATGAAAGGCTCGTTTTATAACGAGCCTTTCAGTTTTTGTGACCATCAATCCAAAATGATAAATTTCATTTATTTGATTACTTTCTTACCATTGACGATATATATGCCTTTTGGCTGCATCTCTGTTACCTTATTTCCTTGTAAGTCGTAAATAGCAGTTTTCTTTTCTAATTGTTCAAAACCAATTGAACTTATACCAGTAGTCTGTTCCTTTGGCAAGATCTGATCTGCATGATCATTCCAAAATGTCGCATTGAGATATGTTTCAAGTGCAGTTTCAGGCACATAGATAGTGCAGAGGAACCCAAATGATTCTACATTATAAAGAGCTGCAGGAGTTTCTGATGTAAATTCTAATACAAAATCTTCGTCATAATATTGAGGAAATACTTTATCGCCTATTTCCGTTACATCTTTACCGATTTTTACGTATTCCAAATTAGAACAAAGAAACGCACGATCACCTATGCTTGTAACGCCGTTTGAAATGTTTACCTTTGTAAGGGGGCAATCACAGAAGGCATATCTTCCTATGCTTTTAACGTGACTTGGAATTGTTATTTCTGTAAATGGGCAATCACAGAAAGCACAATCTCCTATGCTTTTAACGCTGTTTGGAATTTTCAGCCCAGTAAGGGCACAACCATTAAAGACACTATTTTCGATGCTTGTAATGCCGTTTGGGATGTTTATTTCTGCAAGCGAACGACAACCATAGAAAGCTCCCTCTGCGATGTGATTAACACTGTTTGGTATTGTTACCTTAGTAAGAGCATAACACCCTCTGAATGCTTCAAAACCAATGCTTTTAACACTGTTTGGTATTGATACTTTTGTAAGTGCATAGCAATTATGGAAGGAATCAGCACCGATATGGGTGACACCGTCCTCAATAACTACAGATTTTATTTTTTTCATCTCAGAAATCCATGGCACTGAAGTATCGCCAATTACTCCATCTCCCCAATATCCGAATGTACTCATCTCGCCGTTTCCATAGATACGGAGAGTATAGTCATCATACAATTCATATTTCACATTTGCTCCGCAAGAGCCTGATTTAATGACATTTCCCTTTGCTGCGACATTCCATGTCATCTCTGCGTCTGATGACTGAAGCGCAACAATTCCATCTGCCTGTGCATAGCTCATAGAAGTTGCACAAAGCATAACTGATAATATTCCAAATAACTTCTTCATTGCTGTGATATATTTTTTTGTGTTTAGTAAATAAACCCTAAACTCTAATCTCTAAACTTATTTACCACCTTCTTTCCATTTACGATATATATTCTATCAGGCAGCATCTCTGTCACCCTACGTCCTTGCAGGTCATAAACAGCATCCGCTTTCGTTGCTGACTGTCCATTATCAACAGAACTGATGCCTGTAGGGTCTGTAGAGCTATACCCAGAAAATGAATCCTTATAACGCGACCAATCTTCCGAATTGCGATAATAATCGAGCATTGTTTCTGGCACACGAATAATGACGTTTTCTGGATCAGCAAAAGCATTATTGTTATATACTTGATCAAAATATACAACACTGGCAAGTGTTACTGGAGTTTCAGCAGTAAACTCAATGACTGTTTTGACGTTTGGATTGGTATGATATAATAAGAAAACACAGTCATAAATAGTAGTAACGCCCTTGCCAATCTTTACGTATTCCAAATTGTCACAATTAGCGAATGCACCATCGCCTATTGATGTAACAGCGTCCGGAATGATTATTTCTGTCAACGAAGAACAACCGTTGAAGGCAGATTCTCCAATGCTTGTAACACTGGTCGGGATGTCTATCTGTTTAAGTGAACTACAATTACAGAAGGCACCTTCTGCGATTGTCACAATACCATCCTGAATATTCACTTCAACAAGTGAAGTACATTCAAAAAAAGCGTTAGCTCCAATGCTTGTCACACTGTTAGGAATGTTTATCTTTTTTAGTGAAGAACAAGCATAGAAGGCGTCGCTACCTATGCTTTTAACACTGTTGGGAATGTTTACATCAGTAAGTGAAGAACAATTCATGAATGCGCAAGAACCGATTCGGGTGACACCATCCTCAATAACTACGGATTTTATTTTCGATATCCATGATACCCATGGCACATTGGGATATAGCTCATTATCAGAAGAAGACCAAGACCAATCATAATTGTACATCGTCCCCTTTCCGAAGATACGGAGAGTATAGTCATCATACAATTCGTAGTTGACATTCTTTCCACAAGAGCCGGAATCAATAACCTTCCCCATTGCTGCACCATTCAATCTCATCGTAACGTCTGATGAGTCCTGGTTAACAATTCCATCTGCCTGTGCATAAACCATAGGAGTTGCACAAAGCATGAATGATAATATTCCAAATAATCTTTTCATTGCTATGTTATTTTTTTTGTTTAGTGTTTATTGAGTGAAGGCTGCTGAGTACTCTAATCTCTAAACTTATTTACTACCTTCTTTCCATTTACGATATAAATTCTATTAGGCTGCACATCTGTTACCTTATTTCCTTGCAGGTCGAAAATAGCAGTTTCCTTTTCTGACTGTTCACGTTCGATAGAACTTATACCAGTAGTCTGTTCCTTTGGCAAAATCTGATCAGCATGATCCTTCCAGAATTTCGCATTGAGATATGTTTCGAGTGCGTTTTCCGGCACATAGATAGTGCAGAGGAAACCGAATGCTTCCACATTAGAAAGAGCAGCAGGAGTTTCTGATGTGATTTCTATTACCAAATCATCGTCACCTCTTTGAGGAACTATTCTATCGCCTATTTTTGTTACATTTTTCCCGATTTTTATGTATTTCAAATTAATACAATCTTCAAATGCACAATCTTCGATGCTTGTAACACTGCTGGGAATTGTTATCTTAGTAAGTGGAGTACATGCCTTAAAAGTTCCTTCTCCGATGCTCATGACGCTGTTCGGGATTGCGATCTCAGTCAATGGACAGTCATAGAAAGCATAGCTCCCGATACTCGCAACGCCGTTTGGGATGGTTACATGTGCAAGTGAGCTACAATTAGAGAAAGCGCTGTGTCCAATGCTTGTAATGCTGTTTGAAATAGTTACATCTGCAAGCGTATAACAGTTACTGAATACACAATCTCCAATACTTTTAACGCTGTTGGGAATTGTTATCTTAGTTAGTGAAGTACATATACTAAAAGCACATTCTCCGATGCTCGTGACACTGTTTGGAATCGTCACCTTGGTTAGTGAAGAGCAAAAATAGAAGGAATTATCACCGATATGGGTGACACCATTATCAATAACAACTGTTCCTATTTTTTCACGCTCCTTAACCCATGGCACAGAAGTTGGGTGCGGTTCATCATCAACCCACACACAAAAATCATGCATTGTACCATTTCCATATATACGGAGAGTATAATCATCATACAATTCGTATTTCACATTTTCTCCGCAATTGCCGGACTTAATGACTTTTCCGTTTGCTGCTGCACCATTCAACGGCATCTCTATATCTGATGTCTTTACTGTAACAATTTCATCTGCCTGTGCATAGCTCATAGAAGTTGCACAAAGCATAACTGTCAGTATTCCAAATAATCTCTTCATTGCTGTGTTATTTTTTGTTGTTTAGTGAGTAAAGAATGCAGAGTACTCTAACCTCTAACCCCTAAACTCTAATCTCTAAACTTATTACTTATTTACTATCTTCTTTCCATTGACGATATAAACTCCATTAGGCTGCATCTCTTTCACCCTACGTCCCTGCAGGTCATAAATCACATCAGCTTTCATTGCAGGCTGTCCATTATCTACAGAACTGATGCCTGTAGAGCTGCTATACCCATTAAGTTGCTCCTTATAATATGACCAATCTTCCGAATTGCGATAATCATCGAGTATTTCCTTTGGAACATGAAAAGTGAGTCCTTCAACGTTACCAAAAGTATTTGGAGCACCGAGGAGTGTTATATGAGTTTCGGTATTAATCCTTACTTCTGTTGTCCTATACGTTTCACAATTACACCAAAAAGCTGCATCATTAAGAACCGTAACACCTTTGCCTATCTCTACGTATTTCAAATTGTCACATTGAGCAAATGCAAACGGTCCGATATATGTAACATTGTCAGGAATTATTACCTCTTTAAAGGGACAGTATTCGAAGGCAGAACCTTCTATGCGTGTAATACTGTTTGGAATATCTATATGTTCAAGTGAGATACAACGATGGAATACATGTTCTTCGAGTGTCACTATACTCTCTGGGATATTTACATCAGAAAGTGAAGTACACTCCGAAAAAGCATAAGTTCCAATGCTTGTAACGCTGTTAGGAATATTTATCTTTTGAAGTGCCGTACAATATTGGAAGGATCCGCGCCCAATGCTTGTAACACTATTGGGAATATTCACATCAGTAAGTGAAGTACATCCTGTGAATGCATAAGCACCGATTCGGGTTACGCCATCCTCAATAACTACGGATTTCACGTTCTTACCCCATGGCGCAGTGGTAACATCTTCACCATATACACATTCATAACGATGAACACCGTTATCAATATATTCAAGATCATAATTGTACATTGCTCCCTTTCCAAAGATGCGGAGAGTATAGTCATCATACAATTCGTAATTGACATTTTTTCCGCAAGAGCCGGAAGCAATGACTTTTCCCTTTGCTACAACACCATTCAAAGCCGTCGCAACATCTGATGACTTAAGTGCTGCATTTCCATCTGCCTGTGCATAAACCATAGGAGTTGCACAAAGCATGAATGATAATATTCCAAATAATTTCTTCATTGTATTTACATTTTAAACAAACATTCTCAGGGCTTTACTTCATTACCTTCTTGCCATTAACGATATATATACCATGTGGCTGCATATCTGTTACCTTATGTCCTTGCAGGTCGAAAATAGCAGTTTTCTTTTCTGACTGTTCACGTTCGATAGAACTTATACCAGTAGTCTGTTCCTTTGGCAAAATCTGATCTGCATGATCCTTCCAGCATTTCGCATTGAGATAAGATTCGAGTGCGTTTTCAGGCACATAGATAGTGCAGAGGTACCCGAATGATTCTACATCATAAAGAGTTGCAGGAGTTTCTGATGTAAATTCTATTACTAAATCTTCGTCACCTGTTTGAGGAAACGACTGATAACCTATTTCAGTTACATTTTTAGCGATTTTTACGTGTTTCAATTTTGCACAGCCATCGAAAGCTGCTTCTCCAATGCTTGTCACGCTGTTAGGGATTGTAATGCTTGTAAGTCCAGAGCATTCATAGAATGCCCGAGTAGCAATGCATGTCACGCTTTTTGGGATTGTGATGCTTGTAAGTTTAGAGCAACCCCAGAATACAGCTTCTCCAATACTTGTCACGCTGTTAGGGATTGTAATGCTTGTAAGTCCAGAGCAACGGATGAATGCAGCTTCTCCAATGCTTGTCACGCTGTTAGGGATAGTGATGCTTGTAAGTCCAGAGCAATCAGCGAATGCGGATGCTCCAATGCTTGTCACGCTGTTAGGGATGTTAAAGCTTGTAAGTCCAGGGCAGTCAGCGAATGCCCAAGGTCCAATGCTTGTCAAGCTGTTTGAAATGGTTATTTTTGCAAGTGCCGTACATCTATAGAAGGCACTATATCCAATACTTTTAACACTGTTTGATATTGTTACCTTAGTAAGTGAAGCACATTCATTGAAGGAATATCCACCGATATGGGTGACACCATTCTCTATTACTACCTCTTTTATTTTTTTTTGTAGCTCAATACCCCAGGGTACTTCTTTGTCCGTTGTAAGAAATGCTCTATAATCGTCCATCATGCCGTTTCCATAGATACGGAGAGTATAGTCATCATACAATTCGTATTCCACATTTTCTCCGCAATAGCCAAAATCTATGACTTTCCCCTTTGCTGCTGCACTATTCAATGGAATCTCTACATCTGATGATTGAAGTGTAGCAATTCCACCTGTCTGTGCATATATCATAGGAGTTGCACAAACCAATACTGATAATATTCCTAATAATCTTTTCATTGCTATGTATTTTTTTTGTTTAGTGAGTGAAGAATGCAGAGTACTCTAACCTCTAACCCCTAACCCCTAAACTCTAATCTCTAATCTCTATACTTATTTACAACCTTCTTTCCATTTACGATATAAATTCTATCAGGCTGCATCTCTGTCACCCTACGTCCTTGCAGGTCATAAACTACATATGCTTTAATTGCTGACTGTCCATCGCCTACTGAACTGATGCCTGTAGAGCCAAGTCCGTAAAGTTGCTCCTTATAATATAACCAATCTTCCGAATTGCGATAATCATCAAGCATTGTGTCTGGTACACGAATAGTGATGTCTTCAGAATTAATGCTAAAGCCAAAAGCAGAAGTGGAATTAGGTTCATATTCGCCATAATATAAGACCATTGCATCAAGGAGCGTTACATGCGTTTCGGCAGCAATTTCTATTTCAATTTTTTTATTTGTGTAGTTATTAAAGAAAGCAAAATCAGCAATAACAGTAACACCCTTACCAATCTTTACGTATTTCAAATTGTCACACCAACCGAATGCATTTTCTCCAATTGAAGTAACACCATCCGGAATGATTATCTCTGTAAGTGAGAAACATTCTGAGAATGCTGAATTTCCAATGCTTGTAACACTGTTAGGAATGTCTATATGTGCAAGTGAATCACAATCAGCGAAAACACCTTCGTCTATAGTTTCTATACCGTCAGGGATATTTACTTCTGCAAGTGAACCACAATGCCAAAAAGCATAAGCTCCTATGGCGGTCACGCTGTTAGGAATGTATATTTTTTTTAGTGCCGTACAATCACGAAAGGCTCCGCGACCAATACTAGTGACTGTATTGGGTATGTTTACTTCTGTAAGTGAAGAAAAAAAACAGAAAGTATAAGCACCAATTCGGGTGACACCATCCTCAATAACCACTGATTTTATTTTCGAATCCCATGATGACCATGGTGCATCGGAATACAATCTTTGGAGACTATAGATATAATTATAATTGTACATTGCTCCCTTTCCAAAGATACGGAGAGTATAGTCATCATACAATTCGTAATTGACATTCTTTCCGCAAGTGCCGGAATCTATGACATTTCCTTTTGCAGCCCCATTCAATGCCATAGCAACGTCTGATGACTCAATAGCTGCATCTCCATCTGCCTGTGCATAAACCATAGGAGTTGCACAAAGCAAGACTGTTAATATTCCAAGTGTTTTTTTCATTGTCAGAAATGTTTATATTAATAGAATTTAAATAGACTTCCACAATCGCCATTTTTCCTTGCCAAGCATAGCAGCGAGTATTCTTCGTCTTGTTGTCGCCTCTTTCCTGCGAATAAAAAATTAATCGTTTGCAAAAGTAGTAAATATGTTTCTATCCTGCAAATTTCTACGACAAAAAAAACATTATTCCTCAAAAAAATATCCGAATTACTTTGCAGGAGCCAAAATACTGAGATATGACGCGAAATTATCATTATGTCCATAACCCCCAAAAGCACAACAACAAAAGAGCAAAATACCTTTCCTCGATAGGTGTCCGCTATACCTCCGTTCCAGGTCCGTTTCAGGTCCGTTGTAAGTCCGTTTCAGATCCGTTGTAAGTCCGTTCCTAAGAATGGGAGAAAAATGGGACTTACATAGGACTTGCAAGGGAATCACATGGGAACTGGGTAAAGCCCGTCCAGCGGTCATTTGGTCATTTGGTCAAAATGATTTTGAGTTGTCAAAATCCTCCACTATATATAAATATTAAATATTTATATATAGTGAGCAAATGACACATTCCGAAAATGAAAATGACCATTTTGACCTTGACCACTTTGACCACATTTGTTTTCTTTTTCTTATTGATTTCCTTGGTCATATTGGGATTTTTATTTACCTTTGTGCTCAAAATATAGAAACTCATTCATGGAGATAATAAGAGCAACAAAGACGGCAGAACAGGCAGGAGCATATTATGTTCGCATTCAGGCTATGGCACGGAAGCATCAGATTCCCCTCAACGTGGAATTTGATGAGCATGACACGCCTGAGACGAAGTACATCGTTGTGATTGACAACTACTTACCAATAGCCACATGCCGCTTGTATGCCATAAACGACGAGCAAGTTATGCTTGGCCGTATTGTCGTTCTCCCAGAATATCGTCTTCAAGGACTTGGCACTCTCGTTGTAAAGGAAGCTGAGAAATGGGCAAAAGAACTTGGATATCACACCGCCATAGTTGAAAGCCGAGATAACAAAGTTCATTTTTACGAGACAATGGGGTATATTGCCGACTTTTCTCAGAAGATTATCGGAGATACGTTTACTTGTTATAGAATGGAGAAGGAATTGTAACGAATAAACATACATAAAATATGAAGAAACTTATTTGTTTTATAGTCACCATACTCAGCGCTTCTAGCTATATGATAGCTCAGAATACGTCTATGGTGACTTCACACACCTTTGTGGTTGATGGTGACTTGCCTATTCCTACGGAGAAAAAGGAATTGAGGAGTGGAGAAGAAATTGCCAAATCATGGGCCGAGCATGAACATACAGGTCGTGTGGTAGCTAAAAGCTGGGGTGATAAATCCTTGTATCAAGCAGGCAAATGGAAGAAATATCGTATTGGAAGAAGGGAGGAATGTAGGGATACTGTTGTGTACGAATCTGGTACATCTTTATTCTATAACTGCATGGTGGAAGCATATGCTGGTCATTATTCTGTGATATTATCTCCTGATGCAATATGGACTTTAATAAGTCAGGGATTTTGTCATCATATAAGTCTCAATACCGAGAAATTGAAGGATAAGATAGTGAATCATGAAGGAAAAATGGAAATATCTGTAATATCAGAGTATGACCTTTATTCTCCTCTTATGGATTGGGATACACTTCTTAATGGCTTTGAAATTCAGATAGCGGAAAATACCAAAGGAAATATTGCTGATATCATGAGGGCTGATTTCAGTACAACAGGTAATACAGAGCGCATTACCTCTCAGGTAACGTTAATGAGTGCTGTGAAATCATATTTTGATTTTGCTGCCATACATACTATTTGTGGCATTCCAACAATCACTATTGAAGGTACACCAGATGACTGGAGAAAAATCATCAAGAAGGTTGAGAGCCTGAGAGACTATGACCTCAGTTGGTGGGTAGATGATCTGAAGCCTATACTTCAGGAGTTTGTAAATGCTTCAGAAGGCAATGTCAACAAGGATTTCTGGCAGAATATTGTGAAGAAAGACCGCCCAGAGAGTATGAAGAATGGGGCAGGCTGTGGAGTTAAAGATGCGACAAAATTTGATGGCTGGTTCCTGAAGTTTATGCCATTTGATAAGGACGGTCGTACCCCAGATGCTGTGGTATATGGCAGAAACGACATGCTCCCAAGCGTAGTAAGTGCTCCATTCACCTATATCGTTAAAGATGCTACAGGAAACATTATCAGCAAAACACCAATGGAGATTATGTCTGGTTTTGTAGGTATTGATGTAAATGAAAATACCTATACCATGCGCCCATACATCGGTTGGATGGTGTCAGAGAAAAACAACAAAGGTATTGCTGAAAAAATACAAAATTCAATGGGGATTATCAGGGTGGATAGAATCCCTGAAGAACTAAAGGAAATTGAGCATCTGGAAGATCTAACATTAGAGTTTACCAACGAGATTGTAATACCTGAATGGATGGATACTGTAAAGATTGACTATTTAACGCTCAAAGGCAACATAACTCCAGAGCTTGGTGAAAATCTTAAAAAACGATTCTATGACAGAGAGGTGAATGTTCATGAAACAAATGTCACAATATCTGTGAAAGAATAGCTCTTTCAACTCTACCCAAAAGAGGATGACGTATCATTTCTATACATCATCCTCTTTATATTTATGAAAAACTTATTATGCTTTAGATATTTGAATCGGTCTCGTCCTTCATGTCAATGAACTGACCTTCGCTATCGTAGAATTCATACTGAAGCATAGCGAGTTTCTGAGATGGAATGACGCTAACGCCAAGACCGTATTTCATCTGCCATTTACGCTTGATGGAGATAAGTCCCTTAGTGATATAAGCTTCAACGTATGGATGAACATAGAGCGTGAACTTGTTGATACCTATCTTGTTAACGAGGTTGGAAATCTTATTCTCAAGAACCTCGGTAAAGAGCATACTTGACTTGATAGTACCTGTTCCCTGACAAGTAGGGCACACCTCCTCAACGGTAACATCCATAGCAGGACGAACACGCTGACGGGTAATCTGCATAAGACCAAACTTAGACAACGGCAGGATGTTATGACGAGCCCTGTCCTTCTGCATATTCTTGCACATTCGCTCATAAAGCAACTGGCGGTCCTCTGCAAGATTCATATCAATGAAGTCAACGATAATGATACCGCCCATATCGCGCAGACGAAGCTGACGTGCAAGTTCATCGGCAGCACCTAGGTTCACATCGAGGGCATTTGCCTCCTGTCCGTTTACGCCACGCGCACGATTACCGCTATTGACATCGACAACGTGCATAGCCTCGGTATGTTCAATGATAAGATAAGCACCGTGGGCATAGTTCACGGTCTTTCCAAAGCCCGACTTGACCTGACGTGTGACATTGAAATTGTCGAAGATTGGCACCTTGCCTGTGTATTGCTTTACAATACCAACCTTATCTGGAGCTATGAGAGATACGTATTCGCGCACCTCATTATAGACATCCTCATCATTAACGTAGATATTCTCGTATGTAGGGTTGAAGAGATCGCGAAGCAAGGCTACGCTTCTACTTGTCTCTTCATAGATAAGCATCGGACGCTTTGTGGTGCGCTGCATCTTGGCAACAGCATCCATCCAACGCTTGTAGAGCACCTTTATCTCGTTTTCAAGTTCCTCAACACGAAGACCTTCCGCAACGGTACGGACGATGATGCCACAATTCTGCGGACGGAGAGTCTGAACAAGTTGTTTTAGACGTGCACGCTCCTCGGCACTCTTTATTTTTGAGGAAACAGCCACCTTAGAGCCGAAAGGCATAAGGACGAGATAACGTCCGGCAAAGGATATTTCACCAGTGAGTCGAGGTCCCTTTGTAGAGATAGGTTCCTTTACAATCTGGACAAGCACCTCCTGTCCAACCGTAAGAGATTGGGCAACAGAACCTTCTTTTTCAAGATCGGGCATACGTTGTGCTTTCTCAAATGGCATGAGATGCTGATGGTCGCTATTCACCTGCTTGATATACTTGGCATACGAATTGAAATGCTGCCCCATATCAAGGTAGTGCAGAAAAGCGTCTTTCTCGAAACCGACATCCACGAAGCAAGCATTAAGACCAGGCATAATCTTACGGACCTTGGCTATATAGACATTACCGACACTAAAGGATGCCGAACGGGGTTCTGTCTGATATTCAACCAGATCCTTATCCTCCAATAGTGCAATACTGATCTCTTTCTCCTTTACGTCAATTATTACCTCGCTTGTCATTTTTGAGAATTGAAATTTGAAAACTTATCTGAACAAATCGAAACACTCTCTTCACAAAAATGGAAATTAGGGCATGCACAGCATAGTGAATATGATGGGCACACCCTATTTCTGCCTAGTAACAGAATGCTACCGGCACACGTCAAAGTTTACTTGCTCTTATGACGATTCTTGCGCAGTCTCTTCTTACGCTTGTGAGTAGCCATCTTGTGGCCCTTCTTCTTTTTTCCGTTAGGCATAATTGAAAAATTTTATTTTTTATAAACTTTTAATTCTGAACAAACAGCAAAAGATTAGTCCTCTGCTGTAACCTCTTCACCCTTCATGCGCTGCACGAAGCTCTTAGCTGGCTTAAAACCAGGGAAGTCGTGTGGTGCGATAATGAGAGTTGTCTTCTGTGAAATATTTCGAGCAGTCTTTTCTGCACGATGCTTAACTTGGAATGTGCCGAAACCACGGAGATACACATTCTCCTTATTGCACATAGAATCCTTTACGCACTCCATGAATGACTCAACAACTGCTGCTACATCTCTTTTCTGAAGCCCAGTATTGTTGGTGATTTCGTTGATGATGTCTGCTTTTGTCATTTTTAATGATTGTTTATGATTTTCAAAAAATTGCGGTGCAAAGTTACAACATTTTCTTGTCATACGGAAATTTTTTTAGTATTTTTTTCTTTAATTATCTAAAATATTGGTAGTTGAATATAGAAAATCTGACTTTTATACTTGTTTATGAAACTTTTTTACTAACTTTGCACCTTAATAAATAGATAAAAGGAAGATAACAAGATAATTAATGAAAGTTTCAATAGTAAAATACAACGCCGGTAACATTTTCTCGGTCATCAATTCTGTGAAAAGACTCGGCATTGAGCCACTCTGGACAGACGATCCTATGGAGATAGCATCTTCCGACCGAGTGATATTCCCAGGACAGGGACATGCAAGAACGGCAATGGAATACCTGCGTGACCACAATCTCGACAAGGTAATCGCGGATCTCAAACAACCGGTTCTCGGAATTTGCATCGGACAGCAGCTTCTTTGTCAGCACTCAGAGGAAGGTGATACCGACTGCATCGGAATATTCCCAGTAAACGTGCGCCGTTTCCAACCGACCAGCCATGAGCAGAAGGTTCCTGCAATGGGGTGGAATGCCATACACGACCTGAAATCTCCACTTTTCAAGGGACTCGACGAAAACGACTATGTATATTTCGTTCACTCCTATTACTGCGAATTGTGCGATTTCACCGCAGCAACATCCGACTACATCCTTCCCTACTCTGCCTCTTTGCAGAAAGATAATTTCTTCGCAATGCAGTTTCATCCAGAGAAGAGTGGAAAGGTAGGACGTAAGATTTTGGAGAACTTCATTAATTTGAATTCATAATTTGTACATAACAGCTGTACATTGTAAATTGTAAGTATAATGATTGAACTCATCCCAGCCATAGACCTTATAGACGGCAAGTGTGTACGTCTGACAAAAGGAGACTATGACAGCAAGAAGATATACAACGAAGACCCGGTAGCTCAGGCAAAGGAGTTTGAGGCTCTCGGTTTCAAGCGCCTTCACATCGTTGACCTCGACGGAGCAAAGAGCAAGCACATAGTGAATGATGTCGTTCTCCGTGCCGTTACGTCAGCAACAAGTCTCACTGTGGATTTCGGTGGAGGCATCAAGACAGAAGAGGACATCCGCAAGGCATTCGATGCAGGTGCAAGTATGGTGACAGTAGGTTCTGTTGCCGTAACACATCCAGAACTATGTATTGAATGGCTCAAGAACTTTGGTGCTGAACGCATAATACTCGGTGCAGACGTCCGTAATGGAAAGATAAGCATTAACGGTTGGAAGGAAGACTCAAGCGAGGATCTTCTGCCATTCCTCAAGACATACATTGACCACGGAGTAAAGAACGTGCTTTGTACAGAAATATCAAAGGACGGAACACTTGCAGGTCCAGCTATCGAGCTTTACAAACAGCTTATGGCTGCATACCCAGAGATGCATCTCATAGCTTCTGGTGGCGTTTCATGCAACGAGGACATCAAGGCACTTGAGGCTGCGGGCATCCCAGCGGTTGTGTTCGGCAAGGCTTATTATGAAGGAAAAATCAAGGTGGAAGGACTGATATGCTAGCAAAAAGAATCATACCTTGTCTTGACGTAAAGAACGGCGAGACAGTAAAAGGCACTAACTTCGTAAACCTCCGTTCTGCCGGTGATCCTGTGGAACTTGGTCGTGCTTATAGCGATGCAGGTGCCGATGAATTGGTATATCTCGACATCACGGCATCACACGAAGGCCGTAAGACTTTCACCGATATGGTGACACGTGTTGCCCGGGAGATAGATATTCCATTCACAGTAGGCGGCGGTATAAACGCACTTGAAGATGTTGATCGCATGCTAAGTGCCGGAGCAGACAAGGTGAGCGTGAACAGTGCAGCCCTTCGTCGTCCTGAGTTCATCAACGAGATAACATCACGTTTCGGCTCTCAGGTTTGCGTATGTGCAATAGATGCACGTAACGACGAAGATGGATGGCATTGTTATGTTAATGGCGGTCGTATCCGTGTGGAGCATACCCTACTCGACTGGGCAAAGGAAGTTGCCGATCGTGGTGCAGGTGAGATTCTCTTCACCTCTATGGATCACGATGGCGTGAAACAGGGCTTTGCAAACGAAGCTCTCGCTATGCTTGCCGATGCACTCCCTATTCCTGTAATAGCAAGTGGCGGTGCAGGATGTCGTGAACATTTCAGGGATGCTTTCCTCGTTGGTAAGGCAGATGCGGCTCTTGCTGCAAGCGTTTTCCATTTCGGTGAGATTCCTATCCCCGACCTCAAGGACTACCTTATCGGTGAAGGTATCAAGATTAGAAAATAAACTATAAAAAATATATGAAAGTTGATTTTGAAAAAGGTGGCGGTCTTGTACCAGCCATTGTTCAGGATGCAGTTACCAAGAACGTTCTGATGCTTGGTTACATGAACGAGGAATCTCTTGCAAAGACCCTCGAGACAAAGAAGGTGACATTCTGGAGTCGTGGTCGCAAGTGTCTCTGGACAAAAGGCGAGACAAGTGGTAATTTCCTTGACTTGGTTGACATCAAGGTGGATTGCGATAACGATACATTGCTCGTAAAGGTGCATCCTCACGGTCCTACATGCCATACCGGTACGGATACATGCTGGGGAGAGGAAAACAAGTAAAACTTGTTTTAATTGATAATTGAAAATTAATAATTTGACAGATAAAGAAATTAAAACTAAATAAATCATGGAAGAAAAGAATCCACTCTTGTTCCTTACGGAACTGCAGGACTTCATTGAGAAGCGTCACGAAGAGATGCCAGAGGGCTCTTACACAACAAGTCTGTTCAAAGACGGTCTTAACCGTATGGCCCAGAAGGTAGGTGAAGAGGCGCTTGAACTTGTTATCGAAGCAACTAACGGCACTAACGACCGCCTTATCTACGAAGGCTCAGATATGCTCTATCACCTCATCGTACTGCTTACAAGCAAGGGGCTCCGCATTGAGGATCTCGCTCGCGAACTTGCAGTTCGCCACGATCCAAACTGGCATAAGCACTAATGATTGGGCTAGTGTTTAGAGGTTAGAGTAAATAGAAACCGCGAAGCTGATGAGCTTAGCGAATAAAGTTGAAAGAGTAAAGCGTTTAAAATGGCGTTAATTGAATATAAGAATGTAAGCGTCTCCCATCAGGACGATGATGCGGTGCTCAACGGTATCGACTTCAACGTTGATGAAGGAGAGTTTATATATATAATAGGTAAGGTAGGTTCAGGAAAGAGTTCGCTACTACGCACCTTCTATGCCGAACTCGATATTGACGAGGCAGAAAAGGCAGAGGTACTTGGTCGCGACATGATGACCATTCGCAGGAAGGAAGTTCCAGCCCTTCGTCGTGAACTTGGCATTATATTCCAGAACTTCCAACTCCTCACCGACCGTTCAGTAAGCAAGAACCTTGAGTTCGTACTTCGTGCAACAGGTTGGGATAAGGAAGAAATCCCTGCACGCATAGAGGAAGTGCTCCAAAGCGTAGGTATGGAAGCAGCACGCGATAAGATGCCTTACCAGCTTTCTGGAGGCGAACAGCAGCGTATAGCCATAGCACGCTCGCTTCTGAACAATCCGAAGGTTATCCTTGCCGACGAGCCAACAGGAAATCTCGATCCTGAGACAGCCGATAACATCGTGGCTCTGCTCAAGGACATCACCGCTACGGGTACTGCCGTAGTGATGACTACCCACAACCTGCCAATGCTCGACAAATATCCGGGCATTGTGTATCAGTGTGGCGAGGGTAAGATAGAGGATATCACAGCTCAATACCGCCAATTTCAAGAAGAATAAATAAAAACTCAATAAGAATAACACTATGAAAGTAATGAAATTCGGAGGCACCTCAGTAGGCTCACCAGAGCGTATGAAGGGCGTTGCCTCACTTATTACAAAGTCAGGAGAACCAACATTCGTTGTGCTCTCTGCAATGTCAGGCACAACAAACTCACTCGTGGAGATAAGCGATTACCTCTACAAGAAGAATCCGGACGGTGCTAACGAGATCATCAACACCTTGGAAAAGAAGTACCTCCAGCACATCGAGGAACTCTACTCAACAGACGAGATGCGTAACAAGACACGCGAGTTCCTTGCCAAAGAGTTCCAGTTCCTACGCTCATTCACAAAGGATATCTTCACAAGTTTCGAGGAGAAGATCATCGTTGCACAGGGTGAGGTTTTGAGCACCAACATGGTTGTGAACTACCTCAAGGAGCAGGGCGTTAAGGCAATACTTCTCGACGCACTCGACTTCATGCGTACCGACAAGAACGCAGAGCCTGATGCTCCATTCATCAAGGAGAATCTCGCAAAGGTGCTTCAGGCAAACAAGGGCTATCAGATTTATATCACACAGGGCTTCGTATGCCGCAACGCTTACGGTGAGATTGATAACCTTCAGCGTGGTGGTTCTGACTATACAGCTTCTCTCATCGGCGCAGCTATGCTTGCTGACGAGATCCAGATCTGGACAGACATCGACGGTATGCACAACAACGACCCACGTGTTGTAGATAAGACAGAGGCTGTTCATCAGCTTCATTTCGAGGAGGCTGCAGAACTCGCTTACTTCGGTGCTAAGATTCTGCATCCAACTTGCGTACAGCCAGCTAAGTATGCAGGTATTCCTGTACGTATCAAGAACACAATGGATCCTGATGCTGACGGAACTGTTATCAACAACCAGCTCAACCGCGGTAAGATCAAGGCTGTTGCTGCAAAGGACAACATAACGGCTATCAAGATCAAGTCTTCACGTATGCTCCTTGCTACAGGGTTCCTCCGCAAGGTGTTCGAGATTTTCGAGAACTACTCTACTCCAATCGACATGATTACAACTTCTGAGGTTGGTGTAAGCGTAAGCATTGACAAGGACACTCACCTCCCACAGATTGTTGACGAGCTGAAGAAGTACGGTACAGTAACTGTTGATCAGGACATGTGTATCATCTGCGTAGTAGGCGACCTTGAGTGGAGCAATCTCGGCTTTGAGTCTCTCGCAACCGACGCTATGCGCGACATCCCTGTCCGCATGATCTCTTACGGTGGCTCAAACTACAACATCTCATTCCTCATCCGTGAGGCTGACAAGAAGCGCGCATTGCAGAATCTTTCTGCAGAGCTGTTCAATAAGTAAACACAAACCAAACAGCCAACCACTCCTACAACCCCTTTCCCGTCCTGCGGGCGGAAAAGGGGGCGTTATGGGTGAGTGGTTTTTAGATAATTCTTATGAAAGGAAATTTTCCTATAGAGAAGTTCGGAAACATTGAGACTCCGTTCTACTACTACGATGCCGAGCTTCTGCAGCAGTCGCTCGATGCTATCTGTGACGAAATGGCTAAGCACAAGAACTGGCATCTCCACTATGCAATTAAGGCCAATGCAAACCCAAAGGTACTGAAAAGGATTCAGGCTGCAGGCTTGGGCGTTGACTGCGTAAGCGGTGGTGAGATACAGGCAGCTCTTGATGCTGGTTTCGCTCCAGAGAAGATCGTTTATGCAGGTGTAGGCAAGGCCGACTGGGAGATAAACCTTGGTCTTGAGGCTGGCATTTTCTGCTTCAACGTAGAGTCAGAGCCAGAGTTGCAGATAATAAACGAACTTGCAGGACAGAAAGGAAAGGTTGCACGTGTATGCTTCCGCATAAATCCAAACGTAGGTGCTCATACCCACGCAAACATAACCACAGGTCTTGCAGAGAACAAGTTCGGCATCGCAATGGAGGATATGGAGCTTGCTATCCGTGAGGCACAGGAGTTACCAAACATCGAGTTCATCGGACTTCACTTCCACATCGGAAGTCAGATACTTGAAATGGGTGACTTCGAGGCTCTGTGCGGTCGTGTAAACGAACTGCTTGAGCGTCTTGCAAAGCAGGACATCAGCGTTGAGAACATCAATGTGGGCGGTGGTCTTGGTATCGACTATGACAATCCTGACGGTGCGCCTGTACCAAACTTCAAGGCATACTTCAACACATACGCTAACGGCATAAAGCTTGCTGACAATCAGCACCTTCACTTTGAGCTTGGACGTGCGGTAGTCGGTCAGATGGGTTCTCTCATCACCCGTGTGCTCTATGTAAAGAAATGCCACATCAAGCAGTTTGCAATCGTTGATGCAGGTATGAGCGACCTCATCCGTCCTGCCCTCTACGATGCGCATCACGCTATTCAGAACATCTCAAGCAACGAGGCTGAGGAAACCTACGATGTAGTAGGTCCTATCTGCGAGTCAAGCGACGTATTCGGCAAGGACGAAAAGCTCCCTGCATGTCATCGTGGTGACTTCATCGCCCTCCGTTCTGCCGGTGCATACGGCGAGATAATGGCTTCACAGTACAACTGTCGTAAGTTGCCGAAGGGGATTATGAGCGACGAGCTGTAAAAAGCCCCCTCCACCTCCCCCGAGGGGGAGAGATTTTAGATAGTAAAAATTAGTAATTAACATCCCCCCATAGCGATAAAAGCTATACAAAATCCCCCTCGGGGGAGACGGAAGGGGGCCTCTATTTAATGGAAATTACAACAATAACCCTCACAATATCATCGGTGGTGGTGCTGCTTGCAGCGGTATCACCATTGATTTCCCCGCTTTTCCGACTGCCGAAAAAAGATGAGGAAGACTCAACGTGCATCGGGGAAAGCAAGGACAAACCAATATCAGTAGTAATCATATCACATGATAACGCACCCGAACTTGAAAAGCACCTGCCTTCATTTCTCTCACAGAAGTATAATGCTGACTACCAAGTCATTGTGGTTGCCGACAAAAGCGATTCCGAGACTGATGATGTCATAAAGAGATTCTCCGATAATCCGCATCTTTATGCCACCTTCATGCCTCTCTCATCACGTTATATCAGTCGCAAAAAACTGGCTATCACACTTGGCATTAAGGCTGCAAAATATCCTTGGACAATCGTTACCGATGCCTGGTGCATTCCCGAAAGCGACGAGTGGCTTCACGCCTTCACTTCTCACATCAGCGACGATAACGACGTGGTGCTTGGCTACTCCCACTACGACGACGATGCGCCTTCAAACTATCACTACGAGAATATCATAAATGCCTCACAGAACCTATTTTATGCACAGCATAACCACGCCTATGCCTCTGCATCAAGGGTGGTGGCAATAAAGAAAGACAACTTCCTTGCCGAAGACGGATTCCTCGGAAACCTGAAATATATGCGCGGAGAATATGATTTCCTCGTCAACAAATTTGGTAGAAACGAGAACACAGCAACCGCTTTCTCCCCAACTGCTTTCCTTGCAGAAGACACACCTTTCAAAAAGCGCTGGTCGGAGAATCATCTTTTCTCTATCAACACCGGGCGACATCTTAAAGGTCATTGGCTCGTAACATTGATTCGCCAAATAGAACTCGGATTGATGAACATAACCAACATCGCAATCATCGCTGCTATCATCTATGGAGCAATAAAGGATGACTGGATAACCCTCGGAGCTGGCATTCTCGCACTCATCATCGAGTACTTAGTTATAAGTTTCGTGGCAAAGAGGGCATTCAACCGTTTCCAATGCCCGGTAAATCCGTTCCTGACACCCTTCATGGCTTTTGCCCTGCCATTCCGCAATATCGGCTGGCGACTTCGCTATTACTTAGCAAACAAGAACGATTTCATCACACATAAGATTTGAAAATCATTCACTATATCCCAAGGACTGACGCAACCAATGCCTCTGCAACGGAATATGTCAGTTGTCTCGTGCGCTCTACAGCGAACGTGGCGGAGTCGTATGTCATAACGCAGAAAGAGCTCGGTACAAGCGCCATTATGGTGAGAACCCGTTTCCTGCACAAACTGAAGGAAATACAACCCGACATCGTCCATATTCACGCCGCTTGGGACTCTAACGCTGCTGTCGTTGAACACACGGCACGCTCACACGGATTCTACACCATCGTATCTGTGCATGGAGGACTTGCCCCAGAGGTCATGGAACTTGAATTTTTCAAGCACAAGCTTCCACGCATCATTGGCTATGAGTTCCAGATGGTGAGAAAATGCAGTGTCATCGTTGCTATTAGCGAGAAGGATGAACAGCAAATCAAGCAGCTCAGATGGAAGAAAAGAATTGTAACCATCCCCCACCCTTCACTTCATCTCACTAACGATGATGAAACCTCTGAGATGCTCATGTCCATCTACCGGAAAGTACTGGACACCAACTACATGGAGCGCATCACGAAGGAAGAGCTTGAATTCGTTCACTACTGCGTGAGAACAGCCTTATGGCCTGCCGGCTCTCAGGAGACGAAAGAGGTCACTACCGAAAACCTGTCTTTCCGACGCATCTACATCTATGCCTATGACAACAACATCACCCAACTGTTCACCACAGGTGCGCAGATGCTCGGTGTGCAGATTCCTCCATGCCCCGATGTTTCTTCTATGCCAAGATTCAAGGTAAAACAGAAACGCAACACAGAAATTAACAACTACCAGAAACTGCAGGAAGCAATTTACAGCGTCATTCCCGGAACAAAGATTGAGATTGCACGTACACCCGCTGGTGCTACAATCTATCGCACTCTCTGCGACATCTTTCAGGCTTTACGATTCCACGACTACGACGAGGACAACTTCGCAGAGATAATCAAGAAGAAAGGCATCACGAAGTTCACTGCTCATATTCTACACCAGATGCAGGAGGCATTCGGTCTTGAGCTTGGGTATATGCCGATATTGCCGAGAAAGTAACCATAAGGCAAAGAGGCCTACGATGCCTTTTATGTCACTCACACCTCCGATACAGGGAACGGACTTACAACGGATTTACAACGGACTTACAACGGATTCACATCGGACTAGCTTAGTGGCCGCCAACCTTTGTCTTTTGCCTTTAGTCTTTTGCCCTTTGACAGATTCACGATGCAAAGTTACAACATTTCCATTGCGGTTCACGAATGTTTTGCTAATTTTTTTTGATTTTTTTTTCCTGATCAAATTGGCGCATTTTGTTGCAGTGTTGACTTCGTCGAGACTGCGGGCGCTCGGCATAGCTGAAGCAAGCTCCGACTCTGCACTCGCTGTTGCAGTGTTGCAGTGTTGCAGTTCTC
>CACZCN010000023.1:14726-87336 GCA_902779665.1 uncultured Prevotellaceae bacterium | reverse complement strand
CCTGAGCCAGGATCAAACTCTCCATTGTAAAATCTCTTTATAATGAGCTCTTCGTTTTACGGAAGAGCATCGTTGTCTTGCTCGGGACGACTATCCTTTATCTATTAAGAAGCTTATTCTCTTTGCCTCCTATCAAGGAGGCGAATTGATCGGTTCGTTTTTTACCCAAGTGAGACTTGCTCACTTGCTTCTTGTACTACTACTTTCTGTTTATGTAAATCCTGTCAAAGAACTCTTTCTTTATGCTCTCTTCCATGTGGTGTTTGGCACCGTTTTTCCGAAAGCGAGTGCAAAGATACTGCTTTTTCGCGACATGGCAAAAATTTTCACGGATTATTTTCATAAAATCATGCTTTTTCTTGGTTTTGGTGACCAAAACCAAGGAAAACCGGCGATATTCGGAGGATATGAGCAGAGTCTTGCAAAAATGATTGAAGAACAGGACCCGGCTCGAAAATGGTGAAAAGCAGGAAAGGCGCACCAATTACTTGGCTTTTGCATTTTCTGTTGCGGAATAACGAATGGTGAGGGCACCAACATCGCGGAGTTCCTTCTTAAGATCATTCACGATTCCCATATCAGTGTTACGATCCGCACGAAGATTGATTATTAAATTATCCTGACTTTCCTCGGAAAGATTAGCTTTGAGATTCTGCACCAATGCCCCGACTTGTCCCAAAGAACACATACGATCGTTCACCTGAATTTGGGTATCGCCATAATTATTCCTACCTATATATATATTAATGGTAGAGAACTTATTCGAAGATTTAGTAACCTCTGTGCCTTGTGGAACCTGCAACTTAACCTTTACAGTTTCGTTTCTCATGTGAGTTACAATCATGAAGAAAAACAAAACTGTAAAAATAAGGTCAGGCATACTCGCCATATTAAGACCCGGAACCGAACGATGTTTCTTTCTGCGAATCTGCACTTTCGAATTTGCGGATATTAGGGATAAATATCAATAAACCTCCTGAACCCTCTGCGGAAATTTCTCCAACAGTTGTTCACGTTGCTCAACACTACACTTGGAATATGGTTTGCCGAACTGCTGCTTGGAAGCAGCATCACGAATCTCACGATAACTTCTTACAATCTCATTCTGAAGATGGAAGTATGTGTCATAGTCGCATTTCCTATCAGTCTTCAGCTCTATGATATGAGAAGGACCTATAGTAACAATAAACTCCTTAAGCTGACGACGAATCTTATCAATATCTGCAGGTTTCTCATCTATGGTAAGCAAACCTTCCTCAGAAAGCGCAAGCGACATAACCTTCGACCTGTCCACATCCATCATCTCCTGTTTCTCATCCTGCTTGGGAGGAAGCTGACGATTCATTCCCTTGTCAACATCCATTGATGTGGTTACAAGGAAGAAAACCAAGAGCATGAACGATATGTCAGCCGTTGAGGTGGTGTTCAAGCCCGGAACCTCACGACGCTTCCTTCTGAAAATCATTTTCTGCGATTCCTTATGATTCCGAACAAAATTGCGCCTATACCTATTATAATAAGGAGGATACTCGCTACAACAAACATGTTGGCAGCACGCAGCCATACCTTCTCTTCAAACAACTCACCATTTACATAGATGCTTGAAGAAGGCAAAGCAAAAAGGAATGCCAACAGGACAATAGTCCCGATGGTTACGCCAAGCGTTATTCGCTTTCCATGAATACCATTCACTATAGCCGGAGCTTGGTTCTTGCGAACAGAATGCCATTTAGCCAAACAAGCCACGACAAAAGCCCCAACGAGAAAAAGGAACATAAGTCCCATAACGAGATCTGTGAGGAGAGGTGAGATATAACGTTCATCCCACATGGCCGGCATATCGTATCCTACGAAATAGAAAAGCAGGAACACAAGGGCAATGATTGCCGTAAGCGAATACAGCACCACATGCGAGATACGTTCAGAAGACCACTTCCTTACATCCGACAACTTCCCTATGTTTAGAGACAGCCTATTCATCTACCTTCGATTTTTCTTCATCCAATGAAGTGAGGATATCCATGAGAGTAATGGCAGACTCTTCCATTTGTGCCGTAAGATGATCAATCTTTGAGAGCACATAGTTATAGAACAACTGAAGGATAAGAGCCGTGATGATACCGAAGATTGTGGTGATAAGTGCCACCTTCATACCAGACGCCACCACATCTGGACGAATATCACCTGCCATCTGGATCCTGTCGAATGCCATAACCATACCTATCACAGTTCCGAGGAAACCAAGTGAAGGAGCCATAGCTATGAGAAGGGTAATCCAAGAACAGCCCTTTTCCATATTTCCAATCTGCACCTGAGCATAAGACTCAACGCTACGTTCTATCGCCGCCTTTGTCTCACGAATACGGAGAAGTCCCTGATAGCAGATGCTCGCAACAGGTCCGCGAGTATCACGGCAAAGCGATTTAGCAGCCTCAACACCCTCTTCATTGAGTTTCTTCTCAAGCTCAATCATGAATTTCTTTGCATCAATCTCCGACATTGAGAGATAGATTATGCGCTCTATGCAGATGGCAAGTCCGAGAACAAGTGCAAGCGCCACAAGCGACATAAAGCCGGCACCGCCCTCTATGAATTTCTTCTTCAACTGAGTATATGCCCCAGCATTGGTATCGGCAACAAGAGCCGAGTCCAAGACGGATTCCTCGCCATCACCGAGCAAGGCATCATCAATTTCCATTCCCTTGACTGTTCCATCTCCAGAAACGGCAGTATCAGCCTTCGCCTCTACCTTTGCAATAGTATCTGCCCCACCCTTCTGTTGGGCAAAAGCATCACCACTTGACAGTGCCATCAACATAGAGACGGCACAGATATATGTTTTTATATTTTTCATCTTAATCATTTTTCGGATGCAAAAGTACGGATTTATTCTCAATAGACCAAACCTTATGAGCAAGAAAAACAACATAAAAGGTAAATAAAACGTAAATAATCGCCACAAATGCAATATTTTTACTAATTTTGCACACCAAAAGAAGATAATGAACAAGATTTTCACATTCATAAGGACTTGGAAACTCCCCATAGCAATGCTCATCGGGGTTCTACTTTATTACGTCTTTGGGGCAATAGTTCCACAAGACAACGAAAGCGATTTCTATTACACCATCTCACATATTTTCCAACCAGCCCTCATCTTCAGTATGCTTTTTCTCTCGTTTCTGAAAGTTGAGCCAAAGAATCTGAAACCACATCGCTGGCATGGTATTCTTCTCCTGACGCAAGGAAGTCTCTTTGTGCTATGCTCTCTCGCCGCTTTATATTTCCCTCAAACTGTCAACGAAAAGATTCTATGGGAAGGGGCTATGCTATGCTTCATCTGCCCAACTGCCACAGCCTCAGCCGTTATCGTACAGAAATTAGGCGGTTCTCTCAGCGGAGACGTGACATATATTGTTCTCTGTAATCTTCTCGTATCTGCCCTCGCACCGGGCTTTCTAACTCTCGTAGAACCACACTCAGGTCTTGATTTCCTCACCGAGTTCTTCATGATTATGGGTAAGGTATTCCCTCTTTTGCTTTGCCCTCTGTTCGTTGCTCTTATCGTAAGGCACTATGCGCCCAAGCTCAAGGACAAGATGCTCCAGATAAAGGATCTCGCTTTCTACCTATGGCTTGTTGCCTTGGCATTAGCTATCACCGTTACGGTCAGGACAATCGTTGAAAGCGACATAGCACTAAGCATCCTCCTCGGACTTGCAGCCATAAGTGCCGTATGCTGCATAATACAATTCTCTCTCGGAAGGGCTATCGGAAAGCGTTGGCAACAACCAACCAAGCCTCAGTCAGAATGTAAGAACAAGGGAGAATATATTGATCCAATAGAGCGTTCTGCCATAACAGCAGGTCAGGCTTTCGGTCAGAAAAATACCGTCTTCATCATCTGGATGGGACTTGTATTCCTCAATCCTGTCACTTCCGTTGTAGGTGGATTCTATAGCATCTGGCACAACCTTGTAAATTCCTACCAACTTTACAAGAAGGGAAAAAGGTAATAAGTTCGCAGATCCTCCATCGATACTCCATCGATAGTCCATCGATGGTCCATCGTTTCGATGGAGTACTGATGGAGAAACGATGGACCAACAATGGAGATTATTTATTTTACCTTTGTTCCGTTGACGTTATACTGCTTGCCATCTTTTTCGACAACAAGATTGCCGTCTGAAATGTATTTTCTGCTCTTTGTCGCCTTTTGATTATCAGCTACGCCATTTATGGATGTTGTAGTTTTTGGACAGACTGGGCGAACATTAAACCCACAATAGCGTGGATGATTATCACTATTGACAACTCCCCAGAATGAATAGAGGGCGCAAGCTTTTTCCGAGTTATTCGTGTCGAGCGAACGAGACCAGAAATAAGAATAGATATCTCCAGAACGCCAGTCTCTAGTCGGCAAGAAGATAGAATTGCCATTTATCTTACTTGTTATAAGATTACCATAAACACCATTCTGTGTTACCCACTCTTGGGTGGTATATTCAGAATTAAACAACTCCTTCATTTGTTCTAATGATGGCATACTCCAATTACCCCCCCAGTTGACAATAGCAGCATCGTCCTCTGGGTCAAGTTCTGTTTTATTGTCAACCGTACCATAACGTTCATTGTTACAATACTTTGTCAATTCTAATTTGGCTTTTTCTGAATCACACCACTTGTAATTAGCCCAATTGAATGTACTCTTCGGCTTTGTCTCACCCCACGCAAAGTAGTCTCCATATTCCTCTGGTGCATTTGCGCCTATATTACAGTTTGCCCAAAGTGTTCCGCTTGGAAGACCAAGATCAATAGCTTCTATCGGACGGAGTGTGTACGTACGGACAGGGCGTACGCAAAACCCTTCATAACGAATGCCTTCGTTCCAAGCACCGATGCTCGCATCATTAAAGAACATATACCATGCCAGAGTAGAGTTCTCTGTATTTAGCGAACGAGACCAGTAGAAACCATATGGCTGTTCTTCATCTGGACTAAGCGAACGATTGGCAGGAATAAAAATGGATTTCCCGTTCGATTTGCTGGTTATCTTCCAACCCTTCACACCATTCAGGGTTGTTAATTCGCTGGTTGTACATAAAGGATGTGTAAGTTCTCGTATTTGTTCATGGCTTGGCGCACACCAGCCACGTCCCCAGTTGGCAGTAGCGGCATCATCCTCAATTTCGAGTTCTGTTTTGCCGTCTCCAATGAATGAGTTTCCATTATACCAAGATGCAGATGTCTGGCCATCAGCATACGTGTACTTCTCATACTGGAATTCTGATGCCGGGGCTTTTGTCATCCACTTGTAGTTGCCCAATTCATAGTCGTCTTTTGGCTCAGTCTCTCCCCATGCATAGAAGGTTCCTATTTGTTCAGGAGATTTAGCTCCAACATTACATGTAGCCCAAAGCGTTCCACTTGGAAGGCCGAGGTCTACATATTCCATTTGAAATTCTTCTACCTGTGCACTAATAGCAAGAGTCGCTATTAGTGCGATAATCGTTAGGTATATTTTCTTCATATTAATTTGGTTTTAGTTGCATAGTCTTAGTATCGATTTTTACTCTTATCTCACATAATCCACAAAGGAATACCTATAAGCGTGCTTCTCATCAGTTTCGTGATTCTCACGAGATATTTCCTTCCAACTGCTATAGTCAGGAAAGAAAGCATCTGCAGAAGACGGGGTATCATAAACCTCGGTAAGGCAAAGGCGGTCAGCCTTATCCAGACATTGCTCATACACAGAAGCACCACCTATGATATACACATCCTCATCGGGAGCGCAATGGGCAAGAGCCTCATCAAGCGACGGATAGACATCACATCCAGGCAATTCCTTAACCGAGCGTGAGAGAACCACATTCCTACGGTTAGGAAGAGCTCCTTTCGGAAGAGAATCGAAGGTATTTCTTCCCATTATGATGGTATGGCCCGTGGTAAGAGCCTTGAAACGCTTCAGGTCATTAGGAAGCCAGTAGATAAGCTCGTTCCCATTTCCGATGGCACGATTCCTTGCAACGGCAGCAATTACATTTATCATACGCTTACCTCCGCTTTAATATGTGGCCAAGGATCATAATCCACAAGCTCGAAATCCTCATATCTGAAAGAGAACAGATCCTTTACATCTGGATTTATCTTCATCTTAGGCAACGGACGAGGAGTACGTGTCAACTGCAACTGAGCCTGCTCTATATGATTGAGATAGAGATGCGTATCGCCTGTTGTGTGGACGAACTCGCCACATTGAAGTCCTGTTACCTGTGCCATCATCTGAAGCAGAAGGGCATAGCTCGCAATATTGAAAGGTACTCCGAGGAAGGTATCAGCCGAACGCTGATAGAGCTGGAGCGAGAGCTTACCGTCAGCCACATAGAACTGGAACATAGTATGGCAAGGAGGCAGAGCCATATAATCGGTCTGTCCTGGATGCCAGGCACATACAATCATTCTGCGACTATCAGGATTCGTCTTAATCTGATTGAGAACATCCTTTATCTGGTCAACCACTACACGATTGCCATCCTTATCCAATGTCTCAAAGGCACGCCATTGCTTTCCATAGACAGGTCCGAGCTCTCCATTCTCATCTGCCCACTCATTCCATATACGCACACCATGTTCCTGAAGATACTTCACATTGGTATCTCCATTCAAGAACCACAGAAGCTCATAAATGATAGATTTCAGATGCAGTTTCTTTGTTGTGAGCAAAGGAAAGCCATCAGCCATATTGAAGCGCATCTGATGTCCAAACACGCTCTTCGTTCCTGTACCTGTACGGTCAGTCTTCACAGTACCCTCGGTCAGGATCCTATTAAGCAAATCAAGATACTGTTTCATTTATTCTTCTTCCTCCCCGTCATCTTCTGGTTCAATGATTGAGATTGGACGATGAATAGCCTCGTTGAAGGAAATGATAGTCTCACTACGAGACAATCCCAGAGGCTGTAGCTTATCGTGAATAACGTTGAGAAGGTGGTGGTTGTTATACGCATAGATCTTGATAAACATATCAAAACCGCCAGTTGTGTAATGGCATTCCACAACCTCCGGAATCTTACGGAGTTCCTCTACAACCTCGTCAAACCTCTCAGGGTCCTTGAGGAACAAACCGATATAGGCACAAGTCTCGTAGCCTATCTTCTCTGGGTCGATATTAAACTGGCTTCCCTTCAGGATGCCGAGAGTAGTAAGTTTCTGTATGCGCTGATGAATCGCAGCTCCACTGACATTACATGCGCGAGCCACCTCAAGAAACGGAACTCGTGCATCAGCAATGACGAGTTCAAGGATTTTTCTATCTAATGCGTCTAATCTATGAGCCATGGTTCAATTATGTTTATTGCTTGCAAAATTAAAGCAAAAATCCCAAACCGCCAAAGATTTTGTTAGTTTTCTTTGCCATTTTAATATAAATTGTTACCTTTGCAACCTAAACTCTAAACACGAAACTCTAAACGATAAACTCCAAATGAATAATTACTCTAAGGATTTATTAGACTTTCTCAATGCCTCTCCGGTTAATTTCTTCGCTGTTAAGGAAACTGCCCGACGACTTGAGGCAAAAGGATATAAGCGCATAAACGCGGAAGACAGAATCACCGGAATTAAGGCTGGCGATAAGATTTATGTCACCAAGAACGACTCTTCCATCTACGCATTCCACATTGGTAGGAAATCTCTCGGCGAGGGCGGTTTCCACATCATCTGCGCTCATTCCGACTCCCCAACCTTCCGCATCAAGCCTAATGCGGAAATGACATGCGAAGGCGGTATCACGAAACTCAATACCGAGGTATATGGCGGAGCGATTCTCAGCACTTGGTTCGACCGTCCGTTGAGCATCGCGGGAAGGGTTATCGTAAGGAGCAATGACGTGATGAATCCAGAAACTAAACTTCTGTGTATCAAGCGTCCTATCCTCATCATCCCTAACCTTGCAATCCACTTCAACCGTCAGGTAAACGATGGTGTGGCTCTCAGCCGTCAGAAGGATATGTTGCCTATTCTCGGCATCGTAAACGGCGAACTTGAAAGGGGCAATCTCCTTATCAATATCATCACCGAGGAACTTGGCATTAAGAGTTCTGACATCCTCGATTTCGACCTCTATCTCTACGACACCACACCTGCCTGTCATGTGGGTGCTCATAATGAATTCATATCTGCCGGAAGGATTGACGACCTCAGTATGGTTCATGCCGGTCTTTCCGCCTTACTCGCTGATACAGAGACCATCCCTGAGACGACAAAGGTTCTTGGAATCTTCGACAACGAGGAGACTGGTTCACAGACGAAGCAGGGCGCAGGCTCTCCATTCCTTGCCTCTATCATCCAGCGCATAGTCCTTGCGCAAGGCGAGACTCTCGATGACTATCACAGAGCCATCGAGAAGGCATTTATGATAAGTGCGGACAATGCCCACGCATGGCATCCTAACTATCCAGAGAAATACGACCCTACCAACCATCCTATGCTCGGTGGAGGTCCTGTGATAAAGTTCAATGCAGCTCAGAAATACGCCTCTGATGCTGTTTCTGCTGCTATTTTTGCCGGAATCTGCGAAAAAGCAGGCGTACCTTACCAGAGATTCGTAAACCATAGCGACATTGCAGGTGGAAGTACCCTCGGCAACATTCTCGCTTCCTCACTTCCTTTAAAGGGTGTGGATATGGGCAACCCTATCCTCGGTATGCACAGCGTACGCGAGACAGGTACAGCCATTGATCAGGAATATTGCATTAAGGCGTTTGAAGAATTTTTTAAACAATAAACAACAGCCCAAAAAGACAACAGCCCCTCACCTGCCCTGCGGGCATCCTCTCCCCAAGGGGCGAGGAGAAAGTCAGCATTAATCACCCAAAGGTTATCCATAAACTATAAGAGGTAACTTTTCCCTCGCCCCTTGGGGAGAGGGTGTCCGTAGGACGGGTGAGGGGCTGTGGTTTGGCTTTTTATGTATATGAAAAAAATAAAATATAACTTTCTAACTCTCCCTCTCCTGCTTGCTGCCATTAGTGCACATGCAGACGTATTCAAAGTATCGTCTCCTGACGGTCGTATGCTCGTAAATATCTCTACCGACGGCGGAAAGCTCACTTACGAAGTGACCTACGACGGCAAGAAAATGCTCGAACCATCTGCCCTCGGTCTTAACACAGACATGGGCGACTACACCCATAACCTCACGCTAAAAAGCCATACAGAGGGCAAGGTGGACGAGAAATACACTATGAGCCGCACAAAGGCTTCTTCTGCACATTACGTAGCCAATACCATTTCTATTGAGCTAACGGCAGAGAAAGCCCCCTACCCTATGACCGTCACCATGCAGGTGAGCAATAATGATATTGCATACAAATATGCCCTCGGAGGCTCTCATACGACCGATAAGGATGAGCCTCGTCGCGTAACGATTCTCAACGAGGCTTCCTCTTTCCGCTTTCCTGACAAGACAACAACTTTCATCTGTCCGCAGACAGGCGGAAACCACTTCGGCTGGATGAGCACCAAGCCAAGCTACGAGGAGGAATACAAGGCTGATGCCCCTATGACCGACAAATCGGCTTTCGGTCACGGCTACACATTTCCTTGTCTCTTCCATATTGGTGACGACGGTTGGGTACTCGTATCAGAAACAGGCGTTGGAAGCAACTATTGCGGTAGTCATCTAAGCGACTTCAATCCACAGACTGGCTATACCGTAACATATCCTTCCCCAGAGGAATTTCACGGACTTGGCTCTGCTGTTCCTGCAATGAGTCTTCCTGGCGAGACTCCTTGGAGAACTATCACTATCGGCTCTGACCTCAAGCCTATCGTCGAGACAACCGTTAGCTACGATGTGGTTAAGCCTCTCTATGAGCCTAAAACCGACTACAAGCCGGGAAGCTACACTTGGAGCTGGCTCATTTGGCAGGATAATTCTATCAATTACGATGATCAGGTGAAGTTCATCGACACCGCTTCCGAGATGGGCTATGAGTATTGCCTTGTAGATAACTACTGGGACACGAACATTGGCCGTAAGCGCATCGAAGAACTCAGCAAATATGCACAGAGCAAGAACGTGAAACTGCTGCTCTGGTACAATAGCAACGGCTATGCCAATGATGCCCCACAGGGACCTCGCAACTGCATGAAGACAAGTATTCAGCGCGAGAAGGAAATGACATGGCTTGAGAGCATCGGCGTAAAAGGTATCAAGGTTGATTTCTTTGCCGGCGATAAGCAGGAGACCATGCAGCAATACGAGGATCTTCTTTCTGATGCTAACCGTCACGGACTTCAGGTCGTTTTCCACGGCTGTACGCTCCCTCGCGGTTGGGAACGCATGTACCCTAACTTCGTGGCTTCCGAGGCTGTCCTTGCCTCTGAAAACGTGTTCTTCTCTGAGCATCACGCAAAGCAGGAGGGTTTCGAGCTCACGCTTCATCCTTTCTGCCGAAATGCCGTTGCATCAATGGATTGGGGCGGAACAATCATGAACCGCTACATCAGCAAGGACAACAAGAGCCGCCATCAGCGTTACACCACCGATGTGTTCGAGATTGCCTCTGCCATCATCAACCAGACAAGCGTTCAGTGCATCGCTATTCAGCCTAACAACCTCACCGAGCTTCCACAGTTCGAGCTTGACATTCTGAAGGCTATCCCAACAACATGGGACGAGACACAGTTCATTGAGGGCTACCCAACAAAGGAAGTAATCCTTGCCCGCAAGAGTGGCGATAAATGGTATGTTGCAGGTCTCAATGCCACCGACAAGCCTATCACCACCACCCTCTCCCTCCCTCAGTTTGGCGGTAAGGAAATCACTATCTACACCGACAACGTGAAGAAGAAGGGCGAGACCGTCGCATCTTCAGTAATGAAGAAAATCAAGGCTGACAAGAACGGCAACTACAAGGTCACCATCCAGCCAATGGGCGGAGTGATATTGAAAGATTAAGGGATTTTATCCCATCAAAACGCAAAGACGCAGAGACACAGAGGAAATAAATGAAAAGTAAAAAATCCTTTGTGTTTTTGCGTCTTCGCGTTTGAAAGAAAGTTATCGGGCTGAAAATTCAGCTGGTTGAATATCATCACTTACAATAACCTTATCCAAGGGGGTCGCGTTTCGCTACCCCCTTGTTAAATTCTTACTCTGACCGAATAGAGGAGGCCCTGTTTTAGGGCCTCCTCTACACAACTTAATCACTAAACTGAAAAAATCAAACAATAGTTTGAGGTTATAAGATTATTTTTGTACCTTTGCACTCGAAATTCAGAAATAGTTCTGAAAACAAAAACTAAATTACAAAAAACAACAAAATGAGCAACATTTTCAAAGGCTTTTTCATCTCATCATTGGCTCTTTTGAGCCTAACATTCGTATCATGTGGAGATGACGACGAAGACATTGAAGCCACACCAGAATTTATCGAGAATCTTCCTTCTGCGGAAAACATCAAGGCTACAACGGCTTTCATCCCTATCAATACAAGCGACATCAAAGGTGACGTTTTTATATATTATGGAATAGAAAAGTACATTTCCGAGTTACCCGGAATGACAGAATCTTTCAGTTTCTACACTGTGACTCATTTAACGCCCGGTGAAAGCGGTATATTGATTACAGATTTAAAGCCAGAGCATACATATTACTACAAGATTGTGTATTACCCATACAATAGTAAAGATCCTGTTTTTTCCAAGCAATACAAGTCCTTCACGACTACTAATGACGTAAGCATTCAGTTCACAGAACCAGCAACCATTCCTATGGGGAACTGGTCCGATTATGCATTGCGTTTTAAAACTTCCGGAATAGAGGAGTGGGATGTGCCATCTAATTTGCAAGTAGCACTCTATAGTGCTTTTTATAATGAAGAAAGTGATAACATCGGCATATGCTCAATAAAATATTCAGAAGATGGAGTTTGGCAGTATGATTCCCCAATTGGAAATCAATGTTATATGGCTGTAATAAAAAACACAGAAGGCCACATCTATGCAAAGACCCCAATCGTCAGACTTGTTGATGGAAAAATGATAGAAGTAGAAGACAATCATAGCTTCGATAGCATATTAAATGATTAATACGCTTTGGGGCTATGTTTTAGATATTTAGAGATAAAAATTATCCAAGGAGGTGGTGTTTTGCCATCTCCTTGTTTTCTTCTATATCATGAAAATGTACCAAGTATAAGCACCTGACAGAACGATTCGTTCACCCAGCCCCTATAATCCCCCCCAAAAAGCTTGTGTCCATTTCGGACATAAGCTTTTGTTTCTAAAGAACGTGAATTTTTCGCTAAGGCTCAACAAGCTAAAGCAAGTCGACGAACTGACGTTAATCCAACATTCCTCGTTTATGTAATTTTTTGAAACCAGATTAGTAAATCACGAATGTGGTTTTATCTTCTCGTGTTAGATTTTACTCAGGGATTTTTCTTTCTCGCAGTTCCGAAACCGACGATGAACGAATCGTTCACCGTCGGTATTGTGTTACCCCCTCTCCCTGTTTTTCCTAACTGATATATGTTAGTTTTATCAACAACGCACAAAGAAAAGAGACGGTGTGGGTTGAAACCACAGCGTCATTCATAGAAAACAAGGAAAATGACCTACACTTCCCACATTTTCCCCACTTCAACACGATTCGAACATAAACCTATTCAAGTTTCGCAAGTTGAGAACTGTCTGGAAGACAGCACTATGCGTAACCGTAGGCATACTCGACGAAGGAGAGGATGCCCACGGATAGCAAACAACAACTACATTCCCAGCCTGGAAGGCTGTACCTGATTATCTATGTACTGCCCTCCAGGCAGTTAGGCGGGATTGGCACTATATCCCCGCACATCCTCGTTACACTCGTATGTACGAGGTTACTCATAGTACTGTCTTCCAGACAGTTCTCAACTTGCGAAACTTGAGTAAACTTATATCATAACATCGGATAGGATTCAATGTCAGGGGTGTGTCTATGAAAAGTAACTGATATATGATACTTTCTATTTTAGTTTAATACTCATAGAGCGATATAATACTACATATCAGCAAGTTACACACACAAGACAATTATCGCTTGAAATTATCATTAATCTCTGACATTAGCAACGAGAATAGAAACTATCATAATATCTGATAGTTTAAACAGGGACAGTATGTTATTTCTCTCTTCAAAAAATACTTCAAAATATAATATATAATTATATATTATATTTTGGGGTAAAATTCACCGACATAGGGTGTGTGTGATAAAACTATCTGATATTATGATAGTTTATCTATGCGCCCTACTGTCTCCGAAAATATTCACCTGTATATCAATACGTTACAGACATGAAATACATTTTCTTGGAAAGTCTCATATATTTTTCTGTTGTTAGTTGGGACATTCGCGAAAAATGTAGTAACTTTGCACTCGAAAGTTAGGTGATGCGTGTTGGGGTGATAGGTTCCAAGTCCGTTGTAATACCGTTATAAGTCCGTTGTAAATCCGTTCCAAATCCCATCCCTGTAAAGGGAACTCGATAGTACTATCCGCGAGGACACATGTTAATTGTTAATTGAACATTTCCACTTCGCAAGAAAGGCTTCCTTCTTGGCTGTGACCTTTGCGAGAAAGGCTTTATGCTCTTCGCTATCGGGATTGAACGGACGATGTGCGAGTGCCGCCTTGATGGGTTCCCATTCTGCAACCATCGCCTTTGCCTCTTCAGAGAAATACGTTTCGGCAAACCGCTCGTAGATGTAATCCACCGCCTGCTCCGAAGGGTGAAGCATATCGGGCTGATAGAAACGATAGTCGCGCAGTTCATCGTTCATAATCTCGTAGGCAGGGAAATAGCCGATGCTCTCAGGCGATGCGGATACGAGTTTGTCAACAGCCAGCAATAGCGTTGCCTTTGATAGTTGAGAGCCGTGGAAACCATACTTCGCATATCTTATCGGGCTCACCGTGAATATCACTTTCACCTCTGGGTTCCTCTCCTTCAGAATTGCCACCGCCCTTGACAGATAATCCACACACTCATCCACCGACAGCTTCTCCTCACGAAACAGTTTCTGCGGACGCTTCATACAGTTATCCACTATCTCATCCGTATCCTTCAGGATATAGACGTGATTCGTGCCGAGGGTGATGATGGCGAAGCTGAAAGCAGAACGACTACGGCCCCTCACCTGCCCTACGGGCATCCTCTCCCCAAGGGGCGAGGAGGAAGTTAGTATTGATCCCTCAAAATCATCTCCATTAGCGGCAAAAGGTAACTTTTCCCTCGCCCCTTGGGGAAGTCGGAGATTGATTATCTCCGAGTATGTGTCAGAGGGTGCCCGCAGGGCGGGTGAGGGGCTGCATCGTTCTATCGTATGCATCACACTTGCAGGATTATACATCGTGCCATACGGATTGACGATAGCATCAAACTGATTCTCCACAAACCGACGCCCGATGTTCTCGGCAAAGCAAGAGCCAACGAACAGAAGCCTGTCCGACGGACTTATCTTGAATAAAGACTTTACGATATTTACTTTTGTCTGTAGTTCCATATAAAGAAAAAGAAGCCCCCCAAGGGGGAGTTATTTTGATTGTTTTGAAGTCAAAAATATTCGCTCTTACTACTATATAAAAGACTCCCCCTTGGGGGGCTGGGGGGCTGTTCTTTAACTCCTACTCACTTGCAATCCCTTCTCGCTCAGAGTCATATCCACGAAACGGGCATTGGCATTCTGAGGATTAGCATTGAGTATCTGCTTGATACGTGCTGCTGCATCGGGATTTTTCGCCACCATATAGAGATAGCCGCCACCACCAGCACCGGGGAGCTTATAGCCGAGACAAAGATCGTCCACCATATCACTTATGGCCTTTACACCTGCGGGATTAGTACCACCGTCGATAGCCTGATTCTGTGCCCAGGTCTTGCGAATCGCCTTGCCCAAGCCCACGAAGTCGTTTCTCTGTATCGTCTCATAGAGATTAAGCGTATGCTCCTTCATATCACGCAGAAGAGCTATCTCATCGTGGTTGTTCAGGAACATCCTACGGACAATCTCAGCCAGCAAGGTCTTTGCCGTTCGCGTGATACCTGTGTAATACAAGAGGTGGCATTGACGGTATTCCGGTTGGGTATAGAGATCTGAAGGCAGCCAATGAACGGTAGGACTCTGGTCAAAGCCTCGCTTTGTCTGGAGGAGCTTGATGCCCTGAAGCAAACCGCCAAACTGATCCTGCCAACCGCCGCCAGTAGTAAGGAGTTGTTCGAGAACAAGCGTGCGGCGGCCTATCTCCTGCTTATCCCATGCCAATCCGCAGAAATCATTCAGCGCACCAAGCACGGTACTTGCAAGGATGCTACTTGTGCCAAGTCCTGAACCGGCAGGAATAGCAGACAGCATGGTGAGTTCTATGCCACAGCCAAACGCCTCCAACTGCTTTTCCAACGACTCAAACTTCTCTATGCAGAAACCCGGCTGGAAACCGGCAAGCACAAGGGCAGCCTTCGGAATGGAGAAAGGCGAGCCAACGTGATAGAAATCGGCAAGTTCCTCGTAGGTCTTAACAACCTCGGATGCACCAAGGTCTATGCTTCGGAGAATGATGTGGTGCTCCTTGCAAGGCTTCACGTATGCCTGAAGAGGCGGTTGTCCATTCAGTTCAATGGCTAGATTGATAACATTTCCGCCCTCCATCAGACAATAAGGAGGGGTGTCGGTCCAACCTCCAGCAATATCAATACGTACAGGCGAGCGTCCCCATACAATCTGATCGCCATACACCGACATACGAGGGGATTTCTGATTCGCGATCTCTGCCTTGACGGTCTCGGTAAGTCCCTGACGCAGAAGTCGGAAAGCCTCCTGAGCCTCTGCCGTATCGTCCTCGCCACGAAGTCGCTTAACCTCGGCACGAAACATATTATCGTGTACTCGCGTGAGCAACGGATTATCCTCGCTAATAGGCTGTGGAATAGCGATGCCGTTAGCCGCAAACTCCTGAGCAGCATCTCCCAGATCGGTTTGGAAGAACACGCTATGACGATAATTCTCAGCAAGTGCAGGCCAACAAAGCGCACGGAAACGCTTTCTCTGAGCAGTAAGGCGACGAAGGTTAGCCTGAGATGAGATTTGCTCGGCGGAGAGACATCTGGGGCCTCTCCCCCCGCCCTCCCCCGTAGGGAGGGAGCTGCCCCCCTCACCCCCACAGGGGGAGTAGTTACCATTTTTCGCTGCAAGGTATCCATTATCGTACCCCTTTGAGCACTCCGGCTCCCTCCCTACGGGGGAGGGCGGGGGGAGAGGCCGCAGCTTCTCTTTCAACACCTCCCCTATTTCCTCTATACTTTCTACGACAGGGAACATCGGCGTGAACTGCAACTTTCCTGCAAACTTATCATTAAATCCGTAGGTTCGGACAGCATATTCTTTTTCTCCGATTGGAACAATATCGATACATTGCCCCGGCAGAAGACTTATCTCCCAGTCATTCTCAGGAACACCCGTTATGACGTTATCCCTTGTAAGCGACCATTTCTCGCCTATCCATGAGTTTTCTATCCAGATATTCTGATTCTTGTCCGTTAGCTTTATCTTTAGCTCTGAATTCTGAACGAACAAGGCAGGATGCGGTCTTCTGGAATGATGCATTATCTCTCGCTGGTCGTTCACGATATTCTGAACGGCAAGGGTAGAAGATAGAATCTCGTGCGTTGTGCCATAGTGGTAGAACTCGCCACCTGGCAACGGAAGTATCGCTACTGAGAGCTGGCTAACCTCATCATCAGGAGTGGTAGGATCAGTACCCAAGCCGCATCCGAATTCAGAGTAGAGGTCGTATTCCCTTATGCTCCCGTCTGCATTAAGCGACTTATTCCTAAGCACTTGCATAGCCTTGTCAGAAAGTAGCCAGATACCGATATCAGTAAGGTAATAATGATTTTCAAGGAGCTGAGAGAGTGTCTGGACAGATGGCTTTTGCATCATGCACTTCAGTATTCCCGGTTTCTCATGCGAAGAAACGAAGATGCCGTGGTCGCAAGCAATCTCAGGACCGAGCCAAAGACCATAGCATACCACGTCGGCATCAGGAATATCGCCAATTGGCTGAGTGGCACGGATATACACATCGCCGCTCACAATCATAGTGCGAAGACCGTCAGGAGCAACCGACATTATCTTCTCATACAAAGGTACTTGAAGCGAAAGAAGGTCCTGAGACAAACGCTGTCCTCTCTCCCATCGGAACACAGGGATAGGAGTAAGGATTTTACCAGATGGAGCATAGGCAGGAAGGCGACGGCTCTGACCTCCGGCATGAAGGATAAGGCGCTTTTCTGCCTTTCCCTCGGTTGCCTGATTGTCATAGAACTCCGATTTCTCATACTCCTGCATTAGCCACGTTGTGCCACCGCCAGAACCGAGTTTTGCACCAACAGGGTCATTGGTACAGAACCATTCCTCGCGAGACAATCCAGTGATATCGTGAAAGCAATCCACCAGATTAGGTGGTAGGGATAGTAGTTTCTTCATAATAGATATGGCCTCTGATTAATAAAAAATCTCCAACATGACACCCAATTAAATGATGCCTTGCTGGAGATCCATCCGTTAGCGTAAAAAGATTACTTACGCAGACCGAGAGCCTTGATGATAGCACGGTAACGGTTGATGTCACGATCCTTGAGGTAGTCGAGGAGAGCGCGACGCTTACCTACGAGCATTGTAAGACTACGAGCAGTCTTGTAATCCTTATGGTTCTCCTTAAGGTGCTCTGTGAGGTGCTTGATACGGAATGTGAAGAGAGCAATCTGGCTCTCTGCAGAACCTGTGTCAGTAGCTGACTTACCGTACTGACCGAAGATCTCAGTCTTCTTGGCTGAATCTAAATACATAATGTAAAAGAAATTTTATGTGATTAATAATTAATTGATTATTACATCCTTCTGATGCATAACGTCTAATCACTGACGCTTTTGCCATCATCGAATGCAGCAAATTTTATTTTGCGGGTGCAAAGGTACTAATTTTTCCTTAGATTAAAGAATAAGACTGAAACTTTTTTTGCGAAACTAACGCATTTTTAACATTTTTCGCTCAAGGTGGTTATAATTAGCGTGACGGATTATTTTAACGGCATGGCATTGGACTTTAAAGACGATATGCAGAGAAACATGATAAAATCATCTGAATTTCTTGGAGATACAAATAAAAATGCGTAATTTTGTGATGATGAAAAATAAATTGGGACGATTTAACCTCAGATTTATGAGATGTTTTTGAATACACGAAGAAGGAGTGATGCGGGCATCATGACTGATGAGTGGATTCAAAACAGCCAGAAAGATGAGGCGCCACCAACAAAAATCACTTTATAAATCGTCCCAAGTTATTATTTTATCATCACTTAACACAAGAATTCAGGATTTTTGCTTTGGTATAAGCCTGTATATTCTTTAATCGTTTATAAAACCAGCCTTGGCACTTAACATGTACCAATGCAATTAGACTAAACAACTAAACAAAAGCGGTATGAAAAAATTAATGTCAATGTCAGTTGCTCTTTGTCTGGCAACAGCTCTTTGGGGGCAAAGCAAACAAGAGAATTTTGACTTTGGATGGAAATTCATCGAACAGGATGTAAAGGATGCCCAACTCACTTCCACAGATGATTCAAAATGGAAGAATGTGGACCTTCCACATGACTGGGATATATTCCATGCTCCCGACAGTACAGCCCCAACAGGCAATGGTGGCGGATATTTCCCTGGTGGTACTGGTTGGTATCGCAAGCAGATAAACGACACCAAACTCAAGGTTGATGCCGGCGAGAGTATTTGGCTTCATTTCGAGGGCGTTTATCAGAATAGTGAGGTGTATGTCAACGAGAAAAAGGTTGCCACACACTTCTATGGCTATACTCCTTTCAAGGTCAATATCACACCTTATATAATTAAGGGCGTGAATACTATTGCCGTCAAGGTGGATAACTCCCAACAGCCAAACTGCCGTTGGTATAGCGGTTCGGGCATATACCGTCACGTATGGCTTGAAAAATACAATGCGAACAAGATGGATGACCCTCAGAAACTCTTCGTCCGTACAGAAAACATCTATGGAATGTCGGCAGACGGCACCCACGCTGATTCTGCTGCCATTCATATCACGTACGCAGACAAGCTCAACGAAATCCGCATTCTGAAGGATGTAGAGCTTTGGTCGCCTGATCAGCCTAAGCTCTATGACATCACAGTTGGCGAACTAACCGTTAAACATGGTGTACGTTCTTTCAGCTATGACTCCCAGCGTGGTTTCCTGCTCAATGGGCAGCCTACCCTTATCAATGGCGCATGCGTGCATCATGATGACGGAGTTATTGGTGCTATGGCATTCGATGCAGCCGAAATCCGCAAGGTAAGACTTATGAAGGATGCAGGTTTTAACCTGATACGAACATCGCACAACATTTCTACACGCGCCCTGCTTGATGCCTGTGACAGCATTGGTATGATGGTTATCGACGAGGCCTTTGACGGATGGTACACAGAGAAGAACAAGTATGACTATCATCTTGTAATAGACTCATGTTATACAGAGGACCTTACAGCCATGGTGCTTCGTGACCGAAATCATCCAAGTATCATATCATGGAGCATCGGCAACGAGGTTATCGAGCGTAAGGACATAAGGGTAATCCATACGGCAAGCAAGTTCAAGAAAGTGATTACCTCTCTTGACAACACACGTCCTGTCACAGAGGCATTATGTGCATGGGACAGGGACTGGGAGATATACGACCCGCATGCTGCCGTACTTGATATCGTTGGCTATAACTATATGATGTTCAAGGCAGAAAGCGACCATGAGCGCGTGCCAGAGCGTGTGATGTGGCAGACGGAGAGCTATCCTCGCGATGCCTTTGCAAACTGGAAGCATACATCAGAGCGCCCTTATATCATAGGTGATATTGTATGGACAGGACTCGATTACCTCGGAGAATCATCTATCGGACAGTTCCACTACGAGGGTGAGTCTCGTGCAGAAAGCTGGCAGGCAAAGCATTTCCCTTACCATGGTGCATATTGTGGAGATGTAGATCTGACTGGTTGGAGAAAGCCAATTTCACACTATCGTGACCTTCTTTGGAACACTAAGGAAGGAGACTCAAAACTCTATCTCGCTGTTCGTGAACCTGATTTCTACTATAAAGGTCATGTGTCTGAGACTATGTGGTCGGTATGGCCTACATGGGAATCATGGAACTGGAAAGGATGGGAAGGCAAGGACATTGAGGCTGAGATATACACAAAGGCTCCAAAGGTGCAGCTATTCCTCAACGACAAACTTATCCAGACAAAGGACGTGAACTTCTCTACAGAATACAAGGCAATAATCAAGTTGCCATATCAGCCTGGTGTTCTCAAGGCAGTTGCCCTTGATGCCAATGGAAAAGCCATAGCAGAAACCACGCTTCGCACTAGCAAGGAACCTGCTGCAATCAGAATGACAGCTGACCGTAACAGGATAAATGCAGATGGCGAGGACCTTGCCTATGTAACTCTTGAGATTATTGACAAGGATGGCAATCTCGTACCAGATGCCACTATCCCTGTAAATGTAAGCGTGAATGGTCAAGGCACCCTCCTTGCTGCTGCAACGGCTAATCTCAAGGACCTTGAGCCTAAGACATCTCCACGCGTAACTACTTACAAAGGTAGGGCTACCATCGTGGTAAGAAGCGGAAAGAAGGCAGGCAAAGCCACTATTACAGCATCATCTCCAGAACTGAAAGGCTCATATCGCAAGAGCATCAACATCAAGACTGCCCTCTAATCGCAAGTTTTTATAGCTAAACAAATGCCGCTCATAGGTTTTCAAACGAATTTCCCATGAGCGGCATTATTATATCATCCTATAATCTCTTTCAACGGTATCATGACAAAATCCCTTTCTTCCATCAATGGATGGGGAATGGTGAGTTCTGGGGTATTGATATGCAGATCGTCATAGAGGAGGATATCAATATCGATAATCCTGTCGTGATATTCCTTACCGTCCGATTTTACTCTTCAAAAACTCTAATGCCTGCTCAGAAATGGCTTCTCGTGGAATAGGTATTGCCTTTACTTCGGTCATGAACAGGTAAACCCCTTTGGGAGTTTCCACAACATGATTTATTCCTTCATATTGGAATGATGAATTAGAGACACTATTTGACACCTCCAGATGATCTTCATATATCCTCATCTCATGTTCCTCTTGATTTACCGGATCCATTAGAAATTGCTTCTTGACAAGTCTCTTAACCAGTAAAGGAAACAAGAAACTCATAACAAACAAAAGCAGTAAGATATATTGTGGTATCCACCACCCATCGTTTCCATACAAAGTGATGAAATTTGCGATAAACAGTATCATAGTAAAAACACTAATTATACGCCAAATCTTCAATTGCTTCTTATAAGAAGGCAATAACTTTGAATGGTCAAATAGCAGATCTACTGTTAAGTGGTATCTAAACGTAAATAAAGGCGTTTCTTGCATAATGTATCTTTTTTAATTACATGGGAAGAAGTATCTCCCTTAACGGTATCATTACAAAATCTCTTTCTTCCATTAATGGATGTGGGATTGTGAGTTCTGGAGTATTGATATGAAGATCGTCATAGAGGAGAATATCAATATCGATAATCCGGTCGTGATATTCCCGATTGACGGATTTATGGTTTCTGCCCATATCACGCTCTATCTTCTGCGTCTTGGCAAGAACCTCAAGCGGTTCAAGTTCTGTTTCCATACAGATAGCAGCATTAACAAATGAGTTTTCTGACTGAAATCCCCAAGGTTCAGTTTCAAGAAAAGCAGACTGACGTAGCAATACGCCAATCTGCTCTTCCATTAATTTTATAGCCTTATTCAAGTTCTCGCGCTTGTTGCCGAGGTTTGAACCGAGAGAGAAATAGACGGTGTGAGAACACAGCCCCTCACCTGCCCTACGGGCATCCTCTGACACATACTCGGAGATACTCAATCTCCGACTTCCCCAAGGGGCGAGGAGAAAGTTTGTATTTTCGTTAACTTTCTGCTCTATACTCATAAATCTATTTCCTCCAATGATTTGAAATCAACATTGTCAAGGTTCTTGCCATAGATAGCAAGAATGGTCTTTGCCTCGGCATTAAGCTTTTCCTCTGGCATCTTCGAGAGTTTCCAATGAACTACAGACAACATCATCCTGTGTTTGAGAGTCAGATGACTGTAATCAATAGCACCACGAAGATGATATATCTGCGTTTCATCATAGAGATGCGCTGGAACTTTGCCCTTTATAGAACGACGGATATAGTCAATATTCTCAAGATTAGCAGGATCAACCATTCCAACCGTAATGATTGTCAGCTTTTGTCCGACAGACATCCTACTGGCTGTTTTCCTTAATCCCAAGACACTCCCTGCAAAAAGAGCACCCATATAGATAACCCTGTCATACTTTGCAATATCCTTTGCTTCCTTGAAGGCTACGGCTTCTATACCCGTAATCTCCGACAAGTGCTCTGCATATCGCTTAGTAGAGCCATATAGACTGCCATAAATGATGATTTGCATATCCTTCGGAATCCTCCCTTCCACCTCCACGGGGGGAAGGATCGGGGTTAGAGGTCTAGTCGTTTATAATCAGCATCGCATCACCGAAACAGCCGAATTTATAGCCGTTATCGACAGCGAGCTTATAGCCCTTCATAACAAGGTCGTAGCCACCGAATGCTGCAATCTCCATAACCATAGGAGACTCTGACTGATAGAAATTAGCCATCATACAATCGGCAAGTCCGAAGTCGTATGGAGGGAAGATGAACTTATTTGTCCAACCCTCAAACTCCTTCATCATACCGTCAGTACCAACGGCACTCTCAGTTGCCTTCACAACACTTGTTCCGATAGCACAAACATGATGTCCGGCAAGCTTTGTCTCGTTCACGAGCTTACAAGCCTCTGCAGAAACGAACATCTCCTCAGAGTCCATCTTATGCTTTGTAAGGTCCTCAACCTCAATCTCATGGAAGTTGCCAAGACCGCAATGCAGGGTGATATATGCAGAGTTAATGCCAATGATCTCCATTCTCTTCATCATCTCGCGAGAGAAGTGAAGACCAGTTGCAGGAGCCGTTACAGCACCCTCATTCTTAGCGAAGATACACTGGAAATCCTCGTGATCCTCCTCTGTTGCCACACGGTCTTTCTTGCCATCAGCCCCCTTATGCTCAAGGATATAACGAGGAAGCGGAGCCTCGCCCAAGCTATACAGCTCGCGCTTGAACTCATCATGAGGACATTCATAGAGGAAGCGGAGGGTACGGCCACGGCTTGTCGTGTTGTCGATAACCTCGGCAACCATAGTATTAGTGTCATCAAAGAAGAGTTTATTGCCGATACGAATCTTTCTTGCTGGCTCTACGAGCACATCCCAAAGGCGCATCTCGGCATTTAGTTCACGAAGAAGGAATACCTCAATCTTGGCGTCAGTCTTCTCCTTAGTACCCCAAAGACGAGCAGGAAACACCTTTGTATCGTTGAAGATGAAGGTGTCTCCCTCAGTAAAGTAATCTACAATATCCTTACACATGATGAACTGCTTGTTGCCGTTAGCATCAAGTATAGGCTTACCCTTTTCGTCCGTCTTGTACATCTCGATCTTTTGTGACTTCTTATGAAGCACCATCATCCTTGCCTCATCCGGACGCTTGAGTGTAAATGTAGTAGTTTCACCTGCCGAATTAGTTACAGTACGCTCTATGGAGTGTGGATAGATAGCTATCTGACTCTCCGGGAGTTTGAATTTGAAATTAGAAAGTTTCATCTATATTTTAAAGAACAAAGTAATTACAAAACTACTGCCTCTCCTCCGCCCTTGCCCATAGGGAGCTGGAAGACAAAAGGCATGCAAATTATATACCTAACCAAGCCTTCCCAAAAGGAAGAATGTTCGATTGTATAATCGCGAAAGGCATGTTAATTTTTAATTATTCGCTAAAGCTCATCAAGCTTCGCAAGTGTTAATTGAAATTGGACTCTCCGGCTCTCTCCCTTCAAGGGAGGGCGTTGAGACAGGCCTCTTTCTCTTCTTTTTATTCTTTTTCTTGCCTGTACCTGGAGGATTCTGAACACATTCTATGTATGGAGCAACCTCCTGAGCATCAAGCCATTCCTGGAAATTGTCTATTGTATGGCAATCCTCTATCCTCACATCGCCGAGACGGGTCCTGCAAAGAGCCGTGAGATAAGCCCCGCTACCCAAAGCCTCACCTATGTCACGTGCAAGAGAGCGAATGTAAGTGCCTTTTCCGCACACCACCCTTATACTTGCCTGCTTGAGTTCGTCGTTAAAGTCAAGAAGTTCAATCTCATCAACCCTTACCTGCTTTGCCTGAAGCTCAACCTCCTTATCCTTTCTTGCAAGTTCGTAAGCACGTTTTCCGTTCACGTTACAGGCAGAAAAGACAGGCGGTACCTGCATTATATCTCCGACAAACTGCTTTAGAGCCTCTTCAACCTTCTCTCGGGTGATATGCTTCTTGGGATAGGTGTGGTCAACCGTATATTCCTTGTCATAGCTTGGAGTAGTGGCACCAAACTGCAATGTGGCGGTATATTCCTTGTCGTTAAGCTGAAGCGACTCTATCTGCTTGGTAGCCTTACCAGTACAGAGAATCAAAACACCTGTGGCAAGAGGATCGAGAGTTCCGGCATGTCCGGTCTTTACTCTCTTCACATCCACCCTTTGGGAGATGCGAGTGCGAACGAAGGCAAGTGCCCCGAAACTCGACATTCCATAAGGCTTGTTGAAGTAGATGAATTCTCCTTGCTGGAAATCAAGGCATCTTTTATCAGATGTACAATTTACCATTTACATGTACTATTTAACGATTTACTATTTACTATTTATTTACTATTCGTTTTCGCACCAGGCATTTACTATTTCAAATAGTACATTTATCAAAATAGTAAATAAATAGTAATTAGTAAATAGCTCAATAGTAAATTCTGTTTACAACGTGCTGCAATAGAGGGCGATACAACCAACGATAGCACAGTAGATGGCAAAATATATGAGCTTGCACTTCTTAACAAGTGATATCATCCACTTGCAGGCAATACATCCGCTGATGAAGGCTGCTATGAAGCCAACGATAAGTGAACTTGTAGGTATTGTCGCAGTAGCCTCTGCTCCATGTTCTGCAAGATATTCTGCAGAAGGAGCAAACATATGCTTGAAATCCAAGAGAGCCTCACCAAGAATTGGCGGGATAACCATCAGGAATGAGAACTGCGCAAGGTTCTTGCGGCTGTTGCCGAGGAGAAGTCCGGTGGCAATCGTTGAGCCTGAACGTGAAAGACCAGGAAGAACAGCACATGCCTGAGCAATACCGATGATGAACGCATCCAGACGTGAAATCTTATCCTTCTCTCTTGGTCTGTAGAAATGCGTGAGAGCAAGAAGCAGAGCTGTCACGAGAAGACAGCAGCCAACCACTACTATCACGTTATTGGTATAGAGAGACTCTACGTAATCCTTGAAGAAAAGTCCCACGACACCAACAGGAATCATTGAAATCAGAATATTGATTACATATTTCTGCTCATCGTTCATACGTCCGTCAAAGCGGAAAAGACCTGCGAAGATCCACATGATTTCCCTCCACAGAATCACGAGAGTACTAAGAACCGTAGCAACGTGAACAACGATATCGAATGTAAGTCCGCCAGCCTCTGCTTCAGGACCGAGAATTATCTTACCCAACTCCAGATGTCCGCTTGAACTTACTGGAAGATACTCTGTAAAACCCTGGACAAGACCAAGGATCAATGCCTGTAACTCGTTCATTTACTTCTGCTTTGGGCGGTACATTATGCCCGCAATTATTGAAACAAAACCAACGAAGCAAACAACAGGAGCTACCTTGATGCGCATCGCACTAAAAATCTCAGGATTGTACTGGGTGGTATCTGAACTTGCACCACTCATCATTACAAATCCAATCACAACAATAACCATGCTTATGGCAAGCATGATGAAATTAACTTTGCCTAAGGCTAAATTCTTTTTTTCTTCCATTTAAATAAAAGTAGTCAGCCCCTCACTTGCCCTTTGGGCATCCTCTCCCCAAGGGGCGAGGAAAAAGTTACATTTGTTTGTGAATGGGGCACAAAATTATAATGGTATATTTTTTATTATCGAACTCCTTATGCCTTCCGGCTCCCTCTCTACGGGAGAGGGCGGGGGGAGAGGCCACTGGTTAGGCCTATACCTTATACAAATCCCTCGCCTTCATCTTCAGGAAATGATTCAAGGAGAGATAGACGCAGAATGTCGTGATGATAAGTCCGAAGAGGACAACAGAAACACCCGTGATGACAAGAGTCTCAACCGTAACAACTTCAGTTATATTAGGCTCGACCCTGTAAAGCCACGCAATACATCCGGCAAGGGCAGCATCGGCTATCAAGGCAGCAAGCAATCCCTGCAAGGCACCCATCTTGAGGAACGGAGCACGGATGAAAGACCACGAAGCCCCCACGAGTTTCATAGTGTGGATAGTGAAACGACGGGCGTAGATGCCAAGTCTTACGGTATTGCTGATAAGGGTATAGGAAACGAACGACAAAAGCACGGCGATGAAAATCATCACAAGCATTATCTTACGCAGGTTATCATTAACCTTGTTCATGAGATCCTTCTCGTAAGTCACCTCAGAAACCTGCTTGTCTGCCTTCAACTGCTTTGCAATCCACTTCATGGAATCAACATTTGCACATTCAGGCGTAAGGTGAATTTCAGCAGAAGGAGTGAATGGATTCTCGCCAAGAAATTCTTCAGGATTTGCACCAAGTTCTGCAGTCAGTTCTTTCAGAGCCCGTTCCTTACTGATATAGTCCAGACGATATACATAATGTTTCTTCTTTATCTTTTTACACGCAGCCTTTGCCTGTTGGTCAGACACATTGTCTGCAAACATGACGGTTACGGTTAAGTTTTCCTTCACATAATTGGAGAGATTGTTTGCCGTCAGACCGGTGAACACGACCATGCCGAGGAGTATCAGCACAAGAGCCGTACTAATACAGAGCGTCACCACCTGAAGACCGATTCTGTTTTTTTCTCCTGACTTCTTTTTCTTCTTCATTATTTTGTAAAAATAAATATCAAATCCAGCGCATAGGTACACAATACGCCAAATTTCGGTGCAAAGTAACTAAAAATAATTCAATTTCACAAGTATTTAAACCTTATTAACACTAAAAACATTTTTCTTCTTGAGATAAAATAGTATCTTCGGGAATTTTAGTTACTTTTGTCAGAAGAAAGAACAACATTTACAATCGAACATTTTCTGAAACTCATGAACAAGTATATTATATTTGCATTTCTGCTTATCTGCCAAAATCTCTTTGCTCAAGAAGAAGACAAAAAGGCAGGAACACAGGCATATAAAGAATTCAACGAATGGCTGAATGACACTATACCAACAATCACGGACCAGTATTCGCTGACATATAACCACGACCTTGAACAATATGAAGAGCTGAATGTAAGGATTTTAGTTAATGCAGAAGTAAAGAATGGCAAAATGACCATTCTAAATTCCACTTCAAGAAAGCACAATCTCGATTATGTCATGAATCTGATTAAAGACTTTCATACTACTTTACCTCAAAACTACAGGCTCCACATGGAAGAAACTGTATTGTATCAGCCAAATTGTTACGGTTGTCCCTTAGAAGAAGACGGCTATACTTCTGCATCTGTAAATTACCAAGTAACATTAATCACAGACAAATTATTTACAATATACGACATCTACAAATATGTAAGTAGTGCCTATGTCTATGACAAGAGAACAAAACAAGGCAAAATGCTATACCATGAAGAATTGGAGAATATCTACAAATAGTATTGTCGGGATTTTTGGTTACTTTTGCCAAAAGAAAGAACAACATCATAATATATAGAGCAGACCAATGAAAAGACTATCTTTGTTATTACTCTTCTTTTCTTCTGTAATAATTGCTATTGCCCAAGAAAGAAAGAATTTCGATTTCGTCATCGTTGTAGATGAGGAGTTTGGAACTATGTCAGCTCCTTCACACATCAGTCTTAAAAAGGACAATGGTGATACAGAAAACATAGAGTTCTTTTATCATCCTGGATGTCTGTCATTAGACATAGATGATTATAACAAGCTAAAAACATTTGCCGGGAAAATCGAACTACATTTCGGTTGGTACAAACACACGAATGGTGAGACTCGGCATTATTTTTATGACATACCATTTGATCCATTTGAAAAAAACTATTTGAAGATTCATTTGTGGTTATAAAAATATACAATTTAGACGATAAAAAAAATAAAAAAATGTACTATCCATTAGAAGGCAAAAATTACAATTTCTCATTATACACATCTGAGGGGATAAGAGGACTACTAACGAAGAAGGAAATAAAAATGTTAAAACGGAAAAAATTATGGCCAACAGATTCGAAATAGCCATATCGAAGAAACAATAACAGAAATGTCTCCCTATCCATAACTTGTGTTTTCCCACACCACCAAGATTTTTCCTTGGTCGTGTGGGATTTTTCTTGCCCTTTACTGAATATTTCGGATAAATCGTGAGATATAAGTAAAGCCGTTTCTCCTCCGTTGATAATACCATTATAATACCATAATATTACCATAATAATACCATTATATTACCATTAACTATGGTATTATCATGGTATCTTTATTGTAATTTAAAGGTATTTATATGGTATTTACATCGGACCTACTTCCTTGCAACAACAAAGAAGCATTAATGCTGGGACTTACGATTTTCTTAAACGACAAATAGTTTTCCGGGGATTTTCTTGGTGGTCTTGGAAAATTTATTTAATTTTGCAAAATCTACGAATCTAAGCAAAAAAAGATGAAGACCAAACTTCTTGTATTTTTCATATTGCTAATTGCTTGTTTGCCAAAGGGAATACAAGCAAATAATTCCATACAGCAATATCATGCCAAGCAAGATACTGCGAGTATGAAAAAATATCAGACTTTTGACGAGTTCACTATGCGTGGCATTGGAACGGCAAAAGCCTCTCCTTTTGTTTATGTAAAAGAAATGGGAGATTCTGTATATGTAGTAAGTTCATGCCCAAAAGATTCTGCACGCTTGTATGTAAAGATTAACAATGATCTTTGGTATAATCATATGGAGTACCATATGTGGAAAAAAGATTCTGTAGCTTACAAAAGCTTGGAATGGCGAATTGCAAAGACATACGATCGTTACATTTATAACGACACCATTACAGAAATCTGTACTGGTTATATTGAAGGCGAAGAATTTCCAAATGTTATTGTTAGAACTCAAAAAAAACTATTTGAAATTCATATTGACAGTTTAAAACACTCAGATGCTCAAACTCTTAGAAATATTGTCTATAAGTTATCTAACTCAAACAACAAGAAAGTTTTTAAGTCAGAATTGAAAGAATCTGACAATATGTATATGTATTCATACGTAGATGGCAAAACAAACAAATATGAATACGAGAAAAAAGCCTATGGCGTATGGGGTATTCTACCTGGTGTGGATGAGACATTCCTTTATTTTGGAATTGACATACGTGAATATTCTGATCATTTGAAAGATTTTCAGATGAAAAATCCTGACTACATATATGAGTATTCAGATGAGCTTCCTACATTTCCAAATGGAACAATGGCATTTAGGAAATTTCTTAAAAAGAGAATAGCATCTTCTCTTTATACAAAAGATGAAGACAACGACCGGGTTGTTATTAGAGTTGTCATAGAAAAAGATGGAAGCATAACAAATCCCATCTTAGTTGAAGGCATAGACCAAGCACATAATGAAAATGCCATGAATATTATTCATCAAATGCCAAAATGGATACCTGCTCAATTGAATGGAAGGCCAATACGATATAGTAAAAGTATTCAAATCGCATACAACAAATCATATTACGACCGAATATATCGATAGAGCTATATATCACATTTTTAAATTTGATAGAATCATGAAATATCTGCTATTCATATTATTACTGATAACTTCATGCAAGGCTGCAACTCCGGAATATAATCCTGAGACGATATACCTTATTGTCCAGTCGCAAAAATACAATCTATATTTGCCTAAAAATGATATGATTAAGAGTTTAGATAAAAAATACGAACACGAGAGACAAAAGCTAAACTATGATTGTATCAAGAAACTTAGTCAAACAGATAGTATAAAAGTCTCCAGTGACTTCAGCTGTTTTTACCCCAGCTTATTAGAAAATAATATGGGAAAATACGAAGAAGAGAGTGACAGATACGATGCTTTTTATTTTTGTGCGATAGACTTGTTTAAAAAACATAAGGTCTTGGTATATGACAAAATACAAAAAAAATGGATTTCAAAATACAAAATAAGTCATCGTGTTTTTAGAAATGTAGAATATAATGCATATTATGAAGTATTGTATAATGATAGTTTGATATACATTCATTGAGATCTGGAATTTTGAATTATCAACAGAAATATAGTTTCACAACAAATTTATTCCAAGACACTTGGATGTCTATGTTTTTGTTCAAAACAACTTCACGATTTTTAAACAAGAAATCATGCGATTAATAAAGTCCATAGCAATAATTACCATAGCAATTTCAAGCATAGGATGCAGTACAAATCGTGTTGTTTCGTATGGTGTAGATATCAACGATTCAACATTTATATACATCCGACATACTTTAGGCGAATTCGATCATAAGAACGATGAAGGTTTATTGTGTGAACAAATTGGCAATGACCTTGTGGGATGTCGTTATATGTATTGGATAAAGAATGACAGTATTTATTTGGATGATGAATCTCGACTATACGATCCCTGGCCGATTAATGTTTCGAAAAAGAAAATCATCATTTACAAGAACAACAATAAAGAGGCATTGTTTTATAACAAAGAGGACTTAGACAGCATTGTATTTCATAAAGTTTCAGAGTCTTATATAGATTCTAAAGTCTCGCTTTTACAAAAATATGGCACAATAGAAATACATAAATAAAAGTATTGAAATTTTATTTGCCCTTAATTCCCATACTCAACGCTTGGCATTTAGCTGTTTCTGCAAAAATTAGCTTCTGATAATTGAAAAGTTCCATATTTATTTGGAATTTACATTTGTTTTTTTTAACTTTGCACTCAGGTATTTTTTGAGAAAGCACTCATCTAAATCGTAGAAATCCATAGAAATCGGAACAATGAGCACAATAATCTATCCTTCTCCAATTTTCGGACCTATCCATAGCCGACGCCTTGGCGTCTCGCTTGGCGTTAACCTGCAACCGGGTGATGGCAAGAGCTGCACTTTCGACTGTATATATTGCGAGTGCGGATTCAATGCGGATTTCCGTCCTCATACCCCTCGCCCTTCACGTCAGGCTGTGGCAGAGGCTCTTGAGAACAAACTCATAGAGATGAAAAAGGAAGGAGTTACGCCCGATGTGCTGACCTTTGCCGGTAATGGTGAACCTACCGCCCATCCTGATTTCCTCAACATCATAGAGGATACGGTCAGAATTCGCGACAAGTATTTCCCTAATGCCAAGGTCTCTGTTCTGAGTAATGCCACGATGATAGGCAAGGAGGATGTCCGCAAGGCTCTGATGAAGGTTGACAACAATATCCTGAAACTCGACACTATCAATCCTGAGTATATCAAACTCGTTGACCGTCCTACACAGCCCTCATACGATGTAAGGAATGTTATTGAGAATATGAAGAAATTCAATGGCCATTGCATCATCCAGACAATGTTCATGACAGGCACGACGCAAGGCAAGAGCGTTGACAATACAGGTGAGGAGTTCATTGCCCCTTGGCTTGAGGCTGTAAAGGATATTGCTCCGGAGATGGTTATGATATACACCATAGATCGCGAGACACCTGACCACGACCTAAGAAAAGCATCCCACGAAACCCTCGACGCTATCAAGGCGAGAGTGGAAGACTTAGGAATCAAGTGCTCGGCAAGCTATTAGAAAAAAGACCTTGGCCTCTCCCCCCGCTTGGCACATACTCCGATGTTATCAACATCGGACTTCCCTCCATAGGGAGGAAGCCGGAAGGCGAAAGCAATATGTAATTAATTAGTAATCTACCAAATATAGCCAAATCCCCATTGTCGAATCGGCTCCCTCTCTACGGGAGAGGGCGGGGGGAGAGGCCTATTTCCAACTATGAAGAATTTATTTCTACTAATCCTTTCAATTCTGTCTCTGGGCAACGCTAACGCCCAGACAAAAGACGAAGTGCTCGAATTGGCACGCAGGGCAAACAATTATTTCATGAATAAATGGCATGACCCTACTGATTCTGTTGATTTCGTAACAGGCCATGAAAGCAATCTCTGGACACGCTCCGTATATTATGAAGGACTTCTCGCGCTATACGACCAAGACCCTCAGGACCGCTATTTGGCATACCTCGACAAATGGGGAAACTTCCATAAGTGGGGACCTTATAGGAGCGATTATGAGACATCGGATGCCGACTATATGTGCTGTGGTCAGGTGTATTGCCAAAGGTACTTCCTCGACGGTAAGGAGGATAAGTACAAGAACATACAGAAGGTGTTCAACAACCAGATTGCAAACAACCGCCATAATGCGTGGACGTGGATTGACGCCATACAGATGGCTATGCCGGGATATGCTATGATGACAATGGCGACTGGCAATCGCAAATACCTCAACTTTGCGATGAAATCATACATCTGGACACGAGACACCTGTGGAGGAAAAGGCCTCTTCAACAAGAATGAAGGACTATGGTGGCGTGACAAGAATTTCGTTGCCCCATACAAGGAAAGCGACGGCAAGAACTGCTATTGGAGTCGTGGTAACGGATGGGTATTCACAGCCCTATGCCGTGTGATGAACTGCCTCCAGCCTACGGACAAATACTATGATCAGCTTCTTGGCGACTACAAACTGATGGCAAAGGCACTTCTGCCAATACAGCGTGAGGACGGTTTCTGGAATCCGAGTCTTGTATCACAGGATTTCGCAGGTCCGGAGTTCTCTGGTACGGCACAGTTCTTCTATGGCCTCACATGGGGAGTGAACAATGGTGTGCTCAACAAGAAAACGTATATGCCTGCCATCAACAAAGCATGGAACGCCCTCAAGTCAAGCATCCATAAGGATGGTTTCATTGGCTATGTGCAAGGCTCTGGCGACCGTCCTGCATCCTCACAGCCTATCGATTACAATCGCGAACCCGACTACGACGATTACTCCCTCGGTCTCTTCCTCATGGGTGCATCCGAGTATTGCAAGATGCTGGAATAGAAATGAAACTTCCCCTCCATATTAACCTCTTGCTGAGCACAATATTTCTGTTGTGCTCTTCTAATGTTTTTGCCCAAACAGAAAAAGCACGCGAGGTTGTGAGCCTCAACCGCGGATGGCTGTTCCATCTTGGTGTAGCCTCACCATCCATAACCGTTTCCCAAGCAGAGAAAGAGGGTTGGAAGACAATCAACGTGCCCCACGACTTCCAGATAGACCAGCCTTGGGTAACACCTGCCGCCGATGAGAAGCCCGACAACAGCGATGCCGGAGCCAATATCCGCAGCCGTCTCTCAGCACGAGGTTTCAAGGAGATGGGCGAAGGCTGGTATGTGCGAACATTCACCCCCTCCGTAGAAGAGAAAGGTCGTCGTGCCCTACTCGATTTCGAAGGGATAATGTATGTAGGGGATGTGTATCTCAACGGCAATAAAGTAGGTGGAACTGACTATGGATATTTGGGTTTTGAGGTTGATGTAACAGATATGCTAAAATATGGTGAGCCCAACACCATAGCCGTACATTGCGATACTGGCAAGCCGAATTTTTCACGTTGGTACACAGGAGGAGGCTTATTCCGTGATGTGAATATCATCTATACAGATGCGGAGATGTATTTCCTTCGCCATCCTCTTTATATAACGACAAAGGATAACCGCGAGGTGAACATCACGGCTAATGTACAATGTAACACTAAGCAGTCAACCGTCAAGATGCAGGTTTGCATTATCGCTCCTGACGGTTCGGAGGTCAGCAAGAGCAAATGCGAGATAAAGCGCGTAAGGAATTATAAATATGGTCAGGAACTAAAGATTCCGACTATAACGATAGACAATCCGCAGCTCTGGGATTGTGAACATCCCAACCTCTATTCCGCAAAGGTTCAGCTTCTTAGGGAAGACGGAAGTGTTGCCGACGAAATATCAGAGACATTCGGAATACGCACAGTAGAGATAGGTCCCGACTTCGGTTTCCGACTCAACGGCAAGAAGGTTCTTCTCAAGGGATATGCCAACCACCATAGCCTTGGTGCTCTTGGTGCGGCTGCATATCCTCGTGCAATGGAGAAGCGCATTGAACTAATGAAATCTTTCGGTATCAACCATATACGCACCTCACACAATCCATATTCAAAGTCGTTCCTTGACCTTTGCGACAAGCACGGAATACTCGTACTCGACGAGCTTTACGACAAGTGGAACGACCAGTATGTAGGTGCTGGACGAGTGCATTATCAGGACATCTGGCAAGCACACATAAAGGAGTTTGTCACAAGAGACAGGAACCACCCATGCGTGGTGGCATGGTCTTTGGGTAATGAGCTGCAATCGTATAACGATATGCCGTTCAACGATTTCGGAGTAACACAATTCAAGTTGCAGAAAACTCTCCTTCTGCGCTATGATGATACTCGTAAGGTGACTGTGGCAATGCACCCTCGTTATCGCAACTGGGAAACAGATTCTTTGCCTTGCGATCTTGCAATGGTTACGGATTTCCAGTCTTACAACTATCGTTATATGTACTTCCCTGGCGATGGGAAACGATTCCCTTGGATGACCTTTTACCAGTCAGAGGCATCCGTTGCAGCTATGGGTGAGAACTATTTCGCAATGAATCTTGACAAGGTTATCGGACTAGCCTACTGGGGAGCAATAGATTATCTCGGAGAGAGTCAGGGATGGCCAAAGAAAGGTTGGGCGCAAGGAGTTTTCGACCTTTCACTTGAGCCCAAGCCTAAGGCATACTATATGAAATCGTTCTTCAAGGATGATGAACCTCTCGTGTATATTGCCGTTACTGACACAAAGGACGATGCTATGTGGAATGGTATTCAGACAGGCAACGATGGTATGAGCGACCATTGGAATCGTACTCCAGGCAAGAAACTTGCCATTACCACCTATACCAATGCCGAAGAGGTGGAGCTTATAGTCAACGGCAAGAGCTACGGAACGAAGAAGAACGACCTCCACAGCGCAAAGATGCGGAATCAGATCCGTTGGAAGGACATAGAATATCAGCCCGGATACTGCGAGGCGATAGCAAGAACCGATGGAAAGATAGTCGCACGGCACAGGATTGAGACGACAGGCAAACCAGTCAAACTCGTCATCGAGAACGACAATGCAAACTGGAAAGCAGACGGTATGGACCTCCAGCATCTTCGCATCATAGCCCTCGACAGCAAGGGCCGCCGTGTGGCTACCGCTCCGGGTGAAGTAAAGATAAAGGTTACGGGCGATGCCACCATAGCAGCGATGAGCAATGGCAATATCAGTTCCGACGAACTTGCCGTTACTGATCACCAGTCTCTCTTCAACGGTTCATGCCTCGCCATTCTCCGTTCTGGTTTCGCCCCTTCACAAGTCACCCTCACCGCAGAATGTGAAGGCATGAAATCAGCAAAGATAAAGTTGACAACAAAGTAAAATAGGATATCACGTATCTTCTTTTTGACCTTTCTTTTTGCTGTTTCATTTTTTTTCTCTAACTTTGCATTCGCAAAATCGAAGACCGTGCGCCAGTCTTTAAGGGCTGACACGCACTTTTTGCTTCATGCGAGGATGCTTGGCACGTTGCATTCGCAAAATCGAAGACCGTGCGCCAGCCTTTAAGGGCTGACACGCACTTTTTGCTTCATACGAGGATGCTTGGCACGTTGCATCCGCAAAATCGAAAACCGTGCGCCAGCCTTTAAGGGCTGACACGCACTTTTTGCTTCATGCGAGGATGCTTGGCACGTTGCAGTGTCATTTGACATTTGACTTCATTAATTAATGAAACATGGTATATAGTATAGAGAAAATCACCACGCTTTTAGGCGCGCGTCGCTATGGTGAGAAGGATAGTAATATTGCATTCCTCCTTACAGATAGCCGTTCTTTGTCTTTTCCGGAAGAGACTCTTTTCTTCGCCCTCCAATCAGAGCGTAATGATGGCCACAACTATATAGAGGACCTGCACCGCAGAGGCGTTAGGAACTTCTGCGTTAGCAACTCCTATTCAATCCCTACGGACAAGGAATGGGAAGATACAAATTTCCTTGTCGTTCCCTCTACCCTCGCTGCCCTACAGAGACTTGCAGAGCGTCACCGCGACGAGTTTGATATCCCTATCGTCGGCATTACGGGCAGTAATGGTAAAACTGTGGTGAAGGAATGGCTTTATCAGTTACTCATGCCTTCAATGCACGTTACACGCTCACCACGCTCTTACAACTCACAAATTGGTGTACCTCTATCAGTATGGAAACTGCAAGAGAGGAGTGCCGTGGGTATCTTCGAGGCAGGAATAAGTCAGATGGGAGAGATGCAACGCCTTGCGGATATCATACAGCCTACCATTGGTGTATTCACCACATTGGGGCAGGCTCATCAGGAGAATTTTCACACACTCGAAGAGAAATGCCGTGAGAAGTTCTTGCTTTTCAATGACTGTGAGGTACTTGTCTATCCACAGGATAACGATATCGTTTTCCGTGAACTCAGAAGAAGCGAGTTCAAGGGCAAGAAACTCGGTTGGTCATTCACCGACCCTTCCGCAGCATTCTATATTAACAAGGTAGAACAGGAAGAGACGGGGACGAAGATATATTATACTTATACACAGCCCCTCACCCGTCCTTCAGACACCCTCTCCCCAGGGGGCGAGGGAAAAGTTACTAATGAACCTTCAAGAGAATGCCCACAACAAGAAAATGTAACATCCTCCTCGCCCCTTGGGGAGAGGATGCCCGAAGGGCAGGTGAGGGGCTATTCCTTTACCATCCCTTTCATCAGCGAGGCGTTTATTGAGGATTCAATAGCAGCAGCGGTGGTGGCATTGTATCTTGGAATAACACCAGAACAACTTGAAGAGAGGATGCAGACTCTTGAGCCTGTAGCCATGCGCCTTGAGGTTAAGGATGGACAGAGAGGATGCACGCTTATCAACGACTCTTACAACTCTGACCTTGCATCGCTGGACATCGCACTTGACTTCATGCAACGTCGTCCTGACCATAAAGGACGTAAGCGCACGCTGATTCTCAGCGACATATATCAGTCGGGTGTTAATGACGCGGAACTCTACAAGGAGGTTTCAGAACTTGTAGTAAGCCGTGGTGTTGAGAAATTCATTGGTATTGGTAACAGTCTGAAGATGTGTGCTGACATCATAAAGATTGAGGACAAGTCTTTCTTCAAGACAACAGAGGAGTTCATTGCAAGCTCAACATTCGCTTCACTTCATGATGAAGTAATTCTCATTAAGGGCGCACGTAGTTTCGGCTTTGATAGGATTACCGACCTGCTTGTAGAAAAGGTTCACGAAACCACACTTGAGGTAAATCTTAATGCGCTTGTGGACAATCTCAACCATTACCGTTCTTTCATGAAGCCTGAGACAAAGCTCGTCTGCATGATTAAGGCTGACGGTTATGGAGCTGGTGCAGTGGAGATAGCCAAGACATTACAGGATCATCGTGTCGATTACCTTGCCGTTGCCGTTGCCGACGAGGGAGTGGAACTCAGAAGGGCAGGCATCACAGCAAATATCATGATCATGAATCCGGAGATGACGGCATTCAAGACCATGTTCGACTATGAACTTGAACCTGAGGTGTATTCCTTCCGCCTTCTCGAGGCTCTTCGCCATGCAGCAAGGAAAGAGGGTATAACAGGCTATCCTATACATATCAAGCTCGATACTGGTATGCATCGCCTGGGTTTCCATCCTATCGACGATATGCCAAAGCTTATTGAGTATCTGAATAATCAGAATGCACTCATTCCTCGCTCTGTGTTCTCTCATTTCGTAGGCTCTGACGGTGACAACTTTGACGAGTTCTCCGACTATCAGTATGACCTCTACCTGAAGGGGAGCAAGGCTCTTCAGGATGCTTTTGAGCATAAAATCCTACGTCATATTTGCAACACGGCAGGCATTGAGCATTTCCCTGAGCGTCAGATGGATATGTGCCGTCTGGGACTCGGTCTCTATGGCATTAATCCACGAAACAACGAGGTACTCTCGAATGTCAGCACATTGAAGACGACCATTCTGCAGATTCGTCATGTTCCGGCAGGCGAAAGCATAGGATATAGTCGTAGGACTATTCTTGACAAGGACAGCATTATTGCTGCTATCCCAATCGGATATGCCGATGGTCTTAACCGTCATCTCGGCAATCGTCACGGCTATTGTCTTGTGAACGGCAAGAAGGCTGAATACGTCGGTAATATCTGCATGGACGTATGTATGATTGATGTGACCGACATCCCATGTAAGGAAGGTGACAGCGTTGAGATTTTCGGTGACAACCTGCCTGTAACAGTTCTGTCTGATGCCCTTGACACTATCCCATACGAGGTATTGACAGGAATCAGCAATAGAGTGAAGAGGGTGTATTTTCAGGATTAAATAATGTTAATTCTTTCCTGTTCTCATTATTATTCACTACCTTTGCAGACAATTAACTATAAACATAGAATCTTAAAAGGCCCTCTAAATCCCCCTGCATAGGGGGACTTCCTTTCACATTCCGACTTCACCTCTACGGGAGAGGGCGGGAGGAGAGGCCGAGGGCCTCCTAACTAAAACTATGACTCCAATACAGACAAGCAAAATGACCAACTGGCGTTGGGTTATGTGCGCGATGCTCTTCTTCGCCACAACAGTAAATTACATGGACCGTCAGGTTCTGTCGCTCACATGGAAGGACTTCATTTCGAAGGACTTCAACTGGACAGACGATGACTATGGTACAATCACAGCCACATTCTCCATCTTCTATGCATTCATCTCGCTCTTTGCAGGAAAGTTCATCGACTGGATGGGCACAAAGAAGGGATACATCTGGGCGATTGCAATCTGGAGTCTCGGTGCATGTCTTCACGCAGCATGCGGATGGGCTACATTCCACCTTGCCGATACAGGTTGGTTCGGTGAGAATGTGGTAAAGGGCACATTGATGTTTACATCCATTTCCGTATATCTCTTCCTCGCATGCCGTATCGTACTTGCCATGGGAGAGGCTGGCAACTTCCCTGCAGCCATCAAGGTAACAGCAGAATACTTCCCTAAGAAAGACCGTGCATACGCCACAAGTATGTTCAACGCAGGTTCAAGCGTCGGAGCACTCGCTGCCCCACTCACCATACCTATCCTTGCAGCAGCAATGGGATGGGAAATGTCATTCATCATCATCGGTGCTATCGGTTTCATCTGGGCTGCAGCGTGGGCTTTCATGTATGAGCACCCACACCAGAGCAAGAACGTGAACGAGGAAGAACTTGCATACATCAACTCTGACAATAAGCAGGAAGAAACGGGACCTGTCACAGAAGAAGAGGGTATGCAACTCTCATTCGGACAATGTTTCACATACCGTCAGACATGGGCATTTATCGTTGGTAAGGCACTCACAGACGGCGTTTGGTGGTTCTTCCTCTTCTGGGCACCAGCCTATTTCTCAGAACTTGGCTATCCGTCAAATTCATTCACGGGCCAGATGCTTATCTTCGTGCTCTACCTCATCGTGACCGTACTCTCTATATACGGCGGTTATCTACCAAAGCTATTTGTTGAGAACAAGGGCATGAATCCATACGCAGGTCGTATGCGTGCGATGCTCATCTTTGCATTCCTCCCTATCTTTGCAATGTTCGCACAGCCACTTGCTGGTGTTAGCGTATGGTTGCCATGTATAATAATAGGTCTTGCAGGTGCAGGACATCAGGCTTGGAGCGCGAACCTATATTCTACTATCGGTGACATGTTCCCAAAGAGCGCCATCGCCACTATTACAGGTATCGGTACCATGTTCGGCGGACTTGGATCATTTCTCATCAACAAAGGTTCAGGTAAGCTCTTCACCTACGCAGAAGGACAGGGAGACGCTTTTTCATTCTTCGGAGTCACAGGCAAACCAGCCGGCTATATGATCATCTTCTGCTACTGTGCCGTTGCCTACCTCATCGCTTGGATATTGATGAAGACACTCGTGCCAAAGTATAAGCCTATTGTTGAATAAGGTTAGAGGTTAGGGGTTAGAGATTAGTGTGGAATGCACACCCTCTAACCCCTAACCTCTACCCCCTAACCTCCCCTCCCCCTATGCAGGGGGACAGAGGGGGTCTCTCTAACCTCCAAACATGACCGAACAACAAGTACTCACCAAACTCACGACATTATGCGCACGTGGAGAGCATTGCCAACAGGAAATGCTCGACAAGATGCGTCGTTGGGAAATTGACAAAGCCACACAGGCTCGCGTCATGGAATATCTCATAAAGGAGAAATTCATTGACGAGGAGAGATATACGCGTTGTTTTGTTGAGGAAAAGATAAAGTTCAACGGTTGGGGACGCAAGAAGGTAGAGCAAGCCCTATACATGAAACGCATCCCAAGCAGCATTTATAGCCCGATACTCGATGAAGTAGATGAAAAAAACTATGAGGAGATACTTCGTCCGCTGATTGAGGCAAAACGCAAGACCATTACGGGGAAATCGGAATACGAGATAAGAGGAAAACTCATTCGCTTCGCCCTCTCACGAGGGTTTGAAATGGATGAGATACTGAGAATACTTTAGTTGTTGGGTGATGGATGTTAGGTGTTGGTGGAATGTAGTAACCGCTATCACCCAACACCCATCACCCAATTTCATATTACCATCGGTTGATGCACTTCCTGTGCCTTTGCTTTTGAAGCAAATCCAAGTGCAAGGATGCTTATTTTCACGTTTTCTGCTTTCAGAATCTCATTCGCACACGAGATTGTAGTTGCACCGGTGGTTATAACATCATCCACAATAAGCACATGCTTGCCACTGATAGCATCCGCATCCTTCAGCACAAAGACATTATCCACATTATCACGGCGTTCTTCTCGGGTTAGATGGGTCTGGCTCCTGTCAAAGCTTTTTCTTATAACGGCATGTCTTTCAATAGGTATTCCTGTTACCTTGCTTATTCCTCGTACTATCATTTCACTCTGGTTATAGCCACGCATCATTCTTCTTCTGATACTTACAGGCAATGGAATGATGCAATCAATATCATCAAACACGCCCTCCATCTCATCAACAAGCATTTTCCCAAGTTCAATGGCGATACTAGCCCGTCCGTGATATTTCGCGCCATATACAAGTCTGGCTTGGGCAGACTGAGGGGTGAAATAGAAATAGGCCACAACCTTCTCTACAGGAATCTTCCCCCAATACATCCTCGCCAAAGGATTGTCGTATGGATGCTCCCAGAACATAGTCCTGGGTATGTCCACGTTGCATCGCAGACATAAAGGATGTTCATCAAGCTCAAGACGCTTGCCACATACGGGACACATCCTCGGGAAAAAGAAATCGAGAAGGGAAGAAAAAAGCATATATATTACGGGGCATTACTTTCCTATCCTTCCCAATACCCCTTTAAGTTCAGAATAAGGAATCAAGATATCTACATGCTCCTTAGAATCCTCTAACTGGTATCTGTAGCCGATGTTCTTGCGCAAGGTTATCATAGCCTCAATAAAGGTTCGTGAGCTAGGCTCATTTGCCAATGCTGCAATAACACCCTGTTTCATGGCGTTTTTGTCCGCCATCCTCAATCCCTCGATAGTATAGAGACTCTTTGAAAGGGTTGCCAAATAAACATAATTGTCACCCTCCCAGAATGCATCAACAATTTTCACGCCACTCCCCACATCTGTAGGCATTCTGTTGCGCTCTAGATGTGTAATATTCTTCACAAGCTTCTCCGCAGCCGCAGTACCAGTAAGAATGAATTTGTCAGTATTAGCCAGTTCCTCATTACTGATTGTCACAGATGCCACCTTGCCAGAAGTCTTGCCCTTATACTTCAAAGTTAAAGAAGCATCAGCATCGGCAATCTCCTTCACCATTTTCTGAAAAGCATTATTTCGAGCCACCATACATTGGAAATTCTCCTTTACCAAAGTGGTGTCCTTAATCAATCCATCGATATCATTCAGATTTTCATTCATGAGATACGTTAGTGTCACCACATCATCCTCATAGGTAACAGTCGTCATATCACCAATACTACCTAATCTGATAGGCAACTCTTTTTGTATCTTCTTAATCTCCATATTAAGCAGCGTTTTCTTCGCCACATTGGAGTCACATGACAGCAACATCACCACAAGCGATGCCAACATCAGTACGTTACAAGCAATTCTTTTCATAAACAATATCAATTCAAATTAACAATTATCAATTAACAATTAACACGGAGGGCGAAAGGCATGTTAATTCCCTCCATGTTAATTGTTAATTGTCTTCATGTTAATTGCAATCATTCTTCCTCTTCATCCTCATCCTTCTTTTTGAAGAACTTCACGAATGCAGCAATAGCACCGGCAACGGCAATTGCAATTATCTTCCAGAACTTAAGAAGGAAGATTCCAATTTTTGCCAAGATACCTGTTTTTGCCAATATTGTACCTGCAACGAGTCCGCCAATAGTCCATTCAGAAACCTTATCCCTGCTTGAGTCAAAGTCGGTATAAGCATACCCATTATCGTACTTCAAACAATCAATAATCTTTGATTCTAAATCAACAACCTCCTTACAGTCTTTTGGATCAATAACAGCATTGATTGACACCAAACCATCCTTACCCAATATTCTCATGTCATAGTTTACTACATCCTCTCCTGAGAACGACAAAGTCTTAGCCCATACAAGAACATGACTATCTGCCAAGTACTTAGGACTTACCGCCCATCCTTTTATAGAATACTGGTTTTCCTTTGGAAGTGTCTTACTCTCTTCTTCTGCCCCTTTCTTCAAATTAGCAAGAAGATCATCATAGTCAACACTATTGGCATCATCATCCTTTACATATCCGCAATTTTCATATGAGATGATATAAGCCATTGGAACCTGATAAAAGCACAACGCAGTATTAGGAACCAATGCGCCCAAAAGTCCCTCGGCTCTGTCTTCTGGATTACCCCAATAGCCAATCAAGAGAGTCCTGGCTTGAATACTATCCAGGAAAACGAATCCGGCAGGAACATTAATCGAAGCATGACAGGCAGGAAAATTCACAACGCCCGTCTTTCCCTTAATTGAGTCCGCCTTCGCCTCGTTCAAAGCTTCCTGATCCACACCTTGCGCAAGCACATCTTCATCAGAAACATTAACAAAAGAACACAATCCCATTACAAGCATGAGAAGTGCACCAAATACAATCGTTTTCTTCATTTTTTTATAATTTTTAGTTTGTTATTAATATTCTAGATCCTCTACATCCCCCTGAATAGGGGGACTTTCTTCGCGAATTGGCTCTTCCCCCTTAAAGGGTAAGCGTGAAAAGCGTCCCTAACCTCTCCCCTCTAACCGCTAACCTCCCCTCCCCCTATACAGGGGAACCGAGGCAGGCTCTAAGCCACTCCATCCTTTCTAAGAAGACTGGCTATATGTTTATTCGAAACCTTACGTAAACGGTTAAGAAGAATCAGAACTGCAATACTAAGCAGACACGCAATATCCGGAAGCACAGATTGCACCATCAGGAATCCGTCATAAAGTCCGTGAGCCAATATCGGTATTCCGATGGCAAGCATCAAATACATCGGTTTCTTACCAACATTACTTGCAAAATGCGCCAAGGAATAGAAATATCCCATGATAATGGCGAAGAAGAAATGACCGGGTATGGCGAATAATGCACGCATTATACCAACGCCCAACCAGTTGTCATAGTTCTCAAACAAATACAGCACATTCTCAATACCGGCAAATCCCAGTCCTATGCAGACGGCATAAACAATTCCGTCAAAATGCTCATCAAAATGCCTGTTGTTCCTTACCACAAACCATAACATGAGGAACTTTAAGCATTCCTCTGGAATAGCAGCCCCGAAAAAGGCAAGCGCCAACTGTCCTGTAATCGTCGTACTTTCCTCGTTATACAGACCCATCTCCTTAAAAGGAACGGAAAGCAGCATCGACAATGGTGCAGAAAGGACCCCGAAGAACAAAGCCTTCACCAACTGCCAAGTCGGTTCCGGATTATTCTTGTCCTTTCTGTATATAATGTATAGTGCAATAAGCACAGGCAATAAAGCCGCAACGAATATTAAAGTATCATTACTAAGCATCGTATTCTCCAAAATACTTACAAGGAAACAGAAGTTAAAGTTATTTTGCAAAGGTACAACAATTAATCGAAATTCAAGAACAAACAGCCAAGAAAATTTAATAAAAGCAACAATAGTTTTGTAGCTTTATAATAATTTGTTATATTTGCACCCAGAATTAATATCTAAACAAAAAAAGAAACGGTTCTTTTGCATAAAAAAAACGAAAATAATGGAAACAAGAGTCAAAGAGAAATTAGATAACGATGCTCGCCGTAAAGTAGGCAAACAATATGGCTTCAAGCAATCATCTTGGTGTAACTGGCTAATAAAAGACGGCTATTTCTTCTACATCGTGCATGGCACATTCACAAAAGATGCAGATCTTTATGTCAAGCCATGCTATTATGATGACATATTATGGAACGTAGTTCCCGAAGAAAATGCCACCCAGAATCCGCAAAGTTACAGGGCAATAGGAAGTTTTACCGCACCAGATTTTCTGGTATCTAAAAATACTGTTCCATTGGAAGAAGATGCTGATTTTACTGAGAAGAATTGCATTTCAGTTTGGAAAGAAATATTCAGCAAGGTTCTCTCGCAAATAGAAGAATTTCTCTCAAAGAATCCAGATGTAGAAGAGTTCACTTTTATCAACAATGACAGTATTGGAAGGTTAAATGACGAAACCTTAGTGTACATGCTTCAATTGATTTACCACAAGCAATACCAAGAGGTAGAAGATTACGCAAAGAAATTATTAGAACACGAAGTTAAAGGTTGTTATTGTTGGGTAGACAAAAATGATAATTACAAATATATAAATGAATACATTATCGATTTTTGCCGTGCGCAAAATATGAAGAATTGAGCATTAACAATCAAGGACTAGCGGAATGGAAAAGATTCGAGAGCCAAAAAATGTGATAATAAACGTCAGTTCGACGAATTCAAGACTGCGAGGGCTGAACGTCGAAGAGGTCGGCGGCCGAAGCTAACGGACTGCCCTATTAGGTATCGCTCCTTCAGAGCTCTTTCAACCACATGATAGTCAACAATATACAACTGAATAAATTCGTCGAACTCACGTTATAATAGTAAAAAACACGTATCAATACCTTACGAAACGTACAAAAAAGCTGTAGAAGAAGTAAAAAACTGGAAATGACAAGAATGAAAAAGTTTATCATGTTTATTTTGGTTGCGTGTTTTCTGCCAAATCGCATCTATAGCCAGGAAACTACAACTAAAGTATTTGATTGTGGGTGTGGAGTTCAATTAGATACAGAAGTGTATCCAAGCATCCCTATAACCTTCGAAATTCCCTCGAATTATTTAGAAAAGTATGAAACGGATACAAATTGTTTTGCATATATCTATAAATCAGGCGAAATAATCTGTGTTTATTCAGATTGGACAAGACGGAAATCATGGTCTCCCGGCGTCCATGAAGTTAATGAGAAACAAGCGGATGAAATCATTTGTATAGTGAATGGTCCTTATGGTTTTGATGTAAATGAAAGCCCATGGGTATATAAGAATAACAGACAAAGTGTTATTGTTTCTTTAGGGAATAGTGTATGTTTACTTTTTAATATTAAAAAGAAAAATACAAAAAAATACACACAAATTATAGAGAGTTCGTTTAAAGAATTAACTAAACAATAGTTCTTTCTTCATGCGATCTTCGCGTTATACAAAAAATGTAAATTAAATAGATCTCACACCATTAATTCATTGGTGGTGTGGGATTTTTCTTTTCTCTCTTTCTTGATTTTTCACCTCATGAATATAGGCTTTAACATGCAAGAAAATCCGCAGTTCTACCGCTTTCGAGCAAATCCTTGACGAGACCAACATTAGCGAAGGAAGAGAAGATATCATACAAGCTATGGACGATAAGAGGGATTGGTAGAAATGAATAAAATTCAGTTCTCAACATTCAACAAGAACAATCCCTCATCTATGAGAATGGCATCAACAGCATCATAGAGGGCTTTCCAGTAACGCAATTCCGTCTTGCGTTTCTCATCACTACCAATGTCCGAATATGAGATGCTGTAGATATGCACAAAATCGTATGGATTGCTCCTTGATGCCAAGATGTTCCATTTCTTTGTCTGACTATAAATAGCATCATACTGCAACGTAAAATTCTCTGCCATTTCAACCTGCTCTACCCCAGCTCGCATTATGTTAGCAAACTCCTTCAGATTATTCGACTTTGACATACCATGCTCATACACAGAAGAATATACACACGCAAAGAATTGTGACGGAGGTACTGTCTGACCATTGTCAAGAACCATCCTGCCATTCTCAAAACGTGTCTCAATGATATGCCCGATGACATCAACCAGCCGTTTGCCCGCCACCTCATCATCTATATACGTCACCTTTGGTCTGCCACCCTTGCGAAGTTTCTTCAAATGATTCGGCTTAGAAATGACAGGCGAATCAGCAAGCCATGCCTGCTGTATCATGGAATGCAACTGCTGGGCAAAGTCCTGTGCATGCTTGGCATACGGAGAATCCTTGTCCACCATATTGATTGCAGAGTAAGCAGTCGTAAGCCCCGCCTTTACCTCTTCCCATTGTCTCTTATGCTCTTCAAGTGTCTTCATAGGCAATCAACGAATAGGAAAAGTGGCTTTATATATACAATCTCCAATCTCTTCATTTTCCTCTTTGGCAAGAGGCAACTGACGAAACTGGACAATGGAGGCATCAGGAAACTCGGTCTTAAGTCTATGATAGTCAGCCATTGTCAAGGCTGGTCCGAAGACAAGGAACAACGGTTTATCAACTTCTCTAAGTTCGGAAAGAATCTCCTTATTAAGACCGCAAGTATAGCATGCCAGATATCTATCACAAACATCAACCTGCATCAAAACTGGCATTAGGCGAAAATAGGCGAGCATGGTACAGCTCTCTGCCTGACTACCAGCCAGACTTGACAGTTCAGCCTCCGACTTCAACAAATCCACATGCCCAAAGAATGGTTTCTCTGACTTAGTAAAATGCTCCATTACAGCCTCTTGGACTTTCAGCAAGGAGAAATACAAGTGATAGTCGCCAAAGAAATGACGGAACTGAGCATTTGAACGGTATTCCACACGGACATTGTTTTGCAGCACATCGAGCAACCTGTCAGGTCTCAACAACGACACAACGGCTGTCTCTGCTGGTACCTGAAATCCCACAGGAGGCTCTTCACCCATTAGCGAAGGCCAAGGCTTGAAATCATCAAGAGTATCAATCGGTGAGCCTACCAGAGTTGTCTCCCCATTGGAAATGACACAAAATTGCAGATAGGTGCGAAGCACATAATCCTCATCCAGTTCATGCCTCATAGCCTCGTATGCACGCTGACAGGCGGCATCGCCAACCTCATCTGGCTCTATGGCAATAGCGACCAGCGGCAAGGTATTCACGCAGATCACATAATCCCAAAGGAAATCCGCATCCACTCTGCCCTGCCAACACTCAACAGCACGAAATGTATTAGCGCCTACATTCTGATAGTCAATAAGTTTCATGCTGTTCTTCACCCAGTCAATCTCCCCATTGTCGTTCATCTCTCGGTAAGGATTCGGATATTCATACTCCATACCCGACTTCAGATACCCATGAAACAAATTCGTTGCCTCTTCTATTAGCATACTAAATGGATCCTTGAAATTTGGAGGAAGACAGGCAATATCTGCGGTAAGGCCTTCTCCATAAAAGAAAGCCTCATCCTTATTTATCTGTGCAAGATCGCGTGTAAGGAAATCCACGTCAACCTCAGGATTCTGTTTGTAGCAGAACCACTTATCGTTTACTTTCATCCTGTCACGATGAAAGCACTCATACCCAAGACTACCCAGATACTGCGACAGTCTTTTTCTGAATCCCGATAGTTTTCTTTGACCTTTTCTCATGATTATGATTTTGCTTGCTAAATTACAACTTTTCTTCGGAATCCACAAATAAAATCTGTTATTATTCCAAGTTTCGCTTGTGAAATATAACAAAAACCTTAAAAAACACCTTCAAGTTTGCATGCATCTATGAAGCCTGCGCCGTCTTGATTAAATGAAAGCCTTGTAAGCCTTTGGGCTTCCTGCCTTTCATCCAATCAAGCCGTCACCCTCTGCGAGGGCTTAAAACTTGAAGGTAAAAAACAAGAAAAAGCAAATCAATTAACAATTAATAATTAACATTCGGCTTTTTCCTGTTTTTTACCTTAATGTCTTGCCGTAGGCCTGATATGAGTATTTATTTTATCTGTAAGCCCAAAGGCTTACAAGGAAAATAAAACCTCATAGCAGAAGAGACTCTGTAAGAGGCTCTAAGACATTAAGGGGTTTTTATTGTTTTTGTTATATACAACACACGAAAGTTGAATTATTTCAAAAATGACAAACATTCACGGAAAGCATCATCACCAGAATAGGCATCAAGAAGAGTGTTGTCATTGAGAACCAATGCCTGACGGGAAACTAAGTTCTTCTTGCCTTTCATCCTGCGATGAATAAAGGCAACGCCTACAACCTTTTCCGATATTCCCTCACAGGAAATGCCAAGACATCCTGCATTGTTCACCCACTTCATGCCCGAAGAATTAAGCAAATGATCATCATGACCTATTGTGACATCCTGCACATAAAGCCTTACACGTGGTACTCGACCTTCTCCACTTGCCACAATAGGCTGTGAAAGCATCAGCAGTTGCAGTTCATCACCTTGCTTCCATCCATTTGTTTCTGACAGAATTGCCATAGAAAGAGCCTTGATCGTAGTCTCAGAATTGATTTCCAAGTCTCCGATACAGATATCAGAAACGAAAGCGCCATCAACGAAAGAGCATGCAACAGTTTCAAGCGTACCATCAGAAACAACGTATGGAGCAATAATGAAACAACCACCATACTGACTATCTGCGCCCGATAGCCACACAGGCATCTGTTTCATATTCTGGCTACGAAAGGCGGCATAAACCTTCCTGCCATCATCGCAACCCTGAAAGTTACGCCCTACTCCACTCTTCAGAAGTTTATAAGTCTGAAGGATGTTATTCAAACGAAGTCTGCCACGCATCTGCGCATCAGACTGAGGATTATTAACTGTTGGCAACTCACTAACTATTGTGTAGTCGCCATAACGAGTGTAGCGATGGTTTCCAACCTTGCCACTCATAAGAGTATTCTTTAGTATTGCCATAATGATATTTTTATTCAAGTTCCACTTGAATGTGAATAGTTAAGAGTGACGAGTGAAGAATTTAAGTTAGTATTTAGTGAATAGTGAATAACGAATAGATAATAATACTTAATACAGGCTAACGCCTTTATGCGAACCTCGTTCTGGTGGCTACCAGTATTAAATATTATTCACTTTTCACTTTTCACTATTAACTATTCACTTACAAGTGTAATTTAAATTTTTCACTCTTCACTTTTCACTCTTCACTTGAATATTCATTTCAACCTCAATTCTGATCCAACCAATCTCCAATCGGGAATTGGAGTTGAATTGGACTTGGATTGGAGCTGAATTGGAGCTGCCTACGAGGATTAACGTGACAAAGACTTCTGATTGCTTGTTCTAATCGGTATGCTAACCATTGTACCCAAACAAAAAAAAGTTTTTTGCGTTTTTCCTGTCACACCGTCACAGTCGCTGATAGTCAGCATGTTAGGCGTGACAGGAGAAATACTCTCCTGTCACATTCCCGTCACATATTCAGGCAGCTTGTATTGGAACAACGTAATAAACAGTTCCAAGTCGAGTATGTCGGGTATCAAATCCCAACGTTTTGAGGTGCTTTCCAAGAATTGCCATATTCCTGCAATTAACTCTAACCTCAGGAAAAGTCTTCTGGATCAACCCATATACTTCCTTGATACTGATTGGTTCAATGTTTTCAACGGATTCTGGTTTGCCAATACTGTTGGAAATCATCTCGTCAAGGCTCAGCACCTTGTAATAAGGTGCGTTTGCTTGCTGAAGTTCCAAGGTCTCTTCATTGGTCAGCCAATAGCGCATGTTCTTTTGTCGAAGCTCATACACAAGTTGAGCATAGAACTGATCATACTCAATGGCAGTATCATTGTCAATCAATTCGCCATCAGGTATTCTGATACATAGATAACGACGACTGCCCGTTAGATCCTGTAACGGATGCAGATTGTTCGTAGTTGAGACGAATGACGCATAACGATGACGGTCACTCTGCACACGACCATAGATCTGACGCCCATTCACCTTCGACTTAGAGAGCGTCTGCTTCAGCTCAGCCTGTTGTGAAGCCTTAATCTGGTCAAGCTCATCGATGTTGACAATAAGATTATTGGTCATTGCCATCTCCTTGTCGAACTTATTGCTGAGATTGATATGATCGAGATAGTACCTGCGGAACTGTGGTGGCAACAGACGTTGGCAGAACGTACTCTTTCCACATCCCTGACTACCGATAAAAGTAGGTACGCACTCATTGCCATGAAGCATATCCATGTGTAGCCAATGGGCAACAGCCGAGCGAAGCCAGATAGCGAACCAATACTTCTGCTTGTCAGAAAGTCCCGGAATGCAACCAAGCAAAGCCTCTATGCGATCTGTTCCATCCCATTGAGGAAGTGCATTCAAATACTCTACGATAGGATCAAAGTGGCATGTCTGCTCGCTGTTGATGATAGCATTCACAAGCGACTTTATACCCTTGACCTCATCACCAAGTTCCTTGAGGCAATTAATAACAATACTGTTCTGAGCCTCGCATGAGAGTACTCGGAAAGCAACATTCTCGGAAGCTGAACGCTCACGAAACTCAATCTGCTTGCTGAGCACGTTATTACGAAACTCATATTTCTCATGGAGGAATTCTTCCACCAGCTCCACCTCTGAGAGGCCTCCTCCTAATTGCTGGTCGTTAAGTTCCAAATTTGTCATAATTCTATAATATTAAGGTAAGTAAATCCATTTGTGACAGTAATGTGACAGGAGTGAAACGCTCCTGTCACGCCTAACACACTGACTATCAACGAGTGTGACGGTGTGACAGCAAAATCGCGAAAAAACTTTTTTTATTTTTCATACGCTTTTTTGTATTTTGGAAGTCTTAGGACTAAAGTTTAGAGTTGAGAGTTTAGGAGGTAGAGTTGTGCACTTCACACTAAACCCTAATCGCTAACCACTAAACATTCTCGACTTATTCGACTGCGAAGTTAGTAAGAAAAAACACAGATACCAAAACAAACAAACCAAACAAATTCACTTCTGAATTCGTTTGGTTTGTTTGGCATTTTTAAAGGCTATTGGCCAATAAAAAATACATTTTTATGTCTGAAGAAATAGTAAAATCTCCCCAAGTACCTGTTTTTGCTCATTTTTATGTTACCCTCCCCTAAAAAACGATAAATTTTGTTAACCGTTTACATGGTTGCACATTATATTAAATACCTTTGCATAAAATTTTGCAATTATTTTGCATATTTTGACATGACGATTAGTATTTGATTGGCGAAGTCATAAATGAAATGCCTAAATCTTATTGTCAATGACGAAACAGACGATTCGTTAAGTGTGGTAATTATTATTTTATAACATAAAACTTAAAGATGAAGACGTATCTACTTCAATCTTTTCTGTTATTGTTCGGGATAACAGCTGCCCATGGACAAATGAACTTGTATAACATGGCTGTTGAATCCTCAGACAGCTTACAGAAAAGCGAAATTGGTATTTCTCCCCAAGTAAGGGAGGAAAGGATAGAGTGTGTAATTTCTTCCCAAGGATCAGGAGACAATATTGCAACACTCCAGAAGATGGTATTAATTTAACGGATTACGTCACGGCACGTATATCCTAATAATATTAACATCTATAGCGAGAAGGCTACATTATGATTACAATAGACTCAATAAAGAAAACGATATTGCTGGCAGGAGGACTGTTCTTGTCTGCATTGTCAGTAAATGCAGATAACGATCCAATGGGTTTAACCCCAGAGATGCTTCGACCACAGTTCTCAAATCTAACACCAGAGGCAGCATCCCTAGGCAGATATGGCGCATTTCAGGTATCGGAGTATTCTGGAGCTGCAAATATATCTATTCCATTATACACAGTAAAATCGGGCGATGTGTCATTCCCGATAACTCTGTATTATGATGCAACGGGAATAAAGGTAGAACAAGATGCAACATTTGTCGGCTTGGGATGGAATCTCAGCTATGGAGGAATGATAAGCCATGTTGTATGCGGAGAGGATGATTTCCGTGAAACAGGAGGTTATAGGGTTTGGAATGCAAATTGGTGGAAAGAAAAAATTTCCTCAGTAAATAAATCAATGCCTAGGGATCTCCCTTTTTACTTGGAAAATTATGCAGAAACAAAAAAAGGAAGGCTTCCTGCTATACAAGTTCCAAATTATATATGCATAGAAACAGCTTATACTGATGAGGATGAAAAGGGGGATGAGTTGTACGAAAGAATGTCAAAGGGATATGATTCCCCAGATGTATTCCAGGCAACTTTCTGTGGTCATAACATCTCTTTTGTCATAGACAAGAGACGGGTAGCCAACCCAAATGGACCTTATCCTATAACCATATTAAATAACAATCCAAGGAAATATAAGATTTCCTATAAAACAGACGGCAAAGCGCCTTCTGGTTCGTCTGGATATCCGACTTCCTTTGAAATTATAGACGACAAGGGAATAACATATTGTTTCTCTGGGTATAGTGAGGTTTATGATAAAAAAATTGATTCATATTATCTGACAAAAATATATGGTCCTGACGGGGAAAAAGGGAAAAGTCGGGTAGAATTTGAGAATGAAAAAACACGTATTTTTCTTATAAATTCTCGCACATTGACAAAATGGCACAAACCGACAGCAAAACGAATTTTTAACCAGATGGACAAACTTATAAGTGATAATATTCTCAACAGCATATATGATAATCTTATTAACCCACCATCTTATAATGTAGACGTCGCTTGTGGTGAGGGCGGAAGGTATTATACAGTCTATCCTAAGAAGATAATCACAGCCCTTGATACAATTGAGTTCATAAAGGGTAAAAGATTAGACATTAAAGATGAACATGCAAATTGTATCTCTGGTATCACAATCAAATCAAAAATAGGCAAAGCACAGAAAAAAATCAGTTTTACATACGACAATTTTTCAGAATCAACAGGTTCTTATAAGCGATTAAAACTTACAAGCGTTAAGATTGACGATCAGAATTATGTGTTCGAGTATGATGACAGTATAAAGTTGCCTTCTTTTGCATCATATTCAAAGGATTATTGGGGATATTACAATGGTGCAAATCCTGATGCAGATAAATTTGTAGGTTGTTCCCCTGCCTATGCAATTTCCAATGGAAAAGTTGTGCCTGTAGAACATTATCTGGAAGGTTCCAATCGACTGGCATCAGAGAAACTATGCAAGGTGGGAATGTTGAAAAAAATCACATATCCAACTGGAGGATATACATTATATGAGTTTGAAGCCAATCGCTTCAATGATAAATACTATTATCCTGATGCGAATGATAAGCTGGCATTTCCTCCAAAGGTAAACACATATTCTGATGGTTCGATAAGTGTTTTGGGAACCATGACGAAGACCATGACTCTTAAAGCGACTCAAGAGAAATACGACATCAAGATTAATGCCGTTTTAAAGGGGACATCTGATAAACTGTTTTTGACAATAAAAGATAGTCGCACTAATGCAGTTGTAAATAGTTTTTTTGAAATAGGAAGTAAAAATATTGGGAAAACAGTATCATTTACACTTACCAAAGGCTCAACCTACATAATTGAAGCAGAGCTTACAGCTGTACAGGCTAATAGCTCTTATACAATGGCAAGCTTCGATGTTACTCACGATGTGGAAAATCCACAAATTGCATCCCCTACGACAAAAAATGAAAACGGTGGATATTCCATTGGCGGCGGTTTAAGAGTCAAGACCATAAAGAACTATGATTCAGACGGCACATATCTTAATGGTGTGAAGTATGAATATACCGGTGGTAAGTTGCTGAGTCCTACTGTGCAGTTGGAGTATCATTATGTAGATTTCAATTACGATCGGACCCCCATCTATTTTTCTTTCTATTATGCCAATACCGAACCTTCTTACTCATATATATGCTCTTTAGGGATTCCTGCTACAGTAGGATATGACAGAGTCGTGAAAAAAGAAATTGACGAAAGTGAAAAAGTAACATATAGAAAGACGGTACTTGATTTCAACAACTATGGGTATGTATATGACGATTGTAATACAAATATAATGAATTTAGGAATGCAAAATCCATTCTATATCAATAGTCTTTATGATAGTCAAGGCCATTTGAACGGAATGATTAAGAAAGATAGCGTTTTTGTAGATTCAGAATTGGCTTCAACAACTCAATATAACTATGGTTCCATGCCTATAGATACAATATATTATCAGAAATGTCTTCCTCTCCATCTCCCTGTTCCAATGGCAGGTATTGATTATAATCAATTGTTCTTTAGAAAGTGTAATACATGGAACTATCTGACCAGTAAGACAGAGACTCAATATGACAGCAACGGCAAGCAGACGACAAGCAATACCACGTCTTTCAAGTACGATCCTACAAACTATCAACTGTCAGACCTGTCCGTAACAGACGGAACAAATACTTCGCGCACCCTTTATTCCTATCCGGCATCCAACACATTACGATTTATGCAACACAATCTTAGCGAGGTAGATGGTGTTAAAACATACAAGAATGGAAAACTTACCGGTGGAAGCAAGTTTACCTATAAGGTGCATAAAAATCCTCAGACTGGAGCATCATTCTCTGTTGTAGAGACCTGTCGTTCTTTACTTCCAAACGGGGGCAGCGTTACCGAGATGACCGTGACTTCTTATGACGACTACGGAAACATCCGCGAATACACTAAGAAGAACGGAACTCCCGTAACCATCATCTGGTCGTACAACCACCAGCTCCCTATACTGGAGATTGTCGGCAAGACATATGAGGATGTGACAAAAACATTTACATTCATTCATGACCTGGAAGAAGCCAAGACTATAGATAACACTTGTCCTCTGGGCAGTATGGAAGCTATTCACACCTCCATCAACAGTGCCTACAAGGGAGGATTCAACAAAGGTGCTGCAGAAGCCTATGTTACCGCCTATGAGTATTCTCCATGGGGTACGGTCTCACGTATCATCAAGCCTAACGGACTTCGTGTTGAGTATGTATATGACACATACGGAAGGCTGAAAGAAACTAAAGAAAATGGTGATATTATCCAGAGATATTCCTATAACTACAAGAACAAGTAAGTAATTATTATTTTATAACATAAAACTTAAAAGAATGAAGACATATCTACTTCAGTCTCTTCTGTTGATGTTCGGGATTACGGTGGCTCATGGACAGGTGAACTTGTCAAATATGCCAAATGAATCCTCCGACAGCCTGCAGAAAAGCAAGATTCGTTATTTCTCCCCAGGTAAGGGAGGAAAGAACAGAGTGTGGGACTTCTCACAGAAACTTGGCTCCAAGGAGTCATCACAGGTCATGTTCATCAAGGACAGCACAGGTGTGGTGTCAGTCATTGAGCCTGAAAAGAATCTCTATTATCGAACTACTCCCGACACGCTCATTCTCCTTGGCAGCGAGTCCCAATTGGAGAAGAGGGAGTATGTAAGGAAGAAGGTATCAAAGAGATTTCCTCTTGAATACAATGACTCAATCATCAAGCGTTTCAGGTGCGAGGGTATGTACTGCGGCAATCACCCGTTCCGCGAGGTAGGCACGACGACCGTCAAGACGGATGCCGTAGGCTCAATCGTGTTGGCAGAGAACGACACGGTGAGGAATGTCAGGAGAGTACATACCATTGATACGTACTCTATCTGCATGGATATTGACGTTGCAGCACTTGACACGGCTAAGCTTACGCAGATCATCGACGAGCGCTATGAGTGGTTCCTTCCCGAGTCACAGTATCCTATCATTGAGGACGTGACAAGTACCACATATCTCAACATGAATCCTATAGGCACGACTAAATATGCGTACTGCAACCTGCCAGAGGATCAGGTATCGTATTACATCACCCCTCAGGATGAGGATGCCACGGACGAGACTGACGACTCATTTGACGAGGAACAGGCTGAGCCTGATATCATCCGCTACAGGGTAGATACGAACAATGGAGTGATAAGCATCACATACGACCTTGACGCGGAGGCAACCATCAGCACCATTGTGGCGAGCCACATGGGTATGACCTACAGGCAGAGGACATGGAGCCAGCAGGCCGGTCAGGGCTATTCTACACAGATAGACTGCAGCGGATTGCATCACGGTACGTACATTCTTTACATTAACGTTAACGGAAAAGTATATAGCGAAAAGGTTACACTATGAAGATTACAGTAAATTCAATTAAAAAGGCGGTATTGCTGACAGGAGGATTGTTCCTGTCTTCATTATCAACAATCAAGGCGGATGGTAATACGCCATCGGGCTTAACCCCAGAAATGTTGAGACCTGATTTTTCAAAGTTGACTCCAGAGGCTGCGTCTTTGGGCAGGTATGGTGCATTCCAAGTTTCAGAGTATTCTGGAGCTGCAAATATATCTATTCCATTATATACGGTGAAGTCTGGCGATGTGTCATTCCCTATTACTCTGTATTATGATGCTACTGGTATAAAGGTAGAACAGGATGCCACCATGGTAGGTCTTGGTTGGAATCTAAGCTATGGAGGAATGATAAGCCACATCGTATGCGGTAAGGATGACTTCCTTGAAACAAATGGTAGCTGGGTAGGCATGGACTGGATTGCAAAGTGGTGGGGCAAAAAGGAAAAAGAGATAAAAACTGGAATCCCAAAGGATCTTCCCTTTCTTTTTGAAAAATATCCCAAAACTGTGGATTATAGCAACGCGCTTGTAAATGGCGGCAGCGGTAGGACGGAAGAAGCTTCCAGAGAAATGGAATTATATGAAAGAATGTCAAAAGGATATGACACCCCCGATATATATCAGGCAAGTTTTTGTGGTCATAATATATCGTTTACTATAGATAGGAGAACAGGTGGTTATAAAGGACCATATCCTATAACTATATTAAATAATAATCCAAGAAAATATAAGATATCCTATAAAACAGACGAAATACAAAATTCTGCTTTGGGGTATCCAACGTCCTTTGCAATTACTGACGACAAGGGAATAACATATTGTTTTAATAAGGCATGGCGTGAGGACTATTTAGAAAAAGGTCTGGATTCATATTATCTAACCCAGATGTATGGCCCTGATGGAGAAAATGGAAAAAACAAAGTAGAATTTACGTATGATACAATACATTTTACTTTTGCGAAATCTCGTGCTACAACCAAAAGACACCAACCGACAGCAAGACCTATTTCTGGTGTAAATAACGTAACACTAAGCAATCCAGCTTGTGACAATCTTATTAACCCAAAATCTTATGACGTAAAAATCGTAAGTGGTGGGGACTTAAATTGTGATAGAATATATCCTACGAAGATAATCACAGCTCTTGAAACAATTGTATTTGACACTATAGGTAGATTGGACATCCCGGGTGCAAAGTGTATATCAAGTATCACAGTTAAGCAGAATTCTGGAAGTGACACGAGAAAAATCAAATTTAACTATAACTACTTTTATGAGACTCCAACAGGAAATACGCATATCGGCAGAAGATTGAAACTTACAGATGTTGCAATTGATGATAAGAAGTACAAATTCGAATATGACAGCAAGAATCTTCCATCTTTTGCATCATATTCAAAGGACTACTGGGGATATTACAATGGCGCAAATCCGAATGCCACGCAATTTGTAGGCAGTTCACCTGCCTACACAATTTCCAATGGCTTAGTAAATCCCGTAGAGCATTTGCCTGTAGAGCAGTTGGAAGGATCTAACCGATTAGCTTCAGAGAAACTGTGTAATGTTGGAATGTTAAAACGCATTATCTATCCTACAGGTGGTTACACGGATTACGAATTTGAAGCCAATCGCTTTAATGACAAGTATTATTATCCAGATGCAAGTAACAGTAAAATATCATTTCCTTCAATATTCACAGGAAATGACGGTTCGCAAAATGGGCATGATGGTACGATAAATTTATATTATGGAGCAAACACTAAAACATTAACCGTAAAAGCAGATGGAACTCAATATAACTTTGACATTGGGGCTATTTTTAATGATACATCAGAGTCTTTTACTGTAACGGTTAAGGTTAAAGACAGTTCTGACCCTCCACTATGGACAGAAAAGTATAAAGCAAATAAAAATGTTCGCGATACTATAAGCGAGACTAAATCATTGTTACTTGCCAAAGATGTAGAATATACAATAGAAGCTAAGCTTACTGCTGCACCAGCTAATAGTTGTTCTACTTTTGCATATTGTAACGTCTATCATAAAGTTTTAAATTCATCAACAATAACGGCATCTTCAACTACATCTTCGACTGCATCTCCATCTACAAAGGATGAAAATGGAGGTTATTCCATTGGCGGCGGTGTGAGAGTAAAGACCATAAAGAACTATGATTCTGACGGCAAATATCTTAATGGTGTGAAGTATGAATATTCTGGTGGTAAACTGTTGAGTCCTACAGTGCGTTTGGAAACGCACTATGTGAGTTGCAATTATGACGACAATCCGTTGGGCTTTCATTTCTCTTTCCATTATGTCAATACCGAACCGTCATATCAATATATCTGTTCTTTGGGCATTCCTGCAACCGTGGGATATGATAAAGTCGTGAAAAAAGAAATTAATGAAAGCGGAAATGTAACATACAGAAAGACTGTGCTTAATTATTATAACTATGGATATGATTCAACATGTCCTGCAGAACAATTTGATTTATTGACGCAAGGTGCTTTTTATTCGACCAGTTCTCTAGGTCATCTGAACGGAATGATTAAGACGGACAGCGTTTTTACGGATTCAACATTGGCTTCAACAACACAATATGAATATGGTTCCATGCCAATAGATACAATATATTATCAGAAATGCCTTCCTCTCCATCTTCCTGGCATAGAGAAGACTGTGGTAAATTATAACCAAACTTTCTTCAGAAAGTGTAACACATGGACCTATCTCACAAGCAAGAAAGAGACTCTATATGACAGCAAAGGTAAACAGGCGACAACATGCAATACGACATCGTATGACTACAACAGCTCTAACTACCAGATATCACAACAGACCGTGAGCAATGGCACAGACTCTGTCCGCACTAACTACTGGTATCCTTCAGACAAGAAGGTTACAGGCGATGCATCTCTTGTAAAGAAGCACATCCTCAGTGAAGTGACAGCTGTCGAGACGTACAGGAACGGTACGTTCACAGGTGGCAGCAAATATAAGTATACAAACATAACGAGCAAAGCCCTGAACCAGACCTTCCCTGTCGTTAAAACCTGCTACTCAATACTCCCGAACGCAAGCAGGAGCAGCGTGGCGGAGATGACGGTCACGCAGTATGACGACTACGGCAACATCCGCGAGTACGAGAAGAAGAACGGAACTCCCGTGACCCTCATCTGGTCGTACAACCACCAGCTCCCTGTCATGGAGATAGTCGGCAAGAGATATGATGATGTGAAGAATACATTCGGCTCAATCATAACCTCCCTTGAGGAGGCCGAGACCATAGACAGGAATGACGGCTACGGAATATGCGGGCCGTACAGCAGCAGGAACGACATGGATAATGCCTTTTCCGCCATCACCCCTGCATACAAGGGCGGATTCAGCAGAGGCGCCGCTGAGGCCTATGTCACCACCTACGAGTACACTCCATGGCGTACGCTCTCACGCATAATCAAGCCTAACGGACTTAGTATCGTGTATATATATGACGAATACGGAAGGCTGAAGGAGACGAGAGAGAACGACAGTGTTATCCAGAAATATTCCTATAACTATAGCAAAAAATAGAATATGAAACATATAAAGCATCTGCTGGCAGCAATGTCCCTCCTCCCTGCGCTGGGCACGGCCCAGACCCCGCAGGACAACTATGTCGAGACGACGACGTTGCTCGACTACTCAGGAACCAACACCCTCAGGTCCGTACAGTACTATAACGGTCTCGGCTACCCCACGGTCTCCGCAGGGGTCGTAGGAGCCAAAGGCGAGACGGCCTATTCCCTGACGACGTATGACCCACTCGGACGCGAGGAGAAGAAGTACCTCCCCATATCCACAGACAACTCCACCCTCTACAAGGATCCTGAGACGCTCAGGGGCATCGTGGAGGGCGAGTACGATGCAAAGGCCTTCAGCCTGACAACATACGATGCCCTTGACAGGCCGCTTTCAGTGACGACGGCAGGATCTGCCTTTGCAAGTCACCCATCCAGGACTGCCTACTCTGCCAATACCAATGCGGACAAGGTCATCCGCTATCGCGTCAGCCAGGACCAGCTGACCCAGGATCCATCATTATACTACCCGAAAAACAGCCTGACGAAGGAGACAGGCAAGGACCCGGACGGCAACACGGTGGTGACGTTCAAGGACCTCTTCGGGAACGTCGTACTCCAGCGCGCGAATGACGGCAGCATGAACCTTGATACATATTATGTGTATGACGACCTCGGCCGTCTCCGCTTCGTGCTTCCACCGAAGTGCAAGTCGGCGGAGGACATAGCCTCAACCGGCTACCGGTACAGGTACGACAACAGGGGCAGGCTGGTCATGAAGACGCTTCCCGGGTGCGACTCCATAAGGTACTGGTATGACGGTGCCGACAGGATGATAGGCATGAGGGATGGAAGGCTGAGGAGCGTGGGCAAGTACCGCTTCTTCATCTATGACAAGTTCGACCGCCTCGTGGTGCAGGGTGTGTGCAAGTCATATCCACAGGGCGGTACACTGAAGAATGCCTCTTTCGTCCCATACGATACCAGTGTGCTTGGTACGGGCTACGTGGTACCGTGCGAGTTCGACTCAGTGTTCAAGAGCGCGGAACTGGAGATAGCGAACTATTACGACGGTACTGAGTTCCTCACGAAATGGGATAGGATTGGTCAGATATTCTGGAACCTGGGGGTTTCCAGCCGTGGCTACTATTACCTGCCTGAGCAGATGACGGGAACCGTCGCCGCCGCAACCAACGGCGAGCTCGTCGCACAGGCCATGGTCTACGACATCAGGGGAAACGTAACGTACTCGGCGGCACATGAGCTTGGCGGTAAGAGGGTGAATAATGAAACATCTTATAATTACACAAACAACCCGCTCCGTTCAAAGAGTACCGTCCGTCGTAAGGGCTATGACGATCTGACGATCGAGGCAAAGACCGGCTACGGCAACTACAACAAGAAGGAGGCCGATACCCTAACCATTGACTACGGTATTGCTGCCACTTCCGTCATGCGTTATACCTATAACAAGCTCGGCAGGCTGTCAAAAGTCACCCGCAAGAGCCTTGGCACGAACGTGGCCAGCAGCGTCAGCTACGCCTATGACATGCGCGGATGGATGAAGAAGATCACGACTGGCAGCTTCACCGAGGAGCTGTTCTATGCCGGCGGTCCGGGCAAGAGGCTGTACAACGGCAACATCAGCAGCCTCAGGTGGAAGGACAACACCTCCAGTACGAAGCGCGGCTACATGTTCACGTACGACAAGGCCAACAGGATGCTGGACGGCATATACGGCGAAGGTGACGACCTCACCGCAAACGTGAACGGATACACGGAGAAGATGACATACGACGAGAACGGCAACATCGAGACGGTAACACGCTACAGGAAGACGGGCTCCGACAAATGCGCGCTGATGGACAACCTCGCCATCACATATAGCGGGAACCAGCTGAAAGTTGTGTCGGAGACTGTCGCTGACAACAGCCAGACCGGTTCCTTCGAGTACAAGAAGGGCAAGGTCAAGAACTCACAGTATCAGTATAAGTATAACAGGAGCGGCTCCCTGGTTGCTGACAAGAGCCGTGGCATCGCATACATCACATATGACCTCAACAACAACCCGGAGAGGATATACTTCACAAACGGCGGTGTGACCAGGTATGTCTACAGTGCAGCCGGACAGAAGCTGCGTGCCGTACACTACACTGCGAAGCCGAACATCACGAGTAAATGGGGAACGAAGCCTGCGGACCTGACAGAGGAACAGACTCTGTCTGTGGACTCCACGGACTACCTCCTCGGCGGCAGCCTCGTCATGAAGAACAACATGTTCGACAAGTACCTGTTCGAGGGTGGATACGCACAGGCTGCAGAAGAATTCAATCAAACTGCAGGCCCAAAGCCTTTTTCTGGATTTGAAGACGAAGATGGTAACTATACAAGTACAGGAAACAATTCCACAGTCCCACAGCCGAAAACGACAACAGAATTTGAATTCTATTATTACAACCAGGACCATCTCGGCAACAACCGCGAGGTGGTGGATGCAAGCGGCGTAGTACAGCAGGTGACGAACTATTATCCATTCGGTGCGCCATATGCAGATGCCACAGCCTCAAAGGGCGCAGACGTACAGCCATACAAGTACAACGGCAAGGAGCTTGACCTGATGCATGGTCTCAACACCTACGACTATGGTGCACGTCAGCATGACCCTATTCTCGCACGATGGGACAGGATGGATCCGCTATGCGAAGCGGATTATGGGGTAAGTCCGTATTCTTATTGTAATAATTCTCCAATTAATGCTGTTGATCCAGACGGAAACTTCACGGTATTCATTAATGGGTTTAAGACAAATCCATTCGGAAGTCTGGAAGGTTATTGGGGGGGGCACGCAGCAGAATTTGATAAGTATTTCAAGCAAAACCATAATAGTGCCGAATATCGAGATGGTTCTTTGGGAGGATTGGCAAGCTGGTTTGCCATTGCTATTTCAGGTGAGACTAATCTTTCATCAGAAACACGATATAAATATGGTTATGAACAAGGTCGAGCAGATGTTATTGGATTATTACAGAAACTGGAGAGAAATTCTGATGGTACAATAATAGAACCATTAATATTGGCAACTCATAGTATGGGAGGACAATATGGCAAAGGTTATGCGCAAGCTATCATGGATTACTATAATAAGCATAAAGAAATGTTTCAAGGTTTTAATATGTATGAATTTGACTTTGCTCCATACCAAGCAGACAAGCAAAAGGCTGTAAAAGGTGTAAAAACTATTCAAATACACGATAAATGTGATTTGATTGCAACTCCAACTCTAATAGAGGGAGCTGAAGGCTATTTTGGTGATTCCAATGACACAGGAGGCCTGAGGCCACACTTTATTAATAACACTCTGTTTTGGAACCAAGTAAGAAATCTGAGTGAAGGTTCTTATCGCGTAATAAACGGTCAAATAGTAAAGCAATAGGTTTAACTTTAATTTTTATGACAATGAAAAGGAAGTGGTTTTCTATTATCAGTATAGACTTTATTGCCGGCTTCTATTTTTGGTTCGTCAATTTTTGTGATGAATTAGGAGGCTTATATGTCACACTTTTGTCTATGTGCATATCAGGAATAGTCGGACTTTTACTACTATGTTTTAAAGAAAAAAGAAAAACAGGAACTTATTTGCTTTACAATTTCCCTATATTATTTCAAATCATAGCATTTTGTGGGTCATTATGGCATGATTACAAAAAACATGCAGATGATTGTAAATACGCATTTCGTTACATGGACAAGAATTTCGAAATGGTTTTAAGAGGGGATGGTTCTAATTTGTTTTATATTGATTTAGCAAATTTTGGATCATCAAGTGAAGTAATAAGTGGCGTTTATAAAAAAAATAAATGATCAAAAATATATATTAATATCACGCATGAACCTCATTTCAACGAAAACTGGTATCAAAGAAAGAAACAAAAAAATATGTAATGATACCATAATTGTTGATAATGATTCTTTGTTTAATCTTTTCCATATACCTATACCAATAAAAAAAGAATAGAGGTAATTACTATATCTCCATCAATTCCTCGTGAAATCCTTGGCGGTGCGGGATTTTACCCTCTCAACTTCCCTTCTCCCAACCTATAGACATTTTGTCTTTAGTGCTGAGAGAAGGGGAGTTCTCTATGCTTTAGGTCTGTTCTTCCTTCGAAGATACTCCATACATACTCCATAGATACTCCATACATGCTCCATAGTTTCGATGGAGAACTGATGGACATGAGACGGACATGAGATGGAGTATCTTCTGAGTTTCAAAGGAGGAATTTGTTTGTTTATAACTTTTTCTTTGGAAAAGTAGCATGATTTGAAAAGCCTTTAGCCCCTCTAAATCCGACACATATCACCACTTACCAACAAATCTCCGCAATGAGCATACACCTCATCGTAGATTTCCATGCATCGTTTTTCTTGAATCTGTATTTTTTTCCCGACTGCAACTATATCCTTTAGAGTAGGATGTCCCGTACCATTTACTGATGTGGCATGTTCTCCATTATACCCTTCGGTACATAAGGTTAAATCGTATGCAGGCGCAAGACGCCAACACCATTTCCCCGAGGAATCCTTCTTTACGAAGAAACTGAAATTCTTGCAATGGTCATCCTTGTTATCTGTCAAATAGTTGAATATCATGCGACGATACATTTCCTCTACATCCTTTGAGTTCTGCGTCAGATAGCCTGTCAAAGCCAATAGATTGCTATAGTCAAGGGTTGGGCTCGACAAGGACACACACAACAATCCACCTGCCGTTACGGTATGGATGCGCTCTCCGTCTTGTGAAATGTCAAAACGACGGGTAGTGAAATATCTCCCACTCGTCAATTTGAAATCGGGTATGTTTATACCACACCTTTTTGCCACTTCGTTATAGTGATATTCCTGCAATCCCATCTCTTGAGGGTCATACGTGTGCCTGAATTTTACGAGCCAATGTCCCTCGTCATCTGTAAAGATAGCCTTAGGTCTGCATCCACCACTATTACCGCTATTATACAATAGAAATCCGGCATCTTGGTCTTGCTGTTCCCTCAGTACCTCAAGGGCTTTTTCCTGAAGGACGTCAAAATCCACAGAATCATTCTGTTTCACTATAACCGTCTCCGGCTCATAGGTCAAAGCCCCCATTCCCGCATTTCCTACAATGCTGAGACGGTCAAGAGCAGAAAGATTCCTGTCATCTATGCTTTCCTTCATAAGGGTCTTATGCAGGAGATAACGTCCATAGCCATCTGGCAGACTATCCTCGAAAACCCCGAAGTTGCCATAGAAGGGAGTCTTCTTTGCAATGAACAAACCCTGTTTCAAAGGAAGTTCAAGTGGAGAGATGCTGAAACCGTCAACAAGCCATGTCGTGTCATATTCAAACGCACATAGCTTATTGTCAGGAGTGAGAGAAAGCGTTCCCACTACCTTATTATGGTATTTGACAGTCAGTCTATCTATCTTTATCATAATTTATAGGCCTTAGTACGTTTGCTGTTTTTTCGGATTTGGGTAAGTTCTTCCATTGTTGAATATTTCGGCTGAGAGAAAACAGTCTTCAGTTCAGAGACATACCCCAAAGCAATTGCTATACCGATAAGGTTCTTTAGCGATATTAATCCCTTCTGTTCGAACCTTACGATATTACTGACTGGAATTCCAGCCTTCTCTGCTACCTGCTTGCGCGTCAGATTTTTTTCAACACGACGCCTACGAAAGTCATCAGCAATTTCTCTGGCTATATCATCAGGATTATCATGAATATAGCTTTCCAATACTGACAACATATTATCACTATCTTGCATATCCAATAAGATAATAATAAGATATTATCTGTTTGCAAAGATAATAATTTTATTACAAACTGCCAAGGAAAAGAGTGAAAAAAAAGCCTCACCCCTTTAAGGGAAGTCCGATGTTGATAACATCGGAGTATGTGTCAGGGGATAAGGGGGAAAATCTTCATTATCTCCTCCAACTCATTGACGATATAGGTGGGGTTTCTTGGAGGCACGAAGCTGGCATCCCATCTATTATATAATATTGTATCCAAGCCGGCATCCATAGCTCCCTCTATATCGGCTGTGTAGTTGTCGCCTATCATCAGAGTGGTTTCTGGCTTTGCACCTGTTTTCTCGAAGGCATAGTCGAAGAATTGCTTCGATGGCTTGTTTGCTCCGGCATCCTCGCTGAGGATAACGGTATCAAAGTAGTCATAGAGTCCGCAGGCACGGAGTTTCTTATACTGAATCTCGTGAAAACCATTACTGCAAATATGTAAATGGCATCCCTGTGCTTTCAAGAAAGTTACCAACTCCAATGCACCCTTAACCGTACCGGGCTTATTAGAGCAAAAATCAAGGAACTTATCGCTTATTTCCAGACAGAACTCTTCGGTTACATTCTCAAGTCCCTTACCAAGACTCAGGGGGCGACGGAATCTCTCAACAATGAGATACTGACGGTCAATCTCGCCTTTGTTATACTGGGTCCAGAGTTCGAGATTTGTCTTCCAATAGTTGTCGTAGAAGTAATCAGGATCAGCAAAATATCTCCCCAGGGAAAAGAACTCGAAGGTCTCGGCAAGGGCTATGATAGCATTTCCCCTTGTATCGTAAAGGGTATCGTCGAAATCAATAAATATGTCGTTGTAAGTTTTCATGCTGCAAAGGTAATAAAAAAAGTTCATAGTTCATAGTGCATAGTGCATAATTAAAACTATGAATTATTAATTATGAACTATGAACTAGAATAAAAATGTCATTTTTTTCCACAGATTTGTTCTCTTTTAACATATTCGGTAACAAATTATGCATTTTTTGTCATAAAATTAGCATTTTTTGTAGAAAAAATATTAATTTTGCGAACAAATTGATATTAGGGTAAAGAGAAAAGTGTAAAGGATAAAGAAAAAAGTAAAAAGATTTTAGTATAAAGTATAAACATAATCAAGTAAGAGTATTTATGAAAAGAAAACTAACAATGATGCTTATGTGCATGATGATGGCAGCGACTGCCCTCGCACAATCAGCAATCAGCGGTACAGTCATTTCTGCTCAGGACGGCGAGCCAGTCATCGGTGCTGCCGTCAAGGTAAAAGGAGAAACACAGGGTGTTGTGACAAACATTGACGGTAAGTTCACTATCAATGTTGAGGCAGGCAAGACCCTCGTATTCTCCTATGTTGGCATGCAGCCAAAGGAAGCTACCGCAAAGAATGGCATGAAGGTTGTACTTGATGCCGACGACAAACTTCTCGACGAGGTTGTCGTAACAGCAATGGGTATCACACGTTCTAAGAAGTCATTGGGATATGCATCTCAGGATCTTAAGGATGGTGAACTCAGCACATCCGGAACAAGCTCTCTTGCTAACGCTATTCAGGGCAAGCTCACGGGTGTGGATATCCGTCAGTCTTCTGGTGCTCCTGGTGCATCTTCACAGATTGTCATCCGTGGTGCACGTTCATTCGACGGCAACAACCAACCTCTTTATGTAGTTGACGGTATGCCAATTACAACAAAGGCAGACTTCGGTACAGGAGACTCTGTAACAGGAGCCAACATCTCCGACCGTTCTATTGATATCAACCCAGATGATATTGAAAGTATCAACGTTCTCAAAGGTCAGGCTGCTTCTGCCCTCTATGGTATTCGTGCATCTAATGGTGTGATTGTTATCACAACAAAGCGCGGAAAGGCAGGTCAGAGCAAGCCACAGATTGTGCTGAACACCAACATTTCTGCTCAGTCTATGTCTCGTGAGTTCAAGCACCAGCAGGTATATGCTCAGGGCAACGCCATAGATAAAGGCTATGACCCAACATCTTCTCAGTCATGGGGACCTAAGATTACCGACCTTGCCAATGACCCTGAGTATGGTGGCAATACAGACAATAACTACACAAAAGAATTCGGCAAGCATCAGGGAATGTACTACAACACCAAGCGTGTTGCAGCAGGTCTTGACGGCTGGACAACTCCAGAGACTTACGACAACCTCTATGACTATCTCCAGACAGGTTGCACAGAGAATACGAACCTGAGTATCTCTCAGGCTCTCGCCAACGTCAACTACTCATTCTCTATCAGCAACTCTCATCAGGACGGTATCATCCCATCAACAGGTATGGAGCGTTGGGGAGGTCGTGGTCTTGTTGACTGGACTATTAACAAGGAGTGGAAGACAGGTTTTTCTGCAAACTATTCTTCAAGCGAAATCACAAGTGCTCCTGGTGCCAACAACGGTATCATGAACGTGCTTTATTCTTGTCCTGCAGAGTATAATCTCAAGGGCATCCCTTATTGCTCTCCATCTGATCCAACTCAGCAGATTCTCTTCCGTTCTACATCATTCAACAACCCTTACTGGTGGTCAGCCAATGATGAATTCGGTCAGCACACAAACCGTTTCTTCGGTAACGCATATTTCGAGTATGCTCCAAACATCGGTCTTGAAGGCTTCACTCTTTAGTTCCGTGAGCAGGCTGGTATTGATATGTGGACCTCAAACTATAGCACAGTAGCAGAAGTCGGTTCTGCATACAACAAGAAAGGTGAGATTGAAAACTACGGTTCACAGCACAATGTATTCAACAATACATTTACAGCAAACCTCGACGGTCGTATCAACGAAGACTGGGGACTTAACATCATCCTTGGTAATGAGGTAAATAATGAGAATGTCCGCAGTTGGGATTATGACGGTACAAACTTCAATTTCTACGGTTTCCCTGTAATGGGCAACGCAAAATCAATCACAGGCTATAATGGCGCAGAATACAAGAAAAGCGAGCGCACAGTAGGTTTCTTCGGTAGTGTTTCTGCCGACTGGAAGAATATGCTCTACCTCACAGTAACAGGTCGTAACGACTATGTTTCTACCATGCCACGCGGAAGCCGCAGCTTCTTCTATCCTTCTGTTTCTCTCGGATGGGAATTCACACAACTCCCAACATTCAAGAATCAGGACATCCTTACCTATGGTAAGCTCCGTGCATCTTACGCTCAGGTAGGTCAGGCAGGTGATTACTATGACAGGTTCTATTCTACCCCAACCTATGGCGGTGGTTTCTATTCTTTCACCCCAATAGCATACCCACTTCCAAGCGGAAGTTCTGCATATGCTCCTTATTACATTCTCTATGACCCTAACCTGAAACCTCAGAACACTACAAACTGGGAGACAGGTATCGACCTTGCATTCTGGAATGGCAGAATCAAGTTCAACTACACTTACAGCTACCAGAACGTAGTAGATCAGATTTTCCAGGTTCCTTGCGATCCAACAATGGGCTATCAGTACATGATGACCAACGCAGGTCGCATGAAGACAAACTCTCACGAGATTTCTCTTAATGCAGCAATCGTTCAGATGAAGGACTGGGACGTTAACCTCGGCATTAACTGGACAGCGGTTGACAATAAGGTAGTAGAACTCGCAGAGGGTGTAGAGTCAATCATGCTCGGCGGTTTCGTAGAGCCACAGGTTCGTGCTCAGGCAGGCTGTACATATCCTAACATCTATGGCTATGCTTTCGAGCGTAATGAGGATGGACAGTTGCTACTCCTTGATGGTCTGCCACAGGCAACCACAGACAGCCAAGACCTTGGCAACTGTGCACCAGACTGGACTATGGGTCTTAATTTCTCTGTACGTTGGAAGCGTCTCTCTCTCGACACAACATGGAGCTGGCAGAAGGGCGGAAAGATGTATCATGGCACAAATATGGTAATGAACTATTTCGGTGCTACAGAGGAATCTCTCCCATACCACGAAGGCACAATGGTTGCAGATGGAATTGATATGGTAACCGGTCAGAAGAATACTAAAGAGGTTAGCAAGCAGGACTACTATACAGCTTACTACGATGTAACAGAGGCTGGTATCTACGACACAAGCTTCTTCAAGCTCCGTGACCTCACCCTTACCTACAACCTTCCTAAGTTCCTCGGTATCGACGCATCTATATATGGCTTTGCCCGCAACATCCTCGTATGGGCAAAGATGCCAAACTTCGATCCAGAGTCATCACAGGGTAACGGTAACATGTCAGGTTACTTCGAGCGCTTCTCAGTTCCTGCAACAAAGAGCATCGGTGGTGGTCTGAAAATCACATTCTAATTATTTAATGTGTCAAGAAAAATAAGAAAAATATGAAGAAATATATAGTAATGGCAATGTCTGTCGCTCTTTTCGGCATGACATCATGTTCAGAGGATCAGCTTGATGAGGTAAACAAGAACTACAAATACCCTGCAGCAAATGTCGTTCCGGCACACCTTCAGATTACAGATGCCATCATGGCAACAGCATTCAACACAACTTCTGGTGATTATTCCTTCTACCTCTCTTCTATTACAGAGCAGCAGGTAGGTACAGGTAATAACCAGATGATGAAGGCAGAACTACGTAACGCAGGTGAAATTGCATCTTCTTCCACATTCAACAATGTTTGGAACTCTACATACTCAAATCTCCTTAACATCAAGGAGATGATTGACAAGGTAGAGAAGAACATAGCAAGCAGCGGCGGTCAGCTCGACGTTCTCGGTGCAGCACAGGTTCTCAAGGTTATCAACTTCGAAATCCTCACAGACATGCACGGAGATATTCCATACTCTGAGGCACTCCAGACTTCCGCTAACATGCAGCCAAAGTCAGATTCTCAGGAAAGCATATATGCCGACCTTGTCAAGACAATCGACAATGCTATCGAGAACCTGAATACTGCCACAGAAGAAGAAATGGCTAATTTCGGTTCTGAGGACATTCTCTTCAAGGGCAACACAAAGAAGTGGCTGGCACTTGCCTATGCAGTAAAGGCACGTCTTTATATCCATCAGACAGCCGTAAACGCCAATGCAGCAGCAGAAGCCCTGAAGGCAGCAGACAAGGCTCTTGAACTTGGTTTTGCAGGTTGCTACGTAAAAGAGTTTGACGGTGATGTAGCCGTTAATCCTTGGGCAGCATTCTTGGATAGTCGTGGCTACACAGCTCCATCAAAGACTGTTGTTGACATAATGGGAGAAAAAGACCCACGTCTCAAGCACTATATTACAGCAACGGCTCCTAATAGCGCCTATGAGAAATATTACGGCTATGAGCCTGGAACATACGGAACCCCAGGTGACGAGGATTTTGCAAAAGGAAGCTGGACTCCAAACATCTCTGAATACTACTACATGTACAATGAGCCTGTTCAGGTGCTTTCTCTCCATGAGCTTTACTTCATCAAGGCAGAGGCAGAGGCACGTACCGGCAAGGATGCAACAAAATCCTTCAAGCAGGCAGTACAGGCTTCTATCACAGAGAGCAATAGCTGGGTAGGCGACGAGGAGACAGGTGAAACCTATGCTGCATCTCTCGGTTCTGCAACTTTGGAGAAGATATTTGTGCAGAAGTATATTGCTATGGCAATTGACGAGCACATCCAGACTTACAACGACCTCCGCCGTTGCATGGCTATGGGCGAGAACTATATCACTCTCACAAACCCTAAGAACAATCAGAGCGGTCTCAATCGCTGGCCTTACCTTCTCCCTTACGGTCAGAGTTCATTGGTATCAAACCCAAATCTCAAGACCGTTGATATCTATGCTAAGCAATGCTGGCTTTTCGGTGGCAAGTAAAAATACAGAAATAAACATAGATACATATTAAGAGATGAGTCCTCGTTTCGGGGACTCATTTTTTTGTCCCCAAAAAGTTAGCGGGTGTCTCTAAAAAATCATGGAACTATGGAACCATGGAACCTCAAAAGTAGATGTACCGATATAGGGAACGGTATCACAACGGTTTCATAACGGAACCACAACGGATTTGGAACGGACATGAAACGGAGGTGGAACGGACCTGAAAAAGCCCACACAAATCCCATTGTATAGGGGAACGTACTTTTCAATCTGGAGCTGTTTCCAATACAAAGGTTACATATTTTTTAGACACGCCCTATCTCTTTTTGCTCTTAATATATAATAATAAATAATTATTATAACGTGAGTTCGACGAACTCAAGACTGCGAGGGCTGAAAGCCCGACACCTAATAGGGCAGTCCGTAAGGGCTGTTATTCTATAGATGCGTGATTAAAGGAGCGCTGTAAGTGCGACA
>CACZCN010000023.1:0-14697 GCA_902779665.1 uncultured Prevotellaceae bacterium | reverse complement strand
CTAACGGACTGCCCTATTAGGTATCGCTCCTTCAGAGCTCTTTCAACCACATGATAGTCAACAATATACAACTGAATAAATTCGTCGAACTCACGTTATTATAAGGGGGAAGGCGGGAAAATTTAGGGTATGTGTTTAAAATATAGAACTATAGAACCATAGAACCTTGCAAAGAGGGAATTTGGAGATGATTTTGGATTATAGTATTACCTACACCCATAAATTTTGCAAATTATTGCATAATCATTGTGAATTTCCGTCATTTTTATTTGGAGAATTAGGAATAAATTCCTATCTTTGCACTCAACAAATCAAAGAACGTGCGCCAGCCTTACTGGCTGACATGCACTTTTGCTTTCGTGCGAGGATGCTTGGCACGTTGCACTCAATAGCGGCTTTCCCCTCGCGCTAACACACAATCCGAAGTCTACAGCATCGGAATCCCCTCGCAGGGAAATCGGAGATTGAATATCCCCGGGCATGTGTGAATGGTGCGCCGCTCCAAGAGATAAGAAGTTTAGAGTCCACCTAACAACTAACAACTAATTTGCGCGGGATTGCTTTCGCACGCCATAAAAAACAAGGAAAAACAAACAATAATGACCACTGTCCTGAAATCACATATTCTCCGCATCATACTGTCCATAGTCACTATGGCATCACTATTCGTATTATGCGCGGAGGCAAAGGTTAAGGGACCTGTTGTGATTGTTTCATCGTACAATCCGGGCGAGGAGCGTATGAAGGCCAATATCAACCAGTTTAGCGAAAAATACATAGCCAAAGGCGGTGATGCAGGCAACATAAGAGTGGAAAACATGAATTGCGGCATCCTGGCAGAGGCAACGGAATGGCAGGAACATCTATGGCGACTCCTCGGCAAGTACTATTCTGACGGTCAGAAACCTTCAATGATTGTACTTCTCGGCAACGAGGCTTCCACTGCATTCTTCTCTCTCACAAGAAAGGAGATAAAGTCAACCCCGGTGGTGGTAGGCATCAGGAGCAATAACATAATAAGACTGCCAAGCGACAAGAACATCGACATCAAGACATGGGAACCAAGGTCCTACTATCTGAACAAGGACTACAAGGACTACAAAATCGTAGGCGGATGCGTTTACAAGCTTGACATATCAGTCAACCTCGAACTGCTCCATAACCTATACCCCGACAGGGATTCAATAGTGTTCCTCTCTGACAATACGATAGGTGGCGTGACACTGAAGGCACATTTCCGACAGATCATGAAGAGCCATCCTCACTATAAGATTGAATATATTGACGGACGCAACATGTCGTTTCAGGAGGTCAATAACGCCATTCACGACATCAGAGGCAAGAAGGCGATTCTTATAGGCACATGGAGAATGGACAACTCCGAGACTCTGACTCTTTCAAACACTACCGTGTCATTGGGCAACAGCAACAGGAAGATACCTGCAATATCACTCTCAAGCACAGGTCTTCGCGATTGGGCAATAGGCGGATACATTCCTGATTTCCAAAATGTTGGTGCTGAACTTGCCGACGATGTAATCAAATACGAGCAGACAGGACTCGCCCCCGGGCTTCACATGCTCAATAACATCTATCAGTTCGACTACAACAAGTTGAAGGAATTCGGCATTTCGAAGGAAAAGCTCCCCGAGGACTATACCCTAGTCAACGAACCGGAAAGCATAATAGATGCAGAATGGTTTCCATGGGCTGCCGGAATATTCATATTCCTCGTAACGGCCCTCACGATATCGCTCCATTATCTGATTCTAAGCAAGAAACTGGAGAAGAAGCTTATTGACCGTGGTCACGAACTGGAGATAGCACGCGACAAAGCTGAGGAAGCAAACGCAATGAAGTCGGCTTTCATCGCCAATATGAGCCACGAGATACGCACGCCTCTAAATGCCATAGTAGGCTTCTCACAATTGCTCACAGAGCCGGAGATACCGCTCAGCAATGAGGAGAAACTGGAATATGGAGGCTATATCAAGGTGAACAGCGACACGCTTCTCAATCTGGTGAACGACATTCTCCAGATTTCGAGGATGGACGCAAAGAGCATGGAGTTCAACATCGTGGATGCCGACATGGTTGAGATATGCAGGGCTGCCGTAGAGACGGCACGAGCCAACTTAAGTCCTGAGGTAAGCATAATAGCAAAGCTGCCAGAGCATACTGTTCCTGTACAGACAGATGTGCTGCGTCTGCATCAGGTGTTCAACAACCTGCTGACCAATGCGAAGAAATTCACAGAGCGCGGTACGATAACCGTGGCTATAGAGGATTCTGTGAAAATAGACGAGATACGCATCAGCGTAACCGATACCGGCTGCGGAATACCAGCAGACAAAGCCGATTTCATATTCCAGAGATTCAAACAGATTGACTCCTTCAAGCAGGGAACAGGTTTGGGACTCTCCATCACACGCAGTATAATAGAAAACCTTGGCGGACGTATCTGGCTCGACACAGAGTACAGCGATGGTGCAAGATTCGTCTTCACACATCCAATACGCCAAAAGATATAAGGTTAGGAGGTTAGAGGTTAGAAGGTTAGAGGTCAGCATCGCTAATGAGCGTTACGACCTGAAAACCTTAAAACCATAAAACCTTAAAACCCATCAAATTACCCCAATAATCTCCATACGATAAGTATGAATAAGCTATTGAACACACTCATAGCGCTACTATTCTCTGTTTCCATTTACGGACAGAAAGACATAGAGCCACTCTCGCGAGGTGCCGTTGCGATACCTTGCGAGAAGGGCAACTTCATCTCATGGAGATTCCTTTCAACCGACCCCGAAAGCATATCTTTCGACCTTATGCGCGACGGTCAGCTTATTGCATCCAACATAACGAAGACAACATGTGTAACTGACACCCTCGGCACAAGCACAAGCCAATATACCCTCATAACACGAAAACTCGGAACAAAATACGCAAGCAAGCCTCTCAAGGTTTGGGACAAGCCTTATATATCCATTCCTCTTGACAAGCCTGTAGATGGTGTGGCTCCAAACGGAAAAGCATACACCTACACGCCAAACGACTGCTCCGTAGCCGATATAAACGGTGACGGTGAATATGAGCTGTTGGTTAAGTGGGACCCTTCCGACTCTCACGACAACTCACAGGATGGTCATACCGGACGTGTATATCTCGACTGCTACAAACTACACTATGGCAACACAGAACAATACACAGGCAAGCCGCTCTGGCGCATCGACCTCGGTCCAAACATTCGTGCCGGTGCCCATTACACCCAGTTCCTATTCTATGACCTTAACGGTGACGGAAAGGCAGAACTAATCTGCAAGACCGCCCCGGGTTCAAAAGACGGTAAGGGCAAGTATGTCAGCAGGGCAGCAACCGACAAGGAGATACGTAATACCAACGATAAGATTTCATACGCCATGGCAAACGGACGTATCCTTCATGGCCCTGAGTTCCTTACAGTATTCTCAGGTATTGACGGACACGCTATCCACACCGTTTACTACAACCCTAACCGTGCGTTTGAACTCGGTGGAGAGCCTGAATATGACGGTAGAGGCTGGGGCGACCGCTCTCCGCTACAAGGTAACCGTGGTGACCGTTTCCTTGCCTGTGTGGCATTCCTTGACGGTCCTGAGAATATTCCAAGTGCAGTTTTCTTCCGTGGCTACTACACCAAGGCATACGCATGGGCTGTGCAGTTCGATGGTAAGCATATCATCGACAAATGGTTCCATAAGAGCGAGACACCGGGCGAGGGCATCTACGGACAGGGAGCCCACGGTATAGCCGTTGGCGATGTTGATGGTGATGGATATGACGAAATCATGTTCGGCTCAGCAGCCCTTGACCATGACGGTTCACTTCTCTACACCACAAAACTCGGACATGGTGATGCCGTTCATCTATGTGACATCGATCCTGACCGCACGGGACTTGAATATTACATGCCACACGAGGTAAAGCCTTTCGGTACCAGCCTTCGTGATGCCCGCACAGGAGAAATGCTCGTCCGCAGGGAAGGAGAACGAGACACAGGACGAGGATTGGCAGCCGACATAGACTCTCTGCATCGCGGATGCGAGATATGGAGTTCTGCCTCTAAGACCATATATGACTGCAAGGGCAATGAGATAGCAACCCCAAAGAACTCTATTCCTGTCAATTTCCGCATTTATTGGGATGGTGACCTCTATGAGGAACTTCTTGGTAATTCTGTAAACAAGGGTAAGGCGGGAGAGAATCCTATTCCATACTATCAGTATTATGTTGCCAAATGGACTGGTCATAATGTAGAGCGTATAAAGATTAATGGTAAGGACTTCAGCGAATGGGGATATTCTACCTCATGTAACGGAACAAAGGCAACACCATGTTTGCAAGCAGACCTGTTCGGCGACTGGCGTGAAGAGCTCATATTATATGATGGCTCTGATAATGCGCATTTGAATGTCTTCAGCACAAATCTCCCTACACAGTACCGTATTGTCACACCTATGCACGACCATATCTACCGTATGTGCGTCGCATGGCAAAACGTGGCTTACAACCAGCCTCCGCACTTGGGATACTATCTCCCAGATAGGTATAAAAAGAAGGAACCTATCACCACTCCTACGGACACACTCTCTTCTAAAAGTGAGGTAAAAGACAGTAAAAATGACAACAAAGGAAATGATACGGAAAACCACAAGTGACAGAAGTAACTACCCCCTCGCCCTTAGGGGATGAAGATGCCGCAATTAACAGGTGAGGGAACAGTTTATGAGTTTTTTCACTCTTTTATTTGGCTATCTCATAAATTATTAGTACTTTTGCGCGGAAATTCATTGCGTTTAAAAAATTATAATATTTAAAGACATAAATCTAATTTATGAAACTTACTGAAATTCTATCAGGCAACGCAAATGTTGCTGAATGGGAAAGCAAGGGTTACGAGCTTCCTAAGTATGATATCGCAGCAGTAGCCAAGAAGACTCACGATGAGCCAACTTGGGTTCACTTCGGTGCAGGAAACATTTTCCGCGCATTCCCTGCCGCTATCCTCAACGATGCTCTTAACACTGGCAAGTATGACCGTGGTGTAATCGTGGCAGAGAGCTTCGACTACGAGATTATCGACAAGGCTTATCGCCCTTACGGCAACCTCTCACTCCTCGTAAGCCTCCAGTCAAGCGGCACAATCGAGAAGAAAGTCATCGCATCTGTTACAGAGTCACTCAAGGCAGACTTCCAGTTCGCAGAGGACTGGGCTCGTCTCGTTGAGATTTTCAAGGCTCCTTCGCTCCAGATGGTTACATTCACCATCACAGAAAAGGGTTATAGCGTAGCTCCTGCCGACCTTGAGCGTGGTCTCACACCTGTATTCGCAATGGGTAAGCTCACAGCACTTCTTCTTGAGCGTTTCAAGGCAGGTCAACTTCCACTCACACTCCAGTCAACCGACAACTGCTCACACAATGGCGACAAAGTGAAGGCTGGCGTTCTCGCATACGCTGAGAAATGGGTTAACGATGGTCTTGCACCAAAGGAGTTCCTTGCATACGTTACTGACAACAAGAAGATTTCATATCCTTGGTCAATGATTGATAAGATAACTCCTCGTCCACACGAGAAGGTACAGGCTATGCTTGCTGAGGATGGTTTCGAGGATAACAACACCATCATTACCGAGAAGAAGACATTTACAGCCCCATTCGTAAATGCCGAGGAAGTTCAGTATCTCGTTTGCGAGGATGACTATACAAACGGTCGCCCACCATTGGAGCTTGGCGGTGCCCTCTATACCACTCGAGAGACCGTTGATCAGGTAGAGACAATGAAGGTTACAACCTGTCTTAACCCTCTCCACACAGCGATGTCAATCTATGGCTGTATGCTCGGTTACGACCTTATCTCAGCAGAGATGGCTGATGATGACCTCCGCGCATTCATCCAGAAGATAGGATATATCGAGGCAATGCCTGTTGTAACAGATCCGGGCGTTCTCAACCCATACGAGTTCATCGGTACTGTTATCAACAAGCGTCTTCCTAACCCATTCATGCCTGACGCTCCACAGCGTATCGCTACCGATACATCACAGAAACTCCCAATCCGTTTCGGTGAGACTATCAAGAAGTACATCGCACGAGGTCTTGACATGGATAACCTCAAGCTCATCCCACTCGTTCTTGCTGGCTATGCACGCTACCTCAAGGGTATCGATGATAACGGCAACGCATTCGAGCCTTCTACAGACCCATTGCTCGAAGAACTTCAGGCTATCGTGGCTCCTCTCGAGATCGGCAAGGCAAATCAGGATTACTCATGCCTCAAGCAGCTCTTCTCTCGCAAGGATGTATTCGGTCTCGACCTCTACGAGGCTGGTCTCGGCGAGCAGATTGAGGGCTACGTCAAGGAGCTCTATGCCGGCAATGGCGCAGTAAGGAAGACGTTGCATAAGTATGTAAGCGTTAGATAAACGGCCTCTCCCCCCGCCCTGACACATACTCCGATATTATCAACATCGGACTTCCCCCGTAGGGAGGGAGCCGATTCGGCTATGAGGGATAGGCTATTAAATTAACATTAACAAATTACAAAAATCCGCCCATAAGCACTCCAGCTCCCTCCCTACGGGGGAGGGCGAGGGGAGAGGCCACTGGGATATATTTCTATGGAAAGAACATGGCGATGGTTTGGCAAGAAGGATAAGATCACTCTTGCACAATTAAAGCAGATAGGCGTTGAGGGTATAGTTACTGCATTGCATGACGTACCACTCGGCGAAGTATGGACACGTGAGAAGATTCATGAGCTCAAGGAGTACATCGAGTCTTACGGAATGAAGTGGAGCGTCGTAGAGTCACTCCCTGTAGTTGAGACTATCAAGTATGGCGGTCCTGACCGTGACCATCAGATTGAGGTTTACAAGCAGAGCCTCCGCAACCTCGGTGAGGAAGGTATCAAGTGCATCTGCTATAACTTCATGCCAGTACTCGACTGGGCACGTACTGACCTTGAACACGAGAACCCCAATGGTGCAAGCAACCTCTATATGGACTGGGGCGAGTTTGCATACTTCGACATCTACATCCTCAAGCGCGAAGCAGCTCGTGCTGATTGGGCTGAGTTCTCAAAGGTTCACAAGTGGGGACGTGACCTCGTGGCAGAGGCTGACGCTATCAAGGCAAAGGCAACTCCAGAGTTCGACCATGCAATGGTTGAGAACATCATCATCAAGACTCAGGGCTTCGTATCAGGCAACTTCAGCGAGGGCGATTCTGCTCCTGTGCAGAAGTTCCGCGACCTTCTCGCTCTCTACAAGGACATCGACAAGGCAAAGCTTCAGGACAACATGAAGACTTGGCTTGAGGCTATCATGCCTATATGCGATGAGTACGACATCAATATGTGCGTTCATCCTGACGATCCTCCTTATCCTGTATTCGGACTCCCACGTATCGTTGGCAACACAGAGGATATCCAGTGGTTCCTCGATGCTGTTCCAAACAAGCATAACGGTCTCACATTCTGTGCAGGTTCATTCTCTGCTGGAGAACATAACGATTGTGTGGCAATGGCAGAGAAGTTTGCTGACCGTACACATTTCGTTCACCTCCGTTCTTGCCACATCTTCCCTAACGGTAACTTTACAGAGGCAAGTCACCTTGGCGGTCGTGGAAACCTCATCGAACTTACCCGTATCTTCGAAAAGGCAGAGGCAGAAGGCAAGTGCAACTCAGGCCGCCGTCTCCCAATGCGTGTTGACCACGGCATGACCTTCACCGATGAGCCAGGAGGCGTATTCGATGAGACCAACCACGGTCACAATGCAGGTTACACACTCCTTGGCCGTATGTTTGCTATGGGCCAGATTCAGGGTGTTATGGCAACAGTTGACAAGGAACTCGGCATAGAGTACAAGCAGCCGGGCTTCTACGATTAAGAATCAACCGAAAATAACAATAATAAAACCGCTTGGGGAACAATCCCTAAGCGGTTTTTTATTTTGTACCTTTCAACTCCTTCCTTTTGGGAGAGTCGGGGTAGGCTTTAATCATTCTTATACTTCACCTCCTCCACATCCGGAATATCTGAGATGGTGTTCACAATAGTTTGGAGCTCGTCAAATGAGTGTACGGAGAAATTCACCGTACAAGTAACAATCTCATCCTCCGTAACCGTATGAAGACTATTGATGGAGAGTCGGAATTTATTAGAAATACTGTCTATCAGGTCACTAAGCAGGTGCTGCCTATCCACAGCATGAACCGTGATACTTGCAGGATATAGAACGGAATCCTCAGCCTGGAAGTCAACAGCCACTATGGAGTCGCCATACCTTGAGGACATTGCTATTGCCTCTGAGCAATCCCTTCGGTGCACACTAATCATTCCGTTTTTCTCCGTGAAGCCAATAACCTCCTCACCCGGTATAGGGTGACATATAGGGCATCTGGTATACTGCGATTTAGGCTGCCGTTCAAGGAACTGATGTATATGTCTCAAAGCCTTATATGACTTGGCACTACCGCGCCAGTCCTCCTTTGGCGTCACACTCTCATCTGTTCCCACCTCCACACAGTCACCGCGATGAAGAACAGTCTTCACCGATGCAAGATGTCCGTTGATCTTTGCATACTTAGCGTGCATACCCACCTGGGTATGAATGTTATATGCAAAGTCGAGCGCGGTGGAATCCTTCGGCAGACGCAATGCCCTACCCTGCGGTGTGTAGCATGTGATATCGTCGTTATAGAACTGGCTTCTCACCGACTCAATGAAGAAAGCGTCACCCTCCTCACTCTCCTGAGCGCTGTTAGCCACATCCTTCAGCACATTTCTCATAGAATCAATCCATGCGCTGATATCATTATCCCTTCTACGGGCAACACAACCCAGTCGGGAGTTGACAATCATCCTCTCACTTGAGATATGCACCTCTTCCCATACTCCATAGTCGGAAAGCAGATGCACGTGGAAGCTCTGATAACCGTTACTCTTAGGCTGGTCGATGTAGTTAATCATCGAACCTGATTTCTCGCGGAAACAATTCGTAAGGTATGAGTATATGTTCAGGCACATATTCTTCTCTGATACATATACATCCTCCGGGAATACTATTCTGGTAAAATGGCGTCCTTCAACATGCTCAAAATCCACCTTCGTGTTTTTCATCTTGCGATAAAGGCTGTATGGAGCACGGTATGCCACTTCACGGCGGAAACGGATGCCGTTGGCATTAAGCACCTCGTCAATCTTTGTCGAGAATGATGCCATACGTATCTTATCACGTTCTTTCTCTTTCTCTATAAGCTGTACGATTTTCTCGTACACCTGCGGACATCTGTACCTGAACGACAGATTCTCCAGTTCAATCTTGATATTGTAGAAACCGAGGCGGTTGGCAAGCGGAGCATAGAAATAGTCGGTCTCTCCCGCAATCTTCATCTGCTTGGCAGGTCGCATACTGCTAAGCGTTCGCATGTTATGCAGACGGTCGGCAAGCTTTATAAGAATGGCACGCACGTCATAGTGCATGGAGTCAAGCATCTGCCTAAAGTTATCCAACTGCTTCGACATTGCATAGTTAGGTTTCTTCTGCTTCGTCACCACCCTCACGAGGAAAGCCACGTCATCACCAAAGAGGCGTCGCATATCATCATCGGTATATTCGGTATCCTCCACCACATCGTGAAGGAAAGCAGCACATACAGGGGGAGCGCTGAGCTTCATTTCCACAGCCACGATTCTTGCCACGGCAATAGGATGAATGATATACGGTTCACCCGTCATTCGCTTCTGGTTGGCATGGGCATCATGTGCAAGCTGATAAGCACGCCTCATCAGTTCCATCTCCTCGATGGTACATCGTGGTGACATAGCAGTAAAGACTTCCTCAGCCCTACTGTTTATCTCTAGTTCTGTGAGTTGCCGCACATGCTCCATAATTGTATGTTCTCCTAAATTATCCTTAGGTAAGTTTTTTTGAAAAACGAAAATTCAACTGCAAAAATACGGAAAAGAATAGAAACGACAAAACATTTTTTCACTTTTTTCGTAATAAACGTTTAATTATTAACAATTAGCGACTTTTATGCTTTACTTCGCATGCATCTTGTCATTTCTGAAATAATCAGGACTTGCATATTTTCGACTATTCAATTGAAAAACGTGACAGATACACAATTTCAATTTTGTTTTTATCGGAATTTAGACATTTTAACATTCCGCACAAGCCTTTATCGAATAAAATCGCTATCTTTGCACTCAGCAAATCAGAGACCGTGCGCCAGCCTTTAGGGCTGACAAGCACTTTTGCCTTCGTGCGATATGCTTCGCACATTGTCACTCTGCAAATCTGAGACCGTGCGCCAGCCTTTAGGAAGAATCTAGGCTTACGCCGCTCTTTTATCAAAAGACGCTCAAACGTGCGATATGCCTCGCACATTGTCACTCAGCAAATCTGAGACCGTGCGCCAGCCTTTAGGGCTGACAAGCACTTTTGCTTTCGTGCGATATGCTTCGCACATTGTCACTCTGCAAATCCAAGACCAATGAATAAAATCTACATTATACTAAGCCTATCATGTGCATTAGCGATAGCCAGTTCACTTACATCCTGCAAGAACAAGCAGCAGGATGAGGATATCATGATTGAGAAGATAATCGACAAGCCCAAAAGCAAGGCGACGAGCATGGCGGCAAAGTCAACTTCCGGCACAGCCAACTGGGCAGGAAGCAAATACAACTTTTCCATCCGTCGTGCAGCCGATACAAGTCTTGAAGATGTGGAGAACCATGACTCACTCTTCCACGACAACCGTATTGAGCTGACCATAACCCGTACCGACGGCTCACAGTTCTTCTCACAGACATTCACGAAGAGCAGTTTCTCCGGTCTTCTGAATCGCGACACAAAGGAGAACGGAGTGTTCATCAGCATGGCATACGACAAGAGCGATGCGAATCACCTCTATTTCGTGGCAAGTATCGGAAGTCCTGATGAGTCATACGATGACTTCACGCTCGTTCAGCTCATCATCGACCGTCAGGGCGCTACAACCGTAGCATCCTACACACCACCAGAAACAGCGATGTAAAAAAGATACCGAAACGGCAACCCCACCACGAAAGCGGTGGGGTTGCCGTTTTTATCAGTCTGCCCACACCGTAGGTTCTGCAGAGTCATAATCAGTGTCTGGATCAGAGTTAGAACTCGATCTCATAATCTTGAAAGTATGAGTGTCAAGCGATTGAGGTGACTGTGCCACCATACTACGGCATCTCAACTCGTGAGATCTTGCTATTGGTTTTAGATATTCCTTTTTCATTTTACTATAACCTTTTTACCGTTAATTATATTAAAGCCTTTTTGAGGAACATTCAAACGCTGTCCATTAATGTTGAAGATATTATCTCCTTCAATATGGTTATCGCGAACAGAAACCACTCCCGTTATACTTTCCTCTATTTCAAATGCAATCTTGGCGTCATTACTATTCGATAAATCCAGATACACAACACCCGCACTTGGAGTGTCAGCTTTCCAAGGATAGAATGCAATACCATTACCCTCTCCTGCACGATAGCCAAGACGATAGGCATCAACAGGTGTTCCTGTAACGGAAGCACTCAGAAGATTATCATTTCCTTCATATTCGTATGACGATGCATCCTTTGTCATTGTTATCAGGTAGGTTCCGTCCTCCTGAACATTATTTGTATGCAGAATGACAGGACAACCCATAGGCACCTTCTTCCCTGTCCTATTGATGAGTTTAACAGCATCTTCCTCATCCTCCTTCCCTACTACCACATACACATCAGTATTATTATCAACGGTATAGCTATTATATGCGTCATAGAACGGTCTCCACCCCTGCATATCGGCAATTGTCGTAAGAGTTACGTTATCTTCATCAACAATAGCAGAAGCGGCGCTTTCCTGATATTTTATCTTGTCTATCTTTATACCACCATTTACATTAAAGATGTAATATGTTACACCAGCTTTCATTTTTGCCTGAAGGGTTTTCCATACGTTCGGTTCATCGCTCACACCGTATGCAATCACACTCGAACTATTTGTATTACTTACAACATCCGTTCCTATCGCACACATTCTCGTATGCTCATAAGTACCAGTTGAAGTATACGTCACAGTCATCTCACCATCATATTCTGGAGTAAAGACAACGGAATTTGTCTCTTTTGTACTTGTAGAATACAGCAGAAGAGTATGATTAGCTGAAATATATGTATCATTGGATCCTTTGATAAGGATTCCATCATAATCATACGTGTCTTCAATTTTCACATCAGGAATATCCTCAAAATCCCAAACACATCTTGTCCAATGGTCATAGATAATAGAAGGTTCAGTTATAACGTCTCCTTCATTCACTTTCATAGTATAAGCCTCATCCTTATACCACCCACAAAAATGCCATTTCGTTTTTTGGAGGATCGGTAAATTACTATAAATATCTTTACAATATTGTCCAATCAGACTTGCATCTTCTTTGGAATCGTATGCAGCCACATTGCCAGGCATATAGACAAAGCCGTACACACCACATAAATCTGTTGCCGTCATGGTATATGTGGTATTTTCTGCCAAAACAAAATATTTCACGCCATAACCAAGTAGTACACTTTTATCTTTGGCTATCTCATAACATTCAGCAACACCATCTAGATTATTAATTCTCAAGTCATTGGCATCATTAACTACTGTATTATCCCCCCATGTCCTCACATAATACACGAGCAACACGCCTTTACTCTGCGTTTCAATCGTAAAGTCAGTAGCAGTATTATCATCAGAATGTACTTTGACATAATGAGTCACATTCTCATTATAGATTGTTCGTGCTTTTTCTTTCGTTGAAACTGAAGTTTCTTGGGGCTTAATCGTCACACCATCCAATGATATATTGGAAAGTGAAGATTCTGCACCATAGAAATAGCGTCTCTCAGCATGTGCGGAGATAGACATAACGAAAAACATTGTTATAACGAACAACGCTACTATAATTTTTTCAATTTTGTTTTTCATTTACAATATAACGTTTGGTTTTGTTTATGAAAGGATTACCCTGCCATCTCATTTTATAGACAAGGTTCTGCATATCATTTTTATAAAGATTACATCCATAACAGATGCTGTTAATAATATCACTCAGCGCAATCAGGTATCCAGCCTGAATATGAAGAAGAATATGAATCAGATTCCGAATCAGAATCATAATCATAACCACCTCCTCGATTCCCCATTTGGAGTGATGACCGTGACATATATACTGACTGTGCCACCATACTACGGCATCTCAACTCGTGAGATCTTGCTGTGGGTTTTAGGTATTCCTTTTTCATAGTAGTATAAATTTTTATAGTTGATATATTAAAGTCTTTTTAGGGGGAAGATGCAAATGCTGCTCATTACTGTCGAGTAACTCAAGTAATGGAAGACGGTAAACTCACAGAAGTAAAGATACAGCGATTACCAGTCTCTGCATGTGCGGAGATAGACATAATGAAAAACATTGCTACAACGAACAACGCAACTATAATTTTATCAATTATATTTTTCATAGAAACAATAAGGTTTTATATTTTTGAAAGGGATTAAGTGTAATTGTACGTATCCGAAATATCACTCGAATCATACAATGCAAAATTACATTTTTTTCCTCAAAACACAAAATATTTTTACAATTTTCTATTCAAAAACTCTAATTTTCTCTCTTCCTCAACAAAAAAGATGTTTTTTCATGGATAAAACGCACATTAAGGACAGAAAATTCTACAGAAAAACTCCCCCATCACTTATGTGATGGGAAGGAAATGCTATCGATTACTTTGAACGTTTTATTGTATGCTTAATCTTGACAACAGCAAAGTTCAGTTCCACCTGTGTCTCTGATTCCGTAGTGCTTAGGTTATTGCCTATCACATCCGAAATCAATTCTCCACTTTGCTTGAGAAGCACCTTTTGCTCTTCTGGGTTTTCCGTTTTCTGAAGTTCCTCCATCTTTCTAACCATCTCACGCACTTGAGTGAAAGTATCGATAATGGCTATTGTCGCCTTCACGGCAGCTTCCGATTTCAGAATGGTAGCAAGCATATATAATCCTCGCTCGGTAAAAGCAGTAGGTGCTACCGTACTGTGTTTCAACGTCTTAAACCGGTCAAAATTTTTGACCAGTTCTTCCCGTTCAAACCTATCCACTTCAAAGATATACCCAAACGGAAACTTATTAGGATTATTCCTTACGGCTTGGTTCACCTCCTTAGTCTTGACTCCGTAAAGCGTTGCCACATCACGGTCAAGCAGCACATCCTGCCCTCTTAGTTTGATGACAAGATTCTGCACATCACCTATCTTTATGATTTCATCCATATCATTTCTCCTTTCTTATCTGCAAAGATACACAATTTCCATGATAATGCCAAAGAAAAAACAGAGAAAGTCTAATTCCTATGCAAGTCCTATGTGATTCCCTTGCAAATCCCATTTTTCGCCTATTCTCAGGAACGGACTTGGAACGGTTTTATAACGGTATTACAACGGACTTACTATTATAACGTGAGTTCGACGACTTGCTTCAGCTTGATGAGCTTCAGCGAATAATTCAAGACTGCGAGGGCTGAAAGCCCGACACCTAATAGGGCAGTCCGTAAGGGCTGTTATTCTATAGATGCGTGATT